>JBGTIQ010000044.1:0-57014 GCA_041745575.1 Pyrinomonadaceae bacterium
ACGGACTGCGTCAGGAGAAATTTCTTTTGCATTTGAAAGAGTGCGAGTATAGGTTCAATCACCGCCGTGACAACCTGTACCAAACACTCTTGTCATTGCTGAGATTTCATCCGTTATGATTCTTAAGTACTCTAGACCCTACTGAATTACTGAACGACTGAAAGCGGCAAGCTACTAGATGTAAGATATTCTCCACCAAGAGTGTGAAAGCCGAAGAGAAACGACAACAGGAATCGAACGAACGGATCCGACACTGGAACCGTTGGGGCCCGTATCTCAGCGAGCGTGCGTGGGGAACCGTGCGCGAAGATTACAGCGCGGACGGTTCGGCGTGGGATTACTTTCCGCATGATCATGCGCGTTCGCGCGCTTACCGTTGGAACGAAGATGGTCTCGGCGGAATTTCAGATCGCCATCAGAAGATCTGTTTCTCGGTCGCGCTCTGGAACGGCAAAGACCCGATCCTGAAAGAGCGGCTGTATGGTTTGACGGGCAGCGAAGGCAATCACGGCGAGGATGTCAAAGAACTCTATTACTACCTTGACTCGACGCCGACGCACTCGTACATGAAGTTTTTGTACAAGTATCCGCAGGCTGAGTTTCCTTATCGACGCCTAATCGATGAGAACCGAAACCGGAACAAGCTCGAGCGCGAATTCGAACTGCTCGACACCGGCGTCTTCGAAGAAAATCGCTATTTCGACGTATTCGTCGAGTACGCCAAGGCGGACGTCGAGGACATTCTGATCAAGATCACCGTCGCCAACCGTGGTCCGGAGGAAGCGAGAATTAATGTTCTGCCGACTGTTTGGTTTCGGAATACCTGGTCGTGGAGCGGGGGAAATGCGGATTGCGGACTGCGGACTGCGGAGTCCGGTGCGATCGAAATCGAATGTGCCGATTACGGTAAGCGCCGGCTTTATTGCGAAGGGGAACCCGAGCTTTTATTCACTGAGAACGAAACCAATAACCAACGTCTATTCGGGGCGGCTAACAAAACCGATTTTGTAAAAGACGGCATCGGTGAGTATGTCATTAACGGTAATGCGGGTGCCGTCAATCCGGCGAAGATGGGAACCAAGGCTGCTGCCAACTACGAGCTGATGGTGCCGGCGGGTTCAGAAGCTGTGGTACGACTTCGGTTCACAACGGAAGAGATTTACCGCAAAGTCGCGAAGACGCAAAGTGGCCAAAAACGGATCGACGCCGGGTTCGCGGATTTCGATTCGATGTTCAAGCTCCGGAAAAACGAAGCTGACGAATTCTACGATGCTCTCGTGCCGAAAGATCTTTCCGACGATGCTAGGGATGTTCAACGACAAGCATTCGCGGGAATGCTCTGGTCAAAGCAGTTCTATCATTACGTCGTCAAGGACTGGCTCGAAGGCGATCCAGCGATGCCGGCTCCACCGGATTCGCGAAAAGACGCGCGGAATCACGATTGGTCGCACCTCTATAATTCCGACGTCATATCGATGCCGGACAAATGGGAGTATCCGTGGTATGCGGCGTGGGATCTCGCATTCCATTGCATCCCGCTCGCAATCATCGATTCAGAGTTTGCCAAGAACCAGCTCATCCTGATGCTGCGCGAATGGTATATGCATCCGAACGGGCAGATCCCGGCGTACGAGTGGGCTTACGGCGACGTTAACCCGCCCGTGCATGCATGGGCAGCGCTTCGTGTCTACCAGATCGAAAAGAAAAAGAAGGGCCGCGGCGATCGAAAATTCCTTGCCCGCGTTTTTCAAAAGCTCCTGCTCAATTTTACCTGGTGGGTTAATCGGAAAGACGCCGAAGGCAACAACGTATTCGAAGGCGGTTTTCTAGGTCTGGACAACATAGGTGTCTTCGATCGCTCAAAGCCGTTACCTACCGGTGGCGTGCTGGCGCAGTCTGACGGCACGAGTTGGATGGCGATGTACTGTCTGAATATGCTGGCGATCTCGCTCGAACTTTCGATCGATGATGACACTTACGAAGACCTGGCGAGCAAATTCTGGGAGCATTTTCTTTTTATCGCGGACGCAATGAACGATCTTGGCGAAGCCGGGCTCTCGCTGTGGGACGAGGAGGACGGATTCTACTACGACGTCCTGCACCTGCATGAGAAGAACTACAGCATGCCCATCCGCGTGCGATCGATGGTCGGTCTGATCCCGCTCTTCGCCGTTGCCACCATCGACCCCGAGGTCCTCGAGGCCCTGCCCGCATTCAAACGCAGGCTTCAATGGTTCCTCGACAATCGCCCCGATCTGACCGCAAACATCAATTGTGCAAGGACACCGGGGCAGGGCGAGCGGCGTCTGCTCGCGGTCGCCTACCGCGAAAGGCTGATGAGCGTTTTGAAATACATGCTCGATGAAAACGAGTTTCTGTCGCCGCACGGGATCAGGGCGGTCTCGCGATATCACAAGGATCATCCATACATTTTGCAGGTAGACGGTACCGAACATCGCGTCGATTACGAGCCAGCGGAATCATCGACCGGTCTCTTCGGTGGAAACTCGAATTGGCGCGGGCCGGTATGGTTCCCGGTGAATTATCTGTTGATCGAATCGCTGCAGAAGTTTCATCACTACTACGGAGATGATCTGAAGGTTGAATGCCCGACCGGTTCCGGCCAGATGATGAACCTTTGGGAAGTCTCGCAGGAATTGTCGCGGCGCCTCTCGCATATATTTCTTCGCGGCGATGACGGATCGAGACCGGTATTCGGCGAAGACTCGAAGATGCAAACCGACCCGCACTTCCGCGACCACCTGTTGTTCTTCGAATATTTCCACGGCGACGATGGATCGGGCGTCGGGGCGAGCCACCAGACCGGGTGGACTGGGCTTGTCGCCAAGCTGCTGCAACAAAGCGGGGAGTAGGCGGTAGGCGGTAAGCAGAATGCAGAAGGCAGAAGGCAGAAGGCAGAAAGCAGAAAGCAGAAAGCAGAAAGCGGGAAAGCGACTGACCATCAAAAAAGCCTGAATGAGATCTATCTGCGTCTCAGCGTCTCGGCGGTGAAAAAAACGATTATGAAAGCAATAGCTGTAAAACCCGGAGTAAAAAACTCCGCACATCTCGTTGAAATGCCCAAGCCGTCGATCGACGAAGTAGCGGACGGGCGTGGCGTTCTCGTTAAAGTCCTGCGCGTTGGCGTCGACGGAACCGACAAAGAGATCAATAACGCCGACTATGGTGCCGCACCCGAGGGATCCGATTTCCTGGTCATCGGGCACGAAGGTTTCGGAGTCGTTGAGCAAGTCGGTCTGAACGTTCACGAGCTCAAGCCGGGCGATTATGTCGTCGCCACGGTGCGTCGTCCCGGAACGAGCATCTACGATCTCATCGGAACTAGCGACATGACGACCGACGACGTTTATTTCGAACGCGGGATAAATCTGCGTCACGGATATCTGTCTGAGTATTACGTCGATGACGCCAAGTTCATCGTCAAGGTCCCGCGAGGTCTAAAGGACGTCGGAGTTTTGCTCGAACCGATGACGGTCGTCCAGAAGGGAATCACGCAGGCCTACGAAATTCAGCGTCGTCTGCGAGTTTGGAAGCCGAAGCGTGCGGCAGTTCTCGGTGCAGGTACCATCGGGCTTTTAGCGACGCTCGTGTTAAGGCTTCGAGGAATAGAAGTTGTCACCTTCGGCCTCACGCCGAAACCGTACCTGAATTCGGATCTGATCGAAGAACTAGGTGCGTCGTATGTTTCAACGGCGGAGACATCGGTAGTTGATTACGCTAAACAGAATGGAGACTTCGATCTTATCTTCGAAGCAACGGGCTATTCGCCGATCGTATTCGAAGCCATGCAGGCGCTCGGAAAGAACGGAGTGCTCGTTTTGTCGAGCGTGACGGGCGGCGACCGCATGGTCGAGGTCCCCGCGGACAAGATCAATCTTGAATTCGTGCTCGGCAATAAAGTGATGGTCGGCACCGTGAATGCGAACCGTGAGTATTTCGAATCCGGTGTGCAGGACATGTCCGCGGCTGTTCTGGAGTACGGCGATTGGCTGTCGAAACTGTTGACACATCCGGTAAGCGGACTTGAGAATTTCGGCGAGCTGTTCGAAAAGCTGACAAACGGAAAGGACGTGATCAAAGTCTACTGCCAGGTCGCCACCACCGCTGGCGCCGCGGCAAAGTAGATTTGTTCACGCTTAGCGAAAATGAATCGGCCCGGAGCTTGAGAAGACACTCTCTTGCTCCGGTCCTTTTATTCGATCGGGTGGGATATGCGGTGAAAAACAGGAGATGGCATTTGTCGACGAGCCCCAAACTCAAATAATCCTTGGTGCCGACTACAAGATTCGAACTTGTGACCTATCGCGTGTGAAGCGAGTGCTCTACCACTGAGCTAAGTCGGCGATAATAATTTCAGATCTCAAACTTGAAATTTCAAAATGAGTGCTCTTCTACGAATTTGAGTCGGCGATAATAATTTCAGATCTCAAATTTGAAATTTGAAATTCGGAAGCGAGTGCCCTTCTACGGAGCCGGGTCGGCCGAATCCTAAACTGAGGGATCCTGCTCGCTCGCCCGCGTATCCGAGTTGGCCTTTGTGGTGCCTACCGACGAGCTGGTGTAGAAGTAACGCTTACCAGTCGCCGTAACACCGGTCGGGACCAGGGGGTCAGCCCAGAACTCGAACTTTGCCGGAGCCGAACTCGACGGTTCAATGATCGCGAAACTAAATTTGTAACCGTTCACGACCGGATTCTCTCCGGCAAACTTGTCGTCCAAACCCGACGCCTCGATAAGCTGGTCAAAGGTGCCAAAGCGGCCTCGATTCTGGGAGGCGTATTGAGCCTGGAAAGTTCTCAGCCGCTCCATCATCGTGATAGCTGCCGTCTCGTTGCCGGATCTGATCATTGCTCCCCAGGCAAGACTGCCGACGCCGATCAGGAGTCCGATGATCGCGATAACGATCATCAATTCGATAAGGTTAAATCCGCGCTGGTCCTTAAGGCGCCTTCGTAAGGTGTTCATATAAAGCAAGAAATCCTCCGGTGTTCATCACGTAAGCAGACAGGGTAAGTTTCAAAAGTTTAGATGCTTTTGCCCTTAATTTCAAACGAGTCGTTAATAGTGAAGAGTGAATAGTGAATCGTGAATCGTGTTTTGCGTTATACGCCCTTGGATTCCGCTCAAGAAGCCGTACGCGACGCTTGAAGCCCTGAAAATGGGAACAAACAAGACCGGATCCGTGAATCCCGTAAAAATTCCGCCTGTTCTGTCATAAAACCGACCCGGGTGGTGTATTTTAGGTGGAAAGCATTTGACCGATGCTGACGATGAGCAAATCGACGGAAATATTCGTGGACTCGATGTCCGAACAAACAGCGACCGCGGCAGCGACAGAAACGATCGGGTTTGAGGAGGCTTTTACGCTCCACCATCGGACCGTTTATCGGGCCGCGCGGTCGGTAGTTCAGGATGGCGGCTTGGCTGAGGATGTGACGCAGGAGGTTTTTATCAGGTTGTACAAGCATATCGATACGCTGCCCAACCTCGAGATGCTTCGACCGTGGCTGATTCGCGTTGCTCTGAACGTCGCAAAGAACACCTTGCGAGGGAATTTAAGGGCGAACACACGTGACGAAAATTACGTCAAACAAACAGCGGAAAACAGCATATTTTCGGTCGAATCGGAATATGAACAGAAGAGTGAAGTGGGCGAGATCAACCGGGCATTGAACAAGGTAAGAGAACCGCTGAGAAGCTGCCTGGTTTTGAAACAGCAAGGACTTTCGTATCGCGAGATCGCGGAAAGCCTTTCGCTCAACGAAACGAGCATTGGGACATACGTCGCTCGTGCACGTGCTGAATTTATGCGGTTCTATGGCAAGGTGGGGGGAGATACGGTATGAACGGAAAATGTTTTGAGCCAGGCACCATTCAGGCCTTTTTAGACGGTGAGACAACGCCCGATGTGTCGCTGCGTCTGACCGAACACATCGCCGCGTGCGATAACTGTGCGCAGATGATGGCCCAGGCCGACGAAGAGAACTCGTTGGTATTTGCCACGCTCGAACGCGAACTGAACGCGCTGGTCCCGACCCAGCGGCTGTGGTCGCGCATTAACGAAACTATCGAAGTGGAAAAGAACCGGACACCGGCGTGGCAGAAAGTTCTCGTATATATAGGGACGTGCCTCGCGAATCCGTCGTTCGCCGCGGCAGCAGGAATCGTGTTGGTGCTCGGGATGTTCGCATTGGTTATCACGGTTCGCGATCGCGACAACGTCGGTCCGAGCATTGTTCAAATCGCTCCGCCTAACTCGACTGTCCAGTCGTCTCCTACGGCTACGGTTTCGATCGCGACGACCGGTGATGGACCGGCGATCCCGAGCGGGACGGATTCAACCCCCGCGGTCACGCAATCGAATTTGAAACCGCGCGAGATCAAGGCTCTTGCGGCAAGCGTGAGGTCAGGGCAGAACGAGATCAGGCCGCAGACCGCTCTCTACACGACTCCTGCGGCGGATACCTATCTTCCCGGCGAAGAGAGTTACGTAAAGACAATCTCGGACCTCAAGCAGAACGTGGACACTCAGAAGGATGCGGTGATGTCGCCCTCGAGTCGAATTTCGTATGAGCGTGACATGGCGATGGTCAACGATTCGATAAACCGAATGCGGACCGTCGCGAAGAAAAATCCGCGGAATCAAACCGCCCGACAAATGCTTTACTCGTCGTATCAAGATAAGATCGACCTGCTAAATTCGGTGGCCCAGCGCGAAGAGCTGATGGCGAGCCTTAGGTAGATTGTAGAAAGGAATTGATGGCCCTAAATTTCAAAAGCTATTTCTCGCTTGCACTTGTCCTGTGTCTGACCGGCGCGTTCGTGGTCAGCGCATTCGGGCAGGAAACGAAGCCCCCCAAAGAACCCAAAGTAAAGGTATATCCGCCACTTCCCGGCAACGAAGCGCCGGGTTTTTTTGACAACGACCGTGTTACATCTGAAAAGGCTATGGCCGTGGACCCGAACGTCGCGATCAAATTGTGCGTTTCTCACGGAGATATCAAGATAAACGGCTGGCGGCGGAACGAGGTCAGGGTTTTCGTAAAAGACGGAAGAAAATTCAAATTGAAACCGTTGGAGAAATCCGCGGAAAGCGGACAGGTCAACTGGCTTTGGATAGGCAACGTTACGGAAGGGAGGCCCGGCCCGACATCGGAATGCCTCGCGGGGGAGAGTATTGAGATCGATGCTCCGGTCGGATCGATCTTCGATTTGTCCGGTCGAGCTACTCGCACGTCGATCGATTCCGTAAAAAAGGTCAAAGTAAAAATAGTCGAAGGGATGATCACGCTCCGAAACATCTCGGGCGGTATCAGTGCATACACTTCACAAGGGGATGTCATCGTCGAGAATTCGGGTGGTGCGATCTCGGTTGAAAGCACGACCGGGAACATCGTCGCAGTGGAAGTTTCCCCGGGCCAGATCGGCGATCTTCTAAAAGCGAAGACAAATGGCGGATCGATAACGCTCCAAAAGGTCGAGCATCGTCAGATCGAAGCAAGCTCCATTTCAGGTTCGCTGTTGTTCGACGGAAAGTTCCTTTCAGGCGGCATCTATAATTTCAGGACATCGAACGGTTCGATCAAGCTGGCCATACCCGCCACGTCATCGTGCACCTTAAACGCAACTTACGGGTTCGGCACGTTCGAATCCGAGATCCCGCTAAAGATCATTACCGAAAATGTTACGCCGCTTGCGAAGATCATAGTCGCAAAGATAGGTGATGGCGACGCAGCCGTTACCCTTACGACCACGCGGGGAAGTATCGGTATTAAGAAGCAGCCTTCGTCTCCTAAAAATCGTTAAGCGGCCGGCCGATCCGCCGCTCGAACTGCTCAGATATCGACGGAGCCCCCTCCGAGCTTTTGTCCCTCGTCATTCTTTCCAACCGCCACATCGGTAAGAAATAATCGCTCATCGGCAGATATTGTTCCCCTTCGGCGATCGAACGACACCAGTCGTCGAAGTATCCGAGATCGATCGCGCGGACATATACGCCGGCAGCATTGATCTCACCGAGGATGCCGATAAGCTTTTCACGCGGTGTGTGAAGGACGAGGATCACACTTTCTCCGGGTTCTATCTTCATGATCGAAAGAATAAAGGATAAAGGCGGAAGGAGAAAGGAGGGCGCGGAGGCGGGCTACCAGTAGTTATTTCTTAGTTCTCATCTCGCAGGTCGGACTTCTACTTCATCCTTTCGCCTTTATCCTTTATCCTTTCCATAATGCACATTACCCGGATCGAGCTCGAGAATATTAAATCTCACGTCGATGCTGTGTTCGAGTTCGAACGCGGCACGACTGCGATCACGGGCGAGAACGGCGCCGGAAAGACGACCTTGATCGAAGCCGTAGCCTGGACCCTGTTCGATGTGCTCGATTACAAAAAAGAAGATTTTGTCCGCCGCGGAGCGAAAAAGGGCTCGGTCCGTGTCACTTTCGAAAGCGGGCTCGACGAACGACGTTATACGGTTTATCGGGATACCACCACCGGATATAACGTCTACGATCCGGCGTTGAAAGTTCGGATCGCGGACAAGAAAGACGAAGTAACGCGGTTTCTTTGGCAGCATCTGGGTGTCGATCCGGGGACGGATCTCGACTCGCTTTTTCGCCGGGCGATCGGCGTACCGCAGGGAACCTTTACCGCAATTTTTCTCGAGACGCCCGCCGAACGAAAGAAAGCTTTTGACAAACTGCTGAAAGTTGAGGAATACCGGCAAGGGGCTGAAGAGCTTCTCAAGACGGCCCGATTTATCGATCAGCAAACCGCCGCGATACGTGAACGAATAGCCCGTGCGGAAGGCGAAGTTTCCCGGATAGATGCTGTCGAAGAGGAACACAATGCGTTCGCAGGGCAAGTGGTCGAAATCGGAGCGAATCTCGAACAGATCGTTAAAGAGGCCACCGAAAAGCAGGTCGATGTAGATGCGCTCGATAAAGGGGAATCGGAGTTGAACGACGCCAGAATCTCCGTCGAAGCCCGCCGCAACGAGCACGCGAGACTCACGCTTATCTTTTCGCAAAGACAGAATGAGCTTGCACAGGCGCGAGACGCGGCTGCAAAGCTAGCTGCGGTAAAGCCGGATTTTGAGAAGCATTCGGCGGCGGTGCTGCGGCTCAGAGAACTCGAACGCGAGCGTACCGAGCGCGAAAAGCTCCGCGAGAACCTTTCGAAAATCGAAGCTGCGCTTGCCGCCGTCCGGTCGGATCAAAAATATTCACGAGAAGAGCTCGAAAAGGCGCTCAAGGCGCACGCTGCGGTGAATGATCTAAAAGGAACTGCTGCGGAGGAAGGCCGGATCGAGAAAGAGCTCGCAAAGTTACGCGATCTTTCGGCCCAGGCCAAATCGATCGGAAAGCAAATTTCCGCGCTCGATGACAAGATCAACCGCCTTCGCGATGGTTATCGAGCAAACAAAGAACAACTTGCGGTAGCTCTGGACATGGCCGCGAAGGCTGACACTCGCGAAAAATTGGAGAAGCGAGACGAAGCGATCGTCCGCGAGCTCGCATCGCTCCAGGCGGCGCTCGATCGGGACGAGCGCTTTCAAAGCGAGATAAAGAACGGTTTGTGCCCGATCCTTTCGCAGAAGTGTCTGAATCTGAAGGAAGGTGAAACCCTCGACGATTTTGTGACAAGCCAGTTCGCCGAGCTGCGGACGCGGATCGCGGTTCTGGAAACCGAGCATGGACAGGTCGCAGTCGCACTACAGACCTCACGCGAGGCAGAGAAGTTTCTAAAGCAACTCGCGACGCTGCAATCCCGGGAAAAAGAGATCGCCGACGAAGGAAAGCGTTTGAGCGACGAACGAGCGGTGCTCCAGACTCAGCTCGAAGAGGTTCCAAATATTGATGAGACGTTGGCGAAGACTGAGGCGGAACTCAAAGCACTCGACAATCCGCGGGCGAAGATAAAGCTATTGCAGATCGAAGCTGAACGCGAGAGTGAGCTCCGTCAGAAACTTTCGAATATTGAAAGCAATTTGGAACGGCTCGAAAGCGATCGGCGGATCCACGTCGAGCAACTGGAGATGTACAAGGATTTTGATTTGCAGTGGGATGAACAGAGTCGTATCCGCGACGCCACGGCCGACGCCCAGCGAATTTATCTGACGAATGAAACGCTGGCGGGATCGGTCCGCGATCGCGAAAAACAGGTCGCGGCGGCAGAGAAGGAAGTCGAAGAGATCGACCGTTTGATCGCCGAATCGGCTGAGCGTTACAAGGCCGCCGAGGGTAATTATGATCGCGAACGTCATACGTCGGTGCGCTCGATTCTTTTCGGATTGCAGAAGCAACAGGCGGAACTGACAGCTCGTCTTGACGCCGGCCGCGGCAGGGCAAATGAACTGGCGGCAGAACTTGCACGGTTAAGCGAGATCAAGAGATCGATGCAAGGCGAATTCATCGAAAAGGAACGCCTCGAGAGATCCGCCGAGCTGACAACGTTCATTCGCGACACGCTGAAAGAGGCGGCACCGCTTGTCGCGAGAAACTATGTGTTTCACGTGTCGCTCGAGGCGAATCAAATGTTTCGCGAGATCACCGGCAATGCGGAGCATACGCTGAAGTGGGCCGAGGATTACGGTATCCAGCTTGAAGAGGACGGCTACGAGCGTCCGTTCGTCAGCCTTTCGGGCGGCGAACAGATGGCTGCGGCGTTGTCCGTGCGACTTGCGCTTCTGAAGCAGCTGACTGATATCCGGATCGCGTTCTTCGACGAGCCGACGACCAATATGGACGCGGAACGTCGCGAGAACTTCGCGATGCAGCTTAGCCAGTTGATCAAACACTTCGACCAACTCTTCGTCATCTCGCACGACGACACGTTCGAGGGTTATGTAGATATTGTTGTGAAGGTGGAACGAGGAGAAGACGGAAATGAGTTGGCGAGTGCACAGGCGTCGTTGATCGGATAATCTCGGTGGAAGTCCTTCGCTGTTAGAGTGATTTTTTCGTTAGCAGCTCGCGAAGCGAGCGTCAGCATAAGCCGCGGGCGTAATCCCGGGAGACGTTGTTAACCGCCATTGCTTGACTAGTTTTGGATTTTAGCAAGATGAGAAGCGTTCCGTTCATCTTTGGATTTAGTCTGACTACGCTGCTGCTCATCGCAGCAAATGTGTTCAGTTACTTTTCCGAACGACGGGCATACTATGAGTTTCTGGAGGAGAGTGGAATGGTCTGGGCCGGGAGCTGGTCTTGGGGATTTCCAGTCGAAATGGTCACGGCTGGGTTGGGGTTCGATAATCACTCAATCGTCAATGGGGGTATAGTCCTCAATATTCTGGCGTGGGTGATCGTCGGAGGACTAGTCGGAGTTTGTTGTGAGTTGTTCGCCGAACGATTCCAAAATAATATTGAATGAAACAAGTCACCATAGTCTGCGACGGCTCAAGCCTCGGTAATGGCCGCGGATCGCCTCGAGCTGCAGCGGTCGCCGTACTCGGATTCAAAGGCCTATGGAAGGGGGTCGGCGAATATCTCGGAAACGCGACGAACCAACAGGCGGAGATCGCGGCCGCGGCGCTCGGGCTTTCGAACCTGAAAGAGCCGTGCCGGGTGAAACTGTTCAGCGATTCGCGCTATGTAGTTGAGACGATGACCGGGAACTTTCGTAAGAAAACAAATCATGAATGGTGGGCGCGACTCGATAAAGCTGCATCAAAGCACGAGATCGAATGGCAATGGATCAAAGGCCACGCCGGTCACGAGGTTCAGGAGGTCGCCGACAAGGCAGCGCGAAATATCGCCGCGGCCGGCGTGGTTGACGCGGCGATGTTGGATGAATTGGTGGCCGAGCTTGGTGTGCAAGAGCTTTAACCGCGGAGACGCAGAGACGCAGAGGATGATAAGAGTTTTTTCGATTAGTAAAGTCAGCCTGCCCAAGCTGTATGAATTTCTTCATCTGCGTCTCTGCGTCTCGGCGGTGATCTTTCTCATGCTTACCGTTTCGATCTCCGCCCAACTTCGAGGCACCCAGGGTTGGATCTGGCAAAATCCTCTGCCGCAGGGAAATCCGCTCAACTCAATTCACTTTGCAAAGGACAAACTTTCGGGCTTTGCAGTCGGTGCGGATAATACGATCCTGCGGACACAGGATGGCGGCTTCACATGGGAACGGCAAGCCCTGTCGCTGGACCTTACGCTCTCGTCCGTATTCGTGAAAGACAAACGATCGGCCGTGATCGTGGGAGCACGCGGCAGTATTTTTACCACCGACAATGGCGGACACGACTGGCGCCCGGCGAAGTCTGACGCACGGGACCATCTTTCCTCGGTGACTTTTGTCGGGGAGACAGGCTGGGCGACCGGCACCTATGGCCGGATCCTGAAAACTATCGATGGCGGCACGTCGTGGACGACACAATCTGCGGCGACTGACGAACATCTTACGGAAGTTGCCGCGCTCGACGCGTCGACGGTAGTCATCGCCGGTGTGAACGGCGCGGTTTTGGCAACGATGGATGGCGGCGCGACGTGGAAGCATTCGAACCCATGCGGAAGGTCACGGATCGCCGGTATTGCTTTCGTGTCTGAGAAGTCGATCGTCGCCGCCGGTTACGCGGGTTGCTTGGTGAGATCCGATGACGCCGGCTCGAGCTGGATGCGGATCAACACATACAGCCGTTCCGATTTTCTCTGCGTTTCGTTTTCAGATTCGAAAAACGGCTCGATGGCCGATGCGAATGGAATGGTCTGGCTGACGGGCGACGGCGGATTCACATGGCTGCCGTTTAATGTTCGAACAAATCCTCGGCTTGCTTCGATCTACATGGGCGACAACTTCACCGGCTGGGCGGTGGGCGAAAACGGCCTAATCGTCCGCTCGGACGATGGCGGGTACAGTTGGCAGCGCTTGTCCGAAGGCGGCCGCGAGGACGTCGCCGATCTGACGTTTTTTGACGATAATATCGGCGTTGCGGCGGGATCGAACGGGCGGATATGGATAACGAACGATGCCGGCCGAAACTGGATCCCGGTCTTTTCCGACACGTCCGCGAATCTCAACTCGATGCACTTTTTTAGCGAGCTGAAGGGATGGGTCGTCGGCGACCGCGGAACCGTTCTCCGCACGATCAACGGCGGCGCAAGCTGGGGAAAGGGAATCTCGAACATCACCGAGGATCTGTTCGGAGTGCATTTTATCGGTGAAAAGATCGGCTACGCGGTCGGTGCGAACGGCATGATCGTTAGGACCGAATCCGCCGGAGCGTACTGGGAAGTGATCGAATCCAGCACGCGTTCGTGGCTCGAGGACATTAAATTCGTCGATGAAAAACACGGCATCATAGCGGGCGACAAGGGGACGATACTTGTTACCCTCGACGGCGGGCTGACGTGGTCAAAGGTGAAAACGAATGCTCGGGAGAACCTTTACGCTCTCGGATTTTACGACGAGAAGATCGGCTACGCGGTCGGAGCGAACGGCATCATCCTGAAGACAAGCGACGGCGGACTCTCATGGATCGACGGGGAATCGCCGATGCGAACGAACCTCTACGCGGTGCTCGCGCTCGGACGCGAAGACGCGATCGCGGTTGGTGAACTGGGAACGGTGCTGATCACGAAGGACGGCGGTGCGACATGGCAGGTACAGCCGAGCATTACGGGGAAGGTTCTGCAAACGATCGCGTTTCAGGGCGGGACTGACATGTGGGTCGGCGGACGCGGCGGAACAATTCTAAAACGTAACGCACCGCTTTCACCGCGTTCGATCGGCGGTGCGAAAGTGGCTCCGGTATTACGCCCGGCAGTAAAGATGAAACCGCAATCGCGAACCCCATTGATCACTGTTACTGACGACGGTGATATTCCAATAGCGACACCGCCGAAAAAGCCGTGAGGCTTTGATCGTTGAGGGTTGGTCGTTGATCGTGGATAGTGGATCGTTGATCGTCGATAGCTCCTGAGGTTAAATATCGCGGAAACGACATTTCGATTCAGCAGCAACGATCAACGATCAACGATCAACGATCAACCCTCAACGATCAACGATCAACGATCAAGTACAACACTCATCCATTCGCCCGATCGAGAGATTTCGAAGGGCCCTCGACCCATTGATTCAAATGCCGCGACGATCTGGAGCTCCTGCTCGCAAAGAATTCCCGACAGTACCAGAGTCTTCGAGCTTTTCTTGAGCAAAAGGAGAAGTAGCGGCTCGATGACATCGAGTGTGAGGTTCGCACAGACGAAGTCGTAAACCGTCGCGTCGTCGGAGATCGAGCCGACGCCGAAATCTATTAACGAGTCGACGCCATTCAGTTCACCATTTTCTTTTGCGATCGCTACCGAATCGACATCGGTATCGCAGGCCGCCAGTTTGAGATTCGAGATCTGAGATCTGAGATTGAGCTTTGCCGCCGCGATCGCGAGAATCCCCGTTCCGGTTCCGACGTCGAGAAAACTGTCTCCGGGCTTGTAGTATTTCTCGATCGCCTCGAGACACAGACGGGTCGTCTCATGTGTCCCGGTTCCGAATGCCATGTTCGGTTCGATGCGGATCAAGATCTTGTCTGTCTCGTCGACCGAGCTCCACGGTGGAGCGATGATAAATGAGCCGACGCTAGATGGCTTCCAGTGTTTTTTCCATTCCGCCAGCCAGTCTGTGTTTTCGACCTCGCTTCGTTCGACGCTAAGTACGGCCTCCTCGGTAAGCCCGTAAACCTGAAGACTGTAATGTAGCTCATCCTGAACGTTCTCCTCGTCAGGCAGACGATTGAAATAGCCAATGACGGTAACACGTTCGGAATTCTTTTGTTGGAGATGATTGATCTCGGTGCCGAGAGCCTCTAGCGAATTGAACGCGTATTCGATCGCTTCGCCCGCTTCGGGCGGAACTGTCACAGCTATCGAATACCACGCCTGCGGTTCCGCCATTAGTCACGCACTCCGATCTCGTCGAGATCCCTTGCCTGATTTCGCCAGTCCGAAACTACCTTTACGAAGAGTTGGAGATGAATGTGCTTTCCGATCAGCTTTTCTATATCGGCCCGGGCTTCTGTCCCGATCTTCTTAAGTTTCGCTCCGCCCTTTCCGATAATGATGCCCTTCTGCGAATCGCGCTCGACATAGATCGCGCAATAGATCTTCGGCCGGATAGGGTCCGTGTCGTCCCACAGTTCGGTCACGACAGCGGTCACGTATGGGATCTCTTCGCCCGTCGAGGCGAGTATTTTTTCCCGAACCATTTCCGCGACGATGTTGCGCATCGGCTGGTCGGTGAGTTCATCGTCAGCGAAAATCGGTTCGCCTTCAGGCAGATGCTTTGCGATCTGAATGAGAAGGTTATCGATCGCGTCGCCTTTCAAAGCGGAGATCGGAACGATCTCGGCGAAGTCATATTCTTTTGAATAAAATTCGATGAGCGGAAGTAAGAGATGCTTTTCCTTGATCTTGTCGATCTTATTGAGAACAAGTATTGCGGTCTTTCCCGATTCTTTGACGAGATCGAGGACGAAGCGATCGCCGTTACCTGTCGAAACGCTCGCGTCGCGAAGCAAGACAACGACATCAACTGAAAGGATGGCGTCGTGTACAGCCGCCATCATCCTTCGATTCAGAAGATAGCCTGGTTTGTGAACTCCCGGTGTGTCGACGAACACGATCTGCCCATGTTCGCTTGTAACAATTCCCTGAATTTTGTGACGTGTTGTTTGCGGTTTATTCGAGACCGCGGCGATCTTTTCACCGACGAGGAAGTTTAAGAGCGTGGACTTGCCGGCGTTCGGGCGGCCGATGAGCCCGACATAACCGCTGCGGAAAGAGTTTTGAGTCCCGCCTTCTGGCGGCTGTTGCGAAGTTGGAGTTTCCAAGATATTTCTATTATGGCTGCCTGAAGGCGGGACTCAAAACGCTACTGATTTTTCAACAGGCGCTGCTTTGCAGCCAGCGCTTCGCCGAAAGCTCCGCCGGTAACGTTTCCGACACTAATGGCGGCATCGTAGATCTTCATCGCGTATGCGTCCTGATCGTAAAACTCGTAGATCTTCGCGAGAGCGACATAAGAAAGTGATAGTAGAGCGGGATCGACCCTTTGTTTCTCTGCGAAACGGACAACGTTTTCATACGCGACCTTTGCCTCAAGCAATTTTGCGGCTTGCTGATCGGCATCTGTCAGGCTTTGGGCCGAGAGGCTCGCGGCGCGTCCGATGTTGTAATAGATGCGGGGTTCGCCGGGATTCTGATCGAGAAGCGTTCGTAGTTCAGATTCCGCCTGTTTGTAATTCTTTTCGTCGATCAGCTTTTGTATATCTACGAGACGAGTCGTGATCGGGTTAACCGCGATAACGTTTTGCTGCTGCGGGTTGCGTTTACGCTCTTCGCGCGCGGCGAGCGCCCTGGCTCTTGCGTCGGCAAACGAAGCATATCTACCAGTCTCTTTTGAAACGTCGAACGAGAGGATCATCTCCCGCATCGACGATGCGATGTCGAAACCCGAGTCTTCAACGCCTTTCAATTGCTCGGCGAAGTAAAAGACCATCACCGAGCCCCGCTCGTAGTCTTCGGACAGCTGAAGAGCGCTTTCGTCAGAAAGACCTGCTTCATACTTTTGAAGTTCCGCCGAGACAGCTTTTTTCTCTTCCAGGGTCTTTGCCTGATCAATGCGGCGGCGGCTCTGCTCAAGCGCGAGACTCTTTCGTAGATTCTCGCTTTGTTTTGCGTCGATCGCCGCAACAAGTGAGCGGGCGATCGCCAGATAAACGTCGGGTGAGATCTTCGAATCTATCTTTCTACGCTCTTCGAGGATCGCCTTTACGCCGTCGCGGATAGTCGTGATGTCCTTGGCGTGGTTCAGCACGATCGGGTCGACTACGAAATGCAGAAAGCCGCGTCGAACTTCGGAAAACGTAACGTCGGTGTCGGGCGGAACGATAACGGCATACTCGTCCTTAACATTCAAATAGATGATGTTGCCCGCGGGTGCCAACATTTCCGGAACGACGGCGAATCGACGCTCGCGAAGTCGAGTCTCGGTCTTCGCCAGCGTTGTTTTCTTGCTGCCCGTCTTCTGGGTCTGGGTTTTCACCTTCTCGGCGAAGTATAGCTGCGGCCGCGTGTGAAGGTAATTCAAAAGGTAATTAACCATCTCACGCGATGAATTTCGCAGCGATCCGTCAGCCGCTTTTTGATACGCCTTGACGTATTCGTTCAAGTTTCCGCTGATGCTCGAACGTCGGTAAAAATCGCGAACAAGCGGAGCAAAGTCGAGGACGTCGAGAAGATTTCCGGGAAGATCATTCGTCACGACCGGGTCCGCCAGATCCGGTACCGGACTCAAAGCGTAGGCCATCGAAACAAAAGGTGCGACGAGATCCGCGTCGGTGGCGTTTGGGTTTCGCTTCTTGTGCTGAATGACAAACGTCGAAATGCGTTGGCGCAGACCGTCATTCAGAGCGGCCAGGTCGCTCCTTAACAGCTCGCGAAACTTTGTTCCCTCCGGGGAAAGTTTAGGATTCAGCACCGGAACACTCTCACCGGCCTCGTCGGTCGTGCGAGCCGCGTCGAGAGTCGCCAGGACGACGATGACCCGCTTGTCAGGCTCGAGCCTGACGCCGTAGTTCGAGAGATCGAACCCGGTCGGAACCGTCTGGGCCGAAATACCTGCTGCGAAAGCGAAGAACAAGAATGCGAAAACTGCTCTTTTCATTGGATCGGTTTTGCTCAATCAAAGGCTCGGCAAAGAACGCTGTTACCGAAAGAAATTAAGGAAACTCTCGAAGGGAAATCTCTGACAGTAACAACGAACTTTGCCTGTTCAAGAGATGAATTTTAGCTAAATCGGGATGCTCGCGCAAAATTTTGCCGACAAAAGAAAGACGCCCTGCATTTTTCACGCAAGGCGTCGCCATTCGCACAAAGCCGATCGATCAACTATAACTGCTCAGGGCCTCGCCCTCGTCGTCGAATACGTCAAAGACTGTGAGGAGTTTCGTGATAGCCAGCAGATCCTGGATCTTCTGCGTTAGCTTGAGAAGCTTGAGCGTGCCGCCTTCCTTGTTAACCGCCGTGTAGCTCGAGACGAGTTCGCCGATGCCGCTCGAATCTACATAGCCGACGCTGGCAAGGTTAAGGAGGATCTTTTTCTTGCCTTCGCCCAGAAGCCGGCGAATGGCGCCGCGAAGGGCAACGCTGCCCTCGCCGATTGTAACCTTACCGTCGAGATCAAGAATGGTCACATCCCCAGCCTGACGTTCAGAAATAGTAATATCCGACATTTGTTTCTCCTCGTTTTAAGTTAATAAATTTAATAGCAGATTTTAGACCAACAAGTATTCAAAGTCCACGCGGGAGACAATGACTCATTGACGTTTTATCATTCTGACCACCATCCCGCCGCCTTCATGGTTGGACCACTCGACGACGTCCATAAAAGAACGCATAAAGAGTATGCCCCTCCCGTGTGTCTTAAGTAGATTTTCCGGATTGGTCGGATCCGGGATCTCTTCAACCTCAAAGCCTGTTCCGTAATCGCGGACCGTGATCTCAAATCCTTCGTCGGTACGAGCCATTGTCAGATCGACGGTTTTCTCCTCGGCGAACTTGTTGCCGTGCTTTACGGCATTCGCAACTGATTCGCGGATAGCCAAGTCAATAGCGGAGACGAAATCATCTCCCAGACCCTGTTCTTTCGCGAACTCGTCCGCCTTCAGCGCCGCTTCATCTACCGATTCGATACGGCTCGGCAATTTGATCTGCTGTATCCCTGCCACAGTATTGTCCTTGTAAGTTAAAGGCTTACGCAGTTCGTGTCAAGACAAATCCCCGCCAAACGGTCTAGAATGGTCGAATATGCTCATCCGTCCGGCAAAGTGTCTGAGAGGAGAGATTGCGCTCCCTGGCGATAAATCGATATCGCATCGGGCGGCAATCATCTCTGCCATGGCGGAAGGAGAGACGTGGATCGAAAATTTTGCGACGAGTGCGGATTGTGCCGCGACGCTCGATTGTCTAAGGCAGTTGGGTGTGGAGATTCGGCAGGAAGGCACGAGGGTTTGGGTAGACGGAGTGGGTAAGTCTGGGTTCGCCGTGCCGGACAAGCCCTTGGATTGCGGCAACAGCGGGACGACGATGCGGCTTATGGCCGGGGTTTTAGCGGGGCAAGAGTTTGATTCGGTCCTGACGGGCGATGATTCGCTGCAGCAAAGGCCGATGGGACGAATTATGGAGCCGCTCGGTCAAATGGGAGCTGAGATCGAATCCGCGGACGGCCGGGCACCGATAAAGATACACGGCGTCAGCCCCTTGGGCTCGATTTCCTATGAGCTGCCCGTCGCCTCCGCTCAGATCAAGTCATGCATCCTGCTCGCGGGCTTGAATGGAGACGGCGAAACAACTGTTATCGAGCCTATCCCTACGCGCGATCATACTGAGCGAATGCTCCGTTGGTTCGGCGTCGATGTTCGAGAGACGAGCATTGGCGATACGGGAAAGCGGATCTGCCTCAGCGGTGACGCGCGGCTGATTGCGGCGGACATGACCGTCCCTTCAGACATTTCTTCGGCGGCGTTCTTCCTGGTTGCCGCCTTGTGTCTGGAAAACTCCGATTTAACGATTGCGAATGTGGGTCTAAACCCGACACGAATCGCCGTCATCGATATTCTTCGACGATTCGGGGCTGACATTCGGTTTGAAAATCAAGGCGAACAGAATAACGAGCCGGTTGGCGATCTTAGAGTCGTGGGAGGACTAACGGCGAGGACCGAGCCTCTAATAGAAGGCAACGTGATCGCGAACCTTATCGATGAACTTCCGATTCTCGCAATATTGGGTACACAGCTTGAAACAGGGCTAGAGGTTCGCGACGCGGCTGAGCTTAGGGTAAAGGAGACCGACCGGATCGCGGCGATCGTCGAAAATCTTCGGCGGATGGGTGCCGAGGCCGAGGAATTCGAGGACGGTTTCAAAGTTGAAAAATCGAAACTGACCGGAGCCAGGGTGGACTCGTTCGGCGATCATAGGATCGCGATGGCGTTCGCGGTTGCGGGTTTGCTCGCGGATAAAGGCGAAACGGAAATTATCGGGGCGGAGTGCGTCGACGTTTCCTTCCCGGGCTTCTTTGAGACACTTAGAAATGCTGTCGTATCCGAATAACAAAACACGCGTCGCCCTGACAGGGTTCATGGGCGTCGGCAAAACCAGTATCGCTCGACACCTGTCCGCGCTGCTTGATTGTGATCGAGTCGATCTGGATTCGTTTATAGAGGAAAACGAGGGCAGAAAGATCCACGAGATAATTGACGCCGACGGGCTGCCGTTTTACAGACAGGTTGAGACCGCCAGCCTGCGACGTGCGTTAACCGAAACAAATGCCCAGATCCTTTCACTCGGCGGCGGGACCTGGACCGAGGACGTAAATCGCAAGCTTCTGAAAAAGAACGGACTGACGAGCGTTTGGTTGGAGTCGACGTTTCAGCATTGTTGGCGGAATATTCGCATGTCGAAGAAGGAACGTCCGCTGGCCCGAAACAAAGTTGCGGCACGGGCGCTCTTCGACGAACGGCAACGGCTGTACGCCCTCGCCGATTGGCACTTTATTATCAAACCTGAGTTTAATTCTTACGACATCGCCCGACAGATTGCCGAGGAGATCTTTTCATGAGCTCGTGTTCGTAAAGATTTGTATTTGAAATTATCGGGCGCATAACTCACTATATCTACACGAGTTCAATTTTGTTGGGATCTCATTTTTAGAAAGGCGTAATTGTTTCCGCCGGCATCTGCCGGCCGGAATCGGGCTCATACAATCTCGGGAGGGAAAATGAAAATCAAATTTCTTACGGTTCTTAGTTTGGCTGTCGTGCTGTTGGCAGCTTGTGGCAAGAACGATGCTGATGTTCAAAAGGCCGTCGCTGCTAAGCTCGCAGCGGACAATGTTACGGGTGTGACGGTTGCCGTCAAGGATGGCGTCGCGACCCTCACGGGGGAGGTCGCGGATATTACGGTAAAAAGCAAAGCCGTGGCGTCTGCCAAAGGCGTTGAAGGTGTCAAATCCGTCAACGACAACGTTACTCTCAAGGCGCTGCCGACACCCGTTCCGGCACCGGCCGATCCGATGCTCAAAGGCAAGGTCGAGGAAAATCTTAAAAAGGCAGGTTGTACGGGAGCGACAGTTGCGATCGCGGACGGCACCGTCACGCTCACCGGAACGGTTCCCGAATCTAAGTTCGTTGAGTGTGTCAAGATCGTCAACGAATCGGGCGCGGGCAAACTCGATAACCGGCTGGAGAAGTCGAAATAGACAAGGAGGAACTACGAATGTCTTTACAGGAAAAATATCAGACGCTGCTTGAGCTGGCGAACCAGAACGGCACAAGCTACGAATTGAGCGAAGGCGACGGCGTTCTTCATGTCACAGGAACGGCCCCGAGCGAAGAGGCGAAGCAGCAGCTTTGGGACGAATACAATCGGATCGACCCGGACTATCGAGGTGGTGATCTGATGCTGAACGTTAGTGTCGGCGGTGCGGCAGCCGGCGGCGGCGACGGGCATACCTACACCGTCGTGTCGGGTGACAATCTGTCGAAGATCGGAGAGAAATACGGGGTGACCTGGCAGAAGATTTATGAGGCGAACCAGGACATCCTCAAAGATCCGGACAAGATCTTCCCGGGCCAGGAATTGAAAATTCCCGGTGCATAAGAGTTAGCTAACTTACGAAAAAGGCCCGTGCGGAGACGCCGGGCTTTTTTATTTCTTCTCAAGATCGTGGTTCAACTTGGTGAGAAGCTCCACCGACGGTGACGCGTATTGATTGATCCAGCGGTCGTAGATCTCCCGGATCGGCACAACGTTCAGATAGTTCCACCGATACTTACCTTTCTTCTTGCCAAAGATCAGGCCGGCCTTTTCGAGCACACCAACGTGCTGCATGACGGTGCAGCGATCGAGATCCTTAAACTTTGAACAAAGCTCGCTGGTTGTCTGCGGCCCCTCGCTTAAAAGGTCGAGCAGCTTGCGACGCCGATTATCGGCGAGAGCCTTGAAAACCAGATCGTCAGCTCTCTTTCTTGACATGTTATAAGAATATAACATATACTTCGCGCTCGTCAAACCAAATTTAGGAGTAAGTACGATGGAATTAAAGTTTCAAGTGCAGACAAAAATTCAAAAGCCGGTCGGGGAAGTCTTCGATGCGGTTTACAACCCGTCGAAGTTGAGTGGTTATTTTACTAACGGCGGAGCTAGTGCCCCGCTCGCGGAGGGTACGACGGTTGAGTGGGCCTTCGGCGACAATCCTGGCGATGAGAAACTCAAGTTCCCCGTGAAGGTTGAGCAGGTTATACCCAATGAGCTGATAGTCTTCGGCTGGGAAGGAGCGAAGGGTCTCGATACCCGGGTCGAGATGCAGTTCGAGAAGAGTGGTGAATCGGAAACTATCGTTCGCATCAGCGAGACCGGTTGGCGCGAGACTCAGGATGATCTAAACAGCTCGTATATGAACTGTTTCGGCTGGGGCCAGATGCTCTGCTGTCTGAAGGCATATGCCGAGTACGGGATCAATTTGAGAAAGGGCGCTTACGAAGGCCTGTATAAGGCGTCCGATCACCATCTGACGCCGACCCAGACAGCCTAGATGGAAGTTCAACGGGTTATTAAGCAAGAGGGGCCGGGCGCCACGATAGGTCGGAGCCCGGCTACCTGTTATTTCTTAAGCGCGAGCTGTCGCTCGTTCCATATCTTCTGTATGTTTTGATCGATATTCGGTTCCTCTCGGAGCCGTATTCCCTTCGCCATCGACCATCGTTCGAACCATGAAATACCGGCTTCGCCGGTGAAAGCCTCTTTCGTTTTATATGCCGAATCGCTTTGAGCTTCGTCTACGGTAATGAACGTGTAACCACGTTTTGCTACCATGGCAAAAAAATCATCGGCTGTGTCGGTAACGAGACGGCTTGGTGTCAAAACCATCGTCTGCGAAATGTCGCGGCCAAAGAGATCGGAGGAGTAGGCTTCGTAGTGATCGAACATTTTGTTCATGTACGTCAGGTACGCCTCGCGGATCTCTTTCATCGCATTCACATCGTTGTCGTTCCGAGCGGAGTCGTATGCGAACGAGTACATCCACTCGTTATTGTCGATTGTGTATTTGACGGACGTATAGCCGCGGGACGCTAGCCATGTCTCGACTTGCGCTTTATCACCTGCAGTCTTTCCAGTATTTAGATAGGGATAACTGAAATAACGAGGTGGCAGGCCGATTTCACCGATTAGCTTTTTTGTTATGCCCTCGTTCTTTTCGATGTTTGCGATATATTCGTCAACCGGCGTGTTGTAGAGACTTACGTGCTTGAATCCGCCGAGCCCGATCTCGAAACCCGCGTCTATCCACATTCGCGCGATATTTGCCCTAACGGGGAAAAGCTTTTCGCCGTCCGAGATCATCCCGCCCTGAATAAAGCCGATAGCGGGAACCTTGTGTTCTTTCAACGCGCGGATCAAAAGTCGCGCAGTTGCATCGGCATCCTTCGGCGGGTTCTGACTGCGATCCAAAGGCGGGATCGAGACAAATCCGATTGCCAGTTTCCGCGCCCCGCTTCGCTGCTGAGCATTGACAAGCTCCGACGAACTGATTGAAAATAACGTCAGTAAGAAGGCCGAGGTGAGTAATAAAGCCAGACCTGCCGTCCAAGCGGAATTGGCTCTACCCACCTCGGTTTTTATTTTTAGTATCCTTTGAATTCGCTGCATAAAGTTACCTCCGTTCGCCGCCGTAGCATAGCGCGGCATGCGTTGATCCGTCCTGAGACGAATTTCCTCTAGGTTTGCGAGAGCTCTCGCATACGTCACATGGGAATCTTTAAAAACCTCCATTACCGCGGCATCGGCTGCAAATTCGCGTTCGCGCCTGATTTGAGCAGACATCCACCAAACTCCGGGATGATAGAAGAAGACCGCTTCGACAAGGCACTGGGCTACGTTAATGACCGGATCGAACCTGCGGATGTGTATGAGCTCGTGCGCGATTATCGTTTCGAGCTCGTGCGGGCTGATCTGCAGGAAGAGGGCCGCGGGAACGAGAATCACCGGGCGAAAAAATCCGATCGCGATCGGAGTTTGTACAAATTCCGATCTCAAAATTCGAGTCACCTGTCTGACACCCGTGCGGTCACACAGGCGTGAGAACACCTGCTGCCAATGGTCATCCACTCGGGTCGCCGCGGTGCTCTTGAACCGGCTCAGCTGTAAAAATCCTCCGCCCAGCCGAACCGAGAAAAATCCTACGCCTAAGATCCAGAGAGCGACCGCAAACGGTAATACGGCAGGTAGTTCCCGATTCAGCCACCTTCGAAGGTCCGAAAACATTTCGGTACCTGCTGTTCTGAAACGATCCGGCGCGTTTACATTTTGATGAAGCGAAACGCGTCCACCCGCCTCGAAAGATTCGATTCGATTTTCGTTTTCTCTTTGCGATGACGATTGAATCGACGGCGAGCCTGCTTCGACTTGCGTCGAGAGTTGAACGAAGGTATATACCGGCAGAGCGATCGAAATTGCCAATGCTGAGACCGAGACCACGTAGCGAAAATTCGACGTCTGGTTTCGAAGCGCACGGAGTGCGACGAGGAGGCAGATCGAAACGATTCCGATCTGCCATACGGAATGAAGGAGAGTCCAACCCGCCGACGCGACCAGCTTCGACACCATAACGGTTTCCAGGCTCACTTTCTTTCTCCTTTCGCTTCCGCCTCATCGATCATCTTTCTTATCGCGGCCAATTCCTCGGCCGTCGCCGGTTTTGTTTCAAGGACGTGCTGCACCAGGCTCAATGCCGACCCGCGAAATGCTTTTTCTAGCAAAGTTCCGACGAGTCGTGTCTGCGTTTGGCGTTGCGAGTTCTTCGGCCGATACACATGGGCCTTTTCCTTTTCATCACGCACAACCAGGCCTTTCGCCTGCATTATCTGCATGAATTTGAGAACGGTTGTGTATGTGGTTGGCTTCCGCTTTTCGATTTCTTCGAAAACCTCACGAACGGTCGCCTTCTTGCGCTCCCACAATATGTCGAGTATTTCCAGTTCGGCCGGAGTTGGTTGAGTAGTTGACGCCATCTTACCTACGAAGTCTTTCGTACATCACGAATATACGAACATCTTCGTAGGCTGTCAAGCGTTTTTTTCCTCGGGTGCCAATCAGGTGTTTAGACAATCCATTTTGCAGTTGCTAAAGTTCAGTCTCAATGGCCGTCGAGACCGATTTTGTCGTCATTGGAAGTGGTGTTGCCGGTCTGCGTGCAGCGATCGAGCTCGCCGGATCCGGAGCTCGAGTCACGGTCCTGACCAAAGACAAGGCAAGTGAATCGAACACCGAATATGCGCAGGGCGGCGTCGCCGTCGTACTTTCGGACGATGACGACGCCGAGCTTCACGAAGAGGACACACTTGTTGCAGGTGCCGGCTTGTGTGACGAAGAGGCGGTCGCGACGTTGGTCACTGAAGGGACAAAGTATATTAAGCAGCTCATCGAGTGGGGCACCGAGTTTGATCGCGATGGCGGTAAGCTTGTATTTACAAGGGAAGCGGCGCACTCACGTCGACGCATACTTCACGCCCATGGTGATTCGACCGGCAAAGAGATCGTCCGCTCGTTGATCGCCCGCGCGGGTGTCGAAAAATCTATCAACCTCCTTCCGTTCTCAAACACCGAAAGCCTTATCGTCAATGAACGCCGCTGTGTCGGCGTTCGCTATCTTGATCCGATACTCCGCGCGCCGCGCGACATATTCGGGAATGCCGTAATCCTTTGCACCGGTGGCGCAGGGCAATTGTATTTGCATACGACGAACCCTTCGGTCGCGACGGGAGACGGGATGGCGATGGCCTATTTTGCGGGTGCCGAAATGGCGGACATGGAGTTTATACAGTTTCACCCGACGGCGCTGAGTGTCGAGGGTGCTCCCCGGTTTCTCCTCAGCGAGGCGATGCGGGGCGAAGGTGGCGTTCTCCGAAATATCTCGGGCGAACGATTCATGGAGCGATATGATGAACGGCTCGAACTTGCTCCGCGCGACATCGTCTCACGTTCGATCGTCGCCGAAATGCGCCGCACCGGATCACGCCACGTTTTTCTTGATATGACGGAGCTTGACGCTGAATTCCTTCGGACGCGTTTTCCGAAGATCGACGCGACTTGTACGGAGCTTGGACTCGATATCACCAAGGATCTGCTGCCTGTGTCGCCGGCGTCTCACTACTGCATGGGCGGCGTTCGCACGGACCTCTGGGGCCGCACAACGGTATCCGGTCTCTATGCGGCAGGCGAGGTCTCGTGCACAGGTGTTCACGGAGCCAATCGGTTAGCATCGAACTCGCTGCTTGAAGGTCTGGTGTTTGGCGCGAGAGCGGGTGAAGCAGCGGTCAAAGACAGTGGTCTGCGGTCTGTGGTCAGCGGTCAGACAAAGGCAGAAGACGCGTCGGCGATTCGCAACCCGCGATCCGCGATTGCGACCGCCGTCCGCAAGCGCGTCAAACGCGTGATGTGGGAGCGCGTTGGCATTCTGCGAGATGCCAGTGCGCTGCGACGTGCGATCGCTGAATTCGACCAAATATCGAAGTCGAACCTTAGCACGTCGTCCAGAAATTTTGTGACACTTGCGATCCTTGTCGCAAAGGCTGCTCTCTGGAGAGAAGAGTCAAGGGGCGGGCATTTTCGAACTGACTTTCCCGAACAGAGAGAACAATTCCGCGTCCATTCGATTCAGAAGATGGATACCTCGATCGGTTCGAGCACGATGGTTAGTTTCGGAACAGGTGAATCGGGCGCGGTAAGCGTGGATTAGCGCATCTAGCGTGATTTCTGCAACGGACGTTCTATTTACCTGCCGGTAATATTTCGTCCAGACTATCGAGAAGGTCGGCACCGCGCAGATCGGGTTCTTTGCGTTCGCGACGCCCCATTGAGAGGATCTTTCCGTCCGGCGAGATGAGAAACGTAGTCGGGAACGAGCTGATCCTCAGTCCGACGCGAAGAAAGTCGACGACGCTGTCGAACTTTGCTTGAGTCCAGATCATTCCATTGTCCCTAAGCGCTTTCTTCATTGAGTCGACGGTATAGTCGGCATCGGTGTTCAGCCCGATCACTTCCAGGTTTCTGCCAGCGAAACGTTTCTGTGCCTCGCGGATATACGGGAGCTCTTTTCGACACGGGGGACACCAGAATCCCCAGATATCGAGGAGAACATACTTGCCGCGAAACTCAGAGAATTTTCGTTTCTTTCCGTCGAAATCGGAGAACGCAAAATCGGGAAAATCTTTCCCCAAATAAAGTTCGATACGCTTGTAATCTTTTGAATCGTGTTCGCGAAGGATGATCTGATTCTTTTCTGCGTCCGCCTTCTTCGTCGAAAGGTACATGTCGCCGACGCGAAAGATGACTGCTTCATTGTCTGCCTTTGCGGCTTCGGGTGACAGATTGTCCATGTCGACCTGTCCGTCACCATCCACGTCCATGCCAAGCCAGCCGTCGCGCGGATTAACCTTCTTCTTTTCGACAAGCGCGTATTGGACCGCCACTTTCTTACCGTTAACGTTTACCATGCCCTGAGCGAGGGCCTCGGTCGTTTGACGGATCAGGCGATCAGCGTCCGTCATCTTTGCGGTCTTGACCGATTGAAAATATTGAATGTGGATCGGACGTGACGTGAAAAAGCCGCCCTTGATGGGGATCGTCACCGTTGTTTCCCAGAGGTAGGAATTTTCGGTGGTTTTTAGCTCGAATTTTTCCGATGCCGAAATTCTGTTGTCGTCGTCAAGATCGACGAACAGCACCGGATCCTCGTCGTCTTCTTCGACAAGGAGAGCAAGCAGCGAGGCATGGCCGGTTAGAGGGTCAAACAGCTGGCCCATCGTGAGGTGTGTGTCAGGGCCGAATCGACCGGCGTTTGCAGCACGTTCGCGTGGAGCAGGCTTGAAGACGATCTGTGACCTCTCTTCGGAATTCACCACGAGAGCCGTATCGAACTGTCCAACATGCTCATTGCCTCCCGCGAATCCGGAAGACGCCAACATGAACAACGTGAATGCGATAAAGAGCCTTCGGAAAAGGCCGGTGGGAAACTTTGCATTTCTCATAGTTTTAAAAGCCGGGGCAGGTGGGCCGGCCGAGACGAAATTCTATGAAAATCTGATCGATTCGTCAACGAATTGTCGGCTGAGGAACTGCTTTTGATCCTCAGTGAACGAGTTGTGTTATCTTAATTAGAATTCTCTACTCCACCCGCGGAATCTTATGGAATTTAGTGCTACCACGCTCAATCTTGCGTCGATAGTCTCGCATCACGCCCGGCTTGCACCACAGAATGAAGCGATCGTCTGGGGAGCGGTCCGGATGACGTATGGCCAGCTCGATGCGATGTCTAACCGCGTCGCGAATGCTCTCGCCGAGATGGGCATTGGACACGGCGACAAGATCGCGCTGAGCTGCCCGAACTTGCCATTTTTCCCGGTCGTCTATTACGGGATCATGAAAGCCGGAGCGGCGGTCGTGCCGCTGAACGTTTTATTCAAACCGCGCGAGGTTGCATATCACTTGAAAGATTCGGACGCGAAGGCGGTGTTTGTGTTCGAGGGGACGGATGAGCTCCCGCTTAGTAAGTGCGTAAAAGAGGCGTTCGATCAGGTGGACACCTGCGAACACCTAATTGTGATAACGAAAACGTGCCTCCTTGAAACCGCCGGTGCGGAAGACCCGCCGCTTCGGGATCACAAAACTTTGGCTCAGATCATCTCGGGCAAGTCCGAACGCTTTGAAACATACCCTACGTCTCCGTCCGATACGTGTGCGATCCTCTATACCTCCGGAACGACCGGTCAACCGAAGGGAGCCGAGCTCACTCACCTCAACATAATGTCGAATGTCACGACGACATGGAACACGCATTTGCCCGTTCTTGATTTCACGGATGGCGAGCAGAAGACTGTTCTCGTCACACTTCCGCTGTTTCACACGACCGGTCAGACGGTCCAGATGAACACCAATATCTATGGCGGCAATCGTGTCGTGCTCTTGCCGCGATTTGACCCGCAGGCGACTATCGAGACGATGGTCAACGAGAAAGTGAATTTTTGGGTCGGCGTGCCGACGATGTACTGGGCGCTGCTCAAGTATGTTGACGAAACAGGTTACGACATTAGCCGGGTCGCCGAGACGATGAAGGTTTGCACATCCGGCGGAGCGCCGATGCCGGTCGAGGTGATGAAAGCGTTCGAGTCAAAATTCGGCGTTCGCGTGATGGAGGGCTACGGCCTTTCCGAAACTTCACCGCTCGCGACATTCAATCATTTCGCGAAGCCGTCTAAGGCAGGCACGGTTGGACAAGCCATCTTCGGCGTGGACGTGCGTTGTTTTGACGACGACGACAACGAAGTCGCAAGCGGGACTCGTGGCGAGGTCGTCATCCGCGGGACAAATGTCATGAAGGGCTACTACAAGCGTCCGGATGCGACGGCCGAGGCGTTTCGCAATGGATGGTTTCACACCGGCGATATTGGCGTCATCGATGACGAAGGGTATCTCTCGATAGTGGATCGCAAGAAAGACATGATCCTTCGCGGCGGCTACAACATCTATCCGCGCGAGCTTGAGGAGGTGATCATGACGCATCCGGCTGTTTCGCTTTGCGCGGTGATCGGTGTAGCGGATGAGCGTTTGGGCGAGGAAGTAAAGGCCTTCGTCGTACGGAAACAGGGTGCTGAGCTGACGGAAACTGAGTTTACTGACTGGTGCAAAGAGCAGTTTGCCGCTAATAAATATCCCCGCCACGTTGAGTTTCGATCCGAACTGCCGATCGGCGGTACGGGAAAAATATTCAAGCGGGCGTTAAGAGAAGAAGCCGCGGCTTCGGAATAGATAGGCGATGACGGATTCGAGGTTTGAACCGATCTCTACACTCTATTCGAAGATGAAACTTCTAACGCTTTTGGTTTTAGCTCTTGCGATGCTAGCCGTCGGTTGCTGGAGCAGCAAACCGCATCGATATGTGATCTCCGAGAGCAAAGCTTACGAAGCATCGATGTTTCGTCAAAACTGTGCGATCTGCCACGGTCCGGAAGGCGAAGGGAAGACGCTCGATGACGGAAAGCTGATCCCCAATCTTCGCGACGGCGAATTCAAATATAAAACCGACGCCGAGATCTATCGCCACATTGCCGACGGCGGAAACGGGATGACGCCGTTTCGCGGGCAGTTGACCGATCGCGAGATAAATTTGATGGTGCGTTTTGTACACGATGAACTGAGAAGTCACAACCGGGAGCGGTAGGTCTTGTATTATTAAGTATGCGAATTCTTATAACAGGTGCGAGCGGTTTGATCGGAAAAGCCCTGCAGCGATCTTTCTCGGAGAAGGGATACGAGATGCTGCTTGCGGGCCGCGGTGAGGCGACGCACCCGAACGAGATCCAGTGGAGCGTCGAAGATGGTTTTCACGAAGAAGATCTTTCGCAGCTCGAAGGGCTCGACGCCGTCGTTCACCTCGCCGGCGAGGGAATTGCCGGGCTTCGTTGGACAGACGAAAAGAAAAAGGCGATTCGCGACAGCCGCGTAAACGGAACCCGCAATCTGGTCAACACGCTCGCCGGACTGAAACAAAAACCGAACGTATTGATCGCCGGTTCGGCGATGGGTTTTTATGGGGATCGGGGCGATGAGATCGTTACCGAAACCAGCGGACCCGGCGACACATTTCTTTCCGACGTTTCAAAAGAATGGGAAACGGAGTCGCGCCGCGCCGAAGACTCGGGCATACGGACGGTTCTTCTTCGAACCAGCATAGTTTTGTCTAAAGACGGCGGAGCTCTCGCTACGATGCTGACGCCTTTCAAACTAGGTGTAGGCGGGGTCGTCGGCAGCGGCAAGCAATGGATGAGCTGGGTTTCGCTTGACGATGTCGTCAGCGTGATCAATTACGCGATTGAGAATGAGAAGCTTCGCGGCGCGGTGAACGTCGCGAGTCCGAATCCGGTAACGAACGAGGAATTCACCAAGACTTTGGGCGACGTCCTCTATCGTCCGACAATCCTTCCGCTCCCTGAGTTCGCGGTGAATCTCGTTTTCGGAGAAATGGGCGACGCGCTCCTCATCGACAGCACGCGAGTTGAGCCTAAACGTCTGCAGGAAGCTGGTTACAAATTTAAATTCACCGACCTAAAATCTGCCCTCGAAAATGCTGTAAAATAAACGACGGCGAACCCGCCGGCGAGCGTGCCGCATCACAACCGTTCGCTTACCTATGAGGAACCGCATTCTAATTCCTTCAGCAGCCGTAACTCTTTTTTGCTGTGCTATCGCTTATTTACTGCTCGGCGATCTCGACGTCTATGCGCAGCAGCGGGCCCGTATTGCCGGGCCGACCGTAAAGCGGACCGCGTCGGTCGAAAAGATCGAGACCGGAAACAGTAGTCTCGCTTTTGCTAGAGCGGCGGCCGAAAACAACAAGCTCCGACATTTTTTGTCGTGGAATTTCGGTGGAAAGGCGCAGACGGGTTGGAATATTTATGTGCCTTTGATCTCGCAGACGCTCGGAACCGAAGCCGGACCGGAGACATCTGAGTTCGCCCTCGCCCTCGCCGGCTGGCAGACGAAAGCCGGTCTTGCGGAAACGGGGATCCTCGATGCTGCGACACTCGAGACGTTCACGAAATACTGGCAGTCGCGTCGGCTTGGACGCTCCGGACTTTCGGCGGACGACAATCTATTATCGGCGCCGATCGGCGAGTTTTTTGATCCGACGCGGGCGGCCGATCTGCTGCAGCTGGAACGCGATACTTTCTCGGCCTATAAAGAGATGGTCGCCGCCGCGGCGAAAGATCTTCAACACGAACTTAAACTGACCACCGACGGCGAGCTGGCTCCCGAAGAGAAGTTCTTGCGAATTGTTTCAGCGTATCGGTCGCCCGCCTATCAGGAAGCTTTGCGAAAAAGGGAACCGAACGCCGGACGTGTGGCTCTTGCAAAGCACAGTCCGCACTCGACCGGGCACGCGTTGGATATTTATGTCGGCGGCGAACCGGTCAAGACGCTCGACTCAAATCGATTGATCCAGGTACAGACGCCCGTCTACAAGTGGCTTGTCAAGAACGCTCACCGCTTTGGTTTCTATCCATACTTCTACGAACCCTGGCACTGGGAATACGTGGGAAAGTGAAAAGCGAAAAGTAATAAGTGATAGGCAATAAGTAAAGGCGGGACTGAAAGCCAGTCCCGCCTTTTTTCGTTCACTATTCAGGGAGCCTAACGAGCTCGTACCCGCCGAGGTGCAGGAGTCACGACACTAACCAACCTGCCGTTCTGAAGGGCGTTTCCGCTTTCCAACTCGCTGATCCCGACAACGTACTTTTGTTTACCGGTAGCGGCAGCGATCATTTTTCTTATTGCGGCTTCCGTCAGGAGGTCGTCGCTAACACCACTGGTCCTCAACTCTTTTCTAACATTGTCGATCGTATTCAGCTTTCGTTCATAAACGTCCGGATAGATGTTCAGTCGCCCAGCCTCGACGACAATGGTGTCATAGGTGATCTCCACCCGCACAGTGGGAACGAGCGGAACAATAAGCGTTTTCTTGTTTCGTTTCGCCGTCGCAATATTTGCCGCTGAGACGTCCAACGAGCGAGCCGCGACGATCTTTTCGGCGAGATCGTAGAGATCGGCCTGCATGACGCGTACGCACCCGTGCGAGACCAAGCTGCCCATATCGCCAGGACCTTTTGCCTGATGAAGCAGGTAGCCGTAGCCGAGTGGAATTTTTAGTTTGCCGAGCGGATTGCGCGGATCGGTCGGCAGAACGATCTCACCGGCTTTTACCGTACTCGACTTTTCTATCCAATCGCTCGATGGCGGGATCCACACCGGGTTCCATTCGATCGAAGACGCCTCACGTAAACTTATGGCGATCGGAAATTCGAGCATGCCAACGCCGATCGGATACGACCTGACCTCCTTCCCACCCTGCCAAAGAGTCATCTGAAAAGCGGGCACGTTGATCGTAATTTTAATGTTCGGATCGCCGGGCGCGAGCAAGGTTCTTTCAATCTGCCCGCCGGTAAATTTGTCCGACCGGGCCGATTCGCGTTTGATATCGACGATATAGGTTTGGCCGAATGCTGCAGCGGCCAGCACCGTGTGAAAAAGGAAGATCGTTAAGACTTTGGGCATCAGGACTTTGTCGCGGTTGATCTCGTGTTAGTTGCTTAGTTTTTTACCACCTGAAATAGCAAGGGACGGCTTGGGGTGGCATCGGCGGCAAACGGTGCGATCTGCAGATTCAACAGGTACTCGCCATCCTCGATCTTATTCGGAAGATAGGCCATCTCGGTGATCGTGCTTTCGCGGCGAGTGGTGGCGTTCGTTTCAAAACTCGCGGGTTCGATTTTCCAGAAGATCCGGTGATTCGACAGTTTTCCTTCGTCGTAGAGGCGATCTATCGAGGGAAGATCGACAACGAGATGTGCGAAACCTAACTCGACGATAAACTGCATTGCTTCGGTCGTGAAGTATGGCGGGACCACGTCGACGTACTGACGAGTCAGCTTACGATCATCGTTCGGAAGTGTACGGATAACAAGTGCTTCGTGGTGTGAACGAATCGCGCCGTCAGCCGAGCGATTAACAGCCGCCAACTGGAGTCTTTCGCGAGTGATCAATCGGTCGCCTGCCTCGATAGAGACCGAATAAGTTTCATCCGTATCCGACGCATAACAAGGGTCCATCGTGATCAGCCGAGCGGGAATCAGAACATCCTGCAGGCAATCCCGCACAGAGATCCTTTCTCGCGTCACATGACCGACACACTCCGTGTGAGTGCCGTTGCAATGGGGGATAAATGTATATTGTTCAAAATTACAACTGCCTCCACGGCGAGTGTCTCCGATGAGATCTCCGGAGACACAAGGTTCCGAAGCCGCAGTCGGGACACCGTAAGCGTTCGGCTGCGGTCCGTTGAAGATGAGCGGAATCGAGATATCGATCGGTGCTTTCGCGTCGAATCGCCATTCTGAGCCTTTGATGATTACGCAAGCTTCCATTTCTCCACATAATCATAGCGATACCTCCATACAAACTGAAAAAGTAAAACCTAAAAACTGAAAACTGCGTGGCTCCCGGCGTTTTCAGTTTGTCCGGAGCGATTGACATTGCCGCAGCCAGCGATGATAATCTGCCGTTTGCAGAGAGTTCTTTTATAAACGAAATTGTTTCAGGCGACAGGGAAGCCGGGTGAGAGTCCCGCACGATCGCGTCACCGTAAGACGATTTTAGATTTTGGATTTTAGATTTTGGATTGAAGAGGGCTGAAGAAGGTCTTCAAATCCAAAATCCAAAATCCAAAATCTAAAATCGAGAGTCGGGATACCTGCCGAGAAACATTTTTGCCCGGGATATGTTTCGCGTAAAACATTCGAGGCAGCAGGCCATTTTCAGCGCCCTGTTTTCTTGCCAGTGTTTTTTGGCTCGAAGACGGGGCGCTTTCTCATTTTGGATTTTAGATTTTGGATTTTGGATTTGAAGAATAGCAGTTACAAGCTAACCGTTTTGCTCTCTTTGGTCGTGATGGCTGCACTAGCTTGCCACCCGGTAGACGTGCCATCGCCGGTTGTCGAGACGAGGGAAGTTCGTGACGATCTTGGACGTGTAGTTTACGTGCCGGTCAAGATCGAACGTGCTATATCGCTTGCGCCGAGTCTGACGGAAATGATCTTCGCTGTTGGGGCTGGCGATCGGCTTGTGGGAGTTACGACTTACTGTAACTATCCAGCGGAAACAGCAGCGATCGAAAAGGTCGGTGATACGCAGACGCCTAACATCGAAAAGATAATTGCTCTGCGGCCGCAGGTCATTTTTATCTCGACTGCGTCTCAGCTTGAAGCGTTCAGTAAAACGCTCGGTGAGCAGGGGATTGCGGTTTATGTTACAAACCCGAAGACGTTGGATGGGGTGCTTGAAAATCTAAGACAGATGGGTGACCTCTTCGAGACGAGTGATATCGCCCGGAAGAAAGTTATTGACCTTGAAGGTCGGGTGAGTATTGTGTGGAACGAATTCCAGCGTTTCGGTGATCCACGGCCTAGTCCCCGCCCCCCGAAGGTTTTTCTGCAGATCTCGAGGGACCCGCTTTTCACTATCGGAAACGAATCGTTTCTTACGGAGCTGATAGAAAAAGCAGGAGGCGATTCGGTGACCTCGAACGTTGCGACAGCTTATCCGAAGATCAGCAAAGAAACCGCCCTCGCCTTGAAGCCGGACGTCATTCTTTTGTCGGATAGCGAAGACAATACCGGGCCGAGCGACGTATTCAAGGACTCGCCGGCGGTTAAGAATGGCCGGGTCTACAAGATCAACGCCGACATCATTTCGCGGCCCGGTCCGCGGCTGGTCGATGCTTTGGAGGAGATCGCGAAAGATCTGCGATCGAAGAATTGAATCGACGCACTGCAATTTGGATCGTTCTGATCGCGATGTTGATCGCGGCATTGGTTATCGCCGTATCCATCGGAAGTGAACGTCTTGCGTTTTTTGATCTGTCCGACACGCAGCGATCGATACTCTTTGACATACGTCTGCCACGAGTTCTGCTCGGTGCGTGTGTCGGAGCAAGTCTTGCGGCGGCAGGTGCATCGCTCCAGGCACTGCTTCGAAACCCGCTGGCTGAACCATATCTGCTCGGAGTTTCGAACGGGGCGGCGCTCGGGACAATGCTCGCCTTCGTGTTTTTTGAGCAGTTCTTTTTTGCTCGGCCGCTGTTCGCTCTCGCAGGTGCGGGGCTTGCAACATTCACGGTTTATCAGATGGCCCGGAGCCGCGCCGGAATGAATGTCGAACGCCTTGTACTTTCGGGCGTCATCGTCACTACGTTCTTGTCATCGATCATCGTTCTGTTTACGAGCTTGCTCGATGCGGCACGGCTTCGGGGATTCACATTCTGGCTGCTTGGCGATCTGTCGCAGGCGACGATGAGTGGATTCTATCTGACGCTCGGTGCATCCGTGCTTGGGACGATCGTTCTGAGATCGCAGGCCCGCCCCTTAAATTTGATGATGATAGGCGAGCGCGACGCAATGGATTTCGGCGTCGAAGTCGGAAGGGTGCGGCTGATCGTTTTCGGCATCGCAAGCCTGCTGGTTGGGACGTCGGTAGCGGCAAGCGGCTCAGTCGGCTATGTGGGATTGATCGTTCCGCATCTTGTGAGGCTCTCTGTCGGGAGCGACAACAGGCTGGTCGTTCCATTGTCCGCGATCGCCGGTGCGATCTTTGTGGTGCTAGCGGATACGGTTGCCCGAACCGTCATCGCGCCGCGCGAGTTGCCGGTCGGAGCGATCACGGCGCTGATCGGAGCGCCTCTGTTCATTTATCTGTTGAGGAGAAACTAAGGCCATTACGGCAAAGTAATTACTTAATTACGGAATTACTTAATTCCATAATTAAAGGACAGCGACGTCATGCTCCAGGTCAAAGACATTTCAGTATGGTTCGATGAGCGCAAGGTCATCGAGGGCGTTTCGCTGGAAGTCGCCTCGGGAGAAATCGTCGCGCTGCTCGGCCCAAACGGAGCGGGAAAGACAACGATTCTAAGAGCACTTAATGGCACGGTGCCGTTGAAAAGCGGAGAGATCACTCTCAACGGTACTCGGTTGAATGAGCTCTCGCGCCGCGAAATTGCGCGGAACATCGCCGTAGTCGCACAAGAGAATGAGACGAAGTTCCCGATAACAGTAATTGAGTTCGTACTCGCCGGACGATTCACGCGGGGTGCCGCCTTCGGTTGGGAGACGCCGGCTGATATCGAAGCCGCGAACAATGCGCTCGGGATGTGCGATCTCAGCGGTTACGCAAAGCGAGTGATGAACGAGCTCTCGGGCGGCGAAAGACAGAGAGTTGTATTGGCCAGAGCAATGGCGGCAGAGACAGGAATTCTTCTTCTGGACGAGCCGACGGCCAATCTCGACCTTTCACACCAGGCATTGATGTTCAGATTGGTTCGCGAACGCTGCCGGGATGTGGGAGCTTCGGCGATCGTTATCACGCACGACCTGAACCTCGCGAGCGAATTCGCCGAGCGCGTGATACTGCTAAAGGCCGGCGAGGTTTTTGCCCAGGGAACGACAGATCAAGTATTGACGCGGGAAAATGTGCAAAGGGTTTATGAGGTACAAGTGCTGCTCGATGAAAATCCGGCAAGCGGGAAGGTGAGAGTGACTACGGTTTATTGATCGGAGTTCGTGGTTTCTGGTTCGTTGATCGTTGTTCGTTGTGCTTCGCCAATCGGACGTACAACGCGAACCACGAACAACGATCAACGATCAACGAACAACGATCAACGAACCACGAACCACGATCAACGATCAACGATCTTTTTAGACAAGTGCTGCAAAGGAAGTCCGGTGAAATACCGGCACTGCCCACGCAACCGTGATTCGATTTTGGATTTTAGATTTTGGATTTTGGATTGAAAGAACCGTCGCCATATCAAGGTTCTTCCAATCCAAAATCCAAAATCTAAAATCCAAAATCGACAAGTCGGGAACTTTGCATCGCCTGTCAGGTTTAGAACCATTCTGCGATGGGCAGAACAGGAGAGAAATGAAAATTACAAGAGTATTAGGATTGATATGTTTTTTGTGTGCCGCTGCGTTTGCGCAAGCCGAGTCTTACGGCCTTGAGGGAAGGGTCACCGATAGCCATGGAAACGCCGTCGCCGGAGCAGAGGTCACCGCACGATCCGTAACCGATCCGCGATATGACCAAACGACGAAGACGAAGGCGGATGGAAAATATGCATTCATGAGGATTCCGGGTGGGGATTATACTGTCACCGCATCGTATCTTTCCAACGGTGAGTTGAAGACATCGGTCCCGACCAAAATTACGGTTCGCCTCGCTGGCTCTTCAACCCTACTCAATTTGGTGATCGAAGGATTCACCGCCATCCGTGAAACAGTCACGATCTCCGCCGATACCGAGCAACCGATCGAACAGGTTTCAAAAACCGTGAACATCATCGACGCGCAGGAAATGCGGGACCGGGCGGACATCACTCTAATTGACGCGGTTCGCACAGTTCCAGGTTTTCGCATCCAACAGCTCGGTGGTTTCGGAAGGACGGCGTCGATCAAGGCGCGTGGCCTTCGCAATCAGGATACAGCGGTCTTAATTGACGGGATCCGGTTTCGCGATCCGGGTTCGATCACCGGCGATGCGACGCCGTTTCTCAGTGATTTTACATTGACGAGTGTCGATCGGATCGAAGTCTTGCGAGGCTCTGGCAGCTCGCTCTATGGCACGAACGCGATCGGCGGTGCACTGAATTTTCAGACGCCGCGTCCCGCACAGGGATTTCATGGTCAAGTGTCCGGAGCGGCCGGCGGACTCGGACTGGGACGATTTCGAACCAATCTTTCCTACGGAACACCGGACAGCAAGTTCGGGATCAGCGGAGCGGTTTCGCGAACGGCGTACACCGAAGGCATTGACGGCGACGACAACGCTGGCAATACGAACGCTCAGTCGAGAGTCGAGTTTCGTCCGTTCTCGAGCACGAAACTGTCGGGTAGATTTTTTGTTTCGGACGCGAAGGTGCGGTTGAATTCCAGCCCGGACACCTTCGGTGTGCTGCCACCGGCCGCGACGATCATCGACGCGAGGGAGGGCATTAATTTCACACCTGACGTCGACGATCCCGATAGCGTTCAGAAGTCGCGATTCTTCGTAGGCCAGTTTGCGGCATCGCATATCGTCAATAGCAAATTAACGCTCAGCGGCTATTACCAGGGAATAGCAACAAAGCGAACCAACGACGATGGGCCGCTCGGGGTTGGGTACCAGAGCTCATATACGAATAGCTTTGGCGGATCTATCCACACCGCGAATGTTCAGGCCGTTTGGACGGCCAACACCTCGAACACGTTCAAGGCGGGGTATGAATTCGAGAACGAACATTTTGACAACGAAGGTAGCACGCCGAGCGGCACGAGTGATTTCGCAACCGGCGCCAGCCAGCGCAGCAACACATTTTTCGTGCAGCATATGCTTAGCCTGCTCGACGGACGATTGCAATTTGCCGGCGGTGTTCGGGCACAGTGGTTCAGCCTCGGCCGTCCCCGGTTCAGCGTGACGAATGGACCGTATGCGAATTTCACGCTATCGGATCCGCCTGCCGCTTACACCCTTGACGGGTCGGCATCGTATTTCATCTCGCGCACGGGGACAAAGCTGCGCACGCACATCGGCAACGGATATCGCGTGCCGTCCTTGTACGAGCGGTTTGGAACGTTCTTCTTTTCGGGATTTTTCTTTCCGCAGGGCAATCCGACATTGAAGCCAGAGCGTTCGATCGGGATCGATGCGGGAATCGAACAGTACTTTAGCGATCAACGCGTCAAAGCTTCCGCGACATATTTCTACACAAAAATAAAAGACGAGATCACATATCTGCCGACTGACGATTTCGGGGCTCCCGCGTACTACAATTTCGACCGACATTACTCTCGAGGGGCGGAGCTGAGCGTCGACATCAAGGCGACAACATCGACCACGATCTTTGCGTCCTATACTTTCACGAACAGCGACGTGCGAAACTTTCGACGACCGGCGATCGCGACCATTGTAAGTACCGACCGGGCCGCGTATGGCATTCCGGATCATCAGTTCACCTTAGTTGCAACGCAAAGGATCAAGCGGTTTTGGGCGAGTGTCGATCTTCTCGCCACCAGTGCGTATCTGGCCCCGGTATTTAGCAGCACGACGTTCGGCCAGTACACATACAGATTCGGCGGCAACAGGCGGGCCGACGCGACAGCCGGCTATACATTTAGAATTCGAAACGACAGATACAATCTGCGCTTGTTCGGGACAATCGAAAATCTCTTTGATCACAAGTATTTCGAGAATGGTTTCCGAACACCGGGCCGCAACGGAAGAGTTGGCCTCGGATTTAGCTTCTGATCTAGGAGGCTCGGATCGAACAGAGAACTTATCGGTATTTCTCTTAAGTAAAAAGCACCTTAGTGCTATTATCGAGGTACGAACCACCGGAGGTTGAAGATTATGAAGAAAGTCGCACTTATTTTTGGCTTGGTTCTTTCAATGACAGCGATCGGAGCGGGCCAGGTTCGGACCGTTACGAATTCTACGTTGCAAAAATTTCAAGAAAAACGCCTAGCTGCGGAACGCGACTATCGCGAGAATTATGCGCGACTAGGTTTTCCGTCGCCCGAAGACCTCGATCGACAGCGGGAAAAAGACACGGCGGCGAGACTGAGTCTTGTGGTTCAGCTGCGAGATGCAAGACTTGAGATAGAGAGGTCGGAGCTAGAGAGCCGCAGGCTCGACTTAGAAGGTGCTTCGCTCGATAATGCCGCGAGGGCCGAGCAAGTCGGATCGTATGACGGATATGGGGGATATCTCGGGAACTACGGCGGCGGATACTATCCCCACGGTTACTACCGGCGATATCACGGGTATTCTCGTAACGTGCGAATTTTTAATGGCGGCGGCTACCGTGCGACGCCAGTCGGCGTATATCCGTTGCCGTCGACACGCCCGTTACAAAGAATCGTTTTCGGCGGCCGGATTCGCGGGGTCGTTCACACCGGGCGCAACTAGCTTCGGTTTTTGAGTTTCAGCATGACGCGGACTATGATTTAGATCATGCTCCGCGTTTTTCTACTGTTTTCACTATGATCAAAGAAGGTTGGGAAGCCGTAATCGGCATGGAAATTCATGCACAACTCGCCACGGCGACGAAGATCTTTTGCGGTTGCGAGGTCAAGACCGGAGGCGAGCCCAATTCGAATACTTGCCCTGTCTGTCTTGGTTTGCCGGGTGCGTTGCCCGTTCTAAATAGACGGGTCGTCGATCTCGGTGCCCGCGCCGCGCTTGCTCTCGGGCTCGAGATACAAGAAACATCCGTTTTTGCCCGCAAAAATTATTTCTATCCCGACCTTCCAAAGGGGTATCAGATCTCACAGTACGACAAGCCATTCTCGGCGACCGGGACGCTGACGATAATGACATCCGAGCGCGATGCCGCAGGCCATGTGTCGGAGTGGGTGCCCATGACCATACACATCGAGCGAATGCACCTCGAAGAAGATGCGGGAAAAAATGTCCACGAGGGTTTGCCCGATGTCGACAGATTTTCTTATGTCGATCTTAATCGCGCCGGAACACCGCTCGGCGAGATCGTCACCTCGCCCGATTTTCGAACCTCTTGGCAGGCGTACGATTACGTAAATCATGTGCGGCGAGTGCTGCAGTGGGTCGGGGCGAGCGAGGCCGACATGGAAAAGGGAAATCTTCGGTGCGAGGCGAACGTCTCAGTAAGGAAGATCGGTGATAGCAAATACAACAACAAGGTGGAGCTCAAGAACCTGAACTCTGTGCGTTTCATGCAAAAGGCGATCGAGTTTGAGATCGACCGGCAGATCATCGCGCACGAGTCCGGAGAAGGCGTTGCGCAGGAGACGCGCTTGTGGGATGAGAAAGGAAACCGAACGCGGGTCATGCGTTCGAAAGAGGATGCTCACGACTATCGGTATTTTCCGGAACCTGATCTTCAGCCTCTGCGGGTCACGGCCGAGTTCATCGAAAGCGTAAGGTCCGAAATGCCCGAGCTGCCGGACGTGATGCGCGACCGTCTCATGAGCCAATACGATCTTTCCTTTGCCGATGCATCGCAGATAGTTGCCGATAAGGACCTTGCGAATTTTTACGAGACAACAGCGACAGAGTCGGGCGATCCGCGGGTCTCGGCAAATTTCATTTTGTCCGAGCTCACGCGCGAAATGAACAACTCCGGCAAATCGTTTGCAGAGTCGCCGGTTTCCGCGTCGGGGCTGGCGGAGTTGATCAAGATTCTTGGCGCAGGTTCGATAAATAATAATCAAGCGAAGGAAGTACTGGTCGAGATGTTTGCGTCGGGCAACGGCGCGGCGCACGTAATAAAAGAAAAGGGATTTGAACAGATCTCAGACGCGGCGTCGATCGAAAAGCTCGTCGACGAGATCATCGAACGGAATGGGGATCAGGTTGAAGCCTATCGCGGCGGAAACGAAAAGCTGTTCGGCTTTTTTGTCGGACAGGTGATGAAGGCTTCGCAGGGAAAGGCGAATCCGAAGATAGTCAATGATTTACTGAAGCGTAAGCTCGCGAGCTAGTCTGACGATGGCAAATCTCAACTCAAAGATTGCAGTAGTTACCGGCGGGACAAAGGGAATTGGCTTTGCGATCGCCGATGCGCTTTTGAAAGGCGGTGCGAGCGTTTTCGTCTGCGGTCGTAATGCACGAGACTTGGAGGCAGTTGTCGAACATTGGATTCCTGGAAACAACAACGTCGGCGGATGGGTTTGCGACGTTCGCGATGAAAAGCAGGTCAAGACGATGCTTGAAGAATGTGTTCGAGCCTTCGGCGGTATCGATATTTTGGTCAATAACGCGGGAATGGGCTTTTTCCAAAAGACGGTGGAAGAGATGACCGCCGATGAATTTCGGCAGACACTCGAGACAAATCTATTCGGCGTTTTCTACGCGTGCCATCACGCGATACCGCTAATGAAGAAGAGGGGCGGCGGTCACATCATCAACATTTCTTCACTGGCCGGACAGAATGCGCATCCGCGGATGGCCGCATACAATGCATCGAAATTCGGTCTGAACGGATTTTCCGAAGCGCTGATGCAGGAAGTTCGTCATGACCATATCAAAGTCAGCTACATTTGCCCGGGCAGCGTGAACACTGATTTTGGCGGCGATACCTCCAGTGATGAAAAGGCATGGCAGCTTCAGCCCGCGGACATCGCCGAAGTCGTCACCGACCTCTTGCGTTTTGATACGCGAGCCCTTCCGAGCAAGATCGAGATCAGGCCAAGCGCACCACCAAAAGCTTAATGCGTGATCACTTCGACGCCACTAACTCGTCAGAGAGTGTCAGGCGATTGATCGACTCCAGCAGTTCCACCTGGTTATAGGGTTTCGTGATGAACGCCGCCACGCCGGCCGCTTCGGCCCGGTCTCGATCGACCTGATCTGCTCTTGAACTGATAAACATTACGGGAATATCTTTTAGCGATTCGTCTTCACGCAGAGCTTCGACGAATTCAAAGCCGTCCATTTTCGGCATCTCAATATCGGAGAGAATGACATGCGGCAAGGGCATGAGCTTCAGCTTGTCGAGAGCATCGAGTCCGTGCTTAGCGGTTTCGACGTGCCATCCCGCCTTCTCTACGACGCGCGATGTCGTTAAGCGAACACTCGGACTGTCATCCACGATCATGATTCGCAGTTTGCTCGACGGCGTGGAGATGCCTGCCGCACGACTTCCCGGTTCGGGAGCCTGACGGGCGAACGGGAGCGGAATTCGGATCGTAAAGGTCGTCCCTTTCTGGGGCCACGTTTCGATCGCGATCGTTCCGCCAGCGGCGGCGATGCTCTCGCGAACGATGCTCATGCCCACGCCGCGACCGGCGTTCAGGTTGAGCCTCTTCGCAGTTGTGAGGCCGGGAAGAAAAATCAGCTCGCAGATCTTGTGCGGGGTCATCTGTTCCGCATTAGCCGGCGTGATCAGGTTCGATACCACGGCCTTTTCTAAAAGCGGTGTGAACGCGATCCCTCGCCCGTCGTCCGTGACCGACAAAACGGTATGCTCATCTTTGGTGCTTACCCGTATCGTGATCTTTCCAACTTCGGGTTTGCCCAGGATACGACGTGTTTCGGGGTTTTCGACACCATGGACGACGGCGTTCTTGAGAAGGTGAAGAAGCGGCTCGATAAGAATATCGATAAGCTGTGTATCGACTTCAAGCAGGCTGTTTTCGATCGCAACCTCGGCCCTCTTTTCTTCCTCGTCGCATGTCACGCGAACGGTACGCTGCAAACGATTTGTGATCGATCCAAATTCAACTTGGCGCAGCTTTAGTAATCTATCCTGCACGTCGTCGATCACTGAGCATTGAGCATCGTAGAGGGCTTCAAGATTGCTCTTGACATTGTCAAATGCCGTGTCGATGACGGTCGCATCTTTCACAGCCTCGGCCAGCTCGTACGCCCCGGCATTCATGTCTGCGGCGACAGTATCCGAGTGAGTCAAATCCGTGCCGTACTGACATGATTCCAGCCTCCCGGATGCGGCTAGAAGGCGGAGGCAGTTGTTATGTGACTCTTCCACTTGCTGACCAAGCTCCGCGAGCCGCTGCTCGAACGCTGACCGGCTGGCGAAAAGATCGCGCATGTTTCGCACGAGTTCGTCGACCCGATCCCGCGACACACGAATTATCGAGTTGGTCTTTCGCGGCGCGGCGAAGAAGTCTGTCGCTCGCCGCCTTGGTATTACTTTTACGCTCGGCGAAACGACGACCGGTGCGTGGTCCGTTGGATCCGACGGCGAGGTACCGTCCAATGCTTTTCCGAATTCCTCGTACAGGGATTCAATCCTGGCGTCGATCTCCAACGAACCTTCGGCGCTCGACAAAGATTCGAGACAGTCGGCCGCGTGTAGCAAAAGGCTGATGATGTGGATGTTCAAATCGGCATTCTTTTCGGAAAGCCGGTCGAGCAGATCCTCGACCCGATGAGCAAGATTCGACAATTTCCTAAGACCGACGACGCCCGCCGCACCCTTGAATGTATGGGCGCTTTTTTTGATCTCCCAGAGGGCTTCGCGATCTTTTGGCCGGGTGGAGAGCACTTCCAAATTCAACTTGATGCTCTGCAACAGAGATGCGGCCTCCTCGTTGAAAACCTCGAGAAGTTCGGAATCGGCTTCGATGTCCTCGCTTTGTTTGTTTTCCGACGGGTCGCCGTCGGTAAAGTTGTTTTTGGTGGCTCGTAAAACTTCGAATGACTCTTCGACAAAGTCTCCGACGTCCCCCGCCGGGGCGAGTTCCTTAGCTTTGTAGTCTAAGAGCGAAACTTCGAACTCCGAGATTTGATCCAGCAGACTGAGAGTCCGGGTATCGGAGATCGGCTCGGTTTCAGCAACGAGCAGCAATAGCCATGCTTCGAGAGCGTCGGCTGCTGCGATCACCTCATCGTCGCCGGTCTGTAAGACTTGCGCATTCAATTGACGCGCGAAGTCGAGCGGAACTTGAAGATGTGCTGAACGGACGCCGCCTTGTAAGTGAACCAGGACACCGCCGCGGATCGCCCCGAGCAGTGATTCGGCTTCATCGATGACAGCTTTTGATTGCGAAGTTACCACGACGGGCGGTCATACCTCATCTAGCTCGGGGGCTTCGCCGCTCAGGTACATTTCGACGGCTTTCATCAGGGTTTCCGGTCCGAACGGTTTCGTTATGTAACCTGTCGCACCTGCCATGCGGCCACGGACCTTGTCGAAGAATCCGTCCTTGCCGGAGATCATTACGACAGTCACGTCCTTGGTCGCTCTATTGTTACGAATGTTTTTGCAAACCTGATATCCGTCCATCCGCGGCATTGTTATATCGAGGAGGACCAGATCCGGAACAACATGCTCGAGACGTTCCATCGCTTCGATGCCATCGTTCGCGCATGTTACCTCGTGCCCGCATTTCTCGAGTTTGCCGGCGATCAATTTTCGAACGGTTGGACTATCGTCTACAACCAGAATAGACTTGCCCTTCGGCATCTTTAGGTAAGCTTCTTCCTGGATCTTAATTTCTCCGAGCCGAATTAAGAGCGCATTGACCTGGCCGCTCAGTACTACGTTGTTCGGGCTCAACTTCGATGCTTCGAGCAAACAGGAATAACCTAACTGAAGATTTCGAAGATTGAGATGGCCGAGGCCGAGGGTTACTAACTCATCCGGACCGAAAACCCCCTTCGGACGACTTCGTTCCATTTCTTCGACAGCCCGCCTCAATATCTGCTTATTCGAGCCCTGGTTGGCGAGAAGCAGTTCCAGATCCGAAAGGGTCAGCACGGCGAGGCATGATTGGCAGGAAATAACTTGTGGATCGTTAGTCGAGCCGCAGAATGGACATTCGATCGACTCCGCGTTAACGGTGAGGACCTCGGCGGTTTCTATGAAGGTTTCCGCCGACGGTTCACTCGATGGCGTATCTCTTTCCGGCAGAGCGTCCGCCGGGATAGTTATCGCTGGATCGGAATTCTCACCCGACCATTCGGCACCATCATCTGGGTAACTGATCGCAACTGTTTCGGCCTGCGGATCTGCATAAGCGAAATCTGCTTCGGAAACCTCTTCGGGCATTGCCTCTAAGTTAGGATCGTTCAGTTTACGCTCGCGTGTTCCCGCTTCATCAGGCTCCGTAGTTTCTTCCGCAAACGAAGCAAACGGCTCCGCGACCTCAGCGTGTTCATTCTCATATTCATTCTCAGGCGTGTTCTCGATTTCCGTGTCGAATTTTGTTTCTACCACGCTTGTAAAGGCAGCGGGCAGTTCGACGTCCTGCGTCCCACTATTGTCGATCGTTAGCTCGACCGAATGATCGAAGTTGTCCTGATCTGTGTTCTCATCCGCATAAACGTCGCTTCTCGAGTTTTCTGCGTTGGCCGCTTCGGCTGTTCCGAAGATCGACAGCAGTGAATCGCGGCCGGCTTTTGCTGCAACGTTCTCAGGGTCAATCGTCAGAATACTCTCGAAGCATCTTATTTTTTCGTCGAAGCCTTCGGAGAGGTGGGATTTCATGGTCCACGCGTCGATCGAGTCTGGCTTGAGGGCCAGAAGCGAATCCAGAATGTTTATCGCTTCAAAATGATTGCCCGCGACGGCGGCCGTTTTCGCTTCCGTAAGCCGTTCCTTGAGGATGCTTGCTCGGGCCGCTTCAAGCGCGGCCGCTGCTGCGTCGTTTCCGGGTTCGATCTCGAGCGCTTTTACAAGCAGTGAGACCTTTACCGCAGGGGTATCTGAAAGAGAAGCCATCCACATCCAAGCGATCGCGTTGCGATCGTCGTATTCAAGTGCCGTCTGAAAACACTCGGTGGCGAAGTCCTTCTGCTTTTCCTGGGAGGCATCGATGCCACGCTGAACGAACGTTCTTGAAAGCAAAGCGTTGGTCGCTAGTTTCCACTCGGTGGCGCGCTGATTTTCGGGGTTGATCTCGAGTACATGATTTAAGAAGCCCAAGAGCTCTTCCGGATATTCACTGATCGATGCCAGCCAGAGCCAGGCGTTTTCGTTTTGCGGCTCAAGCTCGGTCGCTCTCAAGAGTGAAGTACGGGCTTGGACTCGATTGCCAGCCTGTGCAGCTTTGATTCCCTGGTTTAGTACAGTTCTTACTTCAGTCGAATTAACGCTTTCTGAGATACCGGTTTCATCGGCGAGAGGTGGAGTGGAAACGGTCGTATCAATTTCTAATCTCATAGGTGGTGAATGTAAGACGGGAGTCTTGACAACTTTGGGATTGGTTAATATGAGGCTTGCCAAAAACGGCGCGCAACTACAACTGACTTGCATTAGCAAAACAGATGCCATCGAAACGAGGGAGACAGCACGGTCCGTCCCCTGCCGTAGACACTGTAATATAAGGGGTTTCGCACGTTTTCAGTTTTGTCGTCGCCGATCTCGCGATGGCATTGTGGGCGACGAATGACAAAAAACGGCACCCATTATTGACAAATATTCGTAATCAAAACATCGTCTATAAAGCGATGGAAGAACCAAAATCTACTGCCGACGTCATTATCATCGGAGGTGGGCCCGCCGGCATGGCTGCGGCTTTTTGGTGCGCGGAGATGGGAATGGATCCGGTACTCGTCGAGCGCGAAGTCGAGCTGGGCGGGCAGCTGCTTCGGATCCGAAATCTAATTAACAACTATTTTGGCGTTCCAAGTATGGGCGGTGGCGAACTTAGAGATCGCTTCCAAGCGCAGCTGAATGGGAAGACCTATGAAAGCGTTCTCGGATGCAATATTGGCTCGGTCGATCTCCGGAATAAGAAGGTTACCTTCAGTAGTGGTGCAGAACTTTTCGGAAAGGCACTGATAATCGCTACCGGAGTCCGGCGGCGAGAATTAGACGTTCCGGGTGCGAAGGAATTCAGCGGGCGCGGCATTCTCGACTCCGGAGTTGGCGAACGAGAAAAAGTTGTCGGCAAGCGAATACTTATTGTTGGGGGCGGGGATGCAGCCCTTGAGAATGCTGTTCTTCTGAGTGCGATCGCAGAAAAGGTGTTTGTCGTTCATCGCCGGAAAGAATTTTCGGCACGAAGGGAATTCATTGACGAGCTCCGGAAGAGTCGAAATATAGAAGTACTTACCCCGACGTCCGTTGATGCCATATCAGGCGGAGCGTCGGTGGAAGCCGTTACGATTAGTGATGAGATCACGAAAAAAGCACAGGACATACCGACCGATGTCATCTTGATTCGAATAGGTGTCGAGCCCAACACAGAACTTTTCGTCGGCCAGGCCGATCTCACCGATGGAGGTTACGTGAGCGTCGACAATTTTTGCGCAACGAGTTTGCCCGGTGTCTTCGCCATTGGCGATGCGGCCAATTTCGAATCACCGACGATCAGTACCGCGGTCGGAACCGCAGCAACTGCAGCGAAGGCCGTCCACGCGTTTATTTCAAAAATTTGAATATTTTTCAATATTTCCACTAATGTTTTCGACCCTCCCTTTTCATTTCGATCTCCCGGCAGTCCCATTCACCCAGGAGTTCGCCACGACAAGCGCAACCTATTTCGATTCGCGGTTCCGATATTCTTGAAGCTGTATCCGATTCGCGCATTGTGAAACGCAAACTAGTGCGATGAGAATCGTGGATTGCGAACCGTTTAGGAACAAAAAGGGAATTACGTTAGTCCGGTGGTATAGTTGGTTTAATCCCCACTGGCCGTTCGACATGTTGACGATGAGGTTTTCTTTAATGAGGCAATTCTATAAGCTCGCAAAAAACATCTGTCTACGTGGAAGGAACTTGTTTCTCGTTCCGCTCATTTTGTTTGGAGCACTCAGCGCGCAAGGCCAGGGCAATACTGTTACCGGGCATGTATATGGCCCGGGGCGCACGCCAGTTTCCGATGCTACGGTAGAATTGCTTGACGAGTTTTCACGCTTGGTTGCCCGCGCTCGGACGGACAACTCTGGTAGGTATTTCTTTAATGGTGCGCCTTCGGGTCGAGTGGTCGTGCGGGTCTCCGCGCTCGATACAGACTACGAGGAACAGGAACAGTCGATCGAGATCGTGAATTTTGCGAGAGAGACCGCCAGCGGCCAGCGAAGAATTTCCGGATTCAGTAATGAGCAACTCGATTTTTATCTAAGGCCTCGGAAGGGCTCGTTGCTGGTGACAGACACAGTTTTCGTTCAAGAGGTCCCGGCTGACGCTCGGGCCCAGTACGATCGAGCAATCATTGCGCTAAATAGCAAGAAAGAAGAGCAAGGACTAAAGGATCTAAAGACGGCCATCGAGACGTTTCCTAAGTACTACGATGCAATCGTGCGCCTCGGTGCCGAATACGCAAGGCTTCAGCATTACGAAGCGGCACAGGTTCTTTTTGCTGTTGCCGTCGAAATAAATCCGCGTGGACGCCGAGCTTGGTATGGATTGGCATATTCACTGAACTCGCTGGAACGTTTCGACGACGCTTTCGTCGCCGCGAAGAAAGGGGTAGAGCTTAGCGATACGGCCCCCGAATCTCTTTTGCTCTATGGAGTGCTTTTAAGAAAGCAGAAGCAATATAACGAGGCTGCGAAGCAGATGCTGAGGGCGATCCAATTGGCGAAGGGCGTTCTGCCGATGGCACACTGGCAACTTGCGCTCATCTACGCGTACGACTTGAAGCGCCATCGCGAGGCCGCAAAGCAATTACGCCTGTTTCTGAAAGCGCAGCCGAACGCGAAAGACGCGGAAAATATTAAGAAGCTTATAGCGGAATTCGAGGCTCACCGGTAGTCAAGACAAGGTTCGATTCAGCATAAAAAAAAGCCATCCGGACTTGCCCGGATGGCTTTTTGATCGCGACGAGGGCCGATCAGAACAGGAACCTGAAACCAAATCGAAACTGTCGGGGCCCTTGATACGAACTGGGCAGGTTGTAGAGATTCGACCTCACGGCCGGATCCTGAGCCTGCGTCAATATCGCGGCGCCACCATCGTTCTGCAAGTTTTGGTACCCGAGGATCAAACACTCCTGATTGGTGCTACAAGTTTGACCTGGTCTTAAGAGGGTGAATATGTCGAAGACCGATTCCGTGATCAGGTTTTCACGCAGCGTTACGTTTGCTTCGTTAAAAACATTCAGGACGTCGGCTTCGGCAACGATGGTAAAGCGCTTGTCCGAACCAAACCGGAAACGATGACGTATCGCAAAGTCGCTCTGCGTAAAGGTCTCCGTGCGCCCCATATCTCCACGTTTCGTTAGGACAAGGTTGAGATCGTCACCAAAGGTAGCGATCGAAGTCAACGGCGTGCCGCTCTGGATCGTCGTAAAAAGCTGGAACTCGGTCGAGCTCCCCGATCCGAACCCAAAGCGCTTATTCCAATCCAGGCTATATGCACCGGAGAACTTAACAACATGCGTCCGGTCCGTTGGTAGGACACCATTGTCCGGCCCGCCCTGCAGGGTCCAACCCATGAGCGGTTGATCGAAATAACGATTTACGTTGGGACTAAGGCGACCTTCCTCATCCGAGCTGGCGAGCCCCGAGTAGTTACCCCACAATCGGCTGAGAGTATAATTTAAATCGAAGTAAAAATCGTCTGCGAAACGCCGTTCGAGGCGAGCCTCGAACGCGTCATAGGTCCGCTGGGGTTTCAGCGCCTTCAGATCGAATTCTCTCGCCGTTCTCGCATACAGCCCTTCACCCGGATTTCCAATGATGTAAAACTCGCTACCTGCCGCATTGGGGAAGCCCGCGTCCTCGACCGTATGGTCCACGTTCTTGTGCGTGAAGCGGCTGCTAAAGACCATACTACGGCCGAGATCACGTTCAAATGTGACCGTAAACTCGCTTTGACGAAACGCTTTGATATCAGGGTCGATACCGCCCGCTTCGGTCAGCGGAAGGCCTGAGTTAGAAGGTACACGATGATCAACGTCGCATCGGACGCGGCCGAAGACCGGGGTGATGGTGTCGTGCGGGCAGGCACCGCCCGGAATGAACGTACCGGAACCCCATATATCGGAACGGTTCTGGAAGTTCGCGAGCGTGTTCCCCTCAAGTATTTCAAAGAAGAAGTCATGGAAAATATCTCCGCCAAACGAACCGCGCGGTAGTTCATATTTGAAGCGGTCGTAGAACCAGCCATAGAAAGCTGACAGCTTGGTCTTGCCGTCACCAGTCAGGTCGATCGCGGCACCCAGGCGGGGTGCCATCTTGCCCTGAAAGTCGAACTTGATACCAGGCAGCCCAGGCGTAAAGGAAGGGACGTCTTCACGCTCGGTCCTGAGTCCGAGGTTCAGCGTCAGCCATTTCGTCGGCTGCCACTTATCCTGAAAGTAGATGCCCAGGTTGTTGCTCTTAACATCTCCCTGCGTCTCAAAAACCCGAAGCAGTCCAGCTCCGATAGCGTTCGGTGACGACATCAACTGCGTATCGCCAGTATATTGGGCAAGCGTCCAACCGCCCCGAAGGACGATCTGGTCCGAGAATCGTGAACTGACCGAGTTGCCGATCTGATTCAGCTGCACGCCGCCTTTGAACTGATGGCGGCCCGCGAAGTTTGTCAGGAACGTGACATCCCCGTCGTAGGTGTTCCTTTCGGTCGCATCGTAGAGGGTGCCGTCAAAAGCCGTTACACCATTACTCTGTCCGGGTGAGCACCCAAAGCCCGGCGGAAAGCCGAAGCTCAGCCCGCTGCACAGGACGCGAGCCTTTGAAACATCGCCGAAGCCATACGCTCCGAGTTTTTCATTCAAGAAGTAGTGACCGAGGCGAAAACCGACTACCACATTGCTCGTCGGTGTCCAGACAGCCTGGCCTGAAACACTCTGCGAGTTTTGACGGCCACCGGTTTGATTTAGGAATGCCGCTCCGCTCAGGGACGGATCTCCGGCCTGGCAGATGGGGGCCTGACACGGGGTTCCCGGACTCGGGGTCCTGAAAAACTGACTGGTAAATCCCGGGATCGCCCCTTTAAGCGCGATCGGATTATATGTGTACGTACCCGTCAGGCGAAGTTTGCTGTATGCCATGCCGTCGAGGCGTAAAAATGTGTAGTCGTTTACCTGCCGTGCCTTGTACGTTTGAGCCGGGAATGTAACCTCGGTCCGGTTGTCCGGGTTGACGTAGGTGATTGTTCGCTCGCGGGTGAAGATCTGCGGAGTATAGCTCGCAAAGAACCACAGACGATCCTTGAGGATCGGGCCTCCCAGACTCGCCGACGGGTTGAACTCAAGGTAGGAATCTCGTTTCGGGTGAATGTATTCCGGAGTGGAGCTGGCCTGTAAGCGGAAAAGCGATCCTCGGCCGAGGGCGTTCCAGGATGACGGGCGGAATTGTGTGCCAAATTCGCCGCGCCACTCATTGCTGCCGCCTTTTGTAACGACGTTGACCACGCCGCCAGTTGCACCTCCGTACTCGGCTTCGAATCCGCTCGACTTGATCTGCACTTCCTGAATAAGTTGGAAGGGAAGGTCACTGTTGGAATCAAGCACGCCGGTACGAACGTTAGTAACCTCCTGACCGTCGACGATAAATGTATTTTCCGACCCGCTTGCCCCGTCGATCTGAAACTGACCGGACCGCGGCTCTGGACGGGTCGCTGGTGAGATCTTCAAAACACTGGAAAAATTTGTGCCTTTCGGCAGCAATTCCGCGAGCTGAGCGGAGATATTTGTCTGAATCTTCGAATCGGTCGTGTCAACGGCGAGAACATCACTCGCTGAAACCTCGACGTTTGTCTCGGTCGTGATACCGAGATCGAGGTTCACCGCTGTGACTCTACCCAAAACCACATGAACGCCGCTTATGGTCTTTTCGGCGAAGCCAGCCGTAGCTGCTGCCGTTACCGAATATTGGCCCGGTGGTACCTGAAGGACCCGAGCATAGCCGTCCCCGCCAGTGCTAACCGTGCGCCTAAAACCAGTCGACGAACTAGTGCCGCCCACCGCTGTAGCTATCGTGACACTAACGTTCGGGACTATTGCGCCATTCGGATCCCGGGACGTTATTTCGATGCTTCCACTCGTTTCCTGGCCAAATACTACTGGAGTAAATGCAAAAGCGAGGGCAAGCAGAATCAACACAGAATTGAGATTCCTTTTCATTTGATCCTCCTAAAGGTCTATTCATGAATTCGGCTACAAAAGGAGCCTGGTTCTAAAGCTATACGTAGTAATAGTATTGCTCAGATGTAAGAATCAAATTGTCTCACACTTGCTGAGTTTGACAAAAGGAAATCTATAGCGTTTCAGAATGCAGTAGCGACGGCTATCGTGCCGCAAACGCGTCGTTACCGGTAATGCTGGCGAGATGGCGGGTGTCGTTGAGGGCGAGGATGCGGACGTTGTTGCGACCGCGGATCTCGAAGCGATTAATCCCGCAGTTCGACGTAACGATCCAAGGCGTGTGCTTGGTGTCGCGTCGGATCGCTCCCATCAGATGGAGCGTCAGAAAGCAGAGCGCGCCGGTATGCGAGAAGATCGCAATGCGGCCGCCCATATGATCTCGAAGGATCTCCCAGAGCTCAGCCGTACTGCGGCGAAGAAGGTGCCGATAGCTTTCGCCATCGGTGATGACATGGTGGACGTTGCGGCTGACGAGAGCCTGATAATCTTGGGGAAATGTTTGCTTGGATTCATCGAAGGTAAGGCCTTCGAGAACTCCGACGTTTCTTTCGCGGAAAGCCGTAGTCGACTTTATCGGTATTCCGGTTAGTTGGGAAAGCGGTTCCGCTGTTTGTATCGCGCGGCGCAGATCGCTTGAGTAGATCAAATTGACCCCTTCTCTTGCGAGGACCTTGGCGGTCGCTTCAGCCTGCTGCACGCCAAGCTTTGACAGTGGCGTCGGCCCGTGCCCGCCGAATCGGCCTTCGGCATTGCCGTCGGATTGCCCGTGCCTTACCAGATAAAGTTTTGTTACCGGCATAAATTCCGGGAATCTAGTTTCTGGTTTCCAGTTTCTAGTTTCTAGTTTCTAGTTTCTCGGGCCACGCCATCCATTAGGCTAGATTCTTGAACTAGAAACTAGAAACTTGGAACTAGAAACTTAAACAGCAACCGCTTCGGCATTCAACTTTTCAGTTTGAAAATGGGTTCGCACCGCGTCGATAAATTCGTCAAGCTGTCCTTCCATTACTAGGTCAAGTTGATGAACCGTCATACCGATGCGGTGATCGGTGACCCGATTTTCCTTAAAGTTGTAGGTTCGGATCTTTTCTGAACGGTCGCCGCTTCCGACCATCGACTTGCGCTCGCTTGCCTGCGCATCATGCTGTTTTTGTTCTTCGAGTTCCTGAAGACGGGCCCGTAAGACACGCATCGCCTTCTCGCGGTTCTTGATTTGCGATTTCTCATCCTGCATCGAGACGACGACATTGGTCGGCAGGTGCGTAATTCGCACTGCCGAGTACGTCGTGTTCACCGACTGGCCGCCCGGACCCGACGAACAAAAGGTGTCGATGCGAAGGTCGTTCTGATTGATCTGTACGTCGACCTCTTCCGCCTCAGGTAATATTGCGACCGTCACGGCGGAAGTGTGGATACGTCCGGCGGTCTCCGTCTGGGGAACTCGCTGGACTCGATGAACTCCCGACTCGTACCGCATTTTCGAATACACGCGATCCCCTTCGATCATTGCAAAGGCTTCCTTAATGCCGCCAACGCCGGTGTCAGCAACACCCATGATCTCCATTTTCCAACCCTGACGCTCGGCGTACCGCGCATACATCCGCAACATTTCGGCGGCGAACAGGGTTGCTTCGTCACCACCGGTTCCGGCCCGGATCTCGAGGATCACGTTCTTCTCGTCGTTTGGATCGCTCGGCAGCAGCAAAACCTTTAGTTCTTCTTCTGCGTCCGGAAGCTTCGCTTCAATCTCGGCCGCCTCGGCCAGAGCCATCTCGCGCATCTCGTCGTCGTCGGCTGCGTCGGCCATCTCTCTCGCACCCGACAACTCTTCTTGCATCCGCCTGACTTCGCGATACTTTTCAACTACCTCGCTCAAGCTGCGATGCTGCTTCATGAGCTTCGCGTACACCGACATGTCGGACATGAACTCAGGCTGCGAGATCTGTTCGGTCAGCTCTTCAAAGCTTTTTTCGATTTGTGCAAGTTTTTCAAACATATAAAATCCGCGACAGAGTATACGTGAGGAAGAAAGTTCTTTGTGTACTCTGAGGCAAAAACCTCTTAGACCGCCGGTTCGAGTTTTAGCGATTCGTCGAGCGCCTTGATCGCAACTTCAAGCTGCTCGCCGTCAGGCTCCTGCGTGGTAATGTTCTGCAGCCAAAGCCCTGGCAGGGTCATAAATTTGAATATTGCACCCGATTCCTTCTTAGCCGCGTAGCGAATAACTTCGTACGACAATCCGGCGACCAAAGGCATCAGCGCGATCCGAACTAGGAGGTTGAGCCACAGCGCGTCAAACTTTATCACCGAGAACAGGACGATCGCGACAAGCATTACGACCATCAGAAACGAAGTGCCGCAACGCGGATGCTGCCGCCTCTGCACGGCCGCATTGGCTACATTTAGTTCGAGGCCCTTTTCCCAGGTGAAAACTGTCTTGTGCTCGGCCCCGTGGTACTCGAAGACGCGGCGAATGTCTTTCAGGTAAGACATTGAGACGATCATCACCACAAAGAAAAACATACGGACGAGTCCGTCCGCGAGGTTGAATGCCACCCACGAATGAGGTTTGATTTCCCAAACGTATGCTCTTGCCGTTTCCCACCAACTCAAATCGGCGGCGATCACCGGAGCGTCAGCCCAACCCAAGGCGATGAATCCGATATTGGTCAGGATCAAGGGTGCCACGATGAATAGCAGCACGTTGAAACCGAGTGCGAAAATGATCGATCCAACCGCACCGGCCGATTGGCCCGCCTTCGTTGACTTCGATTTTTCCGGCATCACTATCTTTACCGGGGCCTTGGTAAAGTTCTCATCCGTCGTTCCCTCGACAAGGACAGCTTCAGTTTCAAGAACCCTTTCCTTCGCAAGTTCTTCCTTCGTCGTTAGGTCTTCCTCATAGATGCGGGCCGAAAAGTTAAGTGCCTTGATCCCGAGCGCCATCGACTGTATAAGTGTGGCTCCGCCTCGAAGTACCGGCCACGCGAGCCATTTGTACGTGTCGCTCCATTTCGGTAACGTTTCGGCTGTAGTGATGATCGTGCCGTCCGATTTTCGACATGCAATGGCGTAGGCCGACGGAGTTCGCATCATAACGCCTTCCATTACGGCCTGCCCGCCGACGATCAGGTCGCGTTCCATGGCGAACACTGTGTGAAGGAACTTTAGTTTTCGTGCGCTTTTGTTTTTCATGTCAACTTATTGACGGCTTAATCTTTCCCGCCGTTGCCACCCCGTTTACAAGATCAAAGAAGTAACGCCGACTCTTTTTTCACCTGTCGCGGGTGTATCTGGTACACCTCGAGCGAGCGGCGCAAAAGCGTCGGCGTCAAATTTTTCTAAGCTAGTATTGGTCGGTAAAAGAATTCACAAGTTACGAACCGGCCTCAGCTTCGACCTTGACCGCTCCACGAGCGTAACGCTTGTTAAAGCGGTCGACGCGTCCCGCCGTATCGACCAGCTTTTGCTTACCGGTAAAGAACGGGTGGCACTCGGAACAAATTTCTATGTGCAGCTCTTCGCCCATCGTCGAACGAGTCCTAAATGAATGTCCACACGCACAAGTTACGTCGATTTCCTGATAGTTCGGATGTATTTCCTGTTTCATTACTCTTCTCTCTAAATATTACCTGCAAAGACAAACAAAAATAATAAGCCCCACTAGGATGAAAGGTCAAGCAAGCGAATTGCCTCATTAAAAATCTACTCGAAATAGAGTCGTTGCCTCACGAAGAAATCTACTCGAAATAAAATGGTCGCGTCCGGTGAAGGAGGCGGCGAGGAGTGAGATTGGCAATGAAGGAGAGAAAGGCGGTGACTAAGG
>JBGTIQ010000045.1:0-65795 GCA_041745575.1 Pyrinomonadaceae bacterium
TTCTCACCTTCTCACCTTCTCACCTTCTCACCTTCTCACCTTCTCACCTTCTCACCTTCTCACCTTCTCACCTTCTCACCTTCTCACCTTCTCACCTTCTCACCTTCTCACCTTCTCACCTTCTCATTTTCTCACCCGCTCACCTTCCGCTAAGACTCACCCATCTCCGCCAGATCCTGAAGATCCTCATAAGCCTTCGACAAGACAGGTCGCGCTCGTGTCGAGCCATCCATATCGCCGATATATCCTTCCTTGACCATCGCGTCGAGTATCGCGGCCGCGCGGCCATAGCCAATGCGAAGGTGACGCTGGAGCAACGATGTCGATCCGCGCTTTGCATTAACCACACATTTCAAAGCGTCCAGGAACAAAGGATCGCGGCGGCCGGGCAGATCGCCCGAGTCGTCAAGCTCCTCGTCAGACTGCGTGATGGTCGTATCGTATTCCGGCCTGCCTTGCGGCTTTATGTGTTCGACGATTTTGGCTATCTCTTTTTCGTCGACGAACGCACCGTGCACGCGTATGACCTGCGAGGTGCCGGGCGGCAAAAACAACATGTCGCCTTTTCCGAGCAATCCTTCGGCACCGTTGCTGTCGATGATCGTTCGCGAATCGACCTTGCTCGAGACGCGGAATGAAATCCGGGCCGGGAAATTTGCCTTGATAAGTCCTGTTATGACATCAACCGACGGTCGCTGGGTGGCGAGCACAAGGTGAATTCCGACTGCTCGGGCCATCTGCGCAAGACGCGTGATCGACTCTTCAACCTCCTTGCCCGACACCATCATCAGATCGGCAAGCTCATCGATGATGATAACGATGTACGGCAGCGGACGGTGCGGCTCGCCGGTGTCATCCCACTGCTCGAGCGCGTTGCGGCGTTTTGCCTCGACGTTGTAGCCGTCGATGTTGCGAACTCCATAACCCGCGAGATCTTTGTACCTGCGCTCCATCTCGGTAACGGCCCACTTAAGGGCGTTCGAAGCGCGTTTCGGATCGGTAATGATCGGGACCGACAGGTGCGGGATGTCAGCGTAGACACCCAGTTCGAGCCGCTTCGGATCGACCATGATGAATTTCACCTCATCCGGCTTCGCCTTATAGAGGATCGAAACCACCAAAGAGTTCACGCCGACGGATTTTCCGGCACCGGTCGCACCCGCGATCAAAAGATGCGGCATCTTCGCGAGGTCCGTCACGTAATTGAGACCGTCGATCGTCTTGCCGAGCGCGATCGTCATTAGAGATTCGGAGTCGCGAAATTTCTCGGATTCAATGACGTCGCGAAGCTGAATCGTTTCGCGCTTTCTATTTGGAACCTCGATTCCGACAAACGCCTTGCCCGGAATACGGTCGATGCGGACGGACTCTGCTTTTAAGGCGAGGCAGAGATCGTCGACAAGACCGGTGACACGCGAGTATTTAACACCAGGATCGGGTTTGAATTCGTAAGTTGTGACGACCGGCCCCGGGCAAATGTTCACGACCTTACCGGCGACATTAAATTCGCGTGTTTTCTCAACCAGTGAATCTGCGAGTGCCAACAGCTCTTTTTCCTTTTGCTCGATATGCGGTGCGGCCGGAGTCAGCAGTTGAGAGCTTGGGAGAACGTAATCTTCGTAGCTCCGCGTCGGCTTGCCCAGATCGAGCGGCGTTTCGTCCTCTGCGATCACGGGAGGCGTTTCGCTATTCAACTCGTCTGTATGTTTCGTCGGAGTGATCGGGATCGAGCCCGGCTCCGAGATCGAATCTTCACCCGAAGTTATCGTATCCGGAACATTCTCCATCGGGACGATGGACGGCGGCGTGACCAACTCGTCCGCAAGGGCCATTGAAGTCTCGAACGGGTTCAGTCCCGCACCAGCTGCGGTAGCGGCGGATAACTCCGCGGACTTACCGGCTTTAGTTTTTCGCGACTCGGGAATGGAGATCGTGGGCGATTCGTTTGCCGATTTTTCTCCAAGGGTCCCCCGCCGTTTTTCTTGTCGCCCCTTTGCAAGATTGATCTGCTCGGATCGTGCTTCGCGCCGCTTCGACTTCCATTCGGCGAAATGGATCCTGAAATTCTCCCATCCCACTTCGAAATGCCCGAATGCCCATGTGAGAGTGAAATTCGTGATCAAGAGTATGGAAGTTGTGGCAAGCGCAAGCAGTAAAACGGTGGCTCCGACCGTACTTAACAGACGGATCGAATAGGTCGTCAAAAGAGCTCCGAGTATTCCGCCGTGCCAACCGATCAGGCTGCAGAGAGCCGAGATGGACGCAACGAACAACGAGAATCCGATCATCTGGCTTACCCGCGGCCGAAGGCTTTCCGACTGAAAAACCCGCCACGCGATCAACGCAAGCAGTGCCGGAAAAATATAAGCGACGATACCGACGGCGGAGAAAAGCACCTCGGCCAAATTTGCACCCACAACACCGATCCAGTTCTGGACCTTCTGAGAAGATGCCGTATTAAATGTCGGATCGCTCGGGTTGTATGAGACAAGGCAAAGAAAGATCAGCACCGAGATCGCGAGCAGAACGACGGCAATGATCTCGTTCAGGCGCGAATGGCGTGTCGTCACGCCCGTCTTCTTCTTGATCAGCGTAGTCCCGTCGGACAGGCAGAAGTTCAGATCGTCGTCCTTATAGGTTTCCTTGCATGTCGGGCAAATCTTCATTGGCAGGTTGTGATGAGTAATGGGTGATAGGTGATGAGAAAGAAATCCTGGTTCTTTTCACTTATCACTTATCACTTATCACTACTCCCTTCTTATATAACAGAAACTCCTTGATAAAGTCATCAATATCTCCGTCGAGAACAGCGTCGACGTCGGTTACTTCAAACTTTGTTCTTGTGTCTTTTACAAGCCGGTATGGATGGAGGACGTAATTACGAATCTGCGACCCGAACGATATGTCCATCTTGGTAGCTTCGAGGTCGGCGGAATCCGCACGCCGTTTTTCAAGTTCGAGCTCGTACAGTTTTGATCGGAGCACCTGCATTGCGACCGCGCGATTTTGGATCTGCGAACGCTGGTTCTGGCACGTCACGACAATATTCGTCGGAATGTGCGTTATTCGCACCGCACTGTCGGTAACATTTACATGCTGACCGCCGGCTCCGGACGAACGATAGGTGTCAATCCGCAGATCCTTGTCTTGTATGTCGACCTCGATGTTCTCGTCGATCTCCGGAGAAACGAACATGGACGCGAAACTCGTTTCGCGACTGCCGCCGGAATTGAATGGTGAAATTCGAACAAGGCGGTGTACGCCGGCCTCCGTGGAGAGCAGGCCATACGCATAGTCGCCCTCGACGCGGAAAGTCGCGGATTTGAGGCCGGCCTCGCTCCCCGACTGTTCGTCGAGAACTTCGACTTTAAATCCTTTTCGCTCGCCCCAACGCAAGTACATTCGCAACAACATCTGAGCAAAGTCCTGAGCGTCGGTACCGCCGGCACCGGCCTGGATCGAACAGATCGCATTATTCGCATCGGTTTCGCCGGAAAGCAGGCTCTGCGTTTCGGCGCCTGAAACGAGAGCTTCGAGACTTTTCATCAATGCCTGAAGTTCGGTTGCCGAATCGGCATCGGCGGCGGCAAACTCAAAAAGCACCTCGGCATCGGAGACACCGGTTTCGAAATCTTTCTGCTGCTGCAAAGCGCGTTCGATCCGGCTTCGCCGGCCCATGACCTTCTGCGCGCTTTCGGAATCATCCCAAAAGCCCGGTTCGGAGATCTGCTTTTCTATTTTTTCAAGCTCGGACCGTTTGCGAGGGACGTCAAAGGAACCTCCCAAGTTGAGTAACTTTTTCTTTTATTTCCTGGTGTTTTGATTGCAGTTCTGACAATTCCATAATTCTTAGTCCGTCGGGTTATTGTGCAAATAATTTCGCATGCCTTCGAAACTATTCTGCCAGCCCGCGACACACGCATCGAAAAAATCGTCGAGCAGCGGATCGGCCGGAGACAATTCCTGGACGATCGTCAATATGCAGCCCTCCGGCTGAGTTTCGATAAGCATGTCGGTCGTCATGTTCGTGCGTATCGGCCAGTTGGTACCGGCAAAATATTTTCCAGATCCGAGAAGCATCCGATGCGGGGGATCGAATTCCAGGATCTCAAATGAATTTACAAATTCGGTATCCCTTTCACCCTCGCCCGATGATGTGATCCAGCTTCCGCCCTTGCGGGCATCAATAACGACGGAAGTTGCTCCCCACCAATCGCGAATCGCGTTTGGCGTCGTGAGGATGCTAAACATCCGCTCGGGTGGTACTCCGAAGGGCTCTTCCAGAATTTGACGACGCGTTGTTTCCGGGGGCATGAAAAAGCTTCAGTATTTTTTCGGCTTGAGCGCGAACGCTAATAAAACGATCGTAACTATACTACAAAGCCAGGCGAACCAGTCGCCATATCTTACATAAAAAGTTTGGCTGCCGTCGGACTTTGCCACTGACCAGACGTGTGTGGCCTCGGTGTAGCTTTCGGCGGCATCACCGCCTACATCGCCGCGTGCGCTTATGTAGGCCGTTATACCGACGTTCGTAACGCGTAAGACCGGCCGGTTCGTTTCGACCGCACGAAATACAGCATTCGCGAGATGTTGTCTCAGCACCGGAGTCGGTCCGAGATAGCCGTCGTTCGTCATTTCAATGAGCACATCCGCTCCGTTACGCACGTACTCGCGGCCCAATTCGCCAAAGTGCGATTCGAAGCAAATCATCACTCCGGCTTTCGCGTCCCCGAACAGCAAAAGGTCGTATTCACTCCCATAAGAAAAGCTTCCGACGAATGCCGGAACGATTGACTGAAGCGGAGCGGGGACGGATTCGCCAAACGGGAGAAGGTAAATCTTATCATACTGAGCGATCTCCTTTCCGTCCGGCCCGACGAGCACCGCCGAGTTGAAATACTTGTCATTCGGAGCATCCGGCTCGGCGGAATTGAAGAGGACGCTGACGTCATTCTTCGCCGCGAAGCTGTGGACGAAGTTCCTAAATTCCTCATCCTCTTCGTAGGCGAAGTTCATGGGTGATTCGGGGAAAATTACCGTTGTGTTCGTTGATCGTTGATCGTTGATCGTTGCTAATGCCGATTCGGCCAACTCGACATGTTTCTGGCGGAGAGCTTTCCATTTCTCGAATGTTAGACCCGACATCGGAACGTTGGGCTGGATCGCTACGACGTTTGCGACGACTGCGGGTGGATCCAAATCGAAATTGCTCAGATCGCTCTTAGTTAGGCCCGCTATCAAAAGGCTTAGGCCCAGAACGCCCATCGAGGCAATAAGAACCGAGGTCCTTCGGTCTTTGAGGAAGAACAGCGATCCGGCGTTTATCGCGGCACACGCGAAACTGACCATTAGAAGGCCACCGATTCCTGAGTAAGCTTTCGTCATGAAACCGCCGAACGCCTGCGAATATCCGATCGCGTTCCAGTTATTCCCTGTCAGCCAGTAACGAAGAAACTCGGAGAACACCCATACGAAGGGCGCGGCGAGGAACGCGATATTCCCGAATCGCTTGAACAGAATCGAAAAGATCGCAGCAAAGATTCCCGGGAAGATTCCGACGAGGCCCGTGACGCAAAACAAGAGCAGGTAGGCGACGATCGGCGGAAACCCGGCGTAGGTGATCGGGGCGAATGTCAGCCACCAGCACGTGCCGGCAAAGAAAACAAAACCCCAAAGCCAGCCCAGGACGAACGACCGAACTACGGATTCTTTCTCACGCTCAATCGCCAAGAACAGAGGTATCAGACCGAACCACGCGAGAAGCCAATATTCAAAATCCGGAAATGCGAGGATCAACAGGATGGAGGAGAGGATCGAGAGGACGGCGTTTTTCCACGACGGCAAGCACCGCTTTAGGCTCGGCAATTTCATGCCGACAGTGTAACAAACGGACTGGAGCGCAGGCATCCTTGCCTGCAACGCCGCGGGTTTCGCGGCGACAATAGACTGGAGCGCAGGCATCCTTGCCTGCATGAGTGCGAAGCACGAACAAGCGATTATCGTTCGAGATGACGAGGGCGTGACGCCGCGAAACCCGCGGCGTTGCAGGCAAGGATGCCTGCGCTCCAGTCGGGCTCCCGTCGCGCCCGTGCTGTCCGGTCAACTCGATCCTTTACTGATCAGATAACCTTCAAATTGATCGAACCCTTAAGCGCCCTGCACAAATTTTGTCAGGGACAAAATGACGGATTTTGTCATCCCAGCGGCCATTCAGAAGTCATTCTGTCAAATTGAAATGTTTCTCCGGGATGGGTCGGTCAACAGCAACGCAATTTGAATGAGGGGATGATTCGGATTATCAGGCCTAGATTTTGTCGAGTTTAAAAGTGGGTGAGCCCGGTCGGTGTCGACCGGGCTCATAATAGGAAGGACAACTGAAGGAACGCTCGGAAGGTGATCAAGCACAGTGGCAAACCGCGCTCGGAGAAGTGTTGGCGGCGGGGTCTCGATATTGTTATCAAGCTAGCCGCTGTCCTATTAGCATCTGCCGTGCCACAGAAATAGTCCCGGGTCCCAGGTCCCAAGTCCCAGGTCTCACTACTCCTCAAACTGTTGCTTTGTCTATGGTTAAGAGATAAAGGTCTGATTCTCGGGGCGCTTAAGGTGGAACATCGGACATGGAACTTGGGCCTTTGGACTTACACTATTTGGAACATCGGTCTGCTTGCCGCTGCAAAGCGATCGCGTCCTGGTTATTTGAATCTATCTCCATCGCCGATGCCGAATAGTTTCTTACCTGCAGGCATTCGCCGCGTTCGAGATAGATCTTGCCCAGCGAAACGTGCGCGTCGATCTGCCGGTTGTCCCAAAAGATCGCGGTTTTGAACGAGCTCACCGCCTGATCCAGATCACCTCGACGGAGATGTATTTTTCCCAGTATCAAATAACTCTCGGCACTCATCGGCTCGCCGGCAAGCACGCGCCGGAGCACCGTCATCGCTTCGTCGTCGTTGCCGTTCTTGTAATGGGTCCGAGCCTGCGTCAGTAGGTTCTCGGTCTCGCTGACCGTGGTCTGAACGGGAGCGCTGCTGCGACGGCTAAGCACGACGCTGACGAAATCTTTGCGCTGCGGCTGCTCGACCCGGAGCGGGACCCCGGCGATCGACTTCGACTTCAGCCATTCCTTCTCGAGATTTGCGTACCGGTTTCCGGAGGTTAAAAAAGTGCGAGCCTGATTATCGATAACCGCTGCAGCGGTTGTGTCGTTTTGCTGTACAAGGGCTTTCGAGAGCACGTAATATGCTTCACCATCGGTCGGTCTGGCTGCAATGATGGGGCGAAACTGCGCCGCTGCCTCGAGAAAGGCGTCCTGCAAAAAAAGGGCAATACCATAATTGAATCGGATGTTCAGGTCTTCCGGGGAAGACTCCGCTGCCTTTTTCAAAAGATCGAGACCCTCAGTTAACAGAGCTGCCGACTTCCCTTCGTTTTTCTTTTCAGCACGCGCCGCCTGGACCGCGATCGCACCCAGCGTGTTGTACACACTCGTCAGTTTGAGGTCCTCAGCAAGCGGCCGCAGCACACCGAGCGCCTGGTCGTAATTGGATTGCTGCCACTTGATCAACCCGATGTAGAACGAAGCTTCGGCAAAGCTCTCGTCATTGCACTGAGCGAGCTTGTTCTCATTTTTCGCCCTATCCTTGCACTGTTGATTTGCGTTGATGACGCGCTCGAATGAATCGACCGCTTCCGAAAACTTTCGTTGGCCGAGATACAGATGTCCGAGCTCAAGAGCAGCGTCGGCGAAGGTTCCGTCCGGCGTTACATCCTGATAAAGCCTGAGCGAATTTCTGAAATAATTCTCTCGTGCCTCGGCCGCCGGCGTGAGCAATCCTTTGATGTACGCCTCGAACGCTCGAGCCGGAACCTTATTCGCCGATTCGATCAACTGATTTTGTGAAAAGGGCAAGGCTTTGTCGCGCTGGTAGAGGATCTGATATGCGACTTGTCCCTGCATCGTCTGCAGGTTGCCAAGCGCGTCGTTCAAAATGATGTCGCGCTGGATCTGTCGTCCGTCGACCACTTCGCTCAGAAACCGGCCCTCATTAACACGAACAATTTTCGCGGTAAGATTCAATGTCGCTGCGGTGTCGCCCTGCGCGGGCACTATCGTGTACTTGCCGGATACGAGCAGGGTCGCGCCGCTCTCGCGGGCCAATTTAAGGGATGTGGCGAGGCTCGGCAGATTTGTCAGCGGGATCCGCAGACGTTGCTGGATGATCTTTCGTTCGCTATTCGAAACAACGTTGAGAGCCGGGAGCTTTAGCAGCTCTGACAGCGACAGCGCAAAGCTCTCGCCTACCCAGTTGAATTCAGGCTTATCCGACGTATTTTCGAAAGGTAGTACCATTACGACGTCGGTCGCTCGCTGTGCGTTCAGCGTTCCTACAGAGAAAAGTAAGACGATAACAAAAACAAATGAGAATCTAATCCGCATAAAACGCCCGACCTTTATTGTCAGTACCGCCTGCGGTAGCGGGCGGTTAACGACTGACAATCGAAAGTAGTGACCTATAAAAATTTGCTTCAACCGCCCGCTACCGCAGGCGGTACTGACAAAAGCCACGTCCAAAACAAAAAATTCGCTTGAGTTGCAAGCGAATCGACTTAACTGCTCTGATGCGAAAAACGTTTCAAAAGATGGTAACCGGTACGGGATTTGAACCCGTGTTGCCGCCGTGAAAGGGCGGTGTCCTAACCCCTAGACGAACCGGTCGTGTCGAACGCAGGGCGAATTGAAAGAATATAGACTGGTAATTTCGTTGTCAAACTTGAATCCGAAAGCCGATTTCCATAAATTCAATCCTATTAATATGTTTCTGTTAACCCGCCCAACCGATGCCCGTATCGACGAATTTCTGAGCACCCGGAACGCCGATTCCTTTTCATATCCGGAGGTCGGAGCGACCCGTGGCACGGCGCCGGCTGGCTATTACATCGATCATAACCGAACAGCTCTCGGTAGAGGAGAAGCCGTTTTCGAACAGGGAAAGCAAGCGATCCGGGAATGGAAAATGTTTGACGTGCCGGGCATGGAGCTTTTCTATCGCGACACTCCGATCGAGGCCGGCCGCAACGTCGCGCCGCTGGCGTATCACTTAGGATTCTATTCGCTAAACTCTTGCCGCATTGTGTACGTCATCGACGAACCAAATAAATTCGGATTTGCGTACGGCACGTTGACCGATCACGCCGAGATCGGCGAGGAGAGATTCAGCGTCGAACTCGATCCGGATACCAGCGAGGTATCGTACGAAATCTTCGCATTCTCGCGACCGGGAAATCTCCTCGTGAAACTCGGATATCCGTATACCCGCTACATACAGAAAAGATTCTCCGTGGGATCAAAAGCGGCGATGTACCGCGCAGTCCGGCAGCCAGGACAACACGACAGCGAGGAGCAGGGCCGAATGCTGTAGCCAGCGGTCGACTTATATTGACCGCAGATTACGTAGATCACACAGATTATACTGATCAAATGCTTTCTCTTATCTGCGTGATCTGTGTCATCTGCGGTTAGAAGAGCTTAGGCGAAAACGTACAGCCCTGAACGGTAAGACCGAACCCCTCTTGCGTCCGCCGGCTCACCATCCGCTTGTTTCCACTTCCGCCTTTCTCTATCATCAAAAGCTAACCAATGAAACGTGTATTTCTGATCGACTCGATGTCGCACATCTACCGGGCATTTTTTGCTCCGATGGGCTCGCGTCAAGAGCCCCTTCGTAATAGCAAGGGACAGGTCACGCAGGCAGTATTTGTCTTCACGAACATGCTGCGAAAGCTTCTCAAGGACGAAAAGCCGGATTACATCGCCGCGATATTCGAATCGGAGAAAGAGACATTCAGGCACGAATCGTTCGCCGCTTACAAAGCGAATCGCGAGGACATGCCGAGCGATCTCGCGGATCAGATCCCATACATTCTTCGAGTCTGTGAGGCGTTCAATATCCCAATTCTGCAGGCGGATAGATACGAAGCCGACGATGTCATCGGCACACTTGCAAAAAAAATCGCGGACAAAAATATGCAGGCGGTGATCGTGTCGAACGACAAAGATCTTTGCCAGTTGGTTAAGGACCCGAACATCATCGCGATGCGTCAGAATTCTCAAAGCGTCAAACGCAAGGTCGCAGTGCCGCCGATCGAGTGGTGTGACGAAGCCTGGGTGGTGAATAAATTCGGAGTGCCGCCGGCAAAGATAATCGACCTGCTCGGCTTGATGGGCGATTCGATCGACAACATTCCGGGAGCTCCCGGGATCGGCGAAAAAGGGGCGTTGAAGTTGGTTCAGGAATTCGGCTCGGCCGAGGGCGCGATAGAAAATGCGGACAAGGTAAAACATAAGACCTATCGCGAAAGCTTGCAGAACAATCAGGAGATCATCCGGCAATCGCTCGAGCTCGCGACGATCCACTGCGAAGTTACTATCGAACTTGACCTTGACCAGGTGAAGGCACGCGAACCCGATCGTGAAGCTGCATACGCGCTGTTCCGCGAACTTGAGTTCAACTCGCTGATTCGCGAATTCGCCGATTCAGCGACGCTGTTTGAATCCATCGACGGTAACAAACCAGCCGCCGCAGAGCAGAAATATTCATTGATCGACAATCGTGAAGATCTCGACAAACTAGTTCGAAAGCTCTGGGAGACCGAGCACTGGAGTTTTGAGGTCGACGACTCAAACGCCGATGAAAAGTCGAGTTGCTTTCACAAAATTCCTCCCGCCGGGATTGCGATCGCCGTCGCCCCGGGCATCGCGCAATATATAGACATCGACAATTTCAAGGATGGAAAAGAGTCGGCCATCGCTCCTTTACGCGACGTTTTGTCGAACGGCTTTCTCGAAAAGTCGGCGTACGATCACAAGCGCAACTTCGGTGTGTTGGCGACGATCGACATCGAGCCGACCGCCGTGACGGATGATCCGATGATCGCCGCGTACTTGCTCGATTCGACACGTTCGAACTATTCAACCCAGTTTCTGGCTCAGGCACATCTCGGATCCGAACCGGCGACGGATGTTCCAGAGACCTTTCCGGAAGCTGCGTTTCGTACTGCCGAACGCGCCGATTGGGTCTTGCAGCTCGCGCCGCTTCTCCGCTCGAAGATCGCAGAAGCGGAATTGACGAGAGTTTACGAAGAGATCGAGCTGCCGATCGAAGCGGTTCTGGCGGACATCGAGATGGCCGGAATGAAGGTCGACGGAGATAATTTGAAAGAGTTCTCGGACTTCATGGCGACCGAACTCGAACGATTGAAGAAACAGATCTACGAAGTCGCCGGCCACGAATTTAATATCGGTTCGCCCAAACAGGTCGGTGAAGTTTTCGATGAGATGAACATCGCGACGGGGAGAAAAACGGCGACCGGACAGGTCTCGACCAGCCGCGACGTGTTGGATGAGCTTGCTCACACGTACGAGATCGCACGGTTCATCATCGATTACCGCGAGATGGATAAGCTCAAGGCGACGTACGCCGATGCACTGCCTAAGATGATCTCGCCGGACGGACGAATTCATGGGTGTCTTAATCAAACAGTCGCCGCGACCGGACGGTTGAGCTCGACGGATCCTAATCTGCAGAACATCCCGATCCGCACCGAACTAGGTCAACGAATTCGTCAAGCGTTCGTACCTGAGAAGGGACACAAGATCCTGTCGGCGGATTATTCTCAGCTCGAATTGCGGATCCTCGCGCACATCACACGCGATCCGGTAATGCTTGAGGCGTATCAAACCGGTGAAGACATACATGCAAAAACCGCACGGTTGGTTTTTGGCGCCAAGACCGATAAGGAGCTAAAAGAAAAACGCCGGCTTGCGAAGATCGTGAACTTTGCGATCGCGTACGCGGTCGAAGCGTATGGGCTCAGCACGCGGGTCGGGCTCAGCCGCGCCGAAGCGAAGCAAGTCATCGCGGATTATTTCGAAACCTACAAGGGCATCCGAACATACATGGACGAGATCCCGGAAACGGCAAGAAAGCAGGGATACGTGACGTCGATGTTTGGCCGGCGCCGATACTTTCCATCGATCAACGATCGCAATTACACGGTCCGTTCGCGGGCCGAACGCGAGGCGATCAACATGCCGATACAAGGGACCGCGAGCGATATCGTCAAGATCGCCATGCTCCGCGTACACGAGGCTCTGAAAAAAGAAAATCTCAAAACGAAAATGATCATGCAGGTGCATGACGAACTACTTTTTGAAGCACCAGAAGGTGAAGTGAAACGAGCTAGCGAAATAATAAAATGCGAGATGGAGGCCGCGGCGGATCTCGACGCACCGCTGGTCGTCGAAGTCGGTGCGGGTGACAACTGGATGGATGCAAAGTGAAATGATAGCTTTCGCGACAACCGACGCCGAGATCAAGGATTGCTATGCTGTGATGTCGGAGCTGCGGTCGCATATCAGCCCCGAAGAGTTTCTGCCGCGCGTCCGTCGGCAGATGGACGGCTTCGATTATCGTCTTGCGTATCTAACGGACGGCGAAGTTAAAGCTGTCGCAGGGATTCGCATAAGTGAATGGCTCCACGGCGGGAAGTATCTGGAGATCGACGACCTGGTTTCGAAGTCCAGCGAACGATCGAAGGGCTACGGCGGGAAGTTGTTTGATTGGATTGTCGATTTCGCCAAAGCTGAGCACTGCGATCATGTGAGACTTCTATCAGGTGTGCAGAGATTCGACGCGCACCGATTCTACCTGGCGAAACGAATGAACATCGAGGCTCATTATTTTACGCTGGACGTGATTACGGATAGCTCCGGAAGAGCCTAATGTTGGTAGGACGACGCTCAATGTTCGAGTTTTTCGAGCTCAGGTAGGAGCGAAACGTTGATGCCGCTCCTCCGGAGCTCGATCCGTGTTTAATCTACTGAGCTACCAACATGCCGCTCCTCGCGGAGCTCGTCGGCGATCTATCTGACGCCACTGGGAACTTTCAAGATGAACCCAACCACTACCCAAACCGAACGCACTACGGTAAAGCGCCTCCCTGCACGCGGCCACTACGACCGTGAAACGATCAATTCGATCCTCGACGAAGGGTTTATTTGCCACATCGGATTTGTCATGGACGGCCAACCTTTCGTGATACCGACGGGTTACGCGCGGGTCGGCGACGACGTATATATTCACGGCTCGGCTGCGAGCCGGATGCTGCGTAATCTTTCGCAGGGCGTTAACCTATGCGTCACCGTGACTCTGATCGACGGACTTGTCCTGGCTCGATCGGCATTTCATCATTCGATAAATTATCGTTCGGTAGTCATTCTCGGAACTGCCGAACTCGTCTCGGATACGGACGAAAAAAATTATGCGCTCGAAGCATTAACCGAGCACATCGTGCCCGGCCGGTGGGCTGATGTCCGTTGGCCGAATGAGCTCGAATTCAAAGCAACGACGGTATTGAAACTTGCGATCGACGAGGCCTCGGCAAAGGTCCGCACCGGTGACCCGAAAGATGATGAGGAAGATTACGCGATGAATGTCTGGGCGGGCGTTCTTCCCCTCAAGCTAGAAACGGCCGCGCCAATCGCTGATGCACGGTTGGATCCGACGATCGTTCCACCAGGTTACGTTACTGAATACAAACGACGCTAGATCTCGAATCTATGATCTAGAATCTAGAATCTAGAATCTATTCGGAGAATAGGCTTCTGAATAGATTTTAGATTCTAGATCGTAGATCTTAGATTCCAGAGATGCTTCCAGGTCGAACTCGATTTTTTTACGGCTGGGTGATCGTCGCAGTCGCGACGCTCGCGTTGGTCGTCAGTAATGGCCTGTCGATCGGCGGCATTCCCGTTTTCTACCGATCGATCCGCGAGGATTTCGCGGCGAGCGGCTATGTCGCTGCGGATGGGGCCGAAAGTTTCATTGCCTTCGGCGCGTCACTTACATTTCTGTTCTCGGGGTTGATCTCGCCACTCGCCGGCTGGTTGATCCAGAAATTCCCTTTGAAGAATCTGATGCTCGTCGGCTGCGGGCTTCTTGGCGGGGGCCTGATGCTGCACGCATTCGCGACGTCCGCCCCGCAGGTTTACGCCGCCCGGATCATAATGGGGATCTCGCTCGGTTTCGTCGGCGTCCTGCCGAGTGTGGTGCTTGTTTCAAACTGGTTCGTGCGGCGCCGCGGTACCGCACTCGGAATCTTGTTGACCGGGACAAGCCTCGGCGGTGTCGTGATCCCGCCGCTCGCTACTCCGCTGATCGAGCGTTTTGGCTGGCGGACCGCGATGGTCCTCGTCAGCTTAATTATCTGGCTTGTCCTCGTACCGGCGATCGTGTTCCTCGTGAGATCGAATCCTGCAGACGCCGGCGAGGTCCCGGATGGCGACCCGGTACCGGATGATTTGCCGCGGGCGATGGCGAGGGATGGCCTAACGTTCGCTGAAGCTCTCCGAACACACGTGTTTTGGATCTTCTCCGCCGGAGCGGCTCTGATCTTTTATCCGATCTTTGTCACTAGCCAGCAGCTCATACTTCAGACTGCGAAGATCGGATTCACTGCCTGGCAAGGAACGTTCGTGTTGTCGGGTCTGTTTGCGCTCAGCCTCGGAGGAAAATTCCTGTTCGGGTATCTAAGCGACCTGTATTCTCCGGTGCGTCTGATCCTTTTTTGCACCACGGTCATGTTCGGTGCGACGTTCCTGCTTCTGGACCTTAATGCGACGACGGCCTTCATTTTTCTCGTACCGTTTGGCCTGGGCTACGGCGGAGCGTTTGTCCTGATACAACGGCTCGCCGCCGACTTTTTCGGCCGGCGTGATTATCCAAAGATCCTCGGGGCGATCACGATCGGCGAGACACTCGGGGCCGTTGTGGGTGGTCTGACCACGGGTTGGCTGGCCGACAGGGCGGGCGGTGACTACTCGGTCGGTTTTTACGGCGTGATCGTCGCCACGGGTATCGCGGTGATATTGATGGCTCTTCTAAATCTGAAGAAGGTGCGGGTGATGTGATGATGCGGCTCGGCCGCTCGATGAGTATCCGGCGGAGCCGCAAGTCCCGGGCTTAACGATCAAGTGCTTCTATCTGTATGGGAACCCTGACCCTCGAACCAGTGCGTCACGCGAAGTACGATCAGCGTCAGGAGCGTCGCCATTATCGCGAGTCCAAGGCCCCCGAGACCGATCGTGACACCGATCGCCGCGGTCATCCAGATCCCGGCCGAAGTAGTAATACCCTGGATATTCTTTTCGGTTTCACGCTTCAAGATGCTGCCGGCACCGACGAAGCCGATCCCGGTAATGATTCCCTGAATCACGCGCGATATCGCATCCGAATTAGTTTTGATACCCGCACCGAGACAGCCTAGGATGAAAACGGTTGTACCAGCGGTCACGAGAATGTGCGTGCGGAGCCCGGCGGGTTTACCCGCTTTCTGGCGCTCGTAGCCGATCGCCGCACCAAGCAATGTTGCCGCGAGCAGCCGGATGAAAATCACGGCAAAGTGTTGTCCATCCGGAAATCCGGCCGTCAGTTCCGACCATAGTACATCCATGGCCAAACATTATAGACGGAACTTAGCCGATCCACACCTTCGGCCAAGCCTCACTTCTGCTTGACAGAGCTTTTAAAAGGGCTCGAGCTTATTGACCGTTCATCGGTTGGCGGCGGAACCCTCGCTATATTCCCTTTCAAATTCGCGGTGGAACTTTTCCCTTTCTTGTTGGTCGGCTTTCCACTCTTCGAGCGTTTTGAACGATGAGAACTCGAAGCGGTCTTCCATGTTGCAGCCATCGAGAAACCAGAACATCGGCGTGTCGAAATCTTCGGCGAGTGCGACGCAGCACGGACAATTCTCATCGATCAAGGTCTCGCTCGCCGACATCGCTATGTTCAGCCTCTGCCGCTCGAGATCGATTATCTCCAGCGGTGTACGTCCCGATATTTCCCTATCTGGGGTGCGGAGCCATTCATCGCGCAACTTCGACAGGCGGCTGATCTCCGTCTCCAAATCGACGGGACCGGTTCTGCGTCGTTGAGCAGCAGCGGCCAGGAGATATCGGATCAGATCGTAGTAGAGAACCCATTCGTGAGTGCCAAAGCCGGCATTAAGGTAGGCGAACGAATTCTTTGGCAGGGGCGAGGGACAAACCTTTGTCATCGACCACTGAATTGAACGCGACTGCATATCGAAGTCAAGGAAATCTTGTTTCTCAAGAAATATCTCGCGAGGACTCCGGCCGCGAAGGTCCTTTCGACCGGAGACTAACCAATCGGCGTGGATGTCCGAAAAACAATCTTCGGCATCGAGATCCGATACTTCAGAAATGGCGAGTGCGATATATGTTATCAGCGGCCTGCCGAAGAGTATTGGACGTGCGTCGAACGGTGCTCGTCGCAACCGATCTTCGCGTTGAGCCTTCCGGGTTCCGCGATAGAGGGGCATCGATTCAACGAAGATCCAATCATCAGGCAGCTTGTAATGGATCCACGTATCGTCTTCTTCATCGGCAAACTCGGGGGGCACTCGGACCCTGCCCGCGGGGCACGGTATTGAGTAGGTCGTATCGAACCCCACGGTACGGCTACAGAGATCAATCGCGACGATGCCGGCATCGTAGGGCTCAAGGTCCTCGCCGCTCCTGAAGCCGCGAAGCGGCGGCCAGTCGGAATCCGACCTTACGAAACGGCAAAGCGCTGATTCGAATTCTGGGATCGTCTCTGGTTCTGCAGTGAGCGCCGCGATCAACGGTTCGGTCATCGAGCCGTGCAAATCGCCGCATATGCAATGGTCCTTGTCGGAGATATTAAATCGTACATGACTCATATTGTGGGAGCCTCCTGAACAAAAATTATTTGAAAGGGCGAACGTGTAACGGGCGCAGATCGTGGCGAATACTCATCGCGGAAAGAGTCATCGTGAAGGGACAGATCTACCGACAACCTTTCACACAACACCGAAACAATATTCCGGCGGGCATGCTCGTTGACCAGTTTGTCGATCGCTCAGGGAGGGTAGTACAAACACCCAGACTAAGACTTTAATTTTTCTAAAATATTCTGAAGGTATGGAAAATCGGGGAAGCCTGCGGGCGGGAAGATTATTTACGGCATTCGTCGACCAATGCGAGTATCAGTCAAGCATCGGGTCTACACTTTTCCCGCGACGCTTGAGGCATTCACCGCGGCCGAAACCGATGTCGGGATTGAGATCTCCTATCCGGAAGATCTCATTCCCGACAACGAATATACTTATTGTGTCAGCGAACGAACGCATTCGGGATCGGCTTGTCACCGTTGACACCGAACTGGACTATCTGAACGCCGGCGGTTGTCCGGTCGATGAACCAGTTCGTATCGCTCGGGCGGAATACCGCTCGGTCCCACCTACCGTCGCCATCGTAATCGCCGGGCACAGGAACATCTCCGTTTGTTCCGAACGGGACGGCAAAGAACGAAAGATCTTCGCTCCGCAGGATGAACCAGAATCCGGTCGATGGTCGCCAGAACGCGATATCCGATTTCCCGTCGCCGGTGTAGTCTCCCGGCACCCCAAGATCGGTTTCGGCCCCAAATACAAGGGCCAGAGGGCCGGCCGTACTGCGGCTGATCCACCATTCACTGTTCCCGCCGGTCGGACGTCGCACCGCAAGATCAGCTTTACCGTCGCCATCGAAATCCGAAGGCATGGGTTTATCGTTGGGCAGTCCGAACTGTACGATCTGCGTATCGCCGGACGATCGTGCGATAAACCACAGTGTCGAGGACGGCCGAAAGATCACCGGATCCGTTATTCCGTCGCCGTCAAAATCCGCGGGAACAGGAATGTCGCCCGTGGTTCCGAATGGAAACGCGTAAAACGAGAAATCTTCGCTGCGGAGGATGTACCAAAATCCGTCGGAGGGACGCCAGTTCGCGATATCTGCTTTACCATCGCCGGTAAAATCACCCGCGACTACCGAGTCTCCGCTAGCCCCGAACTGAAGGGCGAAGGTCTGTGCCGTTGTGCTCCTGTTGATCCACCATTCACTCGGCCCGGGTCTGTATATTCCGATATCCGTCTTGTGGTCGCCATCGAAATCGAAGGGCGATCTATTAACGGCTCGGGATGTCGCGGTTGTGGCAAGAATAATATCTCCGCTTGCGGAACCGTTACCGTCGGCCTGATTTCCCGCCGCATAGAATGTGACCGGCCCGAGATCGGTTGCGGGTGCGGTCCAGTTGAATGTCCATTGCGCTCCGCCGGTCTGATTTGCGAATGTCCCGGCCTGCGTGTGCTCGATGTAGTCGCGGTTAATGCCGCCGACGATCTGCGTGATGCCGCCTGCGGCGTCTGAAAAGGAACCGGCCATCGTGTCGCCCGCAAGTGCGGTCAATTGAAATCCCCACTTGATGCGAGAGGTGTCGGGGTTGACGTGCGTTACCGTGATCGCGTATGTCTGGCCCGGGACGTAGGCTTGCGGCTGCATGATCGTAAACGTTCCGGCGGTTCCCGTACCCGAGTGGCAGCTCGTGCATGTCTGCTCGCCGGGAGCTCCGGTAAACCCGGGCGGAGGCCCGTCGCTAAACGCTTTCGCAGGCGTCGCCAGATCCCCGTTGCCGGCAAACAGTAGTGCCGATACAGTAATGGCAAAGGCGGCGATGCAGGCAAGTTTGATACGTCCCTTCATTCGTTTCATATATTTATTCCTTATTCCTAGTGCCTCGTGTCAGGTCTGGTTGAACGATATAACATTCGCACCGGCCGTGAGAACCTGCGCAAAAACCACAAGTGTTTGCGGAGTCGTTGCCCGATCCTAAAAAAGCCTTCCTACGATTGTAATCGAAAAATCCCGACTGCGGCGCAGAAGATCGGTTTCGTCACGCGCATCGGGTGTGCGACAACGCCGTCCGCGAGCGTGTGATTCGCCAACTGCAGCAGAGCGCAAAAAAGGGCACGGTCGTTCGCGCCCTTGGTTGAGATGATGGTGGAGATGAGGAGGATCGAACTCCTAACGAACGAACGCACTCGGAATCGGTTTGTCGCCCGTAGCGCCGAATGGAACGATCTGCGTTCCGGCTGTCGTTCGCCCGATATACCAGTTCGTATCACTTGGGCGAAAGACCGCTACGTCCCATCTGCCGTCGCCATCAAAATCACCGGGTGACGGCACGTCACCTGAAGTACCGAAGGGCAAGGCATAAAACGAAAGATCCTCGCTTCGAAGCACGAACCAGAATCCCGTCGATGGACGCCAGAACGCAATGTCTGTCTTCCCGTCGCCGGTATAATCGCCGGGAACTCCGACGTCGGTATCGGCACCGAATACCAGAGCGAGCGATCCGCCGCTGCTTGTGCTGATCCACCATTCACTGTTGCCGCCGGTCGGACGTCGAATCGCCAGATCGGCTTTGCCGTCACCATCGTAATCCGACGGCAGCGGTTGGTCATTCGGCAGCCCGAACTGGAGAATGTCCGTTCCCCCGCTTGATCGCGCGATGAACCACAATGTCGAAGACGGCCGGAAGATCGCCGGATCAGCTTTGCGATCGCCATCGTAATCGGCCGGCACCGGTATATCTCCCGAGGCTCCGAACGGGAACGCATAGAAGGAAAAATCTTCGCTTCGAAGAATGAACCAAAATCCATTGGACGGTCTCCAGAGCGCGATGTCGTCCTTGCCGTCACCGGTAAAGTCACCGGGAGTGATCACGTCGCCGCCGGCTCCGAATTGCACCGCAAACGTCTGTCCGGTCATGCTCCGGTTTATCCACCACTCATTCGCCGTCGGCCGGTAGATTCCAATATCCGTTTTGCCGTCGCCGTCAAAATCGAACGGTGTGCGGCGAATCTGAGCAGCGCCGACGGAAATATCGGCGGGTTTCGATATTGCTTCCGCGCCATTGCCGGCGATTGTTTTGGCAAAAACGGTATAACGTCCGGCGGGGACATTGTTCCAGACGATTTCATACGGCGCCGTGCTGTCCGACGCGATAAGCGTAGTGCCGTTGTAAAATTCAATTCGTACGGTTGAATAACTGCTAGGAGCGGGAAATGCGTTCAGTGTAATATTTTCTCCCGGATCAAACCTTTGCCCGTCAACCGGGTTTGTTAATTCCGGCAGACTCACGGGAAGCGGCGCGGGACTGCCAGGCTGGACGGTGACGTTGACTGGAGCCGAGGTCGTAACCGCATTGCGATCATCAACGACCCGGGCGGTAATGGTGTGGGTCTGTGCGTTCGGATATGTCCATCCAATCTGATACGGCGGATTTGCGTCAGCACCGATAAATTTCGTCGTCAACGGTCCAAACTGGGAAGTCGTTTCATAAAATTCAACCCGACGGATCGTCCCGTCGCTGTCGCTCGCATCGGCTGCGACAAACAAGGCCTGGCCAACCGCATAAGTCGCTCCATTTGCAGGAAAAGTTAGCTGGATGCTCGGCGCGGCATTTGGCGGACTCGTCAGACGAAAGACGCGCGTGCCCCCGTCTGATGAGTTTTGAAAACGGCGGTCAATGGCAATAACGCGAATCCGAACATCGTTCGCCCCGCCACCGAATGGAGTTTGCCAATTGTAATTAGTTGTCGCCGGCGGCAGATTTTCCGCGATCGGAATCCACGTTCGCCCGCCGTCGGTTGAAACCTGAATATTAAATTGCCGGAGAGCTTCGTCATCAAACGCCGTCCAGCTAATGGGTACGATACTCCCCGCCGTAAATTCCTGACTGGCGGCAGGCGAAGTCATGCTAATTTGCGGCGGCGCATCGATATATCGGGGATCGGGGCGAATCGAAAAAGGCGGGCTGAAAAACCATTTCTGACGGTTGGTCGTGCCGGCCACACGAACAGCAAATCGCGCCGAATCCGTGCTGACCTGCGGCATTCTCGGGCGCAGGAATGTTTGCCCGTTTTGTCCGCCACCGACATCGATAAGCTGCCGGTCGGCGTCGAGCACTATATAACCCACAAAATCTGTATTTTGAAACGGCGTGGTGACGATCCATGTCAAAGGCATCGTCCTCTGGCCGCCGATAAATGTTTGGCCGGCGACGTTTGAAGTGATCTGGAGAACGCCGGGCTCCTGGTCCGCGGGCGTCATAGCCTGCCACTCGTCCCAGCCCTCCTGTCCTTTATTATCGAATGCCACTACGCGAACGTAAGCCTGAAGACCGGAAACCTCAAACCCCGTAGTCGGCACGACCAGTTCATACTCACGCTGAGTCGGCGGGAGATTGTCCGCGATAATATGAAAACTACCGCGTGCGTTGCCCGCCGGAGAATAGAGAATTCTTTGCTTGACGATCTGGCCGTCGTCGCTTGCCTTCCAGTTCAAAATAACCTTACTTCCCGCCTCGATCATTCCCCGATGTGCGCTTCGAGGGAACGGGATATGGGGCACCCTCACGACCGGTGGATGGTCGGTGGTGTCGGGCCTGGCGGTGCGGAACGGCTGAAAATAAGCAGTTCCCAAGATCGAATCACCCGTGCCGCCGGGATTTTGCGCGCTTTGCGGGCCGGTCGGTGAATTCCACCAGTTATAGCGCACGTCCGGCAAAGATCCCGATGCCGCTTGAACGGCGGTCGTATTGTTTTCAAAGAGATTTGGATTGGTTCGCCCGGACGCCCGAACGCTCGGAATTCTCGTCGAATTGATCGCGGTCGTATTGTTGGCGAAGAGATTGCCTTGTAAAAAAGCGGTGGGTGTAGATATTGCCGTCCCATTATTTCTCAGAATGGAATTGTCGATGTAGAGAATCCCGTTTGCGCTGTTCGCATCGACGACGCCTCTCTGGCTGCCGTCCATCGTGACGTATTCCATCCGGTCGCCGTTTGAATTAAACTGTCCGCCGTCCCATTTTTGTTCCGGGGTAAAAGGCTCGAATGTGATCGGCGCCTCGGGCAAACCAAGTATGTGGACGGGGCCGCTTTCGGTATTAAAGTGGAAATTCGATCTGGCCTTAAATCGGGCTCCGGGCAGGATCTGCAACGAGCCGATGTCTGAAAAACTGTCGATGACGTAAGGCACCGCGATCTGCGGATACATCGAATCTGTGGAATTTGGCTGGCCAACCTCGAACCAGTTATTGCGATTGCCGGTCGCGGGAACATTGCTTCCCGGCATCAAACCGCCCTTACCTGAAACCGGATACTCATTATTTTGCAGAATGACGTTTGGTCCGATTTCAAAATTTCCATGTCCGAGCGCAAGCCCGGCGCCAGCACTATTTCTGATGGAGAGATTGTTTAGATAAAGCGGCTGGAACTCGGCTTGGTTGAACGCCATGCCCGTGATGAGGCTGTTGTCCGCTGTTACGTTTTCAAAATAAATATAAGAGTCGCCGAGTATGCAAAACGCACCATTGCGGAAAGCCACATTTCGTAATACCGCCGTCAATCCGGCGGCGAACAATTGGGCGTTTTCGCCTTGTGTCGCTGCGTTTGAGTCAAAAACACTATCCTCGATCTGAACAAACCGGGTTGGCAGTGAGTCAATGTTAATGGATGTATCGATGATCTCGCCCAACTCCCCGAAATTGCAATTTCGGCAATAAAGCGAGCCGCCGGCATTTATGTTGGATATAACGTTTACATCGGCAAACCGCAGATCAAGCGTTCCAATGACTTCGATTCCATTGGCCCCGTTCGAATGATCGAACGTAATGCGCTCCGCACTAGTACCGAGGCCAACGATGCTCCCATTCAAATCTATTTTTGCGCCGTTCGCCCACTGTACGATCACGCCCGGCTCGATACAGACTCTTTGATTGGCAGGAATCGTTACTGTGCCGGAGATGATGTGCGGATTGTCGATCTTGCGCCATGTCACGTCGCATGTCTGCGCGGCGGCGATATGATCGCCAAACATCACACCCAGCACGACTAGTGAAAGCCTGAAAAAGTGTCGATTGAGTTTACGGCTTTTCATTTCCTAATTACCCCCCATTCTAAGGAACGAACGCCGACCGCGGGACCCCCCTGTTGGCTGCGATTGAAATCAGCGACTCCGCCGGCACCGTAGATGCAGCCCTGATCCGAGATACGGCTCTCTTGGGCAATCGCGCCAGCTTGTAAGAACAACGGGCACCACACGAATCCCAAAACTAAGAGCCGAATACTACATATCGGTCGTGTATTAAAAACGTGCGTCCCCATGTTCCCTCCTTTACCCGAAACTAAATGCACAGTACTTTTTATTGACCGAAAAAGACGGCCGTCGAAAATTTTCTTTTCACCAAAAAGTCGTCCACCACTTATCGCTAAACTTAAACTTCTCCAACCATCTACGTCGCACGTATCGAACGTGTTAATAGGTGAGTTAGTCGAGATCGGCCGTCCGGTGATTTCGACGAGATCGTTGGGCATTGGTTGTGAGCGCATGCGGTGTCTGACACCAATACCGAAAAAAGACGAAAAAAAATTCCGTCAGCCATAAGCCGGCCCGGAATTGTTCTACCCACTGCAACATGTCCCCCCCCGATACGAAAGGTATTACTGACCCCTAAAAGTCAGTTTCGTCTAATAAATCGCTTGGTATCTGCACAATAACAGTAACGCGGCTGAAAAGCCATGAAAAAACTGTTTGGAAAGAGAAGCGGGTCTGTGCGTGCGTTCGTACGAACGAAAAAAGAGGGCGTTACCCGTTAGGCAAGGCCCTGAAACATTGGTGGAGATGAGGAGGATCGAACTCCTGGCCTCGGCATTGCGAACGCCGCGCTCTCCCAGCTGAGCTACATCCCCACGTCGCTACGCGACATTTCAAATTTCAAATTTGAAATTTGAAATTTCAAATCCAGTCCAGCCAGAATTCTATGTTCCGTGTTCCACGTTTTTTCAACTCGAAACTTGGCACCCCGAACTTATTGGACGCCAGCTGGTAGCAGCGAGCCTTTCGGGTCGGTCGCGAATGCGTGGCCGTCCTCGATCTTTCCAATGATCCCGTGAAAATTGACCTCGTCGCCCGAGACCACGACAACTACATCGCCGGGACTGAACTTTTTCTCGTCGATCGGAAACTTGATGATAGTTGCGTTCCCGTTCTCCTGCGCCACGGCTTCGTATTCGAACGTGTCCGCGTTAAAACTCATCGTCTGACAAAATGCTACTTCCATAGAATGCGATTCTACTTGCCAGAGAGGACAAAGTCCAAAGTGATGGCATCATGGTCCGACAGCGGAATGCCGTCAATATCGACAAGATCGCCAACTGTTCGCGGGCTAGTTCCCGGGGCGATTTCGAGGTTTTTACCGGCAAACCAATCGAGCCGTCCGGAAACGCGGCCCCCGACGCGGTTCGCCGCCCAGAAGATGAACGGAAAGCACCACTCCGGGACCCAGTCGCGCAGATTCGTATTCTTTTCGATACTGCTGACGTCGTAGTGGATCGTGCCCGCACCCGATTCGTTGAGCGATCTGTATTCGTAACCGCGCGACTCGAGCTCGCCGAAAAGAGCTTTTTCGAAATATCGATCGGGATGCGGGTAATGGTTCGTGACGACATTTTTTACGCCCATCATCACCCGGCGCCAATAACCGAGGATCGCCCGCCTCGCACTCTGTGCGTTGAATGTCGTTGTGTTCCAATCTCCGCCGATCAGAGTCGGGAGCGGCGACAGCGTATCGAGATGATCGAGAATTATCTTCATCTGCCGATGTCGGTGGGCACGCGAGCAATGGGCGTCGAGATGGACGGTCACCGCACGAAACGTGCCCGCCGGATGTTCGATATCGGCAAACAACGCCCGCAAATATCCAAGTCGTTTTTCTTTTCCCCACATCTTGTCTTTGCCGTTCGGCAGTGGGACAGCGTGGACATTTTTCATGGGCCACTTCGAGAACGTCGCGAGACCGTGGATCGACTTCGTATTCTCGCCTTCGCTTTCGGATTCAACGCCGCTTCCCTTTTGCAGTGCGATGTAGACGGGTGCGAATGCGTAATTCATCTCAAGGCGCTCCGCGATCTCGCGAGCGACAAATCGATTTCCGCTCCGCGCCATTCCGTAGTCGAGTTCGGTCAGCAGCAGCACGTCCTTGCCTTTCAGCAGTTCGTGATTTTGAAGCGCGTCGACGATTCCTTCGAAGACATTTCCACGTTCGATGTTCCAGGCGAGCGCTCTCATGTCAGAACCGCGAGCGGTAGCGACCGGGTTTCCCCACATTGACGCGGTGCCATGGGATAACCCGGTCGCTACCGCTCGCGGTTCTGACACGACCGCATTCAGTATCCGCTCGACTTCGGGGCGGATCTCAGCATATAGTTCCGAGCCCTCCATCTCGGGAGTCGATTCGAACTTGAGAAGTTTCGGGAAGTGTCGGTCAAGGTCATGGTCGAGAAGTGAGTCTGTCGAATCTAGCGAGTCTAGCGAGTCTGTCGAGTCCGACTCGCTAGACCCGACAGACTCGATAGACTCGATGGACTTCTTAGTCGTCATACCGTTCCTTCGCCGGAGCAACGGCGAGAAAATCTTCCGCAATGCGTTGGGAATACGAATCAAGCAGCTCGCTCACACGTTTCTGTTTCCGCGAATAAAATATCAACCCGACGTGTTTCGGCTTCGAGACGCGATAGACGATCTCCGAGTCGTCGTAATGCGAAGTGTCGGGTTCGTCCCGGTTCGCAAGAGCAAGTGCGACGCCGGCATAGTCTTTTCTTAGCTTCGGCAGTTTGTACGGCTTCTCGGGCGTCGATGTCTCAAGCTTTGCCCACTCGCGCCAGAGGTTAAAATTGCACGCATGTTCGAGAACATTTGCGATGTATGCTCCGCCAACGCGGCAGGCGACCTCGAGTAAATAAAACTTTCCATCAGCTTCGCTTTGCAAGAACTCCGCATGCGACACACCGCTTTCGTAGTTGAATGCTTCGAGAAGTTGTGTGTTCAGCTGTTCAAGCTGCTTCCTTTCCTCCGAGCGGTACGAAACGATCGACGTCGTGAATACTCCGCCGTAATGCGTCACGCTAAACGGCGGCGTGCCGTATTGACTGACGCCGCACGCCCGGACCTTTCCTTTGTCGACGATCGAATCGACGTGAAAGACATTCCCGGCGATGAATCTTTCCAAAACAGATTGCGATGGATGATCACGCCAGTTGTTGCGCGCATCCAGATCGTTGAGCACCTTCCAGACTTGTTCTTTCGTCTCGCATTTCTTGATGCCGAAGGCGGACACTTCGTATCTCGGTTTGACGATCCATGGTGCCGGAACACGTTCGAGAAAATCTTCGATCTCGGCCTGATTGAAAACGGAAGTAAAGTCGGGACAGGGAATGCCCGCCGAGTCCGCGATATTCCGCATCGACAGTTTGTCGCGGAAGCGGAGTGAATGAGAGCTCGTCATTCCAGCGAGCTGAAGATGCTCGCGGGCGCGTGCCGCGGTTGTCACATCGAACTCGTCAAGACCGACGATCCGATCGATCTTTCGCATACCCGCAACGTTCGTCACGGCGCGAATATAGTCTTCAGGCAGTGCATCGTCTTCGACCGTTTTTACGTCGTTGAGCGCGGTCCAAACCCACGGCTCATCGAGGAGTTTTTTTCGCGTGACAAGCGTGACGTGCCATCCGGCGTTGTGCGCCTCGTCGAGAAACTCATTTCCCTTGTGTTCGCTTGCAATGCAGACAATATGTTTCTTCATAGGAACGCCGGCATCCTGCCGGCAGATCATCGGAGCCGGCAGGATGCCAGCGTTCCATATCCACCACCCAAAAGTATGCGTTCCAGCATACGATCTTTTACCCGTAACCGTTTTATTTTGTGCTGAAAGAATGGCACAATTCAAACCTAAAGACAACGCACATGCGTTTCGGTTTGCGTCCGATGCGACCGACATTTCGAGGCAATAAATGGGTGAGATGGACATTGCAAATCTTGTTAGCCACCTGGTCATATTCATGGTGGTCCTGCTGCTTGCGGTCTCGGTTCACGAGGCCGGACACGCGTGGATGTCCTATAAGTTCGGTGACGACACGGCATATATGCTCGGCCGTGTGACGCTGAACCCTGTTGCTCATACCGACCCGATAGGAACGCTGCTGATACCGATCATTGCGTTTATATTTGGTGCGGTCGGCAGTGGTCTTGGCAGCATTCCGCTTATCGGTTGGGGAAAACCCACGCCTGTAGATCCGAGTAAGTGGGAGCGATACAAGCTCGCGAACGTGATGGTATCGATCGCAGGTGTGCTGGCGAATTTGATCCTGCTCATAATCGGGATCGGGCTCGCAAAGATCCTCATGACACAGGGCTTCACGCCCGCGGATTTTTTTGGAGGTGGGAACAATCCGATAGTCATCTTTGTGAGCAACCTGATGTTCCTCAATCTTTCTCTGTTTGTATTTAATCTTCTTCCGTTTCCCCCACTGGACGGCAGCAAGATATTGTCAACATTTCTCCCTGAAAGCGCGCAGCCCATCCTGGACATGCTCGAACAGTTCGGTTTTCTAATCCTCATGTTCCTGATCTACATCGGTGTATTCAGCATAATCATCTACCCGTTTCGACTCGGGCTCGCGTACGTGCTGGTGGCCTTATATTAGTTTAATGAAAAAACGCATCTTTAGCGGCGCCCAGCCGACCGGCCAGCTCCACATCGGCAACTATCTCGGCGCTCTCAAAAATTGGGTCGCGCTACAGGAAGAGTATGAGAGCTTTTATTGCATCGTAAATCTCCACGCGTTAACCCTGCCGCAGGACCCCGAGACACTCCGCGAAAAAACCCGTGACCTCGCCCGAGTCTATCTTGCGGCGGGAGTGGATTCGGAACACTCGACGATCTTTATCCAATCGGATGTTCCCGAACACGCCGAGCTGACGTGGATCCTCGCTTGCATCTCGCGAATGGGCGAGCTTGAGCGGATGACGCAATTCAAAGATAAGGGAAAGGGAAATAGCGAACGCGCCGGCGTCGGGCTATTCATCTATCCGGTCCTGATGGCGGCGGACATTTTGCTTTACCAAACCGATCTCGTTCCCGTCGGACGCGACCAAAAACAGCATCTCGAATTGACGCGCGATCTCGCCGAGCGATTCAACCGAGACTTTGGCGAAACGTTTAAAATTCCCGAGCCTTACATTCCGCCCGTCGGCGCGAATATTCTATCGCTGCAGGACCCGGCAAAGAAGATGTCGAAGTCCGATGACGATCTGAACGGCTCGATCTTCCTGCTCGACGATGCCGACACGGTGACGAAGAAGATAAAGCGGGCCGTGACTGATTCGGGAACCGATATACGTTTTGATGAAACGCGCCCCGCGATCACGAACCTTCTGACTATCTATCAACTGCTCACCGGTAAATCGAACGCGGAGTGCGAACAGCAATTCGAAGGCAAAGGCTACGGACATTTCAAAACGGAACTGGCCGAGACGGTCGTCGAGTTTCTGCGTCCATTCCAGGAACGTGTAAAGCAATTCGACGACGCGGCTCTCGAAGCGATCCTCAAACCCGGAGCGGAGAAAGCGGGTGCGATCGCGAGCGAAACGTTGAATTCTGTCTACGCGCGAATGGGAATTCGCTGATAGGAACGCCGGCATCTTGCCGGCACCGCCGCCTGCGGCGGAAAACCTTGGCAGCGTCGAAACATCAGATAAAAAAGGTTTTTTTGAACGCGGATTGGGCGGATTAGGCGGATGAAAGGGTTTAATCAGATCCGTTCGATCCGCTCAATCCGCCGAATCCGCGTTCAAAAAAGTGTCCGGCTACTGGACCCTGGGTGCTACAATTAGGTCAATCCGTTTTCAAGCCAGTCGCGAGCCTCAACTACTGAGATTTGCACTTCAACCACGAGGAGGTCTTATACATGGACGCAACAAAACAGTCTTACGACATCCCGAAATTTAAAGAACAGTACGAGAATTTTATCGGCGGCGAATGGATCGCACCGAAGAGCGGCGAATACTTTGAATGTATATCGCCCGTCGACGGCCGATCATTCACCAGGATCGCCCGCTCGAACGAAGCTGACGTCGAGGCCGCGATCGATGCCGCGCACATTGCTTTCGAGACGTGGAGCAAGACGTCCGTCACCGAGCGCAGCAACATCCTTCTAAAGATCGCCGACCGCATGGAGCAGAATCTCGACCTGCTCGCACGCGCCGAGACGTGGGACAACGGCAAGCCGATCCGCGAAACGACGGCGGCGGATATTCCCCTCGCGATCGATCATTTCAGATATTTCGCGAGCGTCATCCGTGCTGAGGAAGGCAGCGCATCGGAGCTTGATCAAAACACGCTGTCGGTGATCATAAAAGAGCCGCTCGGTGTGGTCGGTCAGATCATCCCCTGGAACTTCCCGATTCTGATGGCAACCTGGAAGCTCGCACCGGCGCTTGCCGCCGGCAATTGCGTCGTACTCAAACCGGCCGAGCAAACTCCTGCAAGCATAATGGTCTGGGCAGAGTTGGTTGCCGATCTTCTACCAAAAGGCGTTTTGAATATTGTCAACGGATTCGGAGTCGAGGCGGGCAAGCCGCTCGCGACAAGCTCACGAATCGCGAAGGTCGCGTTCACGGGCGAGACGACGACCGGCCGCCTGATCATGCAGTACGCATCGCAAAACCTGATTCCGGTCACGCTCGAGCTCGGCGGGAAATCGCCAAACGTCTTCTTCGAAAGCGTGATGGATGCCGACGACGAATTCTTCGACAAGTGTCTCGAAGGAGCGACGCTGTTCGCTCTGAATCAAGGCGAGGTTTGCACGTGTCCGTCGCGTGTGCTCGTACAAGAATCGATCGCCGACAAGTTCATCCCGCGGTTCGTCGAACGCACAAAGCAGATCAAGATGGGCCACCCACTCGATCCGACGACGATGATGGGTGCACAGGCGAGCAAGGACCAGTACGAGAAGATCCTCAACTATCTCCAGATCGGTAAGGACGAAGGTGCTGAGGTTCTTTGCGGCGGCAACGCATACAAGAACCCGGATCTCGAAGACGGCTACTACATCGAGCCGACGATCCTCAAAGGCCACAACAAGATGCGCGTTTTTCAGGAAGAGATCTTCGGTCCGGTCACTGCTGTCACAACTTTCAAGGACGAGGCAGAAGCGATCGAGATCGCCAACGACACGCTCTACGGTCTCGGTGCGGGAGTCTGGACACGCGATGCACACGAGCTATACCGCGTACCGCGTGCGATCCAGGCCGGCCGCGTTTGGGTGAACAACTATCACAACTACCCGGCACACGCTCCGTTCGGCGGTTACAAGAAATCAGGCTTCGGCCGCGAGAATCACCTGATGATGCTCGATCATTATCGCCAGACGAAGAACATGCTTATCTCGTACGACAAGAAAGCGATGGGATTCTTTTAGGATTTCGGATTGCGGATTTCGGGATTTGGGATTTAGGATTTCGAGATCCAAACTCGCGTGGCCGACTTCGGAATGCAGCTGCAGAGCAGCGAAATGTTTGTAGCCCCGGGTGGAGCGAAGCGAAACCCGGGGATAACGAGCCAACAAAAATCCAAGCCCCGGAGGGGCGACCGAAAACATGAACGGAACCATTGCCGCGCTTACGCTATCGGTGCTCTCCGTGCTCCTGGCTTCTACGAATTCTTACGTTGAATCCCGAGGCTCGGTGGCTGCAAAGATTCATCTTGTGAAGGCCGCGTCCACGCCACCTCCTTCGGTACCCCGGAACCCACGACAAGAATCGCTGAACACTTTTAGGAACGAAGTGAACGGAATCGCTATCGGATCGACTTATGAAGACGTGCGCGCGCAGTTCGGCGGTGCAAGATCGATAAAAAAAGGTGGCACTAACCCGTGTGGAGGAAAAAAGTCCGTACTCCATTACTCCGGCATTTCGTTCACAATGGATCGCGATGAAAGCGGAAGGAGTATCGTAGTTCTGATCGAGATCACTTCACCGAGTTGGGAGATTGCACCTGGAATCCGACCAGGTTTCACCGTCGAGGAGGTGCGCACCAAGATGGGTCAAGCCGATGATCTCATAATGGAAGATAGTGCGGGAACCCTGTGGTATGCCGACGGTGATGGATATTTAACGTTTGTTTTCAAGAAAGGCAAGCTCGTCCGGATCCTACGTGATTTGAACCAGTGTTAGTTGATTACGCCTCCGAGGGCCGATGAATACTATTCCAAGAGTAGTAATCACCCCCCAAGCCGCCGCTGTCGTCACCTACTCCGCACCAGGAAGGGCGAGCTAGTGTTCCATCAATCGGACGATGCTGCGACGGATCTCCCCGATGTGCGATCCGAAAGTTGAGTTTATTGTCGGGTCAGATGCTGCTTGGGGAGGTGGCCGGTTGCGATTTCTACATGGTGAAGGACCAGTTCGAATTCTGTCAGCTTGCCGAGCTCACGATCGACGTTACCTAAGGTCGCGTCTGGTGAAAAGAAAAGACGAAAACCCGATATGATCTTTGAGGGGGATCCGGAAAAAGCCGAGCTTGATCAGTCAAAGCACGGTGTCACTTTTGATGAGGCAGCAACGATCTTCGAAGATTATTTTTATGTTGATTTCTACGATCCGAGACACTCTGTCGATGAACATCGTTTCCTTATTATCGGCGAATCGAATCAGGAACGATTATTGATCGTTTCATACACGCAGCGTGATGATAAAATAAGGATCATCAGTGCACGAGAGCTAACGCCTCAAGAGCGCAGAATCTATGAACACGGAAAATTTGAATGACGACCTCGGACCTGAATACGATCTCTCCGCTCTAAAGGTCCGAAAGATCGGAGAGGGCCGACGGCTCCTGCAGGAAAATGCTGTCCTGCTCGATGTTGATGTTGCTAAGGTATTCCCTGACTCGGATGCGGTTAATCAAGCATTGCGGTTTCTGATCCGGATCACCAAGGAGCATCAGCCGGATCTAAATAAAGGCTAGTTCCCTTTCTTATAAGGTCTCCGGTCGAATCGGGAGGAAAGGCGTGGCGAAAATTCCGCGAGTAAAAATCACTGACGAAGCCGTCGCGGTCGTCGACCAGCTCCGCGAAAAAAACGGCGAGTTGATGTTCCATCAATCCGGCGGGTGCTGCGACGGATCTTCGCCGATGTGCTTTCCGAAAGGTGAGTTCATAGTCGGATCGTCGGACGTTTGGCTCGGCGAGATCGCCAGGTGCGATTTTTACATGGCAAAGGACCAGTTCGAATTTTGGCAGCATACCGAACTCACTATCGACATAACAGAAGGACGTGGCGCCAGCTTCTCGCTTGAGATCCCGCTCGGCGTGAGATTCGTAACAAAATCCCGAGTCTTCACTTATGAAGAAGCGCAAAACTTGATACCCACACATTTGGGCGACGCTACGCAGGCATCCGCCTAAGTCGGGTATCGGAATGTGGCCGCAAAGGCAGAAACACGACCGGTAGGGAGTGGGTAATGCGACCTTGAGAACTCGGTCAGATATGCTAGCTTAGAACTCTAAACATCGAACCGGTCTACACACTCCCTACCGGTCGTGTTTCTGCCTGTGGCACCCACTTATGAAGACAAAAATCACGGTTTATGAAAAGCCTACGTGAACGACGTGCCGAAATCTGGCTAAGCTGTTTCGTGAAAACGGCATCGACGCAGAGAGGATCAACTACTTTAACGAACCCTTTACCGAGCAGACGCTCAGGAAGTTGATAACGAAAATGGGATTGTCGCCCTTCGAAATTCTGCGAAAAGGAGATGCGAAAGCTAAAGAACTCGGGTTGACCGCCGACACGCCGCCCGGCGACATCATTAAGCATATCGTCGAGTATCCGGCCCTCCTGCAGCGACCGATAGTCGAGGTTGGCGATCGCGCTATTTTGGCTCGGCCGGCTGAGAAAGCTTTGGAAATCGTCTAACGGGTTCTGAGTCGTGTTCTTGCCGGCTGATCAAGAAAAAGAATTTTTAGCCACGGATTTACACGGATGACGCGGATAAAAACAAAGAATTTCTGATCCGTGTCATCCGCCTAAATCCGTGGCTAAAAATTCTTTCGGGTGACATGGTTCTGTTCCTGCGAAAAGTCGAACATACAATAACACGAACAAGAACAAACTATGAGCATCACAAACGGAAACGGCCATTATCCAAAACCGAGAAACGTGCTCGGCACTGAGTTGAAAGTGTGCTGCACGGCTCCGATGACCGGGTTTTATCGTGACGGTTTCTGTCGCACCGGACCGGAAGATGCGGGACGCCACACGGTCTGTATTCGGGCGACGGACGAGTTTCTCGCCTATTCGAAATCGGTCGGAAACGATCTTTCGACGCCGATGCCTCAGTACGCTTTTCCGGGATTGGCCGAAGGCGACCAATGGTGTCTTGTTGCAATGCGATGGAAGCAGGCGCTTGAAGCCGGAATGGCACCCGAAGTGATACTTGACGCGACGCACGAATCCGTTCTTGAGATCGTCTCGCTGGAAGAGCTTCGGGCTCACGCACTCGAGGACGACAAACTTTAGTTTGTCGCGGAGTGCAGCAAACTGAAGTTTGCTGTCCTATGGACGAACATTTGCGACATTTATTCGAATATGACGACTGGGCAAATCGTCGGACGATGGCTGCTCTGGAAATTTATCCATCCGATCGATCGCGGCAGATCCTGGCCCACATCCTGATCACAAAACAAGAATATTTCGACCGGCTGGGCGGAAAGGACTCGACGGGTTTTGATTTCTGGCCGGATCTGGATCTGAAAGAATGCAAACAACTCTCAGACGCCACAACCGCCAGTTACAACGTGCTTCTCAACGAAGCATATGAGTCGAGTCTCGAACGGATCGCGATTTACAAAACGAGCGAAGGAGTGCCTTACGAAAACAGCGTTCGTGAGCTGCTCACACACGTCCTGCTTCATTCGTCGATCCACCGCGGCAATCTCGTTTTGAAAATGCGCGAGGAAGGTTTGGAGCCACCGAAGATTGATTACATAATCTATCTCCGTGAGACGGACGCCGGCTAAATTCCCTTAGCGAACTCTGCGAGCTTTGCGTGAAATTCGCGTTTTTCTCACGCAAAGCTCGCAGAGTTCGCAAAGGACAAAAAACCCGTGCACACACTCCGCAGAAACTGCCGAAAGCACGTATAATACCTGCAATACCAATGGAGCAGGAACCTCTCGAACAATTCACATTCGACTTTAAGAAAGAGACGGCTGAGATCGTCCGCGGATCGAGTGACGAATTAAAGCTCAAGCTTGGCGAATTCGCCGGTCCGCTTGATCTGCTGCTGTTTCTCATCCGGCAGGAACAGGCCAACATCTTCGACATTCCCATCGCCCGCATCACCGACGAATACGTCAAGTACATCCGGCTGATGAAGGGCCTCGACATTGCGGTCGCGGCCGACTTTCTGGTCATGGCGGCGACGCTCATCGAGATCAAGTCGAAAATGCTGCTGCCGCGCGATCCGTCAGAGCTCGAGGAAGAAGAATTCGAAGATCCGCGGAAGGAACTTGTCGACAGGCTTCTCGAATATGAGCAGTACAAGGCCGCATCGCAGATGTTGTATGAGCGAACGACGATCGAACAGGCGGTGTTCGGGCGCGGGAAGATCGAATCGGACGACGCAAATGCCGAGATCAACGCATCGGTCTTCGACATCATAACGGTGTTTCAGAAGATCCTTTTGCGTCATCGTGACGAGATCAAGATGGAGATCGCACGCGAGGAGATCTCGCTCTCGGACATGATCAAGACTCTCAGGCGACGCATTTTGGAAGAGCTCGAGTTGAACATCCAGACGTTCTTCGAGGAGATGCAATCCAGACGCGAGCTCGTGACGGCGTTCATCGCCGTTCTCGAGATCGTCCGCACGGACAGCGTGAAGCTGACGCAAAAGAAAACATTTGGCGAAATAATTCTAAAGGCGGTCACGAATGGAACCGGAAACTAAAACTGCAACCGAAACTGTAACTCACACTGCAGACGAAACAACCTCGCGCAGCATGGCCGAACTCGTCGCAATAGTCGAGGCACTGATCTTCGTCGCCGACGAACCGATCACGGTGAAACTTCTCGCCGAAGTTCTCGAAGAAGAGCGGGATTCGGTGGAGGCGGCGGTTGTCGAATTGCAGAAAGAATACGAAATGCGCGAGAGCGGTTTGCAGATCCGGGAGATCGCCGGCGGGTGGCAGATCGCAACGCGTACCGAACTGCACGAAGATGTCCGCAAGTTTTTAAAAACCCGACCGAGCGCAAAGCTCTCGCTTGCCTCGCTAGAAACGCTCGCTGTCATCGCTTATAAGCAGCCGGTCACCGTACCGGAGATTCTCGAGATTCGTGGTGTCCAGTCGGCGTCCGCGATAAAGACTCTGCTCGAAAAACGCTTGATTGTAACGAAAGGCCATAAGGAAACCGTCGGCCGCCCGATGCTCTACGGGACGTCGAAGGAGTTTTTGATCCAGTTCGGGCTGAAAGACCTGACCGAGTTGCCGTCGATCGAAGACTTCGAAGACCTCACGCAGTGAGCAGTGAGCAGTGAGCCGTAAGCAGTCATGTCGAAACCCCACAAGAAGCTGATTGCATGGCAAAAGTCGATGGACCTCGTCGTTTCGATCTACGACGTGACAAAGTCGTTTCCGAAAGAGGAAACCTATGGACTAGTTTCGCAACTTCGTCGGGCCGCGGTTTCCGTGCCTTCAAATATAGCCGAAGGCGCGGCAGATCGGACGACGGATCAGTTTCGGAACTTTCTTTCTACGGCGATCGGTTCTTTAAGCGAGATAAATACCCAATTGGAGTTGGCCCTTCGTGTCGGTTACATTAGTCGGGAACGCCACGATCTGATTCAGGCTGCGGTCGATGAGTGTCTGGCAGTCACCTTTGGCCTCAGACGTAGCCTAGGTGCGAGATGACGAGCTCGCTGCTCACTGCTCACTGCTCACTGCTCACTATGGAAAGACTTCAAAAACTAATCGCCCAGGCGGGTATCGCGTCGCGGCGTGCGGCTGAAGAGTTGATCGCATCGGGTGCCGTGACGGTAAACGGACAGATCATCACTGAGCTCGGAAGGAAAGCGGATCCCGAAACTGACCACATCAAGGTCAATGGAAAATTGATCAACGCCAAGCTTCGGAACAGAGAGAACCTCTATGTTCTTCTCAACAAACCGAAGGGATATCTCTCGAGCGCTGCCGATCCGCAAAGCCGTCCGCTTGTCACCGATCTTGTTAAGGGTCATGGAAAGCTTCATCCCGTCGGGCGACTGGATTTCAATACTGAGGGCCTCATCATCCTGACAAACGACGGTGAGTTCACGAACGCCGTCACCCGATCAAAGACAATCCCGAAAATTTACCAAGTGAAGACGAAGGGAATGCCGACCGAGGTTGCGATAAGGAAATTGCGGCGGGGTTTGAAACTGGAAGACGGATTTAAGACGGCACCGGCGGACATCAAGATATTAAAACCGACCGACAAAAATGGCTGGTACGAAGTCACACTGTTCGAAGGGCATAATCAGCAGATACGCAAAATGTTCGATGCCGTCGGTCATTCCGTAGTGAAGCTAAAGCGGAGCGCGATCGGAAGCGTTACCGACGCAGGTCTTCCTGTAGGAGGATTCAGGAAGCTGACCGAGGACGAGATCGCTTTACTGGTTGGGGCCAAAAGGCAGAAACCCGACCGGTAGGGAGGGTGCATGTTCTCGTCGAAAAACGATCGTGTCAATGCAGATAGCGACACCCTCCCTAACGGTCGGGTTTCTGCCTGCTTACCCCAGAGCTCGGTGCTCGACCATCAGACACAAATTCTGCACGACCTTGATCCCCGCTCGCCCGAACGCTTCGGCTGCCTCGTCATTTCGAATTCCAAGCTGCACCCAAACTGAGTTTGGCTTTGATTCAATGATCTCGTCGATGTGCTTTGTGATGTCTGTCGGGCGCCGAAAGACATTCACCATATCGATCTCACCTGGCACATTTCGGAGATCGCGATAAACCTTTTGTCCGAGGATCTCGTTAACCTCCTGGTAATAAACCGGGACAGGCACTATGTCGAATCCTGCGTCCTGCATATATTTTGAAACGTAAAATGCGGGCTGTGAGAAGCGCGACTCAGGCTTGATTCCGAGCACGGCGATCCGTTTGGTCTCGCGCAGGAGTTGGGCGATCTGTTTGTTGGTTGTGAGGATGTTGTCTTGCCAGTTCATATTTCAGTGTTCAGTGTTCAGTGTTCAGTTTCTTGATTCGGCGCGTTCGTGGCCTGCGGTAGTGAGAAATTGAAAACTGACCACCGACCACTGACAACCGACCACTGTTTCAGACTATAATATTTCAAAATCATTATGAACTTTGAGCTAAACGAAGAACAGCTTCAGATCAAGTACAGTGTGCGCGAATTTGCGGAAAGCGAGATTCTGCCGCACGTCATGGAATGGGATGAGTCGCAGCACTTCCCTGTTGAATTACGACCAAAGCTTGCCGAACTCGGCCTGTTGGGCGTTCTTTTTCCGGAAGAATACGGCGGAGCGGGAATGGGGTATGTCGAGTACGCGACCATCATCGAGGAACTCGGCCGCGTCTGCGGATCCGTCGCCTTGTCCGTCGCGGCCCACAACTCGCTGTGCTCGAACCATCTCTTTCTGTTCGGCAGCGAAGAACAGAAACAAAAGTATCTCGTACCGCTCGCACGCGGCGAATCGTTCGGGGCGTGGGGGTTGACCGAATCGCAGGCCGGATCGGACTCCGCCGGTACGCGGACAAACGCGGTTCGTTCGAACGGCGGATGGAAGGTCAACGGCTCGAAGAATTTTATCACTCACGCGATCGCGTGTGAGACGCTCGTTGCGGTCGCAGTCACGGATAAGACGAAAGGCAATCGCGGTATCTCGGCTTTCATTTTTGACAAGTCGATGGAAGGATTTCGTTCCGACCACAAAGAGAACAAGCTAGGCATGCGGGCGTCGGAAACGGCGTCCGTTGTTTTTGAAGATTGTTATGTGCCCGACCAAAACATGCTCGGTAAGGAAGGCGAAGGCTTTCTGCAATGCATGCAGGTGCTCGACGGCGGGCGCATCTCGATCGCCGCATTGTCTGTCGGCATCGCACAAGGAGCTTACGAAGCAGCGGTAAAGTACGCCAAGGAACGCCAGCAATTCGGCCGTCCGATCTCCGAGTTTCAAGCGATACAATTCAAGCTCGCCGACATGGCTACGCAGACCGAAGCTGCGCGGCTGCTGACCATGCAGGCGGCATCAATGAAGGACGCCGGCAAAACGACGACACAACAATCCGCGATGGCTAAGTTGTTTGCATCAGAGACGGCGGTAAAAGTCGCGGAAGAGTCGATTCAAATACACGGCGGATACGGATATACGAAAGACTATCCGGCGGAAAAATACTGGCGCGATTCAAAGCTATGCACGATCGGCGAAGGCACGTCGGAGATCCAGCGGCTTGTCATCGCGAAGCATTTACTAAAAGTGTGAGCTATGAACTGTGAGCTGTGAACCGTGAGCTGTGAACTGTGAACTGTGAACTATGAACTATGAACTATGAACTATGAACTATGGAAAGCGAACGGAGGTTTCGATTCTCGAGGCTTTCGTAGTTCACAGTTCATAGCTCATAGCTCATAGCTCACAGTTCACCGCTGTTTTGTTGTTGCATCCATGAAACAAACGCGCTATTATTCCCGTCCGTTCTAAAATCAATTCGAAGGAGATAGTTATGAGTTCAACCGGAGTTAGTTCAAATAATATCGCGACTGCGTTGATCGCCGAGATGGAACACGAGGCAGGGGTTACACGGACCGTTCTCGAGCGGGTGCCCGCCGAAAAGTTCGATTGGAAACCGCATGAAAAGTCGATGACCTTCGGCCGTCTGGCGAGCCACATCGCTGAGATGTTCGCCTGGACGCCGTCAACAATGGAGCATGGGGAGCTTGATTTCTCGAAAATGGACTACAAGCCGTTTGAGCCTAAGACGACCGAGGAACTGATCGAGTTTTTCGACAAGAATGTCGCCGAGGCAATTACGACGCTTAAGAATTCACCCGACGAGCGGTTCATGGAAACCTGGACGATGCGAAACGGCGAGACGGTCTATTTCACAATGCCCAAGGTTGCAGTCATGCGTTCGTTCGTCATGAACCACATAATCCACCATCGCGGGCAGTTGTCCGTTTATCTTCGTCTGAACGACATTGCCGTGCCGTCGATCTACGGCCCGTCGGCCGATGAAGGTGCCATGTAGTAACCAAGCGAACCAGGATAACAGGGATGTAAGGATCAAGGGGATGAAGAATTTTGCGTCTTCAATCCCCTTTCATCTCTTTCATCCCTGTTGTGGCTTCATGGTATTAGCTTTCCGCCGACAACGAGCCAATTTGGCTCGCTGTTTTCGTTTTAGACCTGAAAATGAGAAGATTACGGTTCTAATTTCCGCTCCAATGACGTTTTCAATAGACAAAATTCTGGCAGGTGAGCCACGGGCCATCGGCCGCGCGATCTCGGCCGTCGAAAACGTAGACGAAATGTCGGCGGAGCTGATGAAAGCGGTTTTTCCAAATACGGGTAAGGCACTGATCATCGGCATCACCGGTGCACCCGGCGCGGGAAAATCCTCACTCGTCGACAAGCTGGCGCTTCATTACAAAGACCTTGGCGAGCGAGTGGGCATCGTTTGCGTCGATCCGACAAGCCCGTTCTCGGGCGGTGCGATCCTCGGCGATCGTATCAGGATGGCGACGCTCGGACTCGATAAGAACGTCTTCATCCGTTCGATGGCGACGCGCGGAAACCTCGGCGGCCTTTCGCGTGCAACGGCAGATGCGGTCGCGATACTCGACGCCGCTGGATTCGATAAGGTCATCGTCGAGACGGTCGGTGTCGGGCAGGATGAGGTTGAGATCGTCAAGACGGCCGATGTCTCCGTCGTCGTGCTCGTTCCAGGAATGGGCGACGACATCCAGGCCATCAAAGCAGGAATTATGGAGATCGGCGATGTTTTCGCGATCAACAAAGCCGACCGCGAAGGTGTGCTGAGAACTCAGAAAGAACTCGAATCGCTGCTTTCGCTGGCGCATCGCCCTGATTTCTGGGACCCGCCCATCGTAAAAACCATAGCAACCGAAAACAAAGGCATCGAAGACCTCTCGACGGCCATCGAAGCGTATCGCGCCTTTCAAAAGCAGGGTGATGGGAGTTTGACAAGAAAACAAGCGATCGCCCGTTGGCGCCTCGTCGAACTTTTGCGGGAGAGGCTTTTGATCGATCTCCTTGGCCGAAATGGGACCGAGGCGAAGCTCGAGCAAATGGCTGAACGGGTTGCCGCCAAAGAGACCGATCTTTACTCTGCGGTCGAAGAGCTACTGAAATAACCGATTATGAAGATCGATCATCTCGGCATCGCGACAAAAGGTATCGATGAAGCGCTTAGCTTTTGGGTGGACGCACTCGGGCTTGAAAATATTCATACCGAGACCGTCGAAGACCAGAAAGTCCGGATCGCGATGTTGCCGCTGGGCGAAAGCAGGATCGAGCTACTCGAGCCGACGAGCGACGATTCGCCGATATCCAAGTTCCTCGAAAAGCGCGGAGGTGGTATCCACCACATCGCCATCGAAGTTGAGGATATCGAGGCGGCATTAGCGAAACTAAAGGCTCAGGGAGCGCGTTTAATCGATGAAATACCGCGAATCGGAGCTGAGGGGTGCCTTGTAGCATTTATTCATCCAAGCTCAGCGAACGGCGTCCTTCTGGAGTTGGTCCAGCGAAATAATTAGCCTCGTATCTAGGAAGTGAAGGGTATTTTTGATACTATTGCCGTTTGAATTTTCCGACGTATTTTCAACAGAAGAGTTTTAGTCATAAGTGAGGATCTGAAAATTGAGTAATTTAACAAAGGGCCTGATTTTGTTGCTTGCCGTTCTGGGCATCGGTGCCGGTCTCGTAGTTTGGAAGAATAAGGTCGGCGGACATTCTTCCGGATCGTTCAATCGCATCAGCAAGGAAGAAGTAGAGATGCTTCTCGCCGATGTCGCCAAAGTAAATCCGATGGTTCTGAAGCGTTTTGCCGAAGACCCGGAAATGAAAAAGCAACAGCTTGAGAACCTCAGGCAACTTCTGGCGTTTGCCAGCCAGGCACAGAAGGAAGGGCTAACCAACGAGCCGAATAATCGGCAGGAATTGAAGAACATTGAGTCGGAAGTTATCGCCGTCAACTACGACCGTGAGACCCATAAGGATGCCGGGCCGATGCCGCCCTTCGGCTTTATCACTGAAGATCAGATCAACGCATTCTGGGGCCAGGGCGATCAGGCTCCGCAGGGATTCTGGGCATCGTTGAAGAACAAGATCGGTCTCGGACCGCAAAATAACGAGCTTGAGTTTCAAAAATTCCTTGAAACAAAGGTCGCTCTTCTCAAGGAGAGCAACCCGCAGATGAAGGACCGTGAGATCTCTGAAGAAGAGAAAACGCAGGCCCGCGAGATCTACGCGAAGATCGAGATCTATAGAAAAGAGTACGAAGACAAACTGGCTGCCGGCGAGATACCGAAAGAGTTTCAGGACAAGGTTGCTCTTCAGGTAAAGCTCCAGCAAGCTCAGTATCTTGCCCGTCTCTACTCAGACAAGATGGCTGAGAAGGTAAAGGTGAGTGACGAAGACGTCGCGAAATATATCGCGGAGCATCCGGAACTCGACACTGGTGCGAAGAGGACCAAGGCACAAGAGATCCTCGACCGTGCAAAGGCCGGCGAAGATTTTGCGGCACTGGCAAACGAGTTTTCGGAAGATCCGGGTAACGCCGATCCCCAAACGAAAGAGAAGAAGGGTGGATTGTATGCCGATACTCCAAAGGGGCGGATGGTCCCGGCGTTTGAGCAAGCCGCTCTGGCTCTCGAGCCCGGCCAGGTCGCACCTGAACTTGTCGAAACCGATTACGGCTATCACATCGTGAAGCTAGAGAAAAAAGGTGAAAGCAAGGACCCGGCAGGACAGCCGACCGAGACCTATGACGTTCGTCATATTTTGATCTCGACCGGTTATAAGGACCCGGAAAATCCGATGGGCCGCGAGATGCCGGTCAAGGCTTACGTTCGTGCGAAGCTCGAGGAGGAGAAACAGAAACAGGTTATCGACGAGATGGTTGCAAATAACCACGTGGAAATACCTGAGGATTTCAACGTGCCCGAAGTGTCGGATGAACAGATCAAGGAAATGATGCAAAAGCAGCAGCAGATGTCGACGGGCATGCCGCCGGACGGGACCGCTCCCGAGGTGCCGGCCGGAAAAGCTCCTGACAAGGCTGACGCGAAAAAGTCTGGCACAAAGAAGAAGTGATCCGTGAAGATTGGTGATTACCGATTAGAAATAATTCCGGACACGGAATTTAGATTGGACGGCGGGGCGATGTTTGGAGTCGTCCCGCGTGTTCTTTGGGAACGTGTCTGCCCGCCCGACGAACTCAATCGAATTCGCATGAACATGAATTGCGTGTTCATCGACACGGGAAAGGAAAAGATCCTGATCGAAACCGGCATCGGAGAAAAGTGGAGCGAAAAGGAAACCCGGATGTACGGGATCTTTCGTGAGAAGCCGTTTGCCGAAACACTGTTCGAGAAAACCGGCAGTCGCACCGAAGACATCACGATCGTCGTCAACACACATCTTCATTTCGATCACGCCGGGGGAAATACAATTGTAGATTGCGGAGTGCGGAATGCGGAACGCGGAATGGAAGAGACATTGTCGACTTCAAAGATTCCGCAATCCGAAGTCCGCATTCCGCAATTCCCTAAGGCCCGTTACTTCGTATCAAAAAGCGAACTCGAGGCTGCGGAGAATCCGCACGAGCGCGATCGCGCAAGTTATCTTCCTGAGAATTGGCGGCCGATGCAGGAAACGGGACAGCTCGAGTTAAAACCAGACGATTACGAAGTCGTCGAAGGCCTGCGAATGGAAACGATCAAAGGTCATTCGAAGACAATGCAGACGTGGCGGTTGGATCGTGAGGGCCAAACTGTGTACGGCTTTGCCGATCTGATACCGACGCGTCATCATCTCTCTCTGCCATGGATAATGGGCTACGATCTTTATCCGACTGATACGCTGGAATTCAAGAAAGCGATCTTGCCGCAGGCTGTCGAGGAGAAGTGGCTGTGCCTCTTTTATCATGATTTGGAGTCCGCGCTTTACGGCTTGTCCGAAGCGGACAATAAAATAAATCCCTTGCCATTGGGCTCATAGTTATTGGGAGGCTAGTGATCTGAAGGAGGCAGTAGCAGAGCGCGGCTGACAGATTTTTAACGCTTAGGTGGTAGTTACTCGTTTAGGAGGAATATGAAAAAGGCTGTGTGTATTGCGGCTCTATTGATTTGTTTCGGCGCTGGTTTTGTGAACGCTTCGGCTCAGGACTTTGGCTCAACTCAACTTATTCAAGCGGCAAAGTTTCTTGAAGCAAAACCCTTTGACAAGAATGCGAAAACGATGCGTGGAATGGCTGTTCGGTACGTCATCGAAACCAGTGACGTTTCGGTGCTCATCTGCGGCGGTGACATAACAAAGCCGTTCCTGGATGAGAAGAACAAGAATTCAACCGAGCTGATCGGTCAGTACACTATCGCAATGGCTGCTTTTAAACTCGAGAATCCTTCGCGCAAGGATGACGAGAACGCGGCTCAGCTTGCGGCTCTCGAGAGCGTACTCCGAACCTACGAGGCAATGCTGCGTGAGAAACCAAAGAGCAAGCACGCGCTCATGGATACCTACATTCAGAAAAGGGACAACGGTGAACTCAAGGCTCTCGTGGACGGCGCAAATTGTAAGAACGGCAGCTAATACCCTATGGAACAGGTCAGTATTGGAATAATCGGAGGCTCGGGACTTTATCAAATGCCCGAGCTGCAAAATGTAAGAGAGCAGGTGGTTGAGACGCCATTCGGCCCACCGTCCGACGCATTCATCATCGGCGAGCTTGAAGGCGTGGCTGTCGCATTTCTCCCGCGTCACGGCCGCGGACACAAACTGTTGCCTACCGAGCTCCCGTTCCGTGCAAACATCTACGCGATGAAATTGCTCGGCGTCGAATATATTTTGTCGATCTCTGCAGTCGGGAGCTTGCAGGAAAAATACGCGCCGACTGACATGGTTATTCCCGACCAGTTTTTCGATCGTACGCGCGGACGTGTCAAGGAATCGACGTTCTTCGGCGAAGGCATCGTCGGGCACGTCGCGTTCGCTCATCCGGTATGCAGCGAGCTCGGAGACATTCTCGAAGAGTCCTGCAAAACGGTCGATGTGACGACGCATCGCGGCGGGACGTATCTTTGCATGGAAGGCCCGGCGTTCTCGACAAAAGCCGAGTCCAATGTGTATCGACAGTGGGGCATGGACATCATTGGTATGACGAATCTTCAGGAGGCGAAGCTCGCCCGCGAGGCCGAGATCGCCTACGCGACGCTCGCGCTCGTAACCGACTACGATTGCTGGTACGAAGGGCACGACGACGTAACCGTCGACATCGTCATCGAATACCTGAACAAGAACGTCCGCAACGCTCAGCTTATTTTGAAGGACGCTGTGAAGCGCGTCGCCGCGAAGAAAACGCCGAACCAATATGCGGAAGCGACTAAAAACGCGATCTTTACAGCGCCGGATCTTTGGCCGGAGGGAACGTTTAAGAAACTCGAGGCGATAATTGGGAAGTATCGGTAGTTAAAGACTCCCCGTGTTTAGGTTTATAAGGACGTAAGCTGACCGCGTAACCGTTAGACACCGGAAAACCTATTCCGGGTTAGTATCATCTTTAGGTTGTTATGAAACGCATTCTTGTCTCCATCGTTTTTGTCGTCCTCAGCGGATTGCTGTTTAATTCCACCGTCTCTGCCCAACGCAACATCGATCGCGCGATCGACCGCGATCCGATCCTCGAACAGGACGCTAAACATAATCTCGACGTCGCAAAGCAGGCCTTCTTACTCAAAAAAGCCTACAAGGGCGTCCTGATGCGTTTTGAAGAAACATTCGCCGCCTATCCCGGATTCTCAAGAATGGACGAGTTTCTCTATCTCGCCGGAATGAGCAGCTACTATCTCTCCGAGAATAAAGGCAAGCAAAAGGTCAACCTGAAATCAGAAAAGGAAAAAGAGAAGTTCGATCCGCAGAAACTGCGCGAGGACGCGGTCGCCTATTTGTCACTGCTCATAGAAAGAAATCCAGAGAGCCAGTATCGCGATGACGCCGAGAAGACGCTGGCGTTGCTAAAGACCGCTGCCATACCAAACAGCAATTAATAAGGGTCTAGAGTACTTAAGAATCATAACGGATGAAATCTCAGCAATGACAAGAGTGTTTGGTACAGGTTGTCACGGCGGTGATTGAACCTATACTCGCACTCTTTCAAATGCAAAAGAAATTTCTCCTGACGCAGTCCGTTGAACTTCAGCATTCTGCGTTTCGCAAACGACCAGAAACTCTCGATCCCGTTAATGTGTCCACTCTTATTCGCGAACTCATTGGCTTGATGGTTAACCCGAAAATGCTTCTTGAATCCGACATCGACCAAGCCCTGATAGCCGGACCAAAGGTCCGAGTGAATGACCGTGTCAAGACCGACTTTGCCCCTTATAATTGCTTGCAACGTACGCTTTTTGCAGTCAGGGACTATCTCCGTATAGACCCATCCGTTTCTTTTCAAAATGCCGAAGACGATCGTCTTGCCGCCAGCTCCACGGCCGCGCTTGCCCCGAATCCTGCGCTTACCAAAGTACGACTCGTCGACCTCGATCTCTCCCGTTTGAAAAGGAGCATGTTGCTCACATTCTTGAAGCAGTCGGACACGAATTTTTTGATAGATCAGATTCACGCTTTTACGCGTCACGCCGGTCAACTCGCTCGTCTTTGCAGCCGTCAGATCCATCGCAAAATAACGAATTATTTGTCGAAATTTCTTCTCTGCGATTCGGGAACGGCGATAATACCGGTTTACTTGTTGCACTTCAGTAGCTTAGCACCTGCGAAAATGTGCTTAACTACTCTAGACCCTTCAGTATTTTGCGGGAGAAGTGTACCATTCGCTCGGATTTCATTTCACGTAACGTTTTGGCGAGCTTTACCAGAAAGCCGCGGTCCGGCGCTGGATCTTCAACATATAGAATGGCCGCGGAAAGGAGGGGGGAAATTGCGGCAGCAGAGATTCTTGTTTGCGGATTTGTGGTCGCCCGCTTCCAGGCGTCCTAGAGCTAACGCGAGCGCGAAAAAGGCGACCAACGCGGTCGCCCTTTTGTTTATCCAATGTTTCCGTCCCGATTGACCGCAACGAGATATAAACTCATTCCCGGTTTCTTCGGTTTGTCCTGATCCTTCGGCGGATTCTCCCTCGGCGGTTTTTCCTTCGGATCAATTACCGGAGGCTTTTCCTTGGGAGGTCGCTTTTGATCGTCTTTCTGCGCCGAGACGCTTAGCCCAAGGCTAATCATCACGGCGAACATTAAAATGATCTGTTTCAAGCTTTTCATTAGTTCAAATTTCCTTTCCTCTATTAACGCAGTGAGGGGAAGAAGGAAAGTGCGTCGCTTATCATTACGCAATCACGGTGCCAGACAACGAGCTATGACGCTTACCGAGCTTTTATAGTTGGAATCATTCATTCGGACTGGTTTCAATGATTTACAAAACTTTACGTTTTCCGGTATTGTCATACGAAATCGTGAATTTCTCAACGGAAATCGCTCCAAATCGGCGGCTGCGTTAAGATTGACTAATGAAAAATGGAGTCACAGGGAACGACCGCATCAGGTCGATTCTCGTTCCGGCGGCAACAACCGGCGTCATTATATTCAATTGGCTGGCGGCGACCGGCCGATTAGGCTCGGACACGGGTGCCATTTCGGCAAAGTACCCGACACTGCTTACGCCCGCCGGCTACGCCTTCTCGATCTGGGGGTTGATCTATCTGGGGTTGATCGCCTTTAGTATCTATCAACTGCTGCCCGGAAACCTCTCGCGGTTTCGCCGCGTCCGCTCATTATACATTTTCAGTTGCGCGCTCAATTGCGCGTGGCTGTATTTCTGGCATCGAGAACAGATCGTCATTTGTCTTGTCGTGATCACGGCACTCTGCGGGACCCTCGGCGTCATCTCGTATTATCTCCGCGATCCGGATTCGCACGCCGAAAGGTGGGCCGCAAAAGCTCCCTTTGGACTCTATTTCGGATGGGTTACTGCGGCCATGCTCGTGAATCTGGCGATAGTGCTGAAATCCTTAAACGTTGCGACTTCATCAACGGCCGAACTCATCCTCGCCGTCTCCTTGATCCTCGTGGCGGCCGCCCTCGCGGTTCTCGTGCGAGTGAAACTTACAAACTATGTCTATCCGCTTGCCGTCGCGTGGGCACTGACCGCGATCGCCGTGAAGCAAAGCGGGCATACGGGGGTCGTGTTCGCCGCGGCCGCCGGCGTTATCGCATGTCTCATCGCGTCGCTCAGCTTCGTAATGAATCTACCTTCGTCCACCAGCGAGGCCTGAGGCCTATGAATCAAGGCAAGATCTGCGTCTCGATCTGCGGCGAAACGACGAGTGAAATTCTCGGTCGAATCGAGCGCGCAAGAGAGCTCGCCGATGTGATCGAGATAAGGTTCGATTGCCTTCACCCCGAGCAAATACCTTCTTTGGTCGAACGACTCGGGTCGGTCGGCAAGCAGCTTCTAATTACCTTTCGCCCCGCGGAGCAAGGTGGAACGCGGCCGCTGAGCATCGGAGAGGGTACCAAGTTTTGGGAGTTTATTGATTCGAATTTGAAAGCCGACAACTATCTTGTCGATCACGAATTCGATATGGACTTCCGGTTAAAACTCGGGAGTGAGCGGACGATAGTTTCGATGCACCACTTCGAAGAGCCCGGGAAAGATCTGCAGCAACAGCTCGACGCTATGACCGCACTTGCGGGACAAACTATCAAGATCGCCATCGCTGTCGACGATGCAGTCGATGCGATACAGGTTTGGAACCTGTTCGGTAAAACAACCAACGCGGTGATCCCGATCGCGATGGGCGAAGCAGGTAAATGGACGCGAATTCTCGGACTGGCTCACGGTGCGCCGATGACATACGCATCGCTCGATAGAGACGATGGGACCGCTCCGGGGCAAATCCCGGCGGCCGACTTGATAAACGTTTTCCGCGCGAAAGAACTGAATAAAGAAACGAGCGTGTACGGCGTCATCGCGGGCGAAACGAACTATTCCCTCTCTCCGTACATGCATAACGCAGCGTTTAGACATACGGGAAGAAATTCCGTTTTCGTTCCGCTCCAGGTTAAAGATCTCGATGGATTCATGAGGCGGATGGTCAGACGGGAGACGCGCGAGGTCGAGTTAAACTTCAGAGGTTTTGCTGTAACCAACCCGCACAAGCAGACGATAATCAAACATCTCGATTTTGTCGATGAGACGGCGCAAAAGATCGGCGCCGTAAATACAGTGAAGATCGAAGACGGAAAACTCTCCGGTTTCAATACGGATGCGAACGGGTTCATTGAGCCGTTGAGAAAAATATACGGCAGCCTTAAGGATGCGCGCGTAACCGTCGCGGGTGCCGGTGGTGCGGCCCGGGCCTGCGTGTATGCCCTGCAGCAAGAAGGTGCGAGCGTCACTGTCTTCGCGCGAGATTTCCAAAAGGCGGCAGCTTTCGGCCGTGAATTCGACATCGCCGTCGAGACACTGACCACTGACCACCGACCACTGAACACCGACATATTCGTCAACACCACACCGCTCGGTACGAGAGGAGAGCGCGAGGGCGAGTCCATCGCGACGTCGGACGAACTCCGCGGCGTAAAGCTCGTATATGATCTTGTCTATAACCCGGAAGAAACGCGGCTGATTCGAGAGGCGAAGATGGCCGGATCGAAAACTCTGGGCGGGATCGAGATGCTCATCGCGCAAGGAGCGCAGCAATTCTCGATTTGGACCGGTGAAGATCCTCCGGTCGATGAGATGAGGGCCGCGGTAAACGCGCGTCTGAACCAAACGCATGCAGGCTGAAGCATTGAATTGTCCGAACTGTGGAGCCGCCGTCGCGAGCGACAGCACACGCTGTGAATTCTGCAAGTCGCGTCTAAAAACCGTAGCGTGTCCTTCGTGTCTCGCCGTGATGTTTCTCGGAAGCAAATTCTGCGGGCATTGCGGCGAACAGTCGGTAAGTGCCGAAACGATCTCGGACGAAAGGCCCGGTGTTTGTCCGCGATGCAAGGTCGAACTCCAAACGCTGAAGATCGATGCGACGACAATCCGTGAGTGTCTGAAATGCGGTGGTTTCTGGACAGGCGTTGAGACGTTCGAGAAGCTCTGCTCCGATAAAGAACAGCAGTCCGCCGTTTTGAATTACGCCGGGGCGAAACCTCGCGACACCGACGCCGCAACTCCGATCCGCTATGTTCCGTGTCCCGTCTGCGAGCAGCTTATGAACCGCAGCAATTTTGCTCGCATCTCAGGCGTGATCATCGATCTGTGCAAGCAGCACGGTGTGTGGTTTGACGCCGACGAACTGCCAAAGATAATCGAGTTTATTGAGAAGGGAGGCATAACCCGATCGCGTGAGAAAGAGAAGCTCGGGCTGGAAGAAGAGCGGCGACGTTTACGCGATGAGCAGCGGAAACTTGGGATGCGGGAACGCCAATCGGGCGGTGGCCGACCTAGCGAAGTCGACACCAGTTCTGGTTTTGGCGGGGTTATCGCCGCGTTATTCGATCTATGATGGACGAACGTTACAGCCGACAGATCTTGTTTCCCGCGATCGGTAAGGCGGGACAGGAGAAACTCCTGAGCTCACGCGTCGTGATCGTCGGCTGTGGTGCGCTCGGTGCGTCGCACGCCGAGATGCTTTCGCGAGCGGGCGTCGGCTATCTGAAGATCATCGACCGCGACTTCGTAGAATTCACAAACTTACAGCGACAGACCTTGTTCAAAGAAAGCGACGCCGTCGAACGACTTCCGAAAGCGATCGCCGCCAGGACTCGAATCGAGGAGATCAATTCCGGGATCGAAGTCGAAGCCGTCGTCGCGGACGTAAATCAATCAAACGTCGAGCAACTCATCACGGACGCGGATCTCGTCCTCGACGGAACGGACAATTTCCAGGTTCGTTACGTCCTCAACGACGCGTGCGTGAAGCTATGCAAGACGTGGATCTACGGCGCAGCCGTTTCGAGTTACGGAACGACGATGACGATCATTCCGGGTGAGACTCCGTGTTTGCGATGCATCTTCGAAGAGATGCCGGATGCTGGAAGCTCGCCGACATGCGACACTGCGGGCGTCATCATGCCGATCATTGCGAGCATTTCGGCGATACAGGTTTCCGAAGCAATAAAACTGCTGGTCAGTGATCGCGGTTCGTTACACGGATCGCTGGTGCAGATCGACGTATGGCAGAACGATTGGCGAAAGATAAAGCTATCGGAACCGAATCCGGACTGTCGCACATGCGGCCGTCACATATACAATTTTCTCGACGCGGAATCGCAAGAGTTCGCGGCGGTCCTTTGCGGGCGCGACGCGGTGCAGGTCTCGCCGCCTAATGGATCTACGATCGATCTGACGGCATTTAGCGCGAAGGTCGCGCACCTTACCGACGTAAAGCAGAACGAATATCTCGTCAGGTTCACAAGTGGTGACAACGAGATAACTGTCTTTCGCGATGGTCGGGCGATCGTCAAAGGGACGGATGATATCGCAGTCGCAAGATCTTTGTATGCGCGTTATATCGGAGCGTGACGGGAGCAATCATGACTGGACCGCAGGCATCCTGCCTGCAACGCCGCTCGCGGCGTAAAGCTCCGACGACGTCGACTCTTGTTCGCGCTCCGCGCTCATGCAGGCAAGGACGCCTGCGGTCCAATCGCGTAAATGGAATAGTTGTAAACTGTGACTGAATTTACAGCTATGTTTCGCGTTAAACAGCGGAGGCTAACGTATGGAGCGCAAACCAAAAGTTATTATCGTCGGGGGCGGTTTTGGCGGGCTTTCGGCCGCGAAAGCACTGGCGAATAAACCGGTGGATGTGATGCTCATCGACCGAAAAAATCATCACGTCTTTCAGCCGCTGCTCTATCAGGTCGCGACCGCTGTCTTGAGTCCGGGCGAGATTGCCCAGCCAATCAGAAGAATTCTCCATTACGCAAGGAATATCGAGGTGATCCTCGGCGAGGTCGTCGGATTCGACGCCGCGAACAATACTGTTCGCCTCGACGACGGCTCGGATGTCGCGTTCGATTATTTGATCGTCGCCGCCGGTGCGCGTCATGCGTATTTCGGCCATGACGACTGGGAAGTTTCTGCTCCGGGACTGAAAACACTCGAAGACGCTCTGGAGATCAGGCGCCGCGTGCTCCTTGCGTTCGAGCACGCCGAACGCGACGCCTATCTGAAAGGAACGCACGAGGAATTGAATTTCGTTGTCGTCGGCGGAGGACCGACGGGTGTCGAGTTGGCAGGAGCGATCGCCGATATCGCGCGCACGGCTCTCGCCAAAGATTTTATGGCGATCGACACGCGAAAGTCCCGCGTCATTCTTTTCGAGGGCTCCGACCGTGTGCTCGGTACATTTGCAAGCGAGCTTTCGGAAAGCGCAAAATCCCAGCTCGAGTCTCTCGGCGTCGAGGTGAGGCTCAATAGCTTCGTCACCGACATCGCTCCTGGAAAAGTAAAGGTCGACGAGGAATGGATTCATTGCGATGTCGTACTGTGGGCGACAGGTGTTGCGGCATCGCCAATCGGGAAAATGCTCGGCGTGGAAACGGACAACGCCGGCCGCGTGTTTGTCGAACCCGATCTCGCGCTCCCCGGCAAACCGAATGTTTTCGTGATCGGCGACATGGCATCGATCAAGCAGGAGAGCGGTGAGCCGGTTCCCGGCGTCAGTCCGGCCGCGATGCAGATGGGAACAGCAACGGCGAAGAACATCCTCGCCGATCTTAAAGGCGTCGATCGAAAGATATTTACCTATGTCGACAAGGGCACGATGGCGACGATCGGCAGAAGCAAAGCGATCGCCGAGTTTGCCGGATTGAAATTCAAAGGACTCATAGCCTGGCTGATGTGGCTCGGCCTGCACGTCTTCTTTTTGATCGGCTTTCGCAATCGGTTCTCGGTCATGGCTTCGTGGTTCTGGGCGTACCTCACACGCGAGCGGAGCGCCCGGCTGATCACGGGTGATTCAGACGAACTAAGGAACGCGGTCTTGTTTTTGAAGGGCGATGCTTCAGATCCGGTCATCCACCCGACGTCCTCGAGCGAGAAGGAGCTGGCCGCGAAGATCGAAAGGTGATCGGTAGGAGAGCAGTGTCGTGTCGAAGGCTCGGTAGGAGCAAATTGTTGCTAGAGACTCCAGGGTCGATAGCTCCATAGGCGAGAAATGTTGGTGCCTATCATAAGGCGACGTTTTAAAGCTCCGCTAGGAGCGAAATGTTGGTAGCAGGTCCAGCAAGCCCGTACCTTAGCTCCGCTAGGAGCGAAATGTTGGTAGCACGTCGAGCAAACCCGTACCCAGGCTCCGCTAGGAGCGAAATGTTGGTAGCACGTCGAGCAAACCCATACCTAAGCTCCGCTAGGAGCTAAATGTGGTAGCAGTCGAGCAACCCGTACCTAAGCTCCGCTAGGAGCGAAATATTGGTAACAGTCGAGCAACCGCGTACCTAGGCCGCGCTAGGAGCGAGCGGCATATTGGCAGCAGATCAAAGACAACATTCTGAAGCTTCGATAGGAGCGACACTTTACTCGATCCACTCGAAAAGGTACCTCTCGTCGTACTCGACCTCAAATCGATCGAGCAGAGTCACGTACTCTTCCTTAAAAGTTTGTCGACTGTGATGTTTCTCTTGGTTCAATACATATTTTGCAACGATGTCGATCTGGGATTTCGAATAAGAAAATGCACCATATCCTTCTTGCCAATTGAATCGGCCGCGAACAAAATGATTTTCATTTACGAACGCGCTGGAGTTTGCCTTCACATCACGAATGAGATCGGAAAGCGCCATACTTGGCCTGAGGCCGAAGAGCAGATGAATGTGATCCTCTATTCCGCCTATCGCAAGGAGTTTCTGTTTTTGGTTCCGAAAAATGCCGGAGATGTACTTAAACAATTCTTCTTTCCATTCACTGTGAATTAGGTTGGCCCTTCCCGCGACCGCAAAAACAGCCTGAATATGAATCTGGGAGTAGGTATTCGCCATGGAGCCGAGGATAGCTCACAGGCGCCCTACGGTCTTTAACTAGGTTGAAATATTCTTAAAATGTTCCACTCCTACGGAGTTCCGCTGTTGGTTGTCGTACGCGGCTACCAACATTTTGCTCCTACGGAGCCTCAGAGGAGACTCGCACCTCCGTCCGAATTGTGTTTATATTTTGTCGGGTCAATACCGCAATCAAAAAATGAAAAGCATCCTTCTCTTTCTCGCGATCGTTATTTCCCTGTCAACCATTACGTCCGCCGCTGAACCCTCCGTATGGACGGTCGGCTCTCGTGCTGACGTGCTAAAGGGCGATGCGCGCGGCGTCTCGATCGACTCGAGCGGCTCGATAACGCTCGCGCCGAAGCTGACCGAAATTTACAAGACCGAGCAGCCGTACATATGGTCCAGTGTGATCGACGCAAGCGGCAACGTCTTTCTCGGAACGGGCAGCGACGGCCGCATCTACAAAATTACGGCGGCTGGATCAGGCGCGATGTTCGCGGATCTTAACGAGCTGAACGTCACGGCCTTAGCGATAGGAAAAAGCGGTGAGTTGTTTGCCGCGACCTCACCCGACGGAAAGGTCTACCGGATAGATTCCGCCGGCAAAGCGGATGTTTATTTCGAGCCAAAAGAGAAATACATATGGTCGATGGCGCTGATGAATGACGGTAGCCTGGCCGTCGGCACCGGTGAAGGCGGAAAGGTATACAGAGTTCGCACCGCAAATGCGACGGCTGAAGCTTCGCTGCTTTTCGACACGAGCGAAACACACATTATTTCTCTGGCAGTCGATAAGCAAGGAAATCTTTATGCCGGGACCGACTCGAACGGTCTGGTCATGCGATTCGGTGCGGACGGAAAACCTTTCGGCCTACTCGATTCGCCGCTCCGCGAGATCCATGAAATTACGATCGGCCCTGACGGATCTGTCTACGTGCTCGCATTAGGCGAGTCGGCATCGGTGGTGACACCGGCATCCGTTCCATCGCCGGCATCGACACCCGAAGTAAAAACAGTTTCGGCCGAAAAACCGAATCCAGCGGCGCCGCCAGCGCCCGAAAAAAGCCGCTACGATCTAGCGGGTGCGAAATCCGCTGTGTACCGGATCTTGCCCGACGGCGGCAGCGATATTATATGGGCCTCGACAACCGTTACCGGATTCTCAATCTACGCGCACCAGACCGGCGCCGGCGTACTGCTCGGAACATCGGACAAGGGCCGGGTTTATAACATCACGAATGCAGGGCGCGAAACTTTGGTGCTGCAGTCGGACACGAATCAGATCTCGACGATCCGAAGCCGCGGCGCAGATCTTTACGCGACCTCGAGCAATCAAGGCCGTCTATTCAAGATCGGCGCGGACACCGTTGCCGAAGGCAGTTATGAGTCGGCCGTCTTCGATGCGAAGGCCGCAGCGACCTGGGGACGCATCTGGTGGCAGTCGAACGGCAATGTGCAGATACAAACGCGGAGCGGAAACACGGAAAAGGCGGATGAGACGTGGGGCTCGTGGACTGCGGTGACCACCACCGCTCGGAGCGGACAGATCGCGAGCCCGAAAGCACGATATCTGCAATGGCGCGCGGTTCTGAGATCAGGTGCGAATACCGTTTTGAATGAGGTCAGTGTCGCGTTCCTCCCCCGCAATATTGCGCCGGAGATCTTATCGATATCGATCCTGCCGACGAACGTCGGGCTGATTGCGAATCCGCCGATGCAGATCGATCCGAATATCGAACTCTCGGGACTCGATCCGGCGACATTCGGCGTGCCGAACGTCGCGGTCCCACCGCGTCGTGTGTATCTTCGCGGTGCCCGCTCGTTTCAATGGACGGCCGAAGACCGCAATGGTGACAAGCTCGTCTACGACGTCTATTACAGAGAGGTCGGCGACACCGGCCGAACCGCTGCAACGATGGGTGGTTATACACTTCTCCGCGGGAACATGACTGAAAACTTTCTCTCGCTGGACGGCCAGACTTTAGCCGACGGACGATACACTCTGCGAATTATCGCCAAGGACTTGCCCGACAATCCCCCCAGTCAATCGCTGACCGGCGAGCGGATCAGCGAACCGTTCGACATCGACAATACGCAGCCGGTTGTCACACCTTCGGGGACGCCGCAGATCACCTCGACCGGTGCCCGCGTCGTTTTTCTTGCGTCGGACAAGTCGAGTTATCTGACGAGCGCCGAATACAGCATCAACGGCGGTGAATGGGTGACGGTGTATGCGGATGACGGAATCTCCGACGGACCGGACGAACGCTACACGATCGACGTTCCGCTCACGTCACCCGGCGAATATGCCGTGACGCTCCGTGTTTTCGATTCTCAGGGAAATGCGGGAAACGCGAGGGTGGTGGTCAGAAAGAATTGATAGTTGATAATTGACAGTGGACAGTTGGTGTTTGATGGTTCGAGGTTCTTCTTCACCCTCAACTATCCACTATCAATTATCAACTATCACTTTTTCCTGAGGCTCATCTTATGACCGTTTAGACGTTCGATAATTCTTAGATAACGCTTCGGGAACAAGCGAGATAATACGCTGATCCTACGGGCGTCCTTTCCGATCAGGATCCGCGGATCTCTTTTTTCTATTCCACGCAGAATCACCTCGGCGGCCTCTTCGGACGAAGTCTTCGCAACCTTATCGAAAAATTTAACGCCCTGCTGTTTCCATTCCTCCGGCGTGTCCGTTCCGATCCGCGAGTTTCTCACGATGTTGGTTTTGATCCCGCCCGGATGAACGCACGACACCGCGACGTTCGTGTCGCAGAGTTCATGTCCTAGGCTTTCCGTAAATCCGCGAACCGCGAATTTCGAAGAGGTATAAGCTGTCTGCTCGGCCGGAGCGATCAGGCCGAAGACGCTAGATACATTCACTATGTGCGCGCTTTTTTGTTCGAGCAGCGTCGGCAAAAATGCCTTTGTGCAGTACACCACGCCCCAGAAATTTATCCCCATCAGCCATTCAAAGTCTTCGATCGTCAACTGGTCAAAGGTTCCGATCAAACCGACCCCGGCGTTGTTGACCAAGTGCGTAACCCGACCGTGTTTCGCAAGAACATCATCGGCGAAGTGTTCGACGGCCTCGCGATTCGACACGTCGAGTATGTGCATCGAAACCGGGACACCGGCAGCTGCGACCATCTCGCAAGTTTCGTTCAGGCCGGCCTCGTTCAGATCGGCGATCGCAACACCTGCAATTCCCTCTTGAGCCATGCGAACGGCAAGTGCACGGCCGATCCCCGAAGCCGCACCGGTGATGACCGCCACATTCTCGTTCAATTGAGTCATGAGATCTCCATCCCGTCGCTCAGTCGCACGATCTCCATTCCCTCTTCGACGTTAGTACGACATGCGATGACCGCCTTTTCTTTGCCGCCGTTTCGTATCCAAACCTGGCAATTGATACATTCCCCGTTCCAGCAAAAATCGCCATACGAGATTGCTTCCATGTCGAGGAATTGCAGACCGCGAAGGATCGAATTATTCTCGGGAACTTCGCGATCGACGCCGCAGATCGTGATCTTAACCAGCCGGGTGTACGGTTCGAATATTTCGTGTTGATCCATTAATGACGACTATGATAGCGGTTATCCTGAGCAGTCCCAAGTCCCTTGTCCCTAGTCCCTTGTCCCTAGTCCCTTGTCCTTTGTCCTTTGTCCTTTGTCCTTTGTCCTTTGTCCTTTGTCCTTGGGACTTGGAACCTGGGACTTGGAACCTGGGACTTGGAACTTGGAACTTGAAACTTGAAACTTGAAACTTGAAACTTGGGTCTTGGGACTTGGGACTTGGGACTTGGGACTTCCGTTCGTTACACTACTAACCCGGGAGGAATAACAATGTCGATAGTAATGTATGTAAAACCCGACTGTCCTTATTGCCAAAGGGCTCGCGACTATTACAACGAAAACAACATTTCGTTTACCGAATACGACGCGCAGAACGATAAAGAGCGCCAGCGCGAGATGCTCGAATACACGGGCGGCGATGTGACCGTACCGGCGATCGTCAAGGACGGGAAGTTTCTGCAGTCAGGATGGGGCGATCCGCCACGCGGCTGAACGATCCACATTGATTAGCCGCCAGTTTGGCGGCCCCCTTTTTTGATTTTGGATTTTGGATTTTGGATTTTAGATTGGCGAGCTTAGACTGTAGGAGCGCTTCGAATTGAGGGTTTCACTGGCACGGATTTTGGCAATCCAAAATCCAAAATCCGAAATCCAAAATCGTTATGGTTGGTTCGCAAATTAACCAATATAAAATTCAGGTAAAGATCGGCTCGGGCGGGCAAGGAACGGTTTATAAAGCTCTCGATACGAAACTTAACCGAACAGTTGTCATCAAGATCCTTCCTCCTGAATTAACCCAAAGGGCAGCGAACTTCAGACGCTTTGAACGCGAAGCCCAGCTCTGCTCACAGCTCGATCATCCCAACATCTGCACGATCTACGACTTCAGCGAAGAGAACGGAGTCTTCTATATCGCGATGCAGTATGTCGAAGGTAAGAACGTTCGACAGCTCGTCAGCGGGCGGCCGCTGGAGTTGCGGAGCGCTCTTTCGATCGCGATCCAGGTGACGGATGCTCTCGCGTACGCTCATTCGAAAAATATCATCCACCGCGACATCAAGGCCGGGAACATCATGGTCACCTCGACCGGCCAGGCGAAGATCCTGGACTTCGGGCTCGCCAAGCTCCTTGAGGACGAAAAGGCAGACGAACATCGCGGACACGATCGAACCGAGATAACCGAACTTGGAATTCCCTACGGCACCGCCACCTACGCCGCCCCCGAACAGGCAAAGGGCGAACGTGCCGACGAGCGTTCGGACATTTTTTCAACCGGCGTTCTTATATACGAGATGGTGACCGGCATCTGGGCGTTTCAGGGAAAGACGGTCATCGACGTTCGCCATCAGGTGCTTTACGGAACGCCAAAGCCGATCGCCGACATGCGACGCGATCCGCTGCCCGCCGGCTTACAGGCGATCGTCGACAAAGCACTTCAAAAAGAACCGAAGAACAGGTATCAAAAAATCTCGCAAATGCGCGACGATCTTCGTAACGTGCTCCAGGAAATTGCCGGTGCGCAGCTTATGTCTGGCGATACGTACAGGCCAAGTCATCTCGACGGCAGCGTCTTCACACGTGCGATAAATTGGTTCACCGGAAAATCGACACCGGAATCGACGTCGTCGGCATTAACGCCATCGGTTTCAAATGCGCCTTCGATGGCTCCGGACATGACGGTCACTTCGACCGGCACCGAAAAGAAAAGCGTCGCGATCCTGCCGTTCACGAATCTCAGCGGCGAGCCCGGTTCCAATTTCTACGAGTTTGCTCTTGCCGACGCCGTCATCACCGAGCTCGCACAGCTCCGTTCCTTGATCGTGCGTCCAAGCTCAGTCATCGCAAAGTATCAGGGAAAAGAGATCGATCCGCGCGAAGCCGGACGCGAGCTTCGGGTCAATGCCGTCCTCTCGGCCGGTTTTCTGCGAAGCGGTGACAAACTTCGCGTCACCGCACAACTGCTTGATGTTCTGACAGGCGAAATTCTTTGGAGCGATCGCGTCGACGCCGAGGGCAGCGACATTCTGACGCTTCAGGACGGGATTGCCCAACGCATTCTTGAGGGGCTGCGTCTCGAACTGTCGGATCATGAACAGGAAAAACTCGGCCGCCGCATGACCGACAACGCCGAGGCGTGGGAAGAATATCTGCGCGGCCGCGACAATTTTGGCCGGTTTATTTTCCGCACACTTTCGGCCGACGATGTTAACGCGGCGATCCAAAACTTTAAGAACGCCATCGACCTCGATACGCATTTTGCTCTTGCCTACAGCGGCCTCGGAGCGTGTTACGCAAACAGATTTTTCAAGGGTCTTGGCGAAGCCGAAGATTACACGCACGCCGAGACAGCTTTCACGAAGGCTTTCTTTTACGACCCGAACGTCGTCGAGGCCCGCATGCTGATGACGATGATCTACATGGCCCGCGGCGAAAAGAAGAAAGCGAGGGCCGAGATGGAGCTGCTTCAAAAACAGTTTCCGAACGAGGCCGTTCTCTACTTCATGAAAGGCGTCATCCACCGCCTCGACGGAAATTACGAAGAGTCTCTAAAGGCGTTCGAGAAACTAGTGCGGCTCGATCCGGCTGCACGCGCCGTCTCTGCGTACAATCGTGCACGCATCTTTATCTACAAGCAGGAATACGATCAGGCGATAAAAGAGCTCGAACGCGGTGAAAAAGCCGAGCCTGATCACCCGATGCTGAAGATCTTTCGCTCGGGCGTTTATTATTACCGCGGCGATAAGCAGATGGCGATCGACCTCATGAGCGAGGTGCTCGAAGAGCATCCGAACATGGACGGGATCAGACCGCTTTATGCAATATATCTTGCCGGCTCGGGTCGAGAAAACGATGCGCTCGAACAGCTTTCCGACGTCGCTTTAGACCTCGCGCGATCTGACCACGATATGGCGTATTGGGTCGGTTCGACATACGCGATCCTCGGCGAAAAGGACCTAGCTTTCAAATGGCTGAACCGTGCCGTCAAACTGGGTAATCAAAACAAACCGCACTTCGAACGTGACAAGAGCATCGATCTACTCCGCGATGATCCTCGGTTCGCCGATTTAATGGCGAAGATGATTAACGGTGATTGAATGTATTGCTAACGCAGCTCTCGTCGCCTAATCCCTTTGTTTTATAACGCCCGAATCCACCGTGTTTCCGGCCTTTGAAATTGCCTGATAGTACATCTCGTTTCCTACGAATTCTACGAGCATGAATGAGAGGTCGGCATCAAACCCCGCGGCTGTGATCGGCGATCGGTCCTTGAGGTCCCCTCTTCGAATCTTTCCGGCGGCACCAGCGACAAAGTAGGTGATGCCGTCTTGCGGTTTAACTCGTTCGTAGAAATGGTCGTGTCCCGAAAAAATCACGTCAACGCCGTTCTTTACGAAGATCGGATGCAGCACAGTGCGAACATCCCGATCGGAACCGTGACGCCCGCCCGATGAAAAGGGCGGATGATGGAAAAACGCGACACGCCACGAGTTCGGGTCCTTCGCGAGTTCCGCGGTCAGCCAATTGAGTTGTTTCTGGTCGAGATAGTTGCTGTTGAGCGCGTAGAACGAGACGCCGTTGCGTTCGATGCGATAGTACTCTTCGCCGTTCATGTTGAACGGCGCATAGAAGCGTTGGTTCGAGGTGTCATGATTGCCGAGCGACGCATAGAATTTAACACCGGCGTCGAGCATAGGTTTGTAAGGCAGCTCGAATTTCTTTTTCATGTCGGCCGGACCATCAGGTCCGTAGATGTTATCGCCGGTCAACAGCACCAGATCAAACGCAACTGCCTGGCGATACTCTTCCATCAGCGTGCCGAGATCGTACTGCTCCCGACTTCCGCGACCCGCATCGCCAAAGACCGCAACACGCATCGAGCCATCCCGCAAAGGCAGAGTGACGACGCGGGTTCCGGCTTTGGTAGTCGCGTCTTGGGTAGTCGCCCCCTTATTCCCCTGGGCCAAAGCGGTACACTGCACCGACGATCCGGCCATCGCAAAATATAAAACGAATGACAATAAGTAAATGCGTCTCATGTATCCCTTCCTTGTTAAAACCTTATCGGAGAGCGTTCGCCATGTGATCGACGATCATATGACTCTCCCTGTCGACGATAAGCAGGTTGTTTCTCACAAACCTGTATCGCACCTGCTTCGGCAACTGCGGTAATACCAGCAGAAGCGTCGCGGGCATTTCCAGAAGCTCAGCCGACTCCGGGTAAATCCCATTCACTTTGACCCGGACGTTTTTGTTCTCGGCCTCGACAAGCTCCTTTCTAAGCTCAAGGCGATCGCGGCCTTTGTAATGCTTGTTGATGATGGAACGGATCATCTTTTCCGCATCCCGCGTAAATACATCTCCCCGTTTTGCTGTCGTGCGATCAGCGAGCACTTTCTTGACTAACGCCGCCTTATGCTCCGCGATCTCGACGGCGGTCGCCTGCTTCGATAATTGCGGAAGCTCGGACTCGAGAGCCTCACGCCGCTCGGTGTATTTCCGCACACGAGCTTCGAAATCTGCGAGCGCGGCCTCATTCGGACGTTCGGATTGACGAGTCGACAATCCAGCGTCCTGACCCACGCCGCTCATCGCAAATGTGAAAAGTATCAGGACACAAATGTATAACTTCCCTACACGCTTCATGGATTTATTCTCTCCCGACGCCCGATGGCGCAAGCACCGTGCCTCGACACACCCTAGTGTCGGGAGATCGCATTCCGCGGCACGGTGCTTGCTCGATGTGTAATCGCTAACTCGTCAACTCGTCGAGATAAGGAGAGAAAGGGGGACCAAATATATGTTTAATGACCGGAGAATATTTACGGCAGTTGTTTTTTTAGCGACTTGTCTTGCGACTTCTGCAATCGCGCAGGAAAAACAGGATAAGCTGCGGCAGGCAACACCGATCTTGTGGGAAGAGGTTGCCATCGGCGAACGCGATCTGTATTGGGGACCCGGTGGGCGTGAGATGTTTCCGGTCATGAAGGGAATGAAATTTGTGGGCCGACAGGTTGGGGGGAATAACCTGAAGTTTCGCCTTAAGGAAAAATCAGGCCGCGAGTGGATCGCTAAGACAGCCGACGAATCGCAACCCGAAGTCGCGGCGACACGCCTGCTTTGGGCGATCGGGTACCCGACGGAGATCGACTATATCGTCCCAAAGGTTTCGATAGCGAAATGGGGAAATTACAAAAACGTTCGGTTCGAAGCCAGACCGGACGGCGTAAAGCGCGGCGATCGCTGGAGCTGGGACGAGAATCCGTTCAAAGGATCGCCTGAATTCGCCGGTCTGCGGATCATGATGGCGATGCTCAACAACTGGGACCTCAAGGACGAGAATACGATCATCCTCGAAAAGGATGGAAAGCATTACTACGCGCTCAGCGATCTCGGCTCGTCGTTCGGGAAACTTGCGGAGAACAGCGAGACGCGCGCGGGACGCAGCGTCAACAAGCCCGGGGATTATGCCAAATCGGCGTTCATCAAGACGGTGGATGGCGAGATGATCCATCTCGCATATACGGCCGAACGTGCCGATCTCATGCGTGGAATAAACGTCGAGCACGGTCGTTGGCTGGCGGGTCTCCTGACGCAGCTATCGGATAAGCAGATCCAGGACGCATTTCGTGCCGCGAACTACGATCCGGAAGAAGTAGCGACGCTGACCGCATCGTTCAAGGCACGTATAGCCGAACTGGATAAGGCAGCGGGCGGAACTGTCGCTGAAAATTAGGACGAGGGGGAGGGGGATTATGCATCGCAAGACATTTACGATCGCAATTTCTTTATTCGTATCTTTGGCAGCGACGTTGTCGGTATTCCCGCAGCGCCAAGCGAGCGTTATGTGGTCACCAGTCAACATCGCCCGACGCGATCTTTACAACGGATCCGGCGGCACGGCGATGCGACCGAGTGTTCGCCGCATCAGGTTCATCCGCAAAGAGACGGGCGGCAACAACCTAAAGTTTCGAATCCTTGACGCAAGGGGCCGGACGTGGGTCGCCAAGATCGCCGACGAATCACAAGCCGAGGTTGCGGCAAACCGTCTGTTGTACGGTATCGGGTATCGCACCGAGATCGACTATCTCGCCCCGCGCCTCAACATCCCGGGCCGTGGACGGTACACCAACGTTCGTCTCGAAGCTCGTCCCGCCGGTGTGAAACGCGACGGCCGCTGGAAATGGGAGACGAACCCATTCACGGATACGATCGAGTTTAAGGGTCTGCGGGTGATGATGGCGCTCATCAACAACTGGGATTTGAAGGACGATAACAACGCGATCCTGCGTACCCGCGGCGAAGCTCAGTACATCGTCAGCGATCTTGGATCGTCGTTTGGCAAACTTCCGTACGCGAGCGCACCGATCCTGAATCGTTTCGGCCGAAGCGTGAACGATCCGGTTGACTTTGCGAACTCGACGTTCATTCACGGAGTGGAGCCGAACGGCGACGTGGATTTCTTTTATAAGGCAAAGGGTAAGGAGCTGTTGAAGGGCATCTCCGTCGAGGACGCTCGGTGGGTGGGCGAGCTGCTTGCGCAGTTGTCCGATCGGCAGATACGTGACGCGTTCCGCGCGGCAAACTACACGCCGTCGGAGATCACACTACTCAGCCGCGCCGTCCGCGAGCGTATCAGACGGCTTAACGAACTGCCGAGGAATCTTGAGGCGGTGAGGTGACTGGTGAACTGTGAACTGTGAACTGTGAACTGTGAACTGTGAACTGTGAACTGTGAACTGTGACTGGTGACTGGTGACTGGTCACTGGTGGTCGTAACGTTTTCCACTATCCACTGTCCACTATTCACCATTCACCCTTCACCATTCACGATTCACTCGTCCCTCGTCCCTCGTCACTCTTCGCAGATAAGACTGCCCACACACCGTCCCGAGGATCATCACCAGGCCAATGATCGCGAGAACGAACGGGAACAGAAACGAATCCTCAAAAACTCTGTACGCAAGATGTCCGATATATCCAAAGACGCCCATCGCACCAAAGACGAGAAAAACCGAACGCTTCAGAAACAGGGCAAGGGCGACCAGACCGATATTCAAAAGTAGGTAGAGAAACTTGTTGATCTCCGAATCGCTGTTCATCGACGTGAATCCGCCCCAGAACGCCATCAGCCCGAACAGGTAACACCAGAACGCAAAATCCTCGGTGCGCGGTTCGCCGGGACGATGGATCGTCCGGTCAATAATATTTCCGGCAGCGATCGTCACCGCACCGACCGCAACGCTTACCCATGCGGCTTCGTTGCCATGCAGACTGTCACGACCGAGGATCCACGCCGCAGCATCCATCGAGAAATACCATAACGAGAACGCGAGCGGTGCGGTAAGAAAACCGATGCGGACATACAACAGCGCGACAAGGGCCGCGGCCATCGTCACGAGCTCGATGACGATCCACCCACCGCGGATATGCGTGTAATATTCATCGTACGATCCAGGATCGACATCCGGCCAGAAACCGAGCAGTTTTTCGATCGAATATGTGATAAGCGGCACGAGGCACACCGCCACTGTGACAAGCAAACCACCACCGACCTTGTAACCTTTTTCGCGGAGCCATAGACCGAGGGCGAGTGCGATCCCGAAATAGACGATCGACGTCACAAGTACACCAACCGTCCCCAGCGAGTCCCATTTGTCGCCAAGAAACCAAGCACACGCCGAGATCATCAACATCGCGCCGAAATAGTAAGCGACGGTTACGAGATTGAAACCCTTAGTATGCTCGACCTGTGTGGCGCGTGCCTCGACATCCCGATCGGAAGCCCATCGAACAAGTTTCTCGACGTCGTACTCAGCGATGATCCCGGCGTCGGCCGCCTCGCGCAGGTCGGCCACGCTGAGAAGCAATTGTTCCTGTCCCGCATCTTTTTCCATTTTCCCGCCGATATTAGCGCGTTGTTGGATAACAGACAACCTACTTGCTGTGAGTAGGGCGCATACGATTTGGGTTTCGTTAATCTTCCTTCGCCTTCCCGCACGAGAGTTTCTCCAAGAGAACGGGGTGACGAACCTTAGGCTGGCCGGGGCCGAAGGTCCCGGACTGTTGAACGGTGTGATGAGAGTTGCTCGGCCGCCAATTATTAGACTTTAAGTTTTCAATGGTTTTGTGCCACTCTAGTGACCGAAAGGCCTCCGAATGCAGCGTGACTTCTACTCAAACACTCTAGAACGATTTCTTACCCAGTCTTCCGACGAAATTCTTGGTGGGCTCGCGAGGAATAGTGGCTTTTCGGACGAGCTGACTCAGAAGGCTGCATGGCTCCAACAGATTGAGATTCTTAGGTCTTGCCTCGAAGGCAAGCCAGGACGAGTCTTCTTTGAGTACTCAATTCCGCGTATGGGACGGCGTGTTGATGTCGTACTTATCATCGCCAATGTAATTTTTGTTCTCGAATTCAAAGTCGGAGAGAAGACATTTCTACCAACGGCGATCGATCAGGTTTGGGATTACGCCCTTGATCTCAAGAATTTTCACGAGACAAGTCACAGTCCGGTTGTCGCTCCGGTCTTGATCGCAACAGAGGCATCGACGAACCTTTCCGAACTTAAGTTTAGCCTTGACGCGGACAATCTGTTGTCTCCTCCACTCCGCACAAACGGCGCGCAATTGGGTAATGCGATTGATGCGGTTCTCAATTTTGTAACGGCCAATCCTATAGACTGTGATGCTTGGGACTTGGGACGATACGCTCCGACGCCGACGATCATCGAAGCTGCAACCGCTCTTTACAACCAGCACTCGGTTGCCGAAATTTCGCGAAGCGATGCTTCTGCGAGAAACCTTCGGGAAACCGGTACGGCGATTACCGAGGTTATCGAAACGTCCAAGGCAAGAAACCACAAGTCGATATGTTTCGTTACGGGTGTGCCCGGTGCTGGAAAAACACTAGTCGGTCTAGACGTCGCCACACGCCAGATGGGTGATCGAGACCAATCACCGAGTGTCTTTCTCTCGGGAAACAAACCTCTCGTGGACATTCTCAGAGAGGCATTAGCTCGCGACACTGTTAGGCGATCGGTAGGAGCGGGCAAACGTGTTACGAAGGGGGAAGCGAATCGTCGTGTCCGTTTATTTATTCAGAATGTCCATCACTATCGCGACGAATATCTAACGGACACACGCGCCCCGGC
>JBGTIQ010000046.1:0-3492 GCA_041745575.1 Pyrinomonadaceae bacterium
TTGAGCATATCGCCCTTGCTTACGCGTGATGTAGTAAAGACGGTTTCTCCTCGCCAGAGTAAACTGGCCAATGGTTGAAAAAGATCTTCGAGATGAATCGAAGAAAAGGAGAAACCGCAATGAGATTATACATTGGAGTCGACTTTCATCCGTATCAGCAGACAGTCTGCTGGATGGACGTTGAGACAGGAGAGCTTCGTAGCAAGGTATTGAGAGAACTCGATGAGATGAGGGAGTTCTACGGGAACATGCCGCCGTCGGTTGTTGGGATCGAAGCAAGCTCGAGGGCAATATGGTTTGAGGATCTGATCTCTGAATGCGGACACGAGCTAGTGGTCGGCAACCCGGTGGAGATCAGGAAGCGTGCATTATCACGTCATAAGAGCGATAAGCGAGATGCCGAGAACATTTACACACTGCTGTTGAGAGGTGAGTTTCCCAAGCTGTGGCGACGGCCGCGTGAAAGCTCGGACATACTTGATCTCATCTCGCTGCGATGGTCACTGGTCCGGCAGAGAACACAGGTCTCGAACCGGCTGCAGAGGATAGCACGCGAATGCGGTTTTCGGCGCGGGACCGTACGCACGCTTCGGTACCAGGCGATGATAAAAGAAGCATCGCTCGGTGATGTTCAGCGGATACGACGGGATCATCTCTTCCGTCAGTTCGATGCACTCAATTCACAGATCGATGAGCTCGACCAGTGGCTTGAGGCGCAAGCCAAAGAGAACGAGCAGGTACAACTGCTGATGACGCAGCAGGGTGTCGGTTACCTGACCGCACTTTCTATGGTGCATACCCTTGGAGACGTTCGTCGGTTCGACACGACGAGAAAGGTGACGGCATACGTCGGGCTCGATCCGCTCGATGACACCTCGGCCGATCGGGTCAGGAAGAGGAAGATAAGCAAGGGCGGTTCGCGACAGCTCAGGCACCTGCTCGGCCAATCAGCACATATCGCGGCCAGATACGATAAGAGGCTTCAAAGCTTCTACAAGCGATTGAGTAGGAAGAAGCCGAAAGGAGTGGCGAAGGCGGCCACCTCTAGAAAGCTTGCCGTCAAACTCTCGATCATGCTTCGTGACCAGATCACAGCAGAGGAGTTTGACGCCAGAGGTCAACGGACAGTTGATGATGCCCGAAAAAGCCCGGGACCTGAAATGGTCGTCGCGTGATGGGGATAGTCAACCCATCTTTCTGTAAAGAAAGATGAGAACGGACCGTACATCGTGGTGCTTAAAGGCCGTCATACAACGGCCCTAGTTAATGCCCGAATAGATGAGTGAGTCCAAGCCTCCGGAAGACTGAAGAAGAAGTTAATAAGGGTGAGGATCTTTTTCAACCAAGTACCGTCACCAAACAAACGCCTGAGAGGGTGACGCACTCGTTCTGCGCATTGACAACGAAACCGTCTTTATAGACGGGCTTTTGCACTTTGGTTCAAAGCTGCCGGTCGTTCGAGTATAATGCGTACAAATGCCCACGGTACTGCGACATCAGTCGTATCGCTTTTATTTCTATAGCCACGAGCCGAACGAGCCGCCGCACATTCATGTTGACCGCGACAACCTTTCGGCGAAGTTTTGGCTCGGGCTCGTTGGACTAGCTCGCAATCGCGGTTTCGCAGCGAGGGAGCTGAGGCAACTGGAAAGTATTGTGACGGCAAATCGGGAGAAATTCTTGGAGGCATGGCATGAGCACTTTGGCAACGATCGCTGACGAACGCGTGGCGGATGTAGAAACGACAGATGACGAATTGCGCGTTCGTCTTATGGATGGGCGTACAATCTCGGTTCCGCTCGTCTGGTACCCGCGCCTGCTTCACGCGACCGCCGAACAGCGCCAGAATTGGAAGATCGCGGGTGGCGGCTTTGGCATTCACTGGGAAGAGATCGACGAAGACCTTAGCACCGAAGGTCTTCTCCGCGGTGCTCCTGCCGCGACTCCCTTGTTGGGGATTAAACCATAGGCCCGAATGACCGCACAGGAGGCTCGTCGCACGAGGTGCAAAAGCCCCCGCGTAAGCAAGGGCGATATGCTCACCTAAGAGCAGCGAAGGCCGAGCCGGCAGGGCGACAACTGGACGCGGTCGAGAGCGCCGCGGAGAGAGTTACACCACCTTGAGCATATCGCCCTTGCTTTACGCGCGGGCTTTTGCATCTTGATTCGCGATGGATTCGCTGAGCTGCAACACGAATACAGCAAAATCTACTTGATTCGGAGCGTGACTCAATATGTTCGAAATCGAATCCCAATCGATGAAGTTATTGTTGGCTAGCGATGACCGGGAATTAGAAATTTTGAGACACCAGTTCGCGATGGCAACGGTTTCGGACCGTGAAAATACCGGTGTCGGTTTCTTTACGACATTTCAGGTGCCGAGTGATCTGCCTCGACTCGGACGAAAGGGCCGCATTGTTATTGGTGATGTTTATGGCGAGGTAGAAGGGAACGCCCATGGTGTGGGATTTCTCCTGTTCGTCGAGAATGGTGCGATAGACACCCTGGAATGTTTTTCTAATGACGGCTCGGTTGAAGAGAATCCAAAACTGATTCGTCTTCGCTACGTCCAGCCAGGTGCAAACAATGCCCTGTTGGAAACTACGGAGCGAAATCTCAACTGGGCGATGGATAGGGAGAACGATAGTGATCGAAAGTAAGTTTCTCGCCACCCTCGAAAAAGGCGAAGTCTCCGCGCTGTTAATACGACCGGAAGCCGCGACGCATCTTCTCGTCTTCGGTCACGGGGCGAGTACGAACATGCGTCATCGGACGCTGCAGGCGATCGCGGAGAATCTTGCGACGCAGAAGATCGCGACGTTCCGGTATAACTTTCCGTACTCGGAAAAGGGCAGCGGGCGCGATTCGCCTAAGACGTGTGTAGCGACGATCCGTTCGGCGGTCGCGGCGGCGCATGAGGCGGCACCGGATCTGAAGATGCTCGCGGGTGGGCATTCGTTTGGCGGACGGATGACGACGACCGCAGCGTCGGAAGCTCCGCTCGAGAATGTGATCGGACTCGTGTTGTCGTCGTTTCCCCTTCACGCCCCCGGAGCGCCCGATACGAAACGCGCCGAGCATCTCAGCAGCGTCACGGTCCCGATGCTTTTTCTTTCAGGTACGCGCGACACGCTCGCAGAGCTTGATCTGTTTGAGCCGGTCGTGAAGAAACTCGGAAAGCTCGCGACCTTGCATCTGCTCGACACCGCCGATCACAGCTACAAGATCCTCAAGAAGACTCGTCAGTCGGATGAAGATGTGTTCGCGGAGATGGCTCGCGTCACCGGTCAGTGGGCGACCGCTTTATGAATGAGTAGGTTAGCGAGTCATGCCGCACAGGCGCGCCAAGTTAAGGTCAATGCGGCTTGCCGCCCGATGAGCGGAAAGGCTGTGCCTTTCCGGCACGTAAAAATCGGTCCGAGGCTACGCCTCCCCGTGGAGGCGTAGCCTCCAATATTTTAAAATCTTCCGGAAAGGCAAAGCCTTTCCGCT
>JBGTIQ010000047.1:0-43131 GCA_041745575.1 Pyrinomonadaceae bacterium
GTCTCGTCCGTCTCGCGACGCTTCCTCCGCGGCTTCTTCGCGTCCTTATTCGTATTTCCTATGGTCATTTCTTCTCCTTTGCCGAACGATAACCCATCCGGCTCGCGATGACCATTTACACAAAATTATTTACACCCTCAAGAGATTCCATCGAACTCTTCTCACTTTCTCATTTTCTCACCCTCTCACCTTCTCACCTTCTTCAGTTAGTCGCGGCTTTCGAAACTTCCTGTACGACCTCGGCCGTCTTTTTGTCGCTCGCATTATTGGCGATGTCCGCCTGGGCGATAATTCCGCAGCATGCTCCGCTTTCGTCGACGACCGCAACGCGACGGATCTGACTCTCTTCCATCAAATTGCAGCAGTCCTCGACCGATGTATCGGGCGTTACCGAGACGACCGTCGTCGTCATCGCGTCCTGAGCCGTCAAATCCAGCGGGTTCTGGCCTTTGGCGACGACGCGGCATGCGATGTCACGGTCGGTGATCATTCCGACGGGCATTTTCGAATCCTGGCTATCAACGACCGGTATGCATCCGCAATCGGAATCCACCATCATTTTTGCGACTTCTTGAAGACCTGTTTCCGGCGTACAACACGCGGGATCTTTTGTCATGATTTCTTCTACGTTCATAATATTTACTCCTTAAACCTACTGGACCCAGCTAAGAGCCGGTATCTCACTCATTCTCTCTGCGGATGACTGCGCCCGCCTCGCGGCGAGCGGCGCTAAATTCATGATCTTCTCCTTTGCGATCAAACCACAGACGCGCCGACTCTCGTCTACGACGACGACGGCGGCAACATCGGCCCGATTTGCTTCTGCGATCTTTTCGACAAGATCGGTACTGACAAGTTTCACAATCCGCGAATCGATAACCGAACCTGCCAATAAATTTTTCGGGTTTCTGCCGCGCGCAATTATTTGTTCGCAGATGCTGTGTTCAGTGACGACGCCGATGGGAACCCGATGGGCAACGCTATCGACCACAACCACGAAACCATGATCGCACTGTTGAATCAGCTCGAATACTTCTTCTAATCTTGCATCTTCGGTGCATTCTGCTACGCATGTGCTCATGACATCGCTGACCAACATATCCGATACCTCGCAAATTCTTTTGATACAGTCGAAGACAAATCTCGTACGTTTTTCACACACTTTGCTCGATTTCTTAGTCTAATTTTAAACTGTGCAACATACGTTCCAGAAAGAATGGCACTCGCTCGACTCAATCAAGACTTTTTTATTCGCAAAGATACTCTCCGTGTCGCACGGGACCTGATTGGAAAATTATTGGTCGTCCCGACGTCAGATGGTCGACGGGTTTCAGGGATGATCGTTGAGACCGAGGCGTATCTTGGCCAGATGGACAAAGCGGCCCACAGCTACGGCGGACGCCGAACCGCGCGAAACGAGATCACCTATGCCGAGGGCGGACATGTCTACGTTTTCTTCGTTTACGGAATCTACTACCAGCTTAATCTTGTGACCGGCCTTGCTGAGCATCCGCATGTAGTATTGGTGCGCGCAGTCGAACCCGTCGAGGGGATAGAGATCATGCGAGAGCGCCGCGGCGAAATGAAAGACTGGAATCTCACGTCGGGGCCGGGGAAGTTGTGTATCGCGTTTGGCATCACGCGCGAGCTAAACGGCGAGGATCTGTTGGGGGACCGTATCTGGGTAGAGGAGTATCGCAATTTCAAGAAGCCTGAAATCGAGACCGGCCCGCGGATCGGCATCAACTACGCCGAAGAATTCGCAGAGATGCCGTGGAGATTTTGGTTGCAGGGGAATGAGTTCGTGAGCAGGACGAGGCCCACATAACGGGGATTTTTAACGCGGAGAACGTGGAGGTAAGAACATTTTTTCCTCCGCGTTCTCCGCGGGCTCTGCGTTAAAATTCTCATGTCGGGCGCTTAGACGCATCTTCATTCCGTACTTCGGCCGCAGGGTGATGAGCGGCTGCAGACCGATCTTCTGCTCCGGTATTAAACTTAATTTCCATTCTCGGGCAAGCGTTGCAAGAAGCAGAATACCTTCGGTCCACGCGAATGCCTCGCCTATGCACCGCCGAACCCCGCCGCCAAACGGAAAGTAAATATTCTTTTGTCCTGCCTCTTTCACGCTCTGTGTATTCCACCGTTCGGGAATAAATTCGTCGGCCCTTTCCCAAAAGCGCGGATCCCGTCCAATGACGTAAGGACTGACGAGAATGAGAGCGCCTTTTGGGATCGCGAATCCACTGAACTCGTGTTCCTCTGTGGCGAGGCGCCCGATCGCCCACGCCGGCGGAAACAAGCGCATCGATTCAGCGATCACTGACTCGGTGTACTTCAGATTTGGCAGGTCGTCGATCGTCGGCAGCCGACTGTCCGATTTTGGATTTTGGATTTTGGATTTTGGATTCGAATCCGCACTCCGCATTCCGCGTTCCGCATTTGCGACGCCCTCCCTACCGGTCGGGTTTCTGCCTGCGTCCAGCACGCGGTCGAGTTCCTCATACATCTTTTCAGCCTTGTCGGGATTCTGCGAAAGAAGGTACCACGTCCATGTGAGAGCATTCGAGGTCGTCTCATGTCCGGCGAGAAATAACGTAAGGGCCTCGTCACGGATCTGCACGTCGGTCATCGATCCGCCATCGTCTTCGTCTCTCGCGGCGAGCAACATTGAAAGCAGATCGCCCGTATCCTCGCCCGCTCGTCGACGCTCGTTTATGATTCCGTAGATCACGGAATTCAGAGTGGTTCGTGCTCGATTGAATCGACGTGCTCGGGGCAGAGGCAGTTTCTGTAGCCATTCGGAATACGGAAGCAAAAGAAAATTGAAGAGTTTGCTGACAGTCGTCATCGCATTGCCGACATTGTCAGCATCGTCTTCCACGTTCGCATTGAAAAGCGTCTTGCCGACGATCTGAAGCGTGAGGTGCATCATCTCTTTGTCGATATCGCGAACATCGCCGTCATTCCACGTCGCCGCCATTTGATCGGCAAACTCGACCATCGATTTCGCGTAGTCGGCGATCCTAGCCCGGTGGAACGCCGGCTGTATCATCCGCCTCTGACGCAAATGAAACTCACCTTCGCTCGTTAACAAACCTTCGCCAAGCAAATTTTTTGCACGCTGCAGGGCACGGCCCTTCATGAACTTGTGTGCGTTGAGAACGAACAGGTCGCGAACCAGATCGGGATGATTGAGAAAGTACCCCGGCTGAGATCCCATCCGGAAATAGGAAACATCGCCGAGTTTCGATTGTGCGGTAAGAAAACCCGTCGGGTCGGTCCGGAACTTTCGAAAGTGTCCGCCGATCAGGTTTGGTTTTTGAGAAGGAGGCAGCATTGGAACGATTATGACAACAAAGCTCCCCTCCTGGATAGGAGGGGTGCCGAGGCTTTGCGAGGCGGGGTGGTGGACAAGAAGAAAAAATCTGATTCTTCTTGTCCACCACCCCGTCAGCCGAAGCGGCTGCCACCCCTCCTATCCAGGAGGGGAGCTTTTGCTGTGACACTCCGACTCGCCGAGCTAGTTTGGCGTCCGTGCGACGACGCTCCGTATCTGCTATTTTTAAACCCGTATGTCCGAACCAAAAGTTAAGAAGGTCAAGCCCGATATTCGGGCGATAACCCGGCTTGTCCCCCCGAGCGGTAATCTTGTGCAAGGACAATCTGAACTCCCCATCGACCCGCGTTTAGCGAGGGAAGCTGCGGAGATAATTGCGGCGAGCCGGAACCATTATGGCGGCAGCGAGGGCAACGCCGACTTGCGCACGGCGGTCGCTGAAAAGATAAAAAGATATAACGGAATCGATATTGACGTCGAAGCCCGGCCGTTCGAACTAATGATTACGACCGGCGGCACCGGTGCCCTCATCGGATTGACCCAAAGCTATCTTCGCGGAAAATCGGCACTCGTTTTTGAGCCGTACTATCCATATCACCGCCGCATTCTGGAAGAATTTGGGGGCAAGACCGAGTCGTTTGAGTTGGATGAAAAGTTGTCGTTTGAGAAGGACGCACTTCTTGCTCGCTGCAGAGAGTTGATCGATAGAAGCGAATATCCGCTCAAGGCGATCATCGTCTGCTCGCCGGCGAACCCGAGCGGCAAGGTTATGACGCAGACGGAGCTGGAAGCAGTAGCCGAAGTTGCGCAAGAGCTGGATCTGCTCGTCATCTCGGACGAAGTTTACGAACACTATGTTACCGGCGAACATCCGCACATCCCGATCGCGACTTTGCCTGGAATGTGGGAGCGCACGATCACTGTGAATTCGTTTTCGAAGTCGTGGAACATATCGGGTTGGCGACTTGGCTACGCGTACGGAAAGGGCGAGCTGATCGCCCCGATCAACAACGCCGCGAATGTCATCTACGTTTGCCCCGCGACGCCGTTACAGGCAGCTCTCTCGCGTGTACTGATGGCGAATGACGGATACTATCCCGAACTCCGAGATAAGTTCGACGCCAAGCGACGCAGCTTCGGCGATGGCATCCGCGCTCTTGGGTTTGATATCTACAATTCAGGTTCGGCGTTCTATCTCTGGGCAAAGATCCCGGCAGATTTTGACGACGCTCTCTCGTTCAACGAGATGCTGATGGAGAAGGCGGGCGTCGGCATGACTCCGGGCAGCGCGTTTGCCGACAGCGATATGTGGGATTCATATGTCCGCATCTGTATCGCCCGCGAAGATCACATACTCGAGAACGCCCTGGCGAGCGTGACAACCGTTCTTACCCGTTAGAAGTCAGTGGGAAAATAAAAGTCGAATCGATCCTGGCGGGTCGATCCGACTTCTTTCTCATAGATTTGTCCGATTGTCCTAGTTGACCGATTCCTCGATTTCCTGCTTCAGGAAGATGGTGTCGTACTGACTCTCGCATCTGAACCCGCACAACCGATAAAAGGCTTGAGCCCGCCGGTTTTCTTCGCCAACGAACAAGCAGACCGAACGATTTCCGCGCCTCAGTTGGGCACATAGTTTGGTCAGGCATCGCCTCCCCAGTCCGGTACCACGAATTTCCGGGGCGGTATAGACGCCCTCGAGATAGACCACCTCCGGTGTGTCCGCCTGAAGATCCGCCTTGAACAAAAGCTTGCCGTCTTCCACGACTATCCAGACGCGTCGCTGATGAATCCGTCTCGCACAGCGCGCGAGGAACCCGTCCCGATCGGACTCGAGCGGATTAATTCCGCTTTCGGCTTCGGCCATCGCGGCGTGAACCGGTGCGACCAACTCGAGATCTTCCAGCGTTGCGAGCCGCAGACCGTTGATCTCTCCGCGATGTTCGAGCGTCCGTTCCAGCTTAAATAGTAGTTCGCGGCACGCGAAGCGCATCTGCTGACCGGCATCAGCGTAAGAATTCCAAAACTCTTCAGCCACGTGCAGTTCGGCCAGAAACATTCCCAACCGGCAATGGATCTGAGCTGTGACCGCCAATTCCCGGATCGCTGCTCGTGTTCTCGCCTCGACGAGAGTTGCGTGGCCGATCAGGGCGACTCCTTCGAGCCGGCCTTCCGAGTTTCGGCATCCGTAAAATTTTCCGCGGTTCAGTTCGCTTACGAGCCCGTTGTCGCGGATCATTCCCATCATGATCACCGTATGAATAGGCCGTTCCAACAAGAACCCGAGTACCTCGGTCACCTCCGCCTCCGCCAACTCGGCGACCGTCAGAGGCAGGATTGGCTGCGGAAGATAAGCAGTATCTTCCATTATGGTGTGCATCATCTGTTCGATTGACATGATTTTGCTCCTCTCAGGAATCTCCACTTATCTAATTTGCCGTCACCGCTGCGACGTTTGTAAAGAATGAATATCCACCGTCGTTGTACGCTCGTACCCGGAACCGGTAGGTTACATTCGGCGCTAGTCCGTGGATCGAGTAAGTAACTGCGTTCGCAGATACGCGGTCGATCTCTATGAATTCTGTGCAAGTAGAGCCAAGACAGCTTTCGATCGAGAAGCCGTCTTCGTTTGTGACGTTCTCGCTCCACGTGATGTTGATCTGAGGACTGCCGACAGCCACGCTCGACAAGCCGGTGGGTGAATCGTCCGGACTTGAGTCCCAGATCGGAGCCATCGCCGCTGTCTGGTCACCGCTGATCGCATTACGAGCCTGGGCGGCTATGCCGGACGCCCTAACCGAATCGCCGATCAGAACTCCATCGCCGATGAGTACGCCGTCTCCGATAAGGACTCCGTCGCCAATAAGAACGCCATCGCTCAAGAGGACTCCGTCACCGATCAGGACACCGCAGTTTAAGAACGGCAGACCGTCGCCGATCAGAACCCCGTTTCCGGTAAGGATGTGATCGCCGATCAGCACGCCATCGCCGATCAGCACGCCGTCACCGATAAGTACTCCGTCACCGATCAGAACGCCATCACCGATCAGCACGCCCAACCGGTAAATTCCCTGGTACTGCGTGATCAAGTTGGTGCCGGTCGCAAAAGCGTAATGCGTGATAACGCCTTTACCCCATGCGATCGTTTGGCCGCTGATCAAACTGTTCGGAGCCGGAGCCGCAGCGGTCAGAAGGGCGGAGCCGGTTAAAGTCTGCGACGTAATATCCTGGCGGACCAATTTCGCGAGTCGGACGGCGCCGTCTATATTCAGTGCACCCGCACCTTGCTCGAATGTATTGGCACCGTTGATGGTCTGCGCCGTGTACATCAAAAACGTCTTGATCAGATTCGGGGTTAGTGTCGGATTCGCCTGCAGCATTATCGCCGCCGCACCAGCCACGGCCGGAGTCGACATCGAACTGCCCGAAAGATACATCTGTTTTCGGGCGTTCGAGCCCGAGTTATTTGCGGACAGGGATGGATTCGCACCCACCAGAGAATTTTGATAAGCCTGAGCGCTGATGACTTTGTTGCCCGGAGCGACGAGGTCGGGTTTGATGAGATTATCAAAATGCCTGACGCCGGATTCGTCGGTGTAGAACGAGCGGGTCGGTCCGCGCGAGCTATAGCTCGTTACCACGTCGTCCGTTCGAACGTCCGTGCCGTATGTATTGACGGCTCCTACAGTTATCGCGGACGGCTCGTTTCCGGGCGAGTGGATCTGTCCGTAGATCTTATTTCCGTCGGCATCCTTTCCTTCGTTTCCGGCAGCCGCGAGCACGACTATTCCTGCATCAACGAGCTTCCGAACTGCTCTGCAAACAGGGTCGTTGACGTAGCTGTCAACTGCATTCCCGCCAAGGCTGAGATTGACGACGCGGATGTTGTAGCTCGTATTCAGGCGATTCGAGTAGATCCAGTCGAGCGCGGCCAGAATACCGCTCGTGCTGCCGCTCCCAAGGCCGTTCAGTACGCGAAGGTTGATGAGGTGAGCTCCGGACGCGACACCCTCGTATTCGCCTCTTGCGTGCAGATTGTTGCCGGCGGCGATCGAGGCGACGTGAGTCCCGTGCCCATACGGGTCGTCGGTTCGGTTCTCTCCGGTGAAGTCCCGCGCGAAAACGATTCGCGATCCTCCGTTCTGGTTTTTCAGATTAACGTGGTCGGTGTCCATGCCCGAATCGACGATGGCTATTCCGACGCCGCGACCATCAAGTTGGGTTGAATTGCCGAGAAGTCCGCGGATGTTCTGGGCGCCGGTTGTCGTAGTCAGGTGGCCAAGGCCTTTGACCGTATCGTCGAGCGTTATGAAGTCGACGTCCGGATGGTTTGCCAGCGAGTTGAGGTCTTTCTGCTTGACGCGGAAAACCTGAAACGGAAAGTTTACGAAGTCTCTTTTTTTGATGGAACCTTTTAGATTGAGATCGCGGGTCAGGGCGGCGGTCCATCCGTTCGTCGGCGAGATGATGACGTCAACGAGATCGTTGGGAGGCGTGTGCGTCATCTTCTTCACGAGCTTCGCGCTCTTTTTCTGCTTCGTCGCCGCATTGACGGGAAGGGTCACCGCAAAAGCGAGCGCGAGCGTTAGTACCGCGAAGACTGCGAACTTAATTCTCGTTGGAAGGTTGTGGTTCATAACTTTGACCGTTTGTAATTGATTCGCGTGCCCGTTCGGCGAGGGGGCTCGTACACGTCGACTCGCGATTTCTTATACACGTTTCGTGCCGCGAAGTTAACTTAAGATGTCACAAGACTTATGGCCATAGTCGAACCCAACGGATTTAGCAACAACGGTCAATATGACTGGTGCATCCGTCAACGTGATTGCGGTACATTTCAGGCGGGTCTAAGCTGCGCGTATTCTTGATTTCGGACCCCGGACCTAGAAATGGTGAGGCGGAGAGGCGCGACGAACCGGCCGATACGGATCTACTTTTGGGCCGAAAAAGGGTTCTGAGAAGGATCCGCGTTCGGGCCTCGCGGCGAGGGGCGACATGCTAGAGTATGGGATAATCGCCGCTGGCCTACGATCCGTGGTCCCATGCGTGTGATCATATTTCCGAGGCAACTTCTATTTCGACTGAACGGGAAAATTGATCATTCGATTTACGCGGCGATCAAGTATGCACTATCACCTCATTGGAATTTGCGGGACCGCGATGGCGTCGCTCGCTGGAATGCTTCAGGCCCGTGGACATCGCGTCACGGGTTCGGACCAAAACGTTTATCCGCCGATGTCGACTCAGCTTGAGGCTTTGGGTATCGAGATCTTCAGCGGGTACAAAGCCGAGAACGCGGATGTCGGCGCGGATTGCGTCGTCGTCGGCAACGCGATCAGCCGCGGCAATCCGGAGCTTGAAGAAGTGCTGAACCGCAAAGTGCTCTACCGTTCGCAGGCGGAGATCGTGAAAGAGGAATTCATTCGCGGACGCCGTTCGCTCGTTGTCGCCGGAACGCACGGCAAGACGACAACGACAAGCATCGCAACGTGGATCTGCGAGGTCGGCGGTCTGAATCCGAGTTTTCTTGTCGGCGGCATCGTGCAGAATTTCGGAGCGAGCTTTCGCGTCACCGACGGCGATCATTTCGTCATCGAAGGTGACGAATACGACACGGCGTACTTCGACAAAAAGCCGAAGTTCATGCACTACCTTCCCGAGCTCGTGATCGTCGGCAACATCGAATTCGATCATGCCGATATCTACCGCGATCTGCAGGAAATAAAATTTCAATTTTCGCGGCTCATGAACCTCGTTCCGGGAAATGGACGGCTCATCGTCGGCATCGATTCGCCCGTCGTTCGCGAAGTGCTCGACGAGATGGAGGGAAAACTTTTCACAACCGTCGAAACATTTGGCCTGAGCGACGACGCCAGGTGGCAAGCGCGTTGTATCGACATCACGGGCGACACGACGCGTTTCACCGTTTTCAAAGACGGCAGCAGCTGGGGCGAATTCGAAACGCATCTGATCGGAGAGTTCAACGTACGGAACTGCCTCGCGGTGATCATCGCCGCGGACGCATGGGGAATCTCGCCGGAAAAGATGCAGGAAGCTTTTCACACCTTCAAATCCGTGAAACGGCGTGTCGAGATCCGCGGAGAAGTAAACGGAGTGACCGTCATCGATGATTTTGCCCATCACCCGACGGCGGTGGAAGAGACATTGAAAGCTCTGCGAATGAAATACGACGGTCGGCGTTTGATCGCCGTGTTCGAGCCGCGTTCGTGGTCCTCACGGCTAGCGATTTTTCAAGAGCCGTACGGCAAAGCATTTTCCTATGCCGATTACGTCATCATCGCCGGCGTTTACAACACCTCGAAGGCGAGCGAGTTGGGCAAAGTTCTCGACACCGCTGAGCTGGTGAAAGATATTGAGATGCAGGGGAAACCAGCGTTGAGCTTTCCTGATGCGGACGCGATCGTCGAACATCTTACCCCCGAAATGAAGGCAGGCGATGTCGTCGCGATCATGTCGAACGGCGGCTTTGGCGGTATACACGACAAGCTGCTGGAGATCTTAAAAGGACCGTAACCGCACGCCACGAAGAGCGAGAAAAATATATTCGTTAATGAAGACCGTCTGCGGGAAAACGAGGGAGTTCCAAAGGGAAAAAGTGAAAAACGTGAAAACGTGAAAAAGTTTAGACGTGAAAAAGTAAAAAAGTAAAAAAGTGAAAAAGTCGGCCCAACAGGTCACACTCTTTCACTTTTTCACTCTTTCACGTTTAAACTTTCTAGTCGATCCTTCCGTCAAAATTCGCCAGATTCACAACTATCTCATCCATAGCAGAAGTTCGAAGACCGACCTCGTTCACGCCGTTGACGACCATCGAAAACACGAGTTCCTCGCCCGCGGCCGTCTTCACGTAGCCGGACAGCGCTGAGACCTGATCGATCGTTCCAGTCTTCCCTCTGACATTTCCCGACGCCCTTGTGCCGACAAACCGTCTCCGCAGCGTTCCGTCTACTCCGCCGATCGTCAAGCTGTCGCGCCACACTTGCGAGAATTTACTTTGCCTTCCCATATAGGTGTAGAGCTGAACGACGGCCGCCGGCGTCATCAAATTATGTCGGGATAATCCGCTTCCATCGTGCTGGATGATCCCGTCGGGTGCGACGCCGATCTCGGTAAGAAATCTTTTCACGGCAGACATCCCAAGCTCGGCGCTCGTCGCATTGCTCACGGGTGCAATGCCGCCTCCCGGCAAGGAGGTCGATGCGCGTGCTTGCTCACCGAGCGTCCACAAAAGAGTTTCCGTATACATGTTTTGGCTGGGTTTCATCGTCTTCGCGGCGATCAAACTCAGCGGCGGCGACTCGAGTTTTGTGATCTCGACGGACGTGTCGGGTATGCCAGCCTGTTTGGAATTGACAGCGTGGGTCCGGCCCGTGACAGTGACGCCCTTTAACGCGAGTCGTTCCTTTAGCAATGCGACATACAGTTCGGCCGGACGCGACACCGTTATCGAACCGCTAAATCCGGCGTTTCCGACCGGCAGCGAACCGGTGATCTCAATAATATTGCGATCGATCTTTTTTTCGATCTTCAACGTACGGAGCGTTCCGGTCGCCGATGTTACGCACTGATTTACGACGCGGACGATCGGATTAAATGGCAGCATGCGTACCGAACAAGGGTATCCGGAAGGGCCGGGCTTAACGCTCAGATCGAGAGCGTTGTCATTGATCGGAAGTGCCGAGATCTCCGCACCGTAATACCACTGCAGATCGTCCCATTCCCATTCACCCGGAACAGGATCTCCGACAAAGTAGGTTTCGTCAGCGATCAGATCGCCTTCGATGCGCTTCACTCCGGCCGCAGCGATCTTGTCCGCCAAATCGTCAAGGCCTTTGTAATAATTCCCATCCGAAAAGCTTGTCGAAACGGAAACATCGCCGCGTCCGAAGAGTCGGAGATTTCCTTTGATAACGCCAGCCGGATCGGGTGTAGACGGCGCGTAAACGCTTGTCACGAACCTGAAGTCCGGCGTCAACTTTTCAATTGCCGTGGCGACGGTAAAATTCTTCATGTTCGATGCCGGCATGAAGTATTTCTCGCCGTTCTCCTCAAACACGACCTTGCCGGAATTTAGCGAGACGATCTTGACGCCCACCTGTCCCCGCCGAAGCTCAGGTGCGAGAAGTCTTGAGCGAATGCGGGACTGGAGATCCGTCAGCGTCTGGACGTGTCGCTGAACCGCTATCGGTGAGGATTGCGGGATCGGTGATGGTGTCGGGATCTGTGCTGCGACCGAGATCGCGCCCAATAAGCATAGGAAAAAGGCTGTCAGGAATTTTCTCTTCATCGCGTCCGATTCTACCGGAAACTAAGATGTCCGAAAAGGCGATGCAGATCGCCCTGCCTTGCCGGTCTTGGGCATTGACACGTCAGGATGATAAACTCTTCCAGTTTTTGTCTGCAGCCGGATCGTTCCGAACCGTAAAATCACGCTACAAAGCGCCGGAGTTTTTTATTGATGCAACGCATTAAGCTTGTAATAGTAGTTTCTTTTTTTCTCGCCGCAATCAGTGTCTGGTCCTATCAGCCATCCGTCGTCGTTACCGGTAAGATCGCCGCCGCCGTGTTGTCGCCACCGACTGGCCTCACGGCCTCGGACGGTGACTACGCATCGAAGGTGGGGGTGCATTGGCAACCGGTTCGCGGGGCGGCGTCGTACAGAATATTTCGTAACGTAGCGAACGATACGGGCGGGGCAGCGGATGTCGGAACTACCGCTGCGAATTATTTTTTCGATACCACAGCAACTGTCGGGCAGGAATATTTCTACTGGGTGCGTGGTGAAAACTCCCAAACGAACAGCGAATTTAGTAATTCCGACGCCGGAGCGCGCGCCATAGGGATCGACACGGGCCCGCCGATCAACGCTCTCCAGCCGCCCGTCGCGCCAACCGGAAATCCGATTACAGCCGCTAAGGCTTACCTCGGCAAAACTCTGTTCTGGGATGAGCAACTCTCATCAACAAAGACTGTCGCGTGCGGCACGTGCCACCGACCGGCCGAGGGCGGATCCGATCCGCGAACATCGGAAGCGACGCGAAATCCGGGATATGACAACACGTTCGGCACGGCCGACGACATTTTCGGCTCGCCTGGTGTGCCGATTAATTATTCCGATGGCAACTACGGATGGTCGTCTCAGTTTGGCATGGGACTCCAGGTCACCGGCCGGAAAAGCCCTTCTTATCTGAATGCGGGTTACGCGAGGAATGGCCTTTTCTGGGATGGACGGGCGAACGATGAATTTCGTGATCCTGTTTCGAACGCTCTCGTTCTTGCGGCTCGTGCAGGGCTTGAAAGCCAGTCGGCCGGCCCACCTGTCTCGGATGCTGAAATGGGACACACTGGACGCGATTGGCCGCAAGTTGCCGCTCGTGTTGCCGCGTCACGGCCGCTTGCTCTGGCGCAAAATATTCCGGCTGGCCTTAGCTCATGGATCGACAGACGATCTTATTCGGAGCTGTTCGAAGAGGCATTCGGCTCACCCGACATAACACCGGCCCGGATCTCGATGGCGATTGCGACTCACGAGCGCACACTTTTTTCGGATCGCACACCACTTGATAAGTGGTCCGAAGGTATCGGCACACCGCTCACTCCCTCCGAAGACGCGGGGCTCAACATTTTCTTCGAGATGTCGTGCAACACCTGCCACAGCGGTGCCTTGCTTGCCGATCATCAATTTCACAATATCGCGGTTCGCCCCGCGATCGAGGATCGCGGCCGCGGCGTCGTGACAGGCAATACCGCCCACGACGGACAGTTCAAGACTCCGAACTTAAGAAACGTCGAGCTCCACGGACCCTTCATGCACAACGGCCGCTTTGCGACACTCGAAGACGTCGTCGAGTTTTACAATCGCGGCGGCGACTTTCCAAATCAGCCGAACGTGGACAGCATCATCCGTCCACTCAATCTTACCAACGAGCAGAAGGCGGATCTCGCGGCGTTCATGAAGCGGCCTCTGACCGACGAGCGCGTGCGACTTGAGTTGCCTCCGTTCGATCGGCCGCAGCTCTACACGGAGTCGACACATGTTCCCGTTGTTTCGGGGAGCGGTCGGGCCGGTGCCGGCGGATTTACGCCAAACGCGATAGCTCTCGAACCTCCGATGGTCGGCAATTCGAGTTTTACAGTCGGTGTTTCGAATGCGGCCGGCGGTGCGGGTGCCGTTCTAGTTATCGATTCGGCTGATCCGGGTGTCGGCTCGAGCATTCCCGCTACCGGTTCGTTTGCCCGTGTCAACGTGAATTTGGCCGGCGGTGGTGCTGGTTCGGGCTATGGTTCGGCGAATCTTTCGATCCCAAACAATCCCTCGCTTGTGGGCCAAACATTTTTTGGCCGCTGGTATGTCATGGATCCGGTCGCGGCGAATGGCTTTGCGGTCTCACGTCTGTTTCAATTCACGATCTTTGGAAACTCCGTCACCAACTTCGCGAGGCCGTTCGATTTCGACGGTGATGGCAAGACCGACATTGGAATCTTTCGTCCGGTTGGTGCGGCTTCTGAGTGGTGGATCAATCGAAGCTCGACGGGTGTGACATTCGCGCTGCAGTTCGGTTCATCGACAGATCTTATTGCGCCGGCGGATTACACAGGTGATGGAAAGACCGACATTGCATTCTTCCGTCCGGCGTCGGGTGAATGGTATGTGCTTCGATCAGAAGACTACTCGTTCTTTGCTTTACCGTTTGGAACCAATCGCGATGTACCCGTGCCTGCGGATTACGACGCCGACGGCAAAGCCGACTTCGCGGTGATGCGGCCATCGACATCGACGTGGTTCATTTCCCAATCATCCGGTGCACCGACTCGCATCGAACAATTCGGCGTTTCGGGTGATGTTCCCGTGGTTTCGGATTACGACGGTGACGGCAAGGCCGATGTCGGGATCTTCCGAAACGCAGGTGGAGTTGCCCAGTGGTGGATCAACCGATCCACGGCAGGTCTTCTGGCCCTGCAGTTTGGCAACGCGACCGATAAAGCTGTTCAAGGTGATTACACCGGCGACGGAAAAGCCGACGTCGCGATCTGGCGTCCATCGACCGGCGAGTGGTTCATCGTCCGCAGCGAAGACTTCTCGTTCTATGGATTCCCGTTCGGCGCAAATGGCGACATGCCGTCCCCCGGCGATTATGACGGCGACGGCAAGTTCGATCCGACACTGTTCCGTCCATCAAGTGCAACATGGTACATCGCACGCTCGACAGCCGACACGCAGATCGTGCAGTTCGGCGCGACCGGCGATCATCCGATCCCGAATGCATTTGTGCCGTAAAAAAAGAACCGGCGAGTCAAAGCCCGCCGATACTTTTTGAAGTCCCATGTGGGCGATCCCAGAGTTCTCAGCGGAAGTTGCTGATCATGATCGCGTCATTTAAGGGATAGCCCCGCGATACATACAGGCGAGAGCCGTCCGCCGAGTATGCAAACCGAGTGAGATAACCGCTTGTAAAGTTGGTGAGTCTTGTCGGAGCTGCTCCATTTCGCGGCTGTATCCATACGTTCGAAACTGTTTTTTCTCCGCGGATGAATGTCAGGCTAGAGCCGTCCGGCGTCCAGCCTGCCCCAAAATTGACTGTCGAGTGGGCCGGAACCCGATAACTTTCAACCAGCTTTCCATCGGCTGCCGACAAAACGAGGACCTCTTTGTCCTCGCGGATGCATGATACCCACCTGCCATCGGGCGAAAAATTTGGCGAGGCACAGTTCTCATCCGAAAATCTAACCGGTTCGCCGCCCTCGATTGAAACCTTCCAGAGTTCCGATCGCGCAGCTCCGTCCTTAAAATCAAGCGATCCGTAAACGATCAAGTTACCGTCCGGCGAGATCGTCGAATCGCCTTCATTTCCCTCGCCAAACGTGAGCTGCCGCAGGTTCCCGCCGTCGACGTCGATTCGGAAAAGGTGAGTTCGCGTGTCACTTTCAGCAACGAATACGAGATACCTTCCCTGAGGATCGGCCCTGACCTCTTCGGCGACAGCCGGATCGCTGGTAAGTTACTTCGCGCCCGACCCGTCAGAGTTCATGATCCAGATGTTCAGTTCTTCACCAGTTCGCGCTATATAACTGACTCTTCCGTCAGGCAACGGAGCGAGCCCTGCACGCCCATCTGCAATGCCAGTCGATATCTGCGCCGCGGTACTAGTATCTTTCACATCGACCGACCATATCTGCGAAGAGCGGCTAAATGGAATGGCTATTACCTTGTCGTCTTTCGTAACACCGAGCGACCATACGTAATGACGATTACCCTCGTTCGTGAGGCGCCTGGACACACCATCGGGGTACCTGATGTAGTAAACCTGATCACGTCGGGGCGATCGCCCCTCGGCCGCTCTAGTCGCTATTGTCAGCAAGCCCTTTCCGTCACTGGTCCACACGATCCGGTGAATCGTGTCCCACTTTTCCTCAGAGAGAGGATGGAGGGAACCGTCCGCAAGGGTGATGACGCGAAAACTTACTGTTCCGGTGAGTGTCGAGTTACTCAGATCTGACTCCGCATACACGATCAGTTTTCCGTCAGGTGACCAGCTCGGCGGCCCGACGACACGAGTCGGATGTGCCGTCTGGAAAACAGTCCGTTCCTGACGGCCGGCTTTATCTGCGACGATGATGGAAGATCTCATCATGTCCTTATCGAATCGTAGAAAGACGATCTCGTTCCCGTCGGGAGAGAAAGAGACGGGACCGTAGATTCCCGTCAAGAGTTTGGAATGCGGACCGCCAATCGTCGGCACACGGTAAAGTGATGGTTCGTTAGTCCCTTTTTCTAGAGCGACGTAGTAAACAAACCGTCCGTCAGGCGAGAAAGTTTTCGCAGCGTACGTGCGATCAGCCGTATTCCCGATCTCGATGCGCCCCGATTGGCCAACCTGTTGTAACCATAATTGCGAGGTCTCGCCATCGATCTCGTGGTATACGAAGTAATCGCCGTCATGCGAGATGGCTGCATCGACCGGAAAGGCGCCGTTGGTCAGCCGCGAAACGGTCAACTCACTCTGAACATTTGCAACCGAGGCCACCGGTCGGGTCTGGTACCAGAAGACAATCATCGCGGTCACCGCGACCAGGACGAGTGCCCCTCCGACGGCTGCTCTCACACGGATCGCCGGTCGCGGGCCAACGACAGTCTTTTCTTCCCCCAGCGCCGGGCCCTTCGCCGGAGCCTCCGCCGCAACATTCCAGTCGACAACGCGCAGCACGTTTCCCTCTCGCTCCACTGACATTGGTGCCGGGACAGGTTCGGGTTCCGACGGCTTCTTCGTTACCTGTTTCGAAACGCCGTTGACGAGCCGCACGTCGCCCGTAAAGCGATATCCGCGCCGGCGCAAGGTTTCTATGTAAGGATTGCCGTCCGCCTTATTGCCGAGTGTCTTTCTGAGCAAATACAGGTGCTGAGAAAGGTTTGACTCCTCGACCACCGAATCTACCCACACCCGATCGATCAAATCGTCCTTGCTCAAGATCGCATTCCCGCTCCCAACAAGAACCGCGAGTGTCTTAACAACCTTTGGAGGAAGCGAAATTGCCGCTTCATCGCGGTAGAGCATCAACTTTTCGACATCAAGTTTGAATTGATCGAACTGGTAAATGCCGTTTTTAGTACTTTCCGACATCGGAATTTTAAAATGAAGAAAAGATGAAGATAAATCCAAAGACATTGTCGTTTGCCTCGCTCTAAGATTTCCGTCAAGGAGCAGACAACCGGCATTTGATCAGTCAAAGGTTCACAGCCTGTCTGACTAATGTAACCCAGGTCACCCAGAAAAGGGAAGATTTGTTCCGGTCGCTGCTCCGATTACGACCTATTAAAGGATTAAAGGAGAAAAATGATGAAAACCGACCGACACAGAAACAGTCTAATATTTGTGGTCCTGATGCTCGTAGGATTACTGTCGCTTTCCGTTGCTGCGCAAGATAGTGGGCCAACTGAAGATTCTTTGCGTTACCTTCCCGGCACAAATCCTCATGCGTTCATAGGCACATGGGTCGTACAAGCGACCATCACGAATTGTTCCGGCACGACCCTCGAGAGCTTTTCGAAGGGGGTCTCGATCAACGCCGGCGGCACGCAGTCGGATACCAGCAGCTCGTCACTGTACCGAGCTGTTGGACTCGGGGTTTGGGAGCATATCCAGCGAAACGAGTTCGTATACGCTGCACGGTTTTTCAGGTTCAACCCCGACGGCACGCCGGCCGGTAGTGTCCGGGCGAAGTGGACCGTACTGATGGGGGATGACGGCAACGACTACACGGCTACGGGAGCGATACAGATCGTCCTCCCTAATGGCACCGTCGTGGCCAATCTCTGCGGTACCGAAACCGGCACCCGAATGGTAATTCCAGAATGATCGACGGGGGCGGCCCCCGCCGCCCCAATACAGAATCGGCTTCCGGACTTACACGGGACGGGGAAAGCGGTTACATCGTGGATTTCGGATTTGCGGTCACCAACCGTTTTGTCGTTGTTACGACGGACTATTTTGCCAGCCAGGCCGGCCCGCAACCAAGAAATCATGGAATCAAATACGGAGCGCTAAGTACACCGAGTTTTGTCGAGGTGATCGTCTTCGACCAAGGCTCATTCCCGGTGGGCTTTACTGTTGCGGTGTTTTAGATTTTTGAAGAATCGGTATGGCGTTTACTTGATCAAAGTGCTCGGAGGTAATCATTTTGAAAAATTCGATCCAATTTGTTACGGCATTTTTCCTCTTTTCGCTAATAGCGACGGCACAAACAACCGCGTTCAAATATCAGGGAAGCCTCACTGACGCGGGAACGCCGGCCAACGGGAGCTTTCAGATGCAGTTTAAGCTGTTCGACGCGGCGGCCGGCGGCACGCAGATCGGCTCGACGCTGATGGGTCTGCCGGTAACCGCGACGAACGGTGTGTTTTCAGTGTCGCTGGATTTCGGTGCCGCTGCGTTGAACGGAGCCAATCGCTGGCTTGAGATCTCGGTCCGACGCAATTCGGGCGAAAGCTACGTAACACTGAGTCCGCGCGAACAGATCGCGTCGGCCCCGTATTCTGTCCGCACGCTCTCGGCTGCTAGTGCCGACCTTGCGCTCGACTCGCAGAAGCTTGGAGGCGTGAATGCCAGCGAGTATGTCACGACGGCGTCGGTCGGCAACTCGTTCGTCAAAAACGATACAGCTCTGCAGACTGCAAACTTTAACATTTCCGGGAACGGGCGCATCGGCGGGAACTTAGGCGTCGGAACTGTTTCACCGGTAACGAAGCTCGACGTTGCAGGAGGTGCGGGCGATGCGATTCGGGGGATCAGCTCGAGCGGCGGCCGCGGTGTTTGGGGCGAGAGTAACTCATGGCAGGGCGTCTTCGGCAAGAGCGTGTCGAATGCCGGAGTCGTCGGTGAGAGCAGTAGTCAGTACGGAGTTTTTGGTGTTACGAGCGGTGTAAGCGCAGCGGGTGTGTACGGCTCGAACAACGCCGGAATTTTGCGTCGTCGAGTCGGCCTGCATAAAAAAGGAACTGACCTTCAAGTGCAGCAGTTATCAGCGTCAGCGGCGCCAGCTCACGAGCTTTTCGACCTTCTTCAACCGCCTCATCATGACGTCCGACGATCGAAATCGTATGCGCAAAGAGCCGATGGGCCTCGGAGTTGTAAGGCGCAAGCTCGATGGCTCGACGCGCTTCGGGCTCCGCACTCTCCCAGTTCCATTCGTAGAACAGATATACCCAGCCGCGCGCAATGTGGGCGTCGGGAAGGGTTTCGTCCAGAGCCAACGCGAGGTTCGCGTTCGTCATCGCCTTTGGGCAAACATCGACAGGAGTTGCGAATGCGGCGATTGCTTGTGTTCGGTAAGCCTCCGCGAGACCGGCGTAGGCGAGCGCGTAGTTCGGATCCGCTTCGATCGCCTTTTGAAAGAGCTCAATGGACTCCGCCAGTGCTCCGGGCGTTATTTTGAAAGAGCGCTCGCGACCGCGTAGGTAAAACTCGTAGGCTTGAGGATTCATCGTGAAATGTTTTGCGAGCTGGGTCTGTTCATCCACATTCAGACCGAGCCCCAACGCAGACGCTACTCGGCGCGAGATCGCATCCTGGACCGCGAAAATGTCGGTAACGTTTTCGTCAAATGTGCCGACCCACAGCGCCGCCCCGTCCGAGACCCGCACGAGCCGCACATTTACCCTGATCTTGTCGCCCGACCTCCGAAAGGATCTGTTCTTTAGTCACAAGGCGGCCCGGATTTCGAACCAGCACGCAGAGGACGTCGAAGGCTCGGTCGGTTAATTCAATCCTCTTTCCTTTTCGTTCGAGGGTTGCTCGCCGACGTCGAGTCGAACGCTCTCGAATTCATATATCTCTCTCCCGCTCATTAACATAGGAACATCAGGAGCATTCACGCGTAGGTCACAAAACTTTCACGCCGCCGGAAAGATTTCCGTATCCCGGTGCCTGTACATTCGTAAACGCAACGGAAATCTCGTGAGTCTTGGTTGAGCAAGTTCTGTCGAGGAACGCGGTCAGTTTACACCCTCGCAGGTTTTCGTTGCAACGAAATTACCCAAAGGAGAACATCATGAGAACAAGTCTGATCAAACCACCCTTAGCGTTTATTCTGTCGATTACGTTTGCCGCCTTTTTAACGGTTTCCGTTTCCGCTCAAGACCTGAAAACGGAGCAAGACCTAAAAACCGACGAATCCTCTCGCGAGCTTCCCGCATCGAACCCGCATGCATTGACGGGTGCGTGGACGGTTCAGTCGACCGTAACGAATTGTAACGGCACGACGCTGCAGAACTTTTCGAAGTTAACTGCGTTCAGCGAAGGCGGAACGGCCCTCGAAACCAGCACCGGCCTTCCCCCCTCTCAGCGCACGACTGCTTTTGGAGCCTGGGAGCATGTTTATCAGAACACGTTTCGCTATTCGCTTCAGTTCTTCCGTTTCGCTGCCGACGGTACGTACATTGGTAGTACCCGCGCAAACTGGATGGTTACGCTGGGCTTGTTTAGCAATGCGTACACCGCGGACGCGCAGATCCAGGTTATTCTGCCCAATGGCACGGTCGTAGCCAACCTGTGTGGTTCCGAAACGGGGATGCGATTTCAACTCGACTAGGCGCGAAAGTTGCGCCGCGAAAGTTCGTTCCGACGGTGTTTCGCCGATCAAGTGCGATGCGGCTTGTCGCTCGCACGACAGCCGGAACACAGATAGTACAATTCGGTGCGACCGGCCGTTGCCAAATGCGTTTGTTCCTTAAACCGTTTAGAGGCGGGCCTTCCCGCGTTGTCGAGCAAGCTCGACGGTAAACGAAAACGAGGCGGGCAAGCCCGCCTCTAAACGAGAGTTTTTAATTGCTTACCAGCGGACCGGACGCAGATCGGGACCGATCACATGAGAGCCTGAAATCACTTCGGGCGATCGGTTCGGATCAAGAAGATTGGACCCGTCATTGTGTAGGAAGTGGCCTCCATACCAAACAACAACATCTTGTCCGACGATCGACTCGCCATTCACGAACGGATTGATCTGGATGAATGAGTTTGGGCTGGTGGTCTGATTGAAACCATCGTCGATCTCGTTTTGGAGAGCCGTCCCTCCAATAACTTCCTTATACCGGAGCACCCAGAAATCGTCGACACCATACGTATCGACTGCGCCGTCAAGGCGACCGGGAACGAGAACGTACGCCTCGTCACCCGACGCGTTTTGAACGAGCAAGCTTCGATTGGTTCCGGCCTTCTTATTTCGCCTCAACTCGGTTGCCAGAGGCTGCAGAAATTTTCGACCGCGCTCGACCTGAAAAACCTTATTATTCGGTTGGACGATATCCAGATCGAATCGCCAGTACGCGTGGTGGTTATGCACATCGCAAGTACATGAATTAAACGTCGCGCCAAACCCGTAGCGTGGCCTGATCGTGCCGTCGGTTGCGAATCGCCACTCCATGATATACCGATACCAGCCCGCCTGCAGCTCCGAGACCAGAACTACTTCCGGCCCGAACTGAGTGTTTTGAGTGTAGATCGCGACACCGCGGTAATTACCCGTGTCGGTTCCCGTTTCAAGTACGGTTGTGGCGACTTGTCCGGCAGCGAGGACCCGAATGCCCGGCGCAACATCCGTTGCCCCCGCATCAGCCGCTGCGAACTGATCTTCCTGCCATTGCCAGTCACGATAGGGACCACAGGTCGAAGGCGTGTACTGAACGTTCAGGACGGGAACATGGCCGCGCTTGAGGACGGACTTGCCTCTATATTTGACGTCACGAACTTCGATCCCGGATTTGCGCGTTCCCGATGATGCGGATGGCCGTATGACAAGCATTTCCCATAGCGTCGCCATCGTCGTCTGGTCGATGACCGTCAAAGTCGCACTTCCGGCCGTTCCGTTCGATGTTGTGGCCTGGCCCGCTGACGGTGGGCCGCACGACCCCGCGGTCGATCTGGATCGTGGCGGCGCATTACCCACGTAACGAATCACTGCACCGCGCTTTATGCTGACACCGACAATTTCGTTCTGCGCGCCCGAGCTTCGGAACCCGACATTGACGAGACGCTCGACGGTACCGTCGAGGAACGTTGTCGGCGGCATCGGCTGGTACGGATGTATCGCACCGCTCGCGAGGTCGTTTGAATATCTCGAGTCTTTCCCGAGTATCGTGAGTGCCTCGTTAAACTCCTCGTCATTCGGAATCGGATCGCTGAACTCTTCGTGCGCCGTGATAGAGTTCTGGCCCGCAAAGTCCGCCTCCGCGACGATCGAACGGTCGTTTGTGTAATCGTAAAATACAACTCGGAATCGGGTTGGCCGCTGCTGGGATCGCGATTTCGGTTCGTCGATAAATTCGAGGCTGAGCAAACGATATTTCGTCCCGCTTAGAAACGACTGAACTTTCGCACTGCGTTCCACTCGCCGAGCCGAGGCGTTCGCCTCTTCCTCCGACGGCCCCCATGGAGCCGCTTTGATAATCAAAGCACCGTCTTTCTTCGAACGGCCTGTTCCCCAGGCATTCGCGACTGCAGACGAAGCCACAATACAGATCACCACAAATAAAACGGAAAAGACGCAACGAAGCTTTCCAGACATTTTGGCTCCTTACTTTTTAGAAAAAAAATAACGGAATTTGAGTAAGAAAAGTATCACCGATGGGGTGGGCAAGCAAGTTGTTTGCTCGCTGGGGCGACGCGACGAAGGCTCGGCGATCAAGATCGCCGAGCCCAAACTGTCGAAAATCCGAACTTATTTACACTTCGAATAGCCGCAGTCGCGGCAGAAGTCGCAGCCGGATGCGTGCTCAAGTTGGCCGCGACATTCGGGACATTCGCCGATCAGGTTAGACATTCCGTGGTTTACGACCTCGGTCGCCGATCCCTTCGCAATCTGTCGTTCCGTCGGCGGCAGATTCTTCAAACGCCGGTCGATCAACAACAAACATTCGGCCACCGCTTGTTCGGGCGACGTCAGAAGCCGTTCGTTAAACCACACCGCGTGTGTCGCGGTAACTTTGTTAAGGCTCTTCGCGACCTCTGCGACCTCGAATCCGCCACGGAGCATCTTCGAAGCGAGGAGCCCGACACCGGCGCTGATCGGCCCGGCGACGAACACTTCGAGAATGCGATGTCCGTCGTGATTTACCGTGACGTAAAGGTTCTGATTCTCAAACGGGATCCTCCACGTCGAACCCTGCAGTTCGCGCGGACGCCCAACTCTTTGCGACGCGGCCATTTCTTGCGACGCGGAGAATCCGAGACGCGGTGACGCGAAGAACTCGCCGTCAGCAATCGTCGCGTCTCCGTGTTCCCGATTCTCGTTCTCCACATCTCCGAGTCTCCGAGTCTCCGCGTCGCGAAAAGCGGCTGCATCGCGGGTAGGCATCGTCGAGAGCACTTGATTCTCCCGGCTGCCATCGCGGTAATAACTGACGGCTTTGCATCCGAGCTTACGGGCTAGGTGGTAGAGCTCATCAACGGATTCAACCGTATCTTCGCGAGCTCCGTTGCAGGTCTTCGATATCGAATTATCCGTGTGCTTTTGCGCGGCGGCCAGAACGTGAACATGCTCGATCGATTTGATATTCATCGCCGAGATGAAATGTTCGGGCAGTTCGTGCTCGTGTTCGACGACGTACTCGGCCGCCGACTTTATCGACTCTTCGTCGGTTTGATCGACCACGACGCCCAACTCTTCGGCAGCTCGGGTATGGACGTATGTCCGCGTTCCGAGTGTGTCCTGACGGACATACGCCCACGAGAAATTCGGTTCGATGCCGGACGACGTTTCAGCGACAAGCGATATCGTGCCGGTCGGTGCGATGGTCGTCACTTCGTAATTGCGCGGCGTAAGCGGAACATCCCGGGGAATTCCGACCTGTTCATAAAGAAACTTTGCATACGAGTCGCGATTTTTCTCGAGCTCGGGAAAAACTCCCTTCTCGGCCCCGAGCCGCATCGACGCGAGCCACGATTCACGCCGGATAAATCCCATCACGCGTTCCATTAGCTCCAGCGACTCGTCTTCGCCATATGTGACGCCAAGGCTCAAAGCGAGATCGGCAAATCCCATGATACCCAGGCCCACTGGCCGCGTTCTCTTGACGACATCGTCGATCTCAGAAAGCGGGAAGTGGCCGGCGTCGATGACGTTATCGAGAAACCGTGTAGACGCGTGCGTAACGGCCGCCAGACGGTCCCACTCGATACACGAGTCCGGATCGGTTCCATCCCCGACGTGTTTGTAAAATTTCGCGACATCGATCGAACCCAGATTGCACGAGTTGTTGAAATGAAGCTGTTGCTCGCCGCACGGGTTGCACGCGTAGATCGGGCCCATCGACGACATCATGTGGTTGTGACGATTAACTTCGTCGATAAAGATGATTCCAGGCTCCGCGTACTTGTGCGCCGACGCAATAATTCGATTCCAGATGTCTGGTGCATAGACCATCCCCGCGATCGGCGGCTCTTCGATAGTGCAATCGGAAAGATCGGCTGTTTCGAACGCAAGCTTGTCGGCAAATGTTGCAGTCGATCCGTCTGGCCGTCGATACACGAGGTAATCGGTTCCGGTCACTGCGTCGAAGACGGGCTGCATCCAAGGCTCGTCCTTGAACTCGGTCTGGAACCACGTGCCGCTGTCGACCGCATCCATAAACAGGTCCGTGACAGTGACCGAGATGTTGAAGTTCGTCAGGCTTGTCTGATCGTTTTTTGCGTGTATGAATCGCAGGATGTCGGGATGCGTGATCGCGAGGATCCCCATATTTGCGCCTCGTCGGACACCGCCCTGTTTTACGACCTCGGTCGTCTGGTTGACGATGTTCATGAAGCTCACGGGTCCCGACGCGACACCTCGTGTCGAGTTGACCATCGAACCCGCCGGCCGCAGGAACTCATAAGTCATCCCGGTTCCGCCGCCGGTTTGGTGAATGATCGCGACATTTTGCGCGTGCTCCATGATGCCTTCGATCGAGTCGGGTACGTTCAATACGAAACAAGCGGCGAGCTGTCCCTTTGGCTTACCTGCGTTGACGAGGCACGGCGTGTTCGGAATAAATTCCCGGGCGAGCATGACCGCCGACATGTCGTTGTAGAAAGCCGCTTGTTTTTGCGGATCAGTTTCGGCCCGTGAAACGTGACCCACGACGCGTCGGACTATGTCTGCCCAGGTTTCGAGAGCTTCGCCATTCTCATCCTTCAAGGAGTAGCGTTTGGCGACCACCTTTTGCGCATTTAGTCCAAGCGGTTTGATCTCTCGTCCGACTGCCGTACCGGCGCCGTTTCCGTCGCCTTTAGCGGCCAATCCACTCGTTGAAGGTTCGAAAACTGTGCTCATTCGCCTCTCCTTGTGTCGTCTGACACGAAATTTTGCGTAGTGCTATTTTAACACCTCAAGCGGCATTCAAAAACTTTCGGGGAAGTTGGGTGTTGTAATTGTTAGGGCTTGGTGTCGACCGAGAAATTGCTCCTCAAGTGACGTCATAGTAAATCGGAATGCGATCGTTGTCAATAAAATTTTATACATGATATTGGGCTCGACCGAACCTGAGATTCTATATGGGCTATAGCGACAGCGATCGGGCCCTTCTGGCGATTTGACTTTGCAAGACCCGTTTTTTGAAACTGTTCGTAATGGATAAGCTAATTCACGGCACCGTCGCCGACGGAACGATCCGCATCCTTTCGGCCATCACGACTAACGTTGTCGCCGAGGCGATCCGCCGCCATCAAACTTCACCTACGGCATCTGCGGCGCTCGGCCGCGTTCTTACCGGAACGCTGCTGATGGCGGCAACACTAAAAGACTTTGATCGGCTATCGACAAAGATCGACTGCGACGGGCCGATCGGCGGCATCATCGCCGAAGCGTCGCGGCATGGCACGGTGCGGGGCTACGTAAAAAATACTGATGCGGAGCTTCCGCCACGTGAAGATGGAAAGTTCGATGTTCGAGGAATCGTCGGCGAGGGAACGTTTTATGTGATTCGCGAATCCGGTTTTGATATCGGCCTTCATCGCGACCCGTATGTCGGTTCGGTGCCGATCGTATCGGGTGAGATCGCGGAGGACTTTGCATTTTACCTCGCAAAGTCCGAGCAGATTCCGTCGGCCGTCATGCTTGGAGTCCTGCTCCAGAACGCTGAGCCGTACGTTAGCGCCGCGGGCGGTGTTCTTGTCCAAATGATGCCGGGTGCGAATGAGCATATTATTACGATGATCGAAGACACGATCACTCACGCACCGCACCTGACGTCGGTCATCGACAAGGACGCTACGCCCGAGGACCTCGCGCGGCTCGCATTGGGCGGGATCGACTTTGAGATCCTCGAGGAAAGCGAAGTCGAATTTCGATGTAATTGTTCCATCGAGCGGGCACGAACATTGATCGCCGCGCTCGGCCGAACGGAGGTCGAATCAATGCTCACCGACGACCGTGGAGCCGTCATGTCGTGCGGGTTTTGTAGTGAGATCTATCAATTGGACGAAAACGATCTGGAAGCAATTCTGCGATCCGAGGTGGATTAGGAATCGAGCAGGTCACGATACATGCCGTGGAAATATACGAGCGGCTCGCCGTCCTTGATCGAGACACTGTCCACGGTCGCGACAAAAATCGTGTGGTCACCGCCGTCGAACATATTTTGAACGCTACATTCAAGCATGACCAGAGCGTCGGTCAAGATCGGAACACCGCCGACGCCGGCATGATAGCTAACGCCCTCAAACTTATCGGACATCGGTAGCGAGAACCGTTCCGACATCTCGTCCTGCCCGGCCGCCAGAATATTTACGACGAATGACTTGGTATCGGAAATGGAAACGTGACTTCCTGTCGTTTTTTCGATGCAGACGAGTATAAGCGGAGGGTTCAACGATACGGAGCAGAAGGCAGACACAGTGATACCGTGCAGATCTCCCGTCGCCGCTCGCGACGTTACAACGGTGATACCGCTCGGAAATCTTGAAAGGGCAGCTCGGAAATCGTCCAGGTTAACGGGCATACCTATGAAGGATAAAGGATGAAGGATAAAGTAGGAAAGGTAAGACTCTTACTTTATCCCTTATCCTTTATCCTTTATCCTTCAAGAAATGCCGAAGCTCGAGGACTTTTTTGCCGAAGTGACCACACTTGTTGATGCCGAACTCGATTGGCTGATCCCGGCTGAAGGTATGCGACCGCAGAGTCTGCGGGACGCGATCCGCTGGAGCCTTTTTGGTGGGGGCAAGCATTTCCGCCCGGCCCTTCTGTTTGCCGTGGGCCGTGCTTTTGGCGCGGCAGACGACCAGCTTGTGCGCACAGCGTCGGCGGTGGAGATGCTTCATACATATTCGCTCATCCATGACGATCTGCCGTCGATGGATGACGACGATCTTAGGCGAGGCCGCGAAACGTGTCATAAGAAGTTCGGCGAGGCGACGGCCATACTCGCGGGCGATGCGCTGCAAGCACTTTCGTTTCAGGTTATCGCGGAGGACGATCGTCTTCGCTCTGACATCCGTATCAGATTGACCTCGAAACTTGCGCAGGCAGCGGCGAAGATGGTGGCCGGACAGCAAATGGATCTCGAAGCTGAAGGCGAAAAACTCGCGCTCGACGAAATCGAGTACATACACCGCAACAAGACCGGAGCCCTGATCCGATTTTCGGCCGAAGCAGGTGCGATCATTGCGGATGCAGACGATGCGGACTTTACCGCGATATCGTCGTTTGGCGAAAAACTCGGTCTTCTCTTCCAGATGAAAGACGACCTTCTGGATGTCACAAAGACTACGGAAGAGCTCGGTAAGACGGCGGGCAAGGATTTGGCGGCGGCGAAAGCGACCTATCCCGCGATCCGCGGAATCGAGCGAACAGAATTATTGGCGACGCAGGTTCATCACGAGACAAAAGGCGCGATCTCGATGCTTGGCGAACGTTCAGAGATCCTGAATCATATCGCCGATTTTATTTTGACTCGAAGTGCTTAGAAGCCGGCGAACCCTCGGTTCGAATCTAAGCGGCCTAATGTTATATCGCGTAATTCAAAAGTCCAATTTCCGGTTAAGATAAAGGAGTGCATTTTGTGATTAAAATACTATTTTGCCTTTGTGCCATGATTGCCGGCTGTCTTAGCGCGGCCGCCCAAGAGACGATGAAACCACCCGTTGCCAAGAAAGAACCCAAAGTACTGAAGATCCACGGTTACACGATAACCGACAACTACGCCTGGATGCGCGATCGCGAAAATCCGAAAAACTCCGAGATCGTAAAATATCTCGAAGAGGAAAACGCGTACACCGAGTCTCACATGGGACCGCATAAGGAGTTCGTCGACAATCTGTATAAGGAGATGCTCGGCCGGATAAAGCAGACCGATATGAGCGTTCCTTACAGGCTGGGTGACTTCTGGTATTTCAATAGGACCGAAGAAGGGAAACAGTACCCGAGCTATCTTCGAAGCAAGTGGAAGGACGGAGCATACCCGGAATTGCTGCTCGATCAGAACGAGATGGCCAAAGGCCTGAAGTTTTTGTCGATCGGCGCGTTCGAGCCTAGCGACGACGGCAACATGCTTGCGTTTTCGACCGACGCGACAGGCTATCGTCAATACACGCTCCAGATAAAAGATCTGCTAACTGGAAAAATGCTTCCGGAGAAGATCGAGCGGGTGACGTCGCAGGAGTGGTCGAACGACGGCAAATACATTTTTTACGTTCAGGAGGACGCCTTATCGAAGCGGTCTGATAAGTTGTATCGACACAAGGTCGGGGCAAGCGAACCGGATGTGTTGATCTTCGATGAGAAGGACGTGCTATTCGGGATCAGCGTCGGACGTTCGCGTGACAAGAAAATGCTGTTCATTTCGTCTCACGCAAAAACGATGCGGGAAGCCTGGTACTTGCGGTCCGACGATCCTCTCGGTGAATTTAAGCTTGTTAGTTCCCGCCGCGAAGGCCACGAATACTCGGTCGATTACGATAGCGGTGAATTCTATATCCTAACCAACAAAGACGCCGAAAACTTTAGGGTTATGCGTGCTCCTGTGAATGATCCGAGTGAGAAGAAGTGGGTCGAGTTCATTCCGCATAACCCGGCGATCAAGATAGAGGAGATCGATTTCTTTAAAGATTACGCGGTCGTTTCCGAGCTCGAGAACGGGCTCGAGTATATCCGTGTGATGGATCGAAAGACGCGCCGAGCGCCGAGCCGCATTGCGACTCCCGAAAATGTTTACGCGATGAGCCTTGGGACAAACCCTGAATACGACACACCTGTGATCCGTTATAGCTACGCGTCAATGATCACCCCTAATTCGACATATGAATTCGATTTCAAGACGCGGAAAAGCGCCCTTATCAAACAGCAGGAAATACCGAGTGGTTACGACAAAACCCAATATGAGACGACCCGTGTTTGGGCGACGGCACGTGACGGAGTAAAAGTGCCGGTCTCGATCGTCATGAAGAAGGGAACAAAGCTCGACGGGAAATCGCCGATGCTGCTATATGCGTACGGTTCGTACGGAGCATCAATGACGCCTGGCTTTTCGACCGCACGGCTGAGTCTCGTCGATCGCGGAATGATCTATGCGATCGCTCACATTCGCGGCGGCGGTGAGCTCGGCGAGAAGTGGCGGATGGAAGGGCGGATGTTCAAAAAGCTGAACACGTTTTACGATTTCATAGACTCGGCAAAATGGCTTGTGGCGAATAAATATACTTCGAGCGATCGGATGGTCATTCAAGGAGGCTCGGCTGGTGGGCTGCTGATGGGTGCGGTTAGCAATATGTCGCCAGACACCTTTCACGCGGTGATCGCTCAGGTCCCGTTCGTCGATGTCATGAATACGATGCTTGACGAAACGCTCCCGCTAACGACCGACGAGTGGATCGAATGGGGGAATCCGAACGAGAAGGCAGCGTGGGATTACATGATCCAATATTCGCCGTACGAGAACGTCGTCGCGCAAAAATATCCGAATATGCTTATTGAGATATCACTCAATGACAGTCAGGTGCCGTATTGGGAGGGGGCGAAGCTCGCCGCTAAGATCCGCGAACTGAAGACCGATGACAACACGGTCCTGCTCAAGGCGAATATGGGAGCGGGCCACGGCGGATCGTCGGGCCGGTACGATCGGCTCAAAGAGATCGCTTTCGATTACGCCTACGCTTTGACTCAAGTGGGCATCACAAAGTAGACAGTAGATCTTCTCAAGCTCATCTCGAGAGGCAACTCCGGACAGCGCGTAAGTACGATCCTTCAGGTCGACGGCATACGACAGAGTTCACTAGCGCTTAGTCCACGAAAACCGCGGGTCTCGCTTTCAGCGGAAATTCGGCTTCGTAGTGTCGAGCGAGATTCAGAAGTTGAGCTTCGGACCAGAAGTTTCCGATCAGCTGTGTGCCTATCGGCAGGCCTTCGCTCGAGAGGCCGCACGGAATGCTGATGGCCGGCGTGCCGGCAAGGTTCGCGGAAACGGTGTAGACATCATTCAAGTACATTGCCAAAGGGTCGTCCGACTTAGCACCCAGCTTGAACGCGACCGACGGCGATGTCGGGGTCAGGATGGCGTCGCATGCCGCGAACACCTTTTGGTAATCGAGCTTGACGAGGGCTCGGACCTTTTGCGCCTTTGAATAATACGCGTCGTAATATCCGCTCGACAGCACGTATGTGCCGAGCATGATGCGGCGCTTAACTTCTTCACCAAAACCCTCTTCGCGAGTCTTCGAATACATCTGTCGAAGCGTTTCAGCTTCTTCAGCGCGAAAACCGTACCGGACGCCGTCGTAGCGCGCAAGGTTTGATGACGCCTCAGCCGTTGCGATGATGTAATAGACGGCAATGCCGTATTTCGCATACGGTAATTCGATGTCCACTGTCTTCGCACCCATCGAGCGGAAGTTATCGATCGATTTTTCCACCGAATCCCGGACCTCGTCATCAAGCCCGTCACCAAACAATGAGCGCGGAATGCCGATCGTCTTTCCCGTGATGTCGTGTTCAATGGTCGAGGAATAATCCGGCACGGGCACATCGGCCGACGTTGAATCCATTTCGTCCCGTCCGGCTATGACACTGAGCACATCCGCTACGTCTTTTACGCTCTGCCCAAAGATCCCGATATTGTCGAGCGACGACGCGAAGGCGACAAGGCCGTACCTTGAGATACGTCCGTACGTCGGTTTAAATCCAACAATGCCGCACAAAGACGCAGGTTGACGAACCGATCCGCCGGTCTCAGAGCCTAAGGCCGCGCGTACAACGCCCGATGCGACAGCTGCGGCCGAACCGCCCGAGCTGCCGCCCGGAACGCGCGACGTGTCCCAGGGATTCTTAACCGAACCGAACGCGGAGCTTTCATTCGACGAGCCCATCGCGAACTCGTCCATGTTTGTCTTGCCGACAACGATCGCCCCAGCATCGTTCAAGCGTCTGATCGCTGTCGCATCGTACTGTGCCCGGTAGTTGTGCAAGATTCGCGAGCCGCAAGTCGTTTGCAAACCCTTAGTGCAGATGTTGTCTTTTATAGCGATGCCCAGGCCGCGGAGGGGAAGCTCGTCGGTGCTCGATTCGATCTGTGCAAGTCGAGCTTCGGCGTGCTCACGCTCGATCGAAAGAAAAGAGTTGAGTTCGGGATTTAGATTCTCTGCATTGTCGAGCGTCTTTGCGATGCTCGTGCGAATGTTCTTATCAGTCATTTATCTAAGGGTGAAACAGAATCGATCAGCCATTTATCATTTTCTTTTTTCACGAACGCCACTACTGGTTTCTGTTGGCTTTTCTCGTCATCCTTCCAAAACATGAGAACTTTGAACTCCACCTTGTTTCCGGCGTCGACGACTCTGCACTCTCCGACACGAAACGCTTTTGGAAAATCTTCTGAGTTGGTGAAGAGATCTTTGGTCGCTGGCGTCACGCTGTCTTCGTCATGCATCAGGCTAGTCGCGAAGTCGCTCGTCAGGTACTTCTCTCGCAATCGAATGTTCTCCCGCGTCGGATGCATATCATTCGCGAAATGAAAAGAATAAAATTCGCGGACGATATCGCGGGCCTGAGTGCAGTCGGCCTCTTCCAGATTCGGAAGGCTGCAGGCCAGCAGGCAGTATGCGGAAAGCAGTAGGAAGAATATCCGTGCGCACAAACTGACCACTGACCACTGACCACACACCACTGTTCTCATAAAACCTTCGGCACCTGAAAATGTCCGGCGACTGGCGACGGAGCTTGTTCGAGCGCGGCTTTTTGCCCGAGCGATCCGCGGACGATATCTTCACGGGTCGTTACCGTCGCCTCTCCTTCTCCCGTTAGACCGCCGAGCATCGGCTCGATGTCTCCGGTGTCGAGTTCATTCAAATGCTCGACATACTTTACGATCTCCGCCATTTGCGGAGTGTACAGAGCGACTTCTTCCTCGGTAATTTCAAGATGCGCAAGCGTCGCAATTTTTCTAACGTCCATAATTTCTGTGAATAGTAAATGGGGAATTGTGAATAGTTCGTGCCAACTAGAGTTGGGACCATGCACAACGGCGTAACGCCTTCAGTAGGATCTATTCACGATCTGCTATTAAAGAGCCTCCGTCTTACCAGGCAATTCCCTGCGGCGAGCAGAAACTGGTGACGAAGCTCATCGTCGGCGATACCGTTCGCGGCGGCCACAAGTTCGGGTGACATTTCTTTCTCCGCCTGGCTGCGAAATTCAGCATCGCTCGGCCCGGATTGTTTTGTCCTGAGATTCAAGATCGCCTGCTCGTCTATCCGAAGCTCGATAAACGAGACGGCCGGCGTGCCCAGCGCCGCGTTCAATTTAAAAACCATCTGGCCGCAAAGATCTTTCAACTGGCGTTGCCACATGAGATTCGAAACTGCGATAAATAGCCTGCCATTTTCAAGCTTGAGAGGAACCGTGTGCTCGGCCAGGCCGTCGCCCGCGATCCGCCGCCATGCGGCGAAAACGACAGCTTCGCGAATCATTTCGGAGCCCTCGACGTCGTCCAAAATGCCGGGCAATGTGCGAAAAATGTCGAGCATGGTTATTATCTTAAACGAGAAAACGAGTAATTACTAAACCACGACTTTTCAATGATCAAACTACCGAAATTGGTATTGGCATCGGGCAGTCCCCGACGGTCCGAGATAATGAACTCGGTCGGCTGGGAATTTATTAAAGACGTTCCCGACATCGATGAAAGTGAACGGAAGGGTGAGACACCTGAGGATTATGTTCAGCGTCTTGCTAAGGAAAAGGCGGAGACGGTCGCTAGATCACATCCCGGCGAAATCGTTCTGGCGGCGGACACGACGGTCGTCATCAATGATCAGATCGTCGGCAAGCCGAAAGATCTTTCCGATGCACGACGGATGCTCGAGATGCTCTCGGGTAATTGGCATGCGGTGCTGACCGGAATCGCGGTCATCAATAACGGAACGGTCGAAGTCGGTTTGCAGCGGACGCGAGTCAAGTTTGCCGAGATGACCGACGCGGAAATTCGTTTCCTCGCAGATGTGGGTGATCCGCTCGACAAAGCCGGAGCATACGCAGTTCAGGCCCAGGCGGCGTTATTCATTGAAGGGATTGAAGGCGATTACTGGAATGTTGTTGGGCTTCCAATAAGTCTGGTTTATCAGATGGTGACAAAAGTGATGAGTGATGAGTGATGAGTGATGAGAAAGCCATGCTAACGAAAAAGGCTGGGCAAAATTGCCCAGCCTTCTTACTTATCACCTATCACTTATCACTTATCACTCATCACTTATAACAACTTATCCACCGCTTTCGAGATCGGGATCGTAATATCAAACTTCGGATCGATGCCGCCGAACGCCTCGCCGGAAACGTTCCCTTCCTTATCGAGGATGACGAAGGACGGAAGCTGGTCTACGCTGAATTTTTTCAATGTCATGGCGCCGTCCGAATCGCGAAGCATCGGAACCGACAGCTTGCTGCCGGCTATGAACTTCTCGATATCGGCGTTCGAGGCGAAATTCTTCGACTTCGTATTTGTCGAGTCAGTAGCGACGAAATAAACGACAACGTCCCGGCCGCTATATCGCTTTGCGAGAATGTTTGTATATTCCGCCTGCTTATTCGACAGGGGCAGCCAACTAGCTCCCATTGCCAGAATGACGACCTTGCCGCGATGAGCCTGAACATCGACCTGACCACCACTCAGAGCGGGAAGCGAGGTCTGTGCGGAAACGGCGGTAACCGCCACGAACGCTAGACTAAAAATGGCAATCAAATTCTTTATCGATCTCATATGTTTTGGAACACGGATACCCGCGTCTCCCAGATATTAGATGCATTTTTCGAGCCAAGCTACTGTCCCCGGTTTAAGACTATGTTATCGATCAGACGGACGTTGCCAAATCGGACCGCAGCTGCGATCAGGGTCTCGATTTCACCGACTTTTTGGACCGGTTCCAGCGTTTGAGGATCTACGACGGACACATAATCGATCGCCGCGCGGGGTTCGCTACCGATGCGCTCCTGCACCATTTCGATCAGTTTCGCCGCATTTCGTTCGCCCTGCTTGAAAGCGATCTTCGCGTCGCGGAGGGCTGCGAAAATTACGGCAGCCTTCTCGCGTTCTTCGGACGACAAGATCCGATTGCGAGATGAGAGGGCCAATCCTGACTCCTCGCGAACCGTCGGCACAACGACGATCTCCGTCTCAAATCCAAGATCGGCGGTCATGCGTTTTATTACCGCGACCTGCTGAGCATCCTTTTGACCGAAGAAAGCCAGGTCCGGGCGGACGGCATTAAAAAGTATCGCCACGATGGTTGAAACGCCGCGAAAATGTCCGGGCCGCGATGCTCCTTCCAAACCCTCGGAAACGCCTTCGACATAGACGTACGTTGAGAAGCCTTCGGGGTAGATCTCGGATTGTTCGGGAGCGAAAATATAGTCGACCTCGTATTCGGCCAGAAGGGCCGCGTCACCCGTCAGGTCGCGGGGATAGCGTTCGAGATCGGCTTTGTCATTGAACTGTTCCGGATTTACAAAGATCGAAACGATGACGATGTCAGACGCCCCGCGGGCCTCTTTCACGAGGGCGAGATGGCCTTCGTGCAGAGCACCCATCGTTGGGACAAAGGAAACGGTTTTGTTCTCACGCCTAAGTTTGCGCGAGATCGACGCCATGCGTTGCCGACGGTTGATGATCTCCATAGGATCAGCGGGACGACTTGGCTGACTTGGGCTCGATTAGTTTCACGTCTTTCGGTAGACCGTAAGATTCTTCTTCATTCGGATAGTTTCCGGATTTCACATCTCCCATCCAGCTTGTGATCGCGTCCTTGATCACCTGGCTAACGTTGGCGTACTGACGTACAAATCGCGGCTGACGTCCAAACGTAAAGCCGATCAGATCGTGCAAGACGAGAACCTGAATATCACACTCGCTGCCGGCACCGATGCCTATCGTCGAAATGGTGAGTTCTCTCGTCACGATCTCTGCTACTTCTCGCGGCACCAACTCCAGGACTATAGAAAACGCACCGGCGTCCTCGAGCATCTTTGCGTCCTCGATCAGGATTTTCGCATCGTCTGCGGTTTTCGCCTGCACGCGGTAGCCGCCCATCTTGTGAACTGATTGCGGAGTCAGGCCGACGTGTGCGACAACCGGGATCTCTTCGTCCACGAGACGCTTTACAAGATCAACCCGATTTCGACCGCCTTCGAGTTTGACCGCCTCGGCACCGCCGTCCTTCATTAACCTGAGAGCATTCCGTACCGCATCGTTATCGCCCGTGTGAAAACTTCCGTAGGGCATGTCGGCGACGAGCAAGGCGCGGCTCGATCCTCGCTTGACCGCCTTTGTCGCTGAGCATATCTCATCGAGCGTCACAGGGATCGTGTTCCCATACCCGTGGATCACGTTTCCCATGCTGTCGCCGACGAGGATGATGTCAACGCCGGCTTCATCCACGATCCGAGCGGTTGGATAGTCGTATGCCGTCAGACAAACGAGCTTCTCACCCTTTTCCTTCGCCGCACGAAGCGCCGGCACGTAGACCTTTTCGGGTTTATCTGGTTTTAGGTAGGCCATAAAGGTTGAACAGTCATTTCTCTACACGATACTTCTTTCGATAGCGAATAGTAATCGTCCCGGCATTTTTCTTGAGCTCCGAAGGAATTGACACCATTACGTTCAAGCTTCGGGCACTGTTCGAGTTCTCAGCTTTCGAAGGGGAAAACCGCAACGCATACTGAGCATCGAGATCGCGAAATACAGCCTCGAAAGCGTCTTTTATTCGCGTGTTAGGATTTTTAACAAAAACTCGTGCTCGATTTTCCGGTAAGGTTGACGGCGCGGTAAAGAGCTTTCCACCCGACGAAGCCGTAACACCGTCGACAAATTCAAGACCCGATTTCGCGCTCGACCCGTAATACGTCGGGGCCGGTTCGCTAATGTTTACAACGTAGACAAGGGTATCGTCGCCTTGCACGGTTCTGATCACTTCTTTTAATGGTACGTCCTCGGCCGTGTCGAGACCGTCAGAAAAGACTATCAACGCCTTCTTTCGGAATTTCCCTTTTTGCACTTTGGCCAATGCATCGAGACACGTCGCATGCAACGAAGTAACATTGTTCTTATTGCTCGATTGGAGCGTCGGAAGTCGGCTCAAACCTCTTCCAATCTCTTCAGCATCGATAGTCCAGTCGGCCAAAAGTTGGAATTCCTTGTTAAAGCCAAGGAGAAAGAATTCAGCATTCTGATGCTGAGCTTGCACCAATTCATAGATACTCGCCGCCGCAGCATTCACGTCACGCGATCCTGCATAAAGAACCGAGCCCGACACGTCAAACAGTAGACCGACACTTACCGGTTCTGTTGATGAACTGAACCCGGTTATGCCAACGTTATTTCCTTCGTCAGTAAGTCTGAAATGCTCCGCGGCAAGACCTCTTACAAATTCTTTGCGGGTGCTTTCAACCGTTACGTAGATCGTCCGCTCAGCCTGGGCGACGCCAGACACCCACAACCCAAGTATAACTAGAGCGTTAGATACGAATCGATAGGGCAGATCTTTCATTCGGGGGACGCGTCAAAACACGCTTTGATTATAGAGAACTTCAGGATATTTTCAATCCATTTTCCGAGTAGGGATTCCACCGCATCACAGACGATGTATCACGAGATTCAGATAACAGCGTCTTGATATCTTTCTGAAGAGTCGGATGTACAAAGATCGGAGCTATCTCGCACATCGGGACGAGAACGAAGTTTCGAAGATGAGCACGTGGATGCGGAAGAGTCAGGAATTCCGACTCGGTTTGTTCATGGTTGTAAAACAGCAGGTCGAGATCGATCGTTCGCGGTTTCTTTAGGGATTTGTCCTTACGCCCGAGCAGGTACTCGATCCGCAGCATTCGGGCCATCATCTGCGATGGCGTGATGCTCTCGCAGCGAAGCTCGGCGACCATATTAAGAAAATTCGTTTCGCTCTCGATCTGAACAGGCTCGGTCTCGTAGATGCCCGAAAGTTTCGTGACGCAGAAACTGGCCTCCATCAATCCGCGAACTGCGAGCAAGAGATTTCCCGCGCGGTCACCAAGGTTCGATCCGATTCCGACGTAAGCTGTAATTGTTTCCGTGTCCAAGCGAGTCAATAATAAGATTCTTTTCGCTCGTGTAACAACTGCTCAAGGCAAGCAAAGCTTTTCATTACGTAATTACTCAATTAAGTAACTCGTCTGACGAATGGCTTTTCTAAGAAGTGGGAAAACTTGAATTGCATGCTTGCGATCTACTTCGCGTATTATAATTTTTGCAGATCACACAAGACGTTGAATGATGCGACGCCAGCAATGGCGGCGAACCTGACAAAAACGATTTGGAGCCTGAAAGACCTTTTGCTAATTGCACCACAGGATTAGAGTTGCGAGATGAATTTAGCTGAAACAGTTGTCGGCGCGGTGCCGTTTCTAGTGGGCGCTCTTTTCGTCTATTTCGCAGTCAGGAATAAATCAGCGCCTACCGATTCTTGGAGTAGATTTTTCCGATACTCTGAGAGTCAAAAACGCATAAACTTTTTGGTTGTCGGATTGATCGCCGTCCTTATCGGTTTCTTTTTGATGTTGGACGGACTCCGACTTCGCTAGCACCACAACTTTAGGACACTACCGGCGACCCGTTGTTATTTACATTTTGCGCTTGGGATGTTTCAATAGAGCCAGATCATTGATCGAATCCAGTAGTGTTTTCCTAATTTAGAAAACATTCGGGCGGGCATCAGGTGCGACCCGTCTTGACAAAAAATCTCACGCCTCAAGCGATGCCAAGAAGAAAGTTCCGACACAGTCAACGGTTCGAAACACAGGCCGATCGTTCTCACGCAGAATATTTACTTTCCCAACCTGCTCAATTAACGACCCGGACAGAACTCATTCGCCTGATCCGCGGCGGCGAAGATACATACCTCGAGCTTAAGGTCAGACTCTCGAACTCCGAAAAGATAACGCAGGGGATTGTCGCGCTCGCAAATACAAACGGCGGGACCATCGTCTTCGGCGTAAACGACCAGCTTCGTATCGAGGGTGTGGCGAACCCCGAGTGGGTGCAGGAAGAGTTGGCGCGGATCTGTCGCGAAGAGATCGTCCCGCCGATCATTCCACTGATCGACACCATAGCGTTCGACAGCGGAAAACGGGTTGTCGCGCTCGATGTGCAGTCGCGGCGTAAGCCTTACCGCACACGGGAAGGACGTTTCTACATGCGCTTCGGCGCGGAGAAACGCGAGGTTTCGCGCGAGCAGCTCTCGATGTGGCTCGATGAGATCCGACCGCTGGGATACGAGAATATTCCGCTCTTCACGGCCGAGCCCGGAGATTTCGACGACGGTTTGCTGTGGACATTCGCCGGAGCTTTTGAAGACGTCAGTCCGACGATAAACCTCTACCAGACAGCCGATTTTCTGAAAAAGGATCTTATCCTCGCGGTCGGCGTAGCGGATGAATTTTTCCCAACTGTGGCGGCACTCGTGCTGTTCGGTAAGGACGAGCGCGTTCAGGAATTATTTCCACGGTCGGTTGTGACGGTCGCGAGGTATTCGGGTGAGAACGGCGGGGCCCAGTTGGTTGAAAAGCTTGAGATCAAGGGAAATCTACACACGCAGAACGAAGCGATCATCCGGTTCATCGAGCGATATTGCGACCTTGAAAAAGAGAAGCCTAAGAAATCTCTTCACCTCGTCGGATCGCCCGTTGCGGCTCGTTCGACCTATCACGTTTATGCGATGCGCGAGGCAGTTGCGAACGCGCTGATCCATCGCGATTTTGCGCTCCGTGATATTCCGACGCGGATAACTATCTACGACAATTTTATTGAGATCGCGAATGCTCGGCGCACCCAGGGATTTGTTCCGCCCGCATCGCGAGCGATCCGTTACGGCATCACCCAACGTCTCAATCCGCAGATCGCGTCGATATTCGGTCGTCGTGAATATGGCACGAACGTCCCCCGCGGCGGCGTGCCGATGATCCTGAAGCAGTCGGAACGGATGGCGGGGAAACGTGCCGAGCTTTACACCGCGAACGACGAATTTAAGTTGAAGATCTACGGAGTGTGAAATGACGTTCGTTGATCGTTGTTCGTGGTTCGTTGTTCGTTGATCGTTGATCGTTGCGCCGAGACGGTTGTATTGAGTTGCGTCTTCAGCAACGAACAACTAACCACGAACCACGAACAACGAACCACGAACAACCATCAACGATCAACGATCAACAATCCAAAAGCCACAAACAAAGACCGTTTCGTAATGTCGAAAAATGAAAACCCACTACCGGAGACTCCGCGACGGTTTGATCAAATCTACATCTGGCTTACGGCTGCCGCGGTTGTTGCCTACTACTTTTCAAATCCGAAACCTCAGAGCTATTACGACTACACATTTCGAGTCGCCGCAAATATTCTCGGCGGCAGTATCGCGTTTACCGAAAAGCAGCCGACATGGCTAAATGAGTTCGTGCCCTTCGAGGGGCTCTACTACTCGGTCTTTCCGTTCGGCAGCGTCGTCACGATGGTGCCGTTTGCGCTGTTAAAGATCGCGGGCCTCATCTCGGAGATGCCGGCGGCGTTCATCGCCGCATTATCGGCCGGCATTATTAGTCTGTTCCTGTTCTTGATCGGTCGCCGTTACGACGTCGATCGCACACGCTTGATCGTCATGGTGCTCGGTGTCTTGTTCGGCACGTGGATGTGGACAAACCTCACGATGGCCGGAGCGTGGCAACTTGCGCTCGGATTTGCAATGATCGGTGAGCTCGGGGCGATCTACTTTACCGTGTATGATCGTCGGCCGCTGATCGCGGGAATGTTCTTTGCACTCGCGTTCGGGAATAGAACTGAAGTTCTTCTGACGGCGCCGGTGTTCTTCTGGCTGCTTTATCGTAGCGACGCGGTGAAGGGGAGACGCGGTGACGCGGCGACCAAGAGGCGAGTTCAAGTAAACGCAGATCCGTCTCTCCGCGTCTCCGCGTCGCCGTTTCACCGCGTCGCGAGGTTTTGCGTCGTCCCGTTCATCCTCGGGATCTCGACGCTGATCTACAACTACGTCCGTTTTCATTCGTTCACCGACTTTGGATACGCGCGGATCCCCGGCGTGCTCAATGAGCCGTGGTACAACCACGGCATTTTTTCCTACCACTACATCCCGCGTCAGATGTGGGAAATGATGTGGCGGCCGTGGGAGACACGATCGACATTTCCGTATCTTGTTCCGAACCCATTCAGCAGTTCGATATTTTGGAGCAGCCCATTTATTCTGTTCGCGATCCGATTCGGCGCACGAGATCGCGTACTCAAGTACACAGCCTGGGTTGCGATACTCGTGCTGTGCATTTTGCTATGGATCCACGGTAATTCCGGCGGATGGCAGTTCGGCTACAGATATGCGATGGTCTGCATGCCGTGGCTGTTTGTCATCATGCTTGAAAGCTCGCCGAAAAAACTGAAGCCCCTCGAATGGACCGCATACGGATTTTCATTCGCAGCGAATATCTACGCGACATGGCTGTTTCATTGGACGAATTATCTGAAGTAGTTGACAGTGGACAGTGGTCAGTGGTCAGTGGTCGGTGGTCGGTGGAGAGACCAAAGACCGAAGACCAAAGACCAAAGACCAAAGACCAAAGACCGAAGACCAAAGACCAAAGACCAAAGACCAAAGACCAAAGACCAAAGACCAAAGACCGACCAACCTACCCAAAAGAATAATTGCGTAACTCCCGAGCCGACAGCGATGTCCCCTTTTTTATTTCTGCTTCGCTGAACGCACGGCAATCCAGTCCTGATCTGAAAAAATTCAACAAGCCGTACGCTGAGGCTGCATCGTCGAACGTGTTGCCGGTCAGGTTTGCACGCGTAGCTTTTTCGATGAAGCCCTTCAGCCGAGCCGCGTCCGAATCGCGCGAGCGGAGAAAGAAGTCGTAGACCGCGGCGTAGCGCGCGACGAGTTGATTCGGATGGAGGTCCCAGCTCTGGTAGAAACCGTTGGTCATCGACGCGGTAACGTTGTCGAAATGCTCGCGCCAACCAGTGTGCACAGACCGACGATTCGCTTCTATCTGCTCATCCGAAAGCTTTGCGTCTCGATGGATCGCAACGGGCATCGTTGTCGTCACAGAATCGACGACCCTGACGCCGAGCGGTGCGAGAGCGACGAGCATCAACTGGCGTGCGAACTTGCATGCGTCGTGTCGAAGATGCTGATGCGCGGATGAAATCCCGAGAGCGGACGTGTAATCGTACGCCCCGAAGTGCGCCGATCGGCAGCGGCCCTCTGCAGCCGTTACCAGTCCGGCCAGAGCCACGCGACCGGATTTGCTGATTACCGAGCTCGGCGTTTCGATCATGATCTCGACCCCGATCGCTCCGTTCTTCAGACCAGCCTGCTTCTCAATGCGGTCGAGCATCTTGCCAAGCTCTCGCACCTCTTTCCGCCTCGAAACCTTTGGCAGCGTCACGACGAAATTAGCGGGAAGCTGGTTCTTTGTTTTACTAAAGAAGCTGTCAAAAAATAGATTCAACGTCGTGATGGCCCGGTCGAACGTTTCCGGTGCGAACGACTTGATCCTGAAACCGCAGAACGGCGTGATCGCGTTTTTGAGAAACGCTTTTGCCAATTCGTCGGCGGCCCTGCTCGCGTCCGCATCTTCTTCTTCATTGGGACGGAAACCGTACCCGTCCTCGAAGTCGATGCGGAAATCCTCGACCGCTTCGTGTGCTAATTTGTCGAGAGTCTTTTCGTAGACCCTGCGGAGAAAAGCGTCACTTTCGTCGAGTCCCATTGCCGCGGCGAAGGCGTTAATATCCGGTGCGTATGTGTGCAGGGAGGCGAGGGCGATCTTTCCGAGCTTCTGGGGCGTATCGGCCGTGAAAAGATGAGCACCGCCATAAACGACGTGGACGGGTGATCGATCGGCTCGAATGATCTTTTTACTCATCTATGGTATTTGGGAACGCGGGTTTGCGACGAACACGTTAGGCTCGTGCCCAGAAAAGTTGCTCCGTCGCTTCTTCCAGATTTTTTACGCCGATGACACGAATGCCGAGAAGCTTTTCCAGTCCGGCTTTATTGGAAGCGGGCACTATCAGCTTTTTAAATCCGAGCGTCTGCGCCTCGCGTGCACGTGCCTGTGCCTGAAGAACGCCACGCACCTCGCCCGTCAATCCAACCTCTCCGAAAACCGCGGTATCAGGTGCGAGTGCAAGGTTGCGAAAGCTCGACGCGATGGCTGCGATGACGCCGAGATCGGCGGCCGGGTCGTCGACCTCGAGTCCGCCGGCGATATTGACGAAGACATCATCGGCCGCGAGCTGAAATCCCATCCGCTTTTCGAGGACTGCGATCAGCAGCGACGCCCGGTTGTAATCGAAACCCTGAGCCATTCGCCGGCCGGATCCTGAGTTCGTTCCCGAAACTAGAGCCTGGACCTCGACCAGCATCGGCCGCGTTCCTTCCATACAGACCGTGACGATTGAGCCGCTCGCACCCTCGGGACGCTCCTGTAAAAAAAGCTCTGACGGATTGCCAACCGGAACGAGGCCGGCGTTAGTCATCTCGAAAATGCCGATCTCGTTTGCCGCGCCGAATCGATTTTTTGTCGCCCTGATGACGCGGTGATTGTGATGCCGATCTCCCTCGAAATATAAGACCGTGTCGACGATATGTTCGAGTGTCTTCGGTCCGGCGATCGAACCCTCTTTGGTCACGTGCCCCGTGAGGAAAACCGGCGTGCCGGTCTGCTTGGCGAACATCATAAACTCGGCCGCGACCTCTCGGATCTGCGAAACGCTGCCTGGAGCAGAT
>JBGTIQ010000048.1:0-23828 GCA_041745575.1 Pyrinomonadaceae bacterium
GTCTCGTCCGTCTCGCGACGCTTCCTCCGCGGCTTCTTCGCGTCCTTATTCGTATTTCCTATGGTCATTTCTTCTCCTTTGCCGAACGATAACCCATCCGGCTCGCGATGACCATTTACACAAAATTATTTACACCCTCAACGCATATCACCCTCTCACCCTCTCACCTCTCACTTTCTCACTCACTCTTTCACTTTTTCACCCTTTAACCTTTTCACTTTTTCACTTTCTCACTCCGCTGGCACGAAGATCGATCGGTTAATGCCGCGTTCATTTCCAACCACTGCGAAGCGGATATTCCTCATGTACCTGTTCGAAACATTCCGAATCTCGTCAGGCGTGACCGCCCGAACGCCCTTCAAAAATTCGAAAGAGTTACGCCAGCCGCCACCGATCAGTTCGTATCTCGCAAGTTCACCGACCTGTGCGGCGCTGGTCTCCTGTCCGAGATAATACTTCGTCAAAAAGAAGGCCGCGATCTCGTCGATCACTTCCTTGTTAAGGGCTCGCGTCTGAAGCAGCCTTATCTGGTCGAGCATTACCGAAACGGCTTGATTTGCATCCGTTGTAGAAACGGAAATATTTGCGGTGTTCGCCGCGTTACTATTCATTTCCGCACCGGGGGCGTACGACAGTTGACGACGGACTCTCACTTCCTGGTTAACGAGCGCGTGGAGGATCGATGTCGCAACCCGCATCGCAAAATAATCTGAATCCCCGAGCGTCGGTGCCGCGAATACGCCTTGAATATAATTTGTCGGCAGTGCGCGTTGAGTAATGTCCAGTGTGCCTTTGGAAAAGTCGAGAGCCGGCAGCTGACGTTCCTTGTAATCGCCGCGCGGCAGCTTTCCGAACGTCGCCGCGATACGCGACTTCAACTGATCGGGATCAAGGTCACCGACAAAGACGAACAGCAATCGTGACGTTTGCATGACGCTCTTGTGATACTCACGGAGCTCGGCCGGCGTAAAGCGCGAAATGTTCGCTACCGTGGCGCTGACATCGTTCGCATAGGGATGGCCGGCGAAAATAATGTTGTTCTGTATCGTCTCGAGTGCGCTTTCGGGGCTCGCTCCCGATTCTCGAAGGCCGGTCAGGATACGCTCGCGGTTCAAATCGACATCGCCCGGATTGAACGCCGGATTCAGCATCACCTCAGCAAAGATCTCCCAGACGCGATCAAAATTTCCGCGAGTGGAGACAAGTGAAACTGCGCTGTAATCGTTTGAGACGGCAGAGCCGATCGCGCTGCCAAGACGCGAAAGTTCGCGCCGGACCATCGACCGCGGCATTTTCTGTCCCGCGTCTGTCGCCGATGCGAGCATGAGGTTTTCGATACCCGCATTTTTATCGTCGATATTTCGCGCTCCGCCACGGATGAACAAACCACCCGCTACAGTTGGAGCCGACGGCCGGCGCTTCACAATTACCTTAAGACCGTTGACGTCGAATTCGGTCACTGCCGCAGCTTGTGCGGAAAAGTCATCCGTCCGCGGTGTTTGGGCGCGGACTACGCCGAACGCAAACAAGACCAAAACAGCAACGACGGAAGCTCGGATAATTAAGTTCGTTCTCATATTCACTGTGCGCCTCCGATAAGGTCCTGCTCGGTCAAGCCGGCTTGCCTCTTCGCTTCAGGAGACGCAAGAGCGATACCCACGTGGTTCTTTCCCTGAATATAGGTTTTGATATACCGGTTTATGTCGGCCCGTGTTACCGCCCGCAATTTTGCATGATAGGTTCGGAAATACTCGATGCCCGTCGAGGACCACCAGAACCCGAGCGTGTGTGCGTACTCGCTTGCCTTCTCCCGATCAAACAGATCGTTCGCTTCGAGGATCGTCTTCGCGCTTTCAAGCTCTTCGTCGGTGAAATAATCGGGCCGTGTGAACTGTCCGATCTCAGCGTACGTTGCGGTCAGAAGTTTCTTTGCATTCTCGGGACGCGTGACCATCAGCAGGTTGATGGGCCCGACATTGCGCTGAGTGTAGTACCCGAGTCCGGCCGTCGCCGCGAGGCCGGAATCAACGAGCTTCCGTTGAAATCGCGAATCGGGCTGACTGATGATGTATGAAAACACGTCCGCCGCGTAGGTCGCCGCATCGTCTTTGCCGATCGACGGGCCCTGCCAGCCGATTTCGAGAAAAACATTGTGTCCCTGCTCCGAATCTTCGGGGCCGCCCGTATTTTTTTCGATGATCACCGCCTCGCTCTTTGGCAGTGGCGGGTGTTCGACAAGTGGAAATTCCTTGAACGGATCTACGGGCCGCCGCTCCCAGCTTCCCATTATCTGCTCGGCGAGTTTGAAAACCTCTTCCGGTTTCGCGTCGCCGGTGACGATCAGCGCCGCGTTGTTCGGAACGTAATAGCGGGCTTGAATCGTGCGCATCTTTTCCGTCGTTGCAGTCGCAACCGTTTCACGGGTTCCGGCCGGCTTTTTTCTGCTCGGGTATTTGAAGAAAAGCTTTTCCGACATTGCGAGTCCGAGGTAGCCGTACGGGTTCGCCTCGTGCCGATCCAGTTCACCGATCACGACACGCTTTTCATTTTCAAGATCCTCTTCGTCAAAGCTCGGATATCGTACCGAGTCGTTAATGAATCGGATCGCCGTCGGGAGATAAGCGCTCGTCGTGTTGAAATAATAATTAACGATCTCTTCGCGTGTCGTTCCGTTATAAATACTGACCTCGTTCGCGTCCTTGAGATAAGACGTGTCGCCGATCCTCGATTTCATCGACATGGCCCGCGAGCAGAGAGGATTCGCACCAAACGTCATTCGCCCGGCTTTTTCGCAGCCGTACAATTGGACCGCGATATTCGGCTTGAAAAACATGTGTTCGTATAGATGGGATAGGCCGTTGAATTCCGGCGGCTCAGTAAACGAACCGTTCCGGACCGCAAGCTCGACGGTGACGATCGGAACGGACGGGTCCTGAAGGACTATTACTTCCAGACCGTTCGACAATGTTTTCGTAACGAATGGGACAGCGTACGCCGGTCGGGCAGATTCGGCCGCAGAGGGCTTCGAAGCGCTTGGCTTCAACGACTGGGCGAACAGAATATTTGAAAAGATCGATACAACAGCTATCGATGCGAGCAGTAATTTTCTCACCAAAAATCTCCTGTAATGACGAACTGCCGGTCCGTCCGTGTTAATAACCAGACCCGCCGAGATCAAGTAATTTGACGGACTAACAGTCCGTCGTACAGTCCTGACCTTGCGGGAGCGGCAAATTCCATCTTAATCTAATGGCAGGAGAAATAATCAATGGAACGCGACAATTTGATGCACGGCGCCCGAACAGCGTTGAATACAAATACCGATACACGTGAATGGGCCGAGAACTATCTGAAGGAAAAGGCGAGAGGTGAAAATCTGTCGATGTCCGAAGAGGAGTTCGAAAAATACTGGAAATATCACAAACCCGAAATTATGCACGCCGGTGCGGCGGAAGCGATCGCGGCATACAAGCAAAGGGACAAGGCATAGCTGTGTATAATCATCTCGCATTCGCGATTTCTGTAAGCAAGCCAAGTTAATAGAGTTTTACTCCGCTTCCCCAGAGCGCCCATATGCCCGTTCTCAACTGGATCGGCAAAGATGCCGTCGTCAAACACCACAAGGAGGTTCCGTTCCGGTTAATTGAGCCCGTCCCGGAGCTTTCGTGCGGCGACACTGAATCGGGAAACCTCATCGTCGAAGGCGATAATCTCCACGCCCTAAAAGCCCTGCTTCCGCGATACGCCGGACAAGTGAAGTGCATCTACATCGATCCGCCTTACAACACGGGCAACGAAGGCTGGGCATACAACGACAAACGTCAACAGTCCGGAGATTCGGAAATGGCTCGGTGAAGTAGTCGGCAAGGAAGGCGAGACTCTCGATCGGCACGATCGCTGGCTGTGCATGATGTACCCGCGATTGGTGTTACTGAAGCAGTTTCTGCGTGAAGATGGAGCGATCTTCGTTTCGATTGACGATAAAGAAACGGCGAATCTTCGGTTGTTGATGGATGAGATTTTTGGAGGCGTAAATTTCATCGCGAGTAATATTTGGCAAAAGAAATATGCCCGTCAGAACGATTCCCAAACAGTTAGTACCGCGCACGACTACGTATTAGCGTTTGCTAAGAAAATCGAATCGTGGCGTCCTGGAAAGATAGAGAGAACGGCACGGCAACTAAACGGATTTTCAAATCCAGACAATGACAAACGAGGGGTGTGGCAGTCAGTCGTTTATACTGGGCCGAAAAACCGAAGCGAACGCCCTAATCTTTATTATCCAATCAGAAATCCGTTCACAGGGGAAGACGTGTTACCGGATGAAAGTCGCGTCTGGGGATGCGACGCGACAGCGACGGAGCAGAATATTGCCGACGGAAGATTGTGGTGGGGAGAAACTGGTCAACTTTCGAAACCAAGGAAGAAGGTGTTTCTATCGGAACTTGCCGATGGCGTTGTTCCAGATACACTTTGATTTCGCGACCAAGTCGGCGACGGCCAGGACTCAAAACGAGAACTGATGAGTATTTTTGGTGAATCGCCGTTCCAAACTCCCAAACCGGTCGGACTTCTCCAACGCATTCTCCAAATCGCGACCGACAAAGATTCACTCATACTTGATTCGTTTGCAGGTTCCGGCACAACGGGGCACGCGGTTTTGAAACAAAATTCAGTCGATGGTGGAACGCGGAGATTCATTCTCGTCGAGATGGACGGTGCGATCGCGAAAGACGTAACCGCCGAGCGCGTCCGGCGAGTGTCACAAGGCTATACAAACTCAAAAGGTCAAAATGTCGAAGGCCTTGGTGGCGGATTCCAGTATTGCCGTCTGTCCACCGAACCAGTCTTTGAAGCCGGCGGGCCGATCCGTAAGGACGTCACATTCGCACAGCTCGCCGAATTCGTCTGGTTCATTGAAACGGGCGTGGGAATGCGGAATGCGGAATGCGGAACGCGGAGTGCGGAATGAAAACCGGCGGCAAAAGGCAGAAACACGACCGGTAGGGAGTGTGCCCGTAGCGGAATCACCGCACCTCGGCATTTACAAAGATCGCGCTATCTTCCTGCTCTACAACGGAATCCTGAAAGACAAATCGGATATCGGTGGAAATGTTTTGAACACCCGGACACTCGAAATGCTTAAGAGCGAGCTTCCCGATTTCGACGGCGGGTTTGTCGTCTACGGTGCACGCTCGCGTTTTGACAAATCGAAACTCGCAAAGCTTGGCATCGCCTTTCACCGACTGCCGTACGACCTGGCCTCGAAGGTCTGGTTTTGAAGTATGCCCGAACTCGTTCCCCAATCCGACTTCGCCACCGTTACCGATTTGATCCGTCGATCGCGTAAGGAGGCATTGCGGGTCGTGAACACGCATCTGATCGATCTGTACTGGAAGATCGGCGAATACATCAGCCAGAGGGTCGCGAGCGAGAAATGGGGCGACGCGGTCGTCAAGAACCTCGCCGAGTTTATTGCCCGCACCGAACGCGGTGCCAAAGGATTTTCTGACAAAAACCTCTGGCGTATGCGGCAGTTCTATGAGGTTTATCGCGACGAGCCAAAACTCTCACCACTGGTGAGAGAAATTGGATGGACCCAGAATTTTGATAATACTAACCCGGTGCCCGTCGAACGAAGAAAAGAGTTTTACCTTAGGCTTTCCGCGAAAGAACGCTACACCAAACGCGAACTCGATCGACAGATCTCCGCATCGGTTTTCGAACGAACCGTTATCGGCAATCAAAAACTCTCACCACTGTTGAGAGAATTGCAGCCCGCGATCGAGGGTGCGTTTCGGGACAGTTACGTCTTTGAGTTTTTGAACCTCCCCGAGCCGTTTGGCGAGGCTGACATTCAACAAGCCCTTATCGCCGAGATCCGGAGTTTTATCCTCGAACTCGGTAAAGATTTTCTGTTCGTGGGCGAGGAATATCGCCTTCAGGTTGGAAACTCCGACTTCTTTACAGACCTTCTCTTTTACCACCGAGGCCTGCAGTGCCTGGTCATGTTCGAGCTAAAGAACGAAGCGTTCAAACCCGAGTTTCTCGGCAAGCTGAACTTCTACCTCGAAGCTCTCGACCGTGACGTAAAGAAAGCGAACGAGAATCCGAGCACCGGAGTATTGCTGTGCAAGGGTAAGGATGAAACGGTTGTCGAATACTCGCTGGCGAGGAACCTCTCGCCGGCGATGATCGCCGAATATCGAACAAGGCTGCCCGATAAAACACTGCTCGTCGCCAAACTCAACGAGCTCACCCGCGAACTCGAGGCGCGAAACCTGGCCGATTGACGAATGCTTGATGCCGATGCAACTGAAAAACTACCAACAATCCCTCCTCGATGACTACGCTGCGTTCCTCGCACGCGCCCGAGAACTAAAGAATCCGGAGGCGGCATTTCGCGAGAGCACTCGCAACATGCTCGGCTTCGAACTGCCGTACACGCCACTCGAGAACACTGAGGCGGGCCGAGCTATTCCTTACGTTTGTTTGCGTGTTCCGACGGGCGGCGGCAAAACCCTTCTCGCCGGTCATTCGATCAAGGCCGTTAACGACAGGTTTCTTTTCGCGAGCCAATCGCTGGTTCTTTGGTTGGTTCCGTCGGACGCTATCCGCGAGCAAACACTCTACGTTCTCAAAACGCCGGGCGAGATACTCCATCAGGCGATGCGCGAACTATTCGGAGCGGTGAATGTTCTCGATGTGTCAGAGGCACTTGCTGTCCAGCCCGCGACCCTCAACACCGCGAACACAATCATCGTTGCGACAATGCAAAGCTTCAAACGCGATTCGCCGGACGGCCTGCGAGTCAACCGACAAAACGGCGCGTTGATGCCGCACTTCGAGGGTGTCTCGCGTGAAATGCGCGGCGAAGGCTCGCTAGTCGATGTCATCCGGCTTCGTCGGCCGTTCGCAAGCCCGGATCATTCTGGCTACAAACATCGACGGATAAATTTTACCCAGACTTTATCGTGGGGCTTTATGACGGCATCACGCTCGCTGTGGAATACAAAGGCTCTCACATTGCAGATAGTCACGACAGTCGCGAGAAAAAACAGATTGGAGAACTCTGGTCCAAACGCAGCGCGGGTCAGTGTCGTTTTGTTTGGGTTGAAAATAAGAACTGGCAGGCACTTCACGACGCGGTCAGATAAAGAAACGAAAAACGGCGAGCGACACGCCCGCCGTTTTCCCTCTCGATACCATCGCCCGATCTAAACACCTGGCATGGCTTTCTTCAGCGGCTTGAGCAGGATCGTAAGTACGACGGCCATTACAAGGGCCATCAGGCCAAGCACGATAAAGAAGTTCGACTGGTACCAGATGCTCCAGTAGATCCCGATCATCGTTAGCTTGTTGCCGATAGCGGTCGCGACGAACCATCCACCCATGAGCAAACCTCGCATTCGGATCGGAGCCACTTTAGAAACCAGCGACAAGCCCATCGGCGACAACATCAACTCTCCGAGGGAGAGAATGCCGTAGGCAAGTAAGAGCCAGAAGGCCGATACCTGGAACAAGTAACCGCGGCTCAAGATCGTATCTTTGTGCGCTTCAGCTTTGCCGCCGGTCGCTTTGTTCGCCAGATCGATGAGCTTTGCCTCGGCATTGAACTTCTTATCCTTGTAAGCTTCCACCTTTGCCAGAACTTCCGCTGGAACGCCGTCGGCTCTTAATTTCGCCGTGACGGCCGCGAGATAGTTGGCAAACGTTTGGCTTCCGCCAAACCTTCCATCGGCCAAGGCTTTGTCCTCGATCTCAACATCACTGACCTTTTTTGCATCCGCTTCAGACACACCATCGGATTTCAGATAAACAACGATAGTCGACAGCGCCGACGCGAACGAGGCATCCGTACTGACCTTCCGGTCGTTAAGAATGAACGATCCGTCCTTACCCTTCGCCCCGATAAGCGCATCGGCGACGTCGGCAGGTACGCCGTCGGACTTTAGTTGACTGGCGACCCGTTCGTTCACGCGGAACGACCCGCTGGCTAGCTGTTCGGCGGTTGGCTGCTGGCCTTCGCCTGCGGTCGCGGCGAAATAAAGCACGAAAAATGAGAGACCGGTGAGAGTCATTCCGATCGCCATCTTAGTCGGCGTCGACGGTTCCTTTCCGCGTCTGTCAAGAAACCCCCAGAACCAAACCAAGGGGAATGTAAGGAGAATGATCCATGCCGGATTGATCGAGTTCGAGATCGTACCAGTCACGTTCCAGGCCGTGTTGTCATCCGCCCAATAGGTCAGGGTCGATCCGTTTTGGTGAAATACCATCCAGAAAACGATGACTATCAGGAAGATCACGATCAACGCCATCACCCGCTTCCAATCCGGGACGGAATCCATCAGCCTGTTTCGAGCCTGTGCATCCGCGGCGAACGTAGAACCAGGCGTGGTTGGCGGATGGCCGCCTTCTTCCTGATGGCTGACACCATGCGGTGGAGCATCGACCGCGGTTGCCGCGGTGTCGGCTGCCTGATTCGCACGAGCATTCTGTCGGTCCGCCAGGGCGTTCGGATCTTCAACAATATTCTTGAACCACCAGAGGATCGAAACCGAGATCACCATTCCAAATGCCGCGACTGCGAACGCGGCATGGAATCCCGCCGTTTGACGAACGATCTCCATCACGACCGGAGCAAGGAACGCTCCGACATTGATGCCCATGTAAAAAATATTGTAGGCGCGGTCCTTGAGGTGGCTGCCTTCGGGGTAAAGGTTTCCGACCATCGTTGAGACGTTCGGTTTAAAGAATCCGTTTCCGATGACGAGGCAGGTAAGCGCGAGATAGACGGCCCAGAGCGCCGGGATCGATAGTAATCCGTGACCGGCCATGAAGAAGAACCCGCCGATCATGACGGCTTTTCGATAGCCGAGGAACCGATCCGCAAGCCAGCCTCCGATCAGCGGACTGGCGTAGACGAACATCAGATAGTTCGCATACAACCCAGTCGCCTGACCTGAGGTCCAGCCAAAACCTTCTTTCGGATCCTGGAGATAAAGCGTAAAAAGCGCCAGCATCGAGTAGAAGCTGAAACGCTCCCACATCTCCGTAGCAAATAAAGCATAAAGTCCGCGAGGGTGGCCCTGCGAATGTCCTGAAGCAGCGGCATTATCGAAAGTCCCGGCATTTGCACTCATTTAGTTTTCACCTTTTACCCGTTGGAATTTTGAAGAGAGTTAGGCAGAATATAGCAGATAAGGCCGCCTACGAAAAGCGAATTGTTCCCCCCAGGCAGCTCAGCAAGTGCCCGAATGAGAGATGTTTAGGTTTTGAGTGAGGTCCGGTTTTGAGACGGCTCCGTGGACTGACACCAGGTACGAGAAAGATGATTTTTGCAATAATTACAGCCGTCCTTGCCTACCGTCGCGCAAGCGAGAATGGACGAAATGGGATCTTATGGGCGGTGGCTGGAGCTGCCGTTTTCATCGGCGCTCAGATGGTCGTCACGTTCGGCGCAGGGATTTTCATGGGCTTAGGCGTTGAGTTTCTCGATTGGCCGGAGACGATCTACGACGATACGATGTTCGTCGGGCCCGTAACAGTGGTCGCCCTTGGCGCGAGCATACTCGCGTCCTGGTTGCTGCTTCGATATCTTGGCAAGCCGGTTAGTGACGAGCCTGCCGACTTGCCGCCGCCGCCGCCGCCGGTCTTTAGTAACGAACAATAGAAATGGAAATATTTCAAAAGCTCGGCGCCCAGATCGAAGACGTTTGGCGCGAGCAGAACTACAACGAGGACCTTTTTCCGAAGCTCGCGGCCGATGCCCTCAGCCGTGCTGATCTTCCGTCGAAGCTATCCGCATGGGAAGTCATCGAGTGGACGCTACGGCAGACGGAACTCCCGCCGCAAAAGGATCCGACCGGTAACTTCGGCGATCCGCCGATCACGATCTTTGTCGCGCCGCGATTCTACATCGATGTTTACTTTTGGCTCGACGGCACGACGCAGATCCATCAGCATAGCTTCTGCGGAGCGTTCCAGGTTCTGCTCGGATCAAGTATTCACAGCTGGTATGAATTTGAACGGACCGAGAGCGTAAACACGTTCGTCGAAACCGGCGAGATGAGCCTCAAGGTTTGCGAGTTGCTCAAGGTCGGCGATGTGCAGGAGATCCGCGCCGGCCGCCAGTATATTCATTCCCTTTTTCATTTGGATCAACCGTCGGCCACCATCGTCGTTCGTACGGAGAAAAGTCCTTTGCACCTGCCGCAGTTCTCGTATCACAAACCCTACATCGCGACGGACCCATTTTTCGAGCATCAGACTACGACGAAAAAACTTCAGAGCCTCGTACCCTTATTTCGAGTAGATCATCCGGACACCGATCGGATCATCGCGGAGCTGCTCGAGACCGCGGATTTTCAGACAGCCCTAGAGGTACTGTCGATGATCCATGGCCATCTAAGCGGGGGCCATCTCGGACGATTATTCAGTCTTGAAGGACCGGCGGCGCGGTTTGCTGCGGCTCTAGATATTGTCAGACGCCGACACGGATCGAAGGCCGAAAAACTCAACGAGGTCTTCGAGCACCGCGATCGCATAAACGATCTCGTCAGGCGACGCGGCTATGTGACGAACGCCGAACACCGATTCTTTTTTGCGTTGCTAATGAATGTCGATGGACGCAACAGGATCCTGTCGCTCGTAAAAGAGCGGTTTCCCGACGCTGATCCGGTCAATAAGATCCTCGACTGGTCGTACGAGCTCGCTCAAACCCGCGTCGTTGGAGTGAACACGCCAAATGCACTCGGCATCGAGAACTTTGGCGATATCGATCTGTCGATCCTCGAGAACCTGCTGCGTGGCAAGTCTGACACCGACGCTATCGCGGCGTTGAGTGCCGAATACGGTACGGAGAAATTAGTTGAGGCGGATCCGGACGCAAAATTGGCCCGCATTCGAAACTCTGTTATCTTTCGTCCGCTTTTGTCGGAATGATTTGCCAGACAATGGTGGTTATTTTAGACTTACCCTTCGTGCCCTTGTAGCTCAACGGTTAGAGCAGCGGACTCATAATCCGTTGGTTGTAGGTTCGAATCCTACCGAGGGCATGCCAACAACAAATGAGAAGTGAGAAATGAGAGGTGAGATGACAATTTGTGCGCCTCACTTCTCATTTCTCACTTCTCATTTTCAATGATTGGTAGCGCATAGGGGAGTTGAACCCCTCTTTCGAGGTTGAGAACCTCGCGTCCTAACCGATAGACGAATGCGCCGTTGGCCGGCGATTAGTTTACCGCCGATGGCCTGATCTCAGCAACTCCACCCTGCCAATTACAGAATTATGTCGACAAACGACCGTTAGAGATGTTCATTTCTGAGGGTAATTTTGTAATGCCGATCAAAAGGAAAAGGTGTAGGAAACACCCGGCTGCTTGTTCCGAATGAGAAGGAAACTGAGCGAATGGGTGTCATTGAACGTGTACGTTAGGCTCGGGTGCAGCTTGACGCCGTCGAACTGGAACAGCGATGTAAAGTTTCTCGGCAGTCTGATATTCAAGCCCCCGATCGGCCGAACCCGGCCCTCGTACGTCCCGTAAACCACCCCGGCATACGGCGCGATCGGAAGACCAGTCCAGCGTTCAAGGTCCTTGCTGGCTGTCACGTAGAACGATGTCCCGCTCGGAGTACCGATCCGGTCCGAGCTGATGCCCATGATTATCGCCGGACGATTTGCGGTTTCGGTCACCGGGATCAGCGTCAACAGGGGATGAACCTCGCCGACCTTCGGATTGTATTCGAGGCCGACGTGAATCCGCGGATGCCAGCGATATATGAGCGTTGTGCGCACCGCCGCCCGATCGACCTGACCCTTCAACAGGCGGACACCAATAGTGAACTTTTTGGGGTTATCGGCCGTCCCCCGGACAGCCTGGCCTTCGCCCGGTCAGACGGGTCAGGCAGGAACGAGCGAGGAGTTCGTCGTTTTCTTTTTCTCCGCTTTTGCGACCTTTTCAGCTTCCTTCACGCCAGGAAGAACGATCGCGTCGAGGAACTCTCGAAGCTCCGCCGGCTTAATGATCCCTATCTCACGGCGAACGATCTTACCGCTTCGGTCAATGACCACAGTCGCCGGCAGAACGGATCCAACACCAAACCGCTCCATGTCGGCGGTGGTCGCACCGATCCAAACCGGGAAATTGATCTTGAACTCCCGTATGAATTTCAGAACCTTCGCCGAGTCCGCCGCCGCGTCCCCGGTTGCGCCGATGACCTGAACTCCAAACGCCGCATAGTCGTTTTGAATTGCCGAGAGATCAGGCATCTCTTTTTTGCACGGCTCACACCAGGTCGCCCAGAAATTCAGTACTACAACTCTTCCGCGGAAACTCGCCAGCGACTGCTCAGCGCCCGTTAGATCTTTCAGGGCGAGCACGGCATCATCAGACACCGGCGTCGGTTTCGGCACAGGCGAGTCGAGAACCCTGAGCGCGTTCACCTTTACGAAGCGTTTATCTTTCTCCCTGCGCAGTTCACCCTCGATCTCCACGGTATTCGGCACCAGGTCGAGAAAATCTTTACCAGAGGTTTTGTAATCACCTTTTTCCAGTGTGTAGAGTGTGAAACCTTTCTCATCCTCGACCGCGAGGGCTTGTGGAATTCCCTCTTCCGAACAATCGAGCGCGCACTTGATGTCAGCGGAGTTGCCATAAGCTGTTTTCTTTCGATCATCGGACTCGAACCAACAGACCGAGCAGACGATCTGACCCCGCAGCTTCACCTGGCTGGCCGCCTGCGAGAGCGCGTCAGGGACCAAAAGAATCAGGGCGAAATGAATGAAGGCTACGACACTGAACATTCTTGGAACGATTTTCATAGAGTTAAGCTATGCTACCTAACCGACCGGAAATTTCAAAAACTAGGCGAGCTAAATTGAATAGATGAGTACCGTTCTAACATATGTGTTTTTTGTGGCTATTGCGTGCGTCTTTCTCGCGTGCGATCTGAAGCCGACCGTGCGCAGCAACGAAGGAACACTGGAACCAAAGGCCGAGTCCGTTGAAGAATTAGTTCTGTCCGAAGCGACTGTCGCGTTTGAAGGCGTGAGCTTTAGCTACGATCCCCGCGTGTTCGGCGACGTAAAAAAAGAGGTGGTTCCCGAACGCAAGCTGGAAGATCCTACCCACAAGCCCGACTTCGCAACTCCGGAATATATTAGCTTCGAGTTTGAATTAGGAAAAGAGTTAAGAAAAGCGCGAATCGCCGTCTACTCTCTCGACGACTTTGACGACGCGTTCGCGGTTAGCCCACCGTATGTCAAATACTTAAACGAGAATATCGCGAATCTGAAAAAAGTTCTGAAAGATCCCACGCTCCGATTCGATCGACAGATTCCCCACCTCGAATACGCAGATGCGTCCGATGATTTTTACGTGAAAGTGCGGAAGTTCAATTTTCCCAGCGGCAGTGGAATTATTTTCGTGAAGCGTTGGAGCATCGAGGCGGATCTCATCAGCAATCAGAATCTTATTTATCGTTTCGAAGGCATTACGAGTGACGGAAAGTCTTATTTGACGGCTGAAACGCCCGTGAGGGTAGCCTTTCTTCCCGAAGGATCGCCCGACGAGTTCGAGGGCTACACGCATGAAAACCTATATAAAGGGAATGCGAGCGAAAAAGCCGCGGAGGCGAGAATCGACGAGTATATCCGGAGCATTTCGACCCGGCTTGAGAAACTCGGGCTGAACGAGTACACACCGAACCTCGAGAAATTCGAAGCAATTATTTCCAGTCTGAAGATCGACTCAGGTCAGAGCCGGGAGCAGTAGCGACCGGGTCACACTGGATATTCTGGGTTCTCGTTTGTTGACCGGGAGACCCAGTCGCTACCGCTCCCGGTTCTGACAAGAACGCCTAGACATTAAACCGAAAATTTACGATGTCGCCTTCCTTCATGACGTATTCCTTTCCCTCGAGCCGGACGAGTCCCTTTTCCTTTGCCGCGTTCATCGAGCCGGAATTTATAAGATCGTCGTAGGAAACGATCTCGGCGCGTATGAACCCGCGTTCGATGTCGGTGTGAATCTCACCCGCCGCCTGCGGAGCTTTGGTACCGGTCGGGATCGTCCACGCCCTCACTTCTTTCTCGCCGGCGGTAAGAAACGACATCAGCCCCAGCATGTGATACGCGGCTTTGATAAGTTGATCGACGCCCGAAGAAGTGACGCCGTGCCCCGCGAGATATTCCGAGCGTTCCGATTCGTCGAGCGCGACCAGGTCCGCTTCGAGCTTCGCGCAGATCACGACGACATCGGCATTCTCCGACGCAGCGTGCTTCTTCACCGCTTGTACATGCGGGTTTGAATCGGGATCGGCAAGCGTCGCCTCGTCGACATTCGCCGCGTAGATCGTCGGCTTGGTCGAGATAAAAAACCAGCTCCTGACGATCGCCCGTTCGTCATCGGTCAGATCGGCGGCCCGGGCCGGACGTCCTTCTTCCAAAATCGGCTGGATCTTATCGAGCAACTCGATCTCGCGCTTCGCATCCTTGTCACCGGATGACTTTACCGCACGCGCTGCCTTGTCGCGACGTTTCTCGGCGGACACGAGATCGGCGAGCGCGAGTTCGATCTGGATGGTTTCGATATCGCGTACCGGATTCACCGAGCCTTCGACATGAATGATGTTCTCGTCTTCGAAACAACGAACCACCTGGATCACGGCGTGTGTCTCGCGGATGTTCGCGAGGAACTGGTTGCCGAGGCCTTCACCTTTCGAAGCACCCCGCACGAGTCCGGCAATATCGACGAACTCGACCGTCGCGGGGATGAGCTTTTGCGCCTTGTTCATCTTTTCGAGAACCGGCAGCCGTTCATCCGGAACCGGCACGACGCCGATATTCGGCTCGATGGTCGCAAACGGATAGTTTGCGGCGAGTGCCGCCTCCTGTGCCGTCAGCGCGTTGAAGAGAGTGGATTTTCCGACGTTCGGAAGACCGACGATTCCAGCTTGTAGCATATAAATGAAAATTCGGTCTGGTCCATTAGGGCCGCAAACCGAATATTCTACCGTCCAGACTCGATTTAGAGAAATCGCATCAGCTAAGCAGATCTATTTCGTGAGTGTGGAGGACGAAACGACTGGAACGCAGGCATCCTTGCCTGCATGAGGGCGAAGCCCGAAAAAGCGGTTACAACTCGAAATATTATCGGCTGACGTCGCTTCGCGACGTTGCAGGCAAGGATGCCTGCGCTCCAGTCAGCGACCAACTACCCACCACTTACTGCGGCAAGTATGCATTCGGGACCGGCTTATCGCCGCCGACGCCGAATTGAAGAGCATAGAATCCGTTCTGGCTCTGCAGCAGATACCAGACGCCTGTCGACGGCCGGAATACAGCCGCGTCGTCGCGCCCGTCGCCATCGAAATCGCCCGTCACAGGAACGTCGCCCGCGAGTCCAAAATGAAACTGGCTAAAGCCGCCGGTTGATTGCAGCAGATACCATGTGCCATCGCGAAGTACTGCAAAGTCAGCCTTTCCGTCACCGTCGTAATCACCCTCGGCCGGCTGATCGGTCGAGATTCCGAACGCGACCGCGGTGAATCCGTCGTCGGAGCTTCTCAGCACATACCAAACACCACTCGATGGACGCCAGACGGCGATATCGGCCCTGCCGTCGCCATCGTAATCAGCTTGGACCGGCTTGTCGCCGTCGATCCCGAACTGCCTGATCGTGTATGTGCCGAGGCTGTCGCTGTTCGAGATGTACCAAACACCAGTTGACGGGCGGAAGACGGCCAGATCAGCCTTACCATCGCCGTTGTAGTCGGCCGCGGCAGGTATGTCGCCCGTCGAGCCAAACTGTCTCGCCGTATAGACCCCGGCTTTTGTCAGCGTGTGCCATGTCCCATTCGAGGGACGAAAGACGGCCTGGTCTGTCTTTCCGTCGCCGTCAAAATCGGCCGGCGTGGGAATATCGGTTCCGAGTCCAAACTGCGTAAAGATGTAACCCGTACCGTTGCTTTTCTGCACATACCAAACGCCGTTGTCGGGACGAAACACACTGATGTCGGTTTTGCGATCGCCATCAAAGTCGGCCGTTCGATTCTTTGCGACCGCGATTCCGGCGACCGGGCCGTCGGAGATGTTGCCATCGATGTTAAAAGTGACACCGCCCCAGGTTTCGTTGTGCGGCGCCTGCCACTGCTTGATGCGCTGATGATTGTTCCAGAAGTCGGTCGTAAAATTTGCCGGAGTTAGATACCGCCAGACAGATTGGATATTGTCCCAACGAGCCATCCAGATCGCATCCATACGGCTCGCCGCCGGCATCGCGGCCCAGTCGGGATCTGCGTTGAATGGCGACCCGTACACGCCCGAGATATACCCGAGCTCATGAATTCGCTCGGTCCAGCCCTTCAGAAAAGCCAATGTCGCCGTCCGACACCCGGGAGTCGAAACGGTTTCGTCATATCGCTCCATGTCGTAGTAGAGAACGCTGCCGGTTGTAAGACCGATGTTATTCGCATCGGTTACGGCGATATCCGCTTCACCGCGTCCCTGCTGCTCGGCGATGGCCACATCGTAGCTGAATTTTACCGTCGTCGCCGAAGCCGTGCATGGGGATTGATAGCCGACGATCGTCGGGATCAAACCCCACCCTTGCGCCGACACGGCGTCGATCCACGCCGGATTATTATTGAACGGTTGCGACGGACATGCTCGGTTGCGTCCGCTCATGTAAATATTTGAATCGTAGTGCGGCGAGTTGTCCCACCAGAGCTGCATTTGAGCGATGCTGCCCGCCTGGCACTTATCAAAGCCGCGATTGAGGCTAATGCGCGTTGCTCCGCCCGGCGGTAGGGCGAACATCGGCGTAATTTCGGAACGGGCTTTTTCTTTTTCGATGCGCGCAAGCTCGGCGATCCGCGGTGGTGTGATGTCCGCGTCGCCGTTGAGAATTCTCGTTTCCTGAATACATCCCGTCTTGAACCCGGCGCATGTTCCTTCGGTTAGGATCGTCCAATTACCCGAACGCTTTTCAACCGGCTCATCCGACGTCCGCAGATCAACCCGCTTTTCGGTGAATCTCCAAGTACGCCCGTCGTCGTCAGATACGTATCGCACCAAACCCGAAAAGTTTGAGCTCGTCGTAATGCGAAATAAAACTTGGATATGACCACCGGATTCGATCACAAGTTCGGCGCTCGTTGGATCGGCTTCGTGCCTTTGGAAGTCTGCGAGCGTGAGACTCTCCCGTTCCCAACTGCCACCGCCGTCTCGTGTTCGCATCAGGGTCACGCGATAGCCTTTTAGATCGGACAATATCGCGTAACCATTCAAATGGTCAGCGAACCTTGCTGTCGCTATCGTTTCATAAGAAGCCACGCCGATGCCCAGCTCTCGCCACGTCATACCACCGTCGGCGGTACGAAAGATGGCGTCAGCCGTGTATGCAATTCCCCATCGCCTGTCGAATTTTTGGATGTCTTTTATCTCGGCACTCGGCGTGGATCGTTGCACGGACGGTGACCGTTGAAGAGTTGTGATCACTTCCATTCGACCGAACGGGCTATCTTGCGCGGCGATCGTGGTCGAAAGTAAAAAGCCGATGGCGAGGATGAGCGTGTTCTTTTTCATTATGTTGGTATTGGCAGAGCTAATGGAAATTTAGAAAAGTATAGCGGCTCGCAATACATTTTTCCAGAAATATTTCTGTGGCACTGAAGTTTTGACTGCCGCCCGTAATGAGTTAATTTAGTTTGAAGTTTTGCCGACCGCGCCTATGTTAATTTCCCTTGTCCTAGTCACGATTGCCGCCGCCGGTGGATTCGCCGTCACATATCTCATCGACGACGACGCGCCCTTCATGTGGCGGCTTGCGGCAGGAAATGTGATCGGAGCTGCTGTATTCGGCTCACTCGGATTCGGTTTAGCTCTGGCTTTCGGGTTCAACGGAGGTGTCGTCGCTGCAGCGGCAATATTAACCTTAGCTCCGATACTATTGTTTTACCGCCGTGGACATCGCAAGAATTTCCAGCACGATTGGGCCCTTGCAAAAGGCAAACTCCAGGGGACGAACTCGCGGAAATTTTTGCGCTTTGCGTACTACCTGTTTTTCTTTCTGCTCTTCTTTTTCTTCTTCGACCGCGCGATGCTCCAATCGGACGCGGGAATTTTTACGGGAGCATCGCAAAACCTGGGCGATCTGCCGTTTCATCTCGGTGCGATCTTGGGCTTTACTGAAGGGAATAATTTTCCGCCCGAAAATCCCTCGTTTGCGGGAGCCCGGTTTTCATATCCGTTCATCGCCGACTTTCTTACGGCATGTTTCGTAAAGCTTGGCGCCGGCGTCCGCGACGCGATGTTCGTCCAGACCGTTTCGTGGGCGTTCTCGCTCCTCGTGATCTTTGAAACTTTCGTATTAAAGCTGACGAACGATCGCCTCGCTTCGCGGATCGCGCCGGCGTTGTTGTTCTTTAGCGGCGGTCTCGGGTTCTTGTGGTTCTTCGGGGACTATTGGTCGCAGACAAAAAGCTTCTTCGATTTTCTCGGACACTTGCCGAAAGACTATACGATCGGTGATCAGTTTCGGTGGGGAAACTCGATGGTCGTTCTGTTTATCACGCAACGAAGTTTGTTGCTCGGGATGCCGCTTACGCTGATCGTACTGGGATATTTGTGGAAAAGTTTTGCCACGGAGGACACAGAGAGATCCGATTCCGGTTCTCCGCGTCTCCGCGTCTCCGCGTCTCCCCATCTCCCCTTCTCCCTTTCTCCCGTTCTCATCGGCGTCCTCGCTGGCCTGCTGGCGCTAATCCATCTGCACAGTCTCGCGGTACTGTTTGTCGTTGGAATTTTTCTTTTTATCCTGAGGCCGGAGAAGTGGTTGACGTGGATCCTGTTCGCTATTGGCGTCGCGATCGCCGCCGTACCCGAGCTGCTTTGGTCGATCTCGGGCAGCGCGACCGAGACAAGCAAATTCTTTGCATGGCACTTCGGGTGGGACAAAGGTGACAAGAATTTCTTCTTGTTTTGGTTTGCGAATACGGGACTATTTATTCCGCTGCTGGTGATGGGCCTCTACCTGATTCTTTTCCCGCAAAGTCGCAAAGACGCAAAGCCGGATAAGAAAGGTTCGAAGCATAAAGCCGAGCCAACGGATCATCAACATTCTGCATTCACCATTCACCATTCACCATTATTCTTTTTCTATTTGCCCTTCGCGTTCCTATTTGTTGTCTCAAATGTGGCAAAGCTCGCACCGTGGGAGTGGGACAACATCAAGCTGTTGATATATTGGTTTGTCGGCTCGATCCCGTTTGTCGCGTGGCTTGTCTCATGGCTGTGGCAGAAGTACACGGTCTGGTGGAGGACGGCCGCCGTGATCTGCTTTTTTGTACTGATCGCGTCCGGTGCTCTCGACGTTTGGAGAACCGTCTCGGCGCAGATCAATTATAAAATTTTCGATAACGATGCGGTCGAGGTCGCTGAGCAGATCAAGCGGCGGATCGGTGAGAACGCCCTTTTCCTTAATGCACCGACTTACAACACGGCCATCGTGCTTACAGGGCGGCGATCGCTGATGCGTTATCCGGGGCATCTCGCCTCGCACGGTATCGATTACGGCGAGCGTGGGTCAGACGTCAAGCGAATTTACCAGGGCGGTCCAGATGCAAACGCGCTGATCGAACGCTACGGGATACAGTACGTGCTCGTTTCGCCCGAAGAGCGAAACGCGGGCGGCGTAAATGAGCAATTCTTTAGCCGGTTTCCCGTTGTGGCGGAATCCGGCCCGTACCGTGTTTATAAGATCAAATAGATGCAAGAGTCGGAAACAATAATTCGTACGTCAACCGGGCCGGAGCGTCACCGCGAAGGGGACATGCTTTGGTATGTGAGCTGTCTTCTAATCACGGCGATCGCCGTTTTTCTGCGATTCGTTGCGCTGACGATAAAACCGCTGCACCACGACGAAGGCGTAAACGGATGGTTTCTGACGAATTTATTTCGTGACGGCGTTTACAAGTACGACCCCGCAAATTACCACGGGCCGACGCTCTATTACATCTCGCTCGCATTCACAAAAGTATTCGGACTCGAGACCTACTCGATCCGCGCGAGCGTCGCCGTTTGGGGCGTGCTCGTCGTAATTCTCGCGTTCTTTTTACGCCGTTATATCGGCAAGATCGGCAGCCTGTTCGCTGCACTTTTCCTCGCTCTGTCGCCCGGCATGGTTTACATCTCGCGTTATTTCATTCACGAGATGTTCTTTGTGTTTCTCAGTCTTGGCGTCGTCGTCTCAGTTGTCTTTTTTATTGAGCAGCGGCGGGCCGGGGTCCTTGCTATTTTCTGGACAGCATTGATCCTGCTTGTCTGTTTCCTTCCGTCCACCTTAAAACTTGCATCCACGTTGGGTGGCGAAAGCGAAGCATCCGTATGGGCTTTCCGGGCCGGCTTCTTTATCGTTCAAGCGGTACTCGTCGGGCTTGTGCTCCGCATGCTGCTTTCCTGGAATGACGGGCGGGCGATCTATCTGCTGCTCGCGTCGGCGTGCGTTTCACTGCTGTTCGCAACGAAAGAAACGGCCTTTATAACGCTCGGGACGATGTTGATCGCCTGCGTCTGCGTTTGGATCTGGCGCCGAATATTTAAGATCGACGGCGACACCGCCGTGCCCGCCGACAACGGTGACTCGGAAGATTTCGCGGTCGAGTCTTCACCGACATCAGATGGGCTCACGCGTATTGCCGATGAGGATCTAACCTGGCGGAAGTTTCGCGAGGCTCTCGGCAGCGGCACCGACCTCACGCTGATCGTTGTCTCATCCGTCGTCGTCTTCCTTTTCATCACCGTCCTTTTCTTCTCATCGTTCTTCACCTATGCGGACGGTGTTAAAGCGGCGATAGACGCGTATGCCTTGTGGACAAAGACCGGCAGCAAAGATCACACACAAAACGGACCATGGGCATACCTGAAATGGGGGATGGAGATCGAAGCGCCGATCCTGATCCTTTCAACGCTCGGTCTGCTTATCGCTTTTGTAAAAGCTCGCCATCGATTTGCGATGTTCGCCGGACTTTGGGCGTTCGGTTTGTTCGCCGCATATTCGATCATTCCTTACAAGACTCCGTGGCTTGCGATCAGTTTTCTGCTGCCCATGTGCATCGCCGCGGGTTATGCGATAAATGAAACGCTTGGCGCCCGGAATACCTCCGTGAAGCTGACCGGTGGTTTGCTCGCATTGATCGCGACCGCTGTGCTTACGTATCAAACTTACGATCTGAACTTTGTCAATTACGACGACGAGCGCCAGGCCTACGTGTACGCACACACCAACCGCGAGCTTCTCGATCTGTTGCAGCAGATCGAACACTACGCGGAGAAAAGCGGACGCGGCGCGGACGCGAAGATCGAAGTCGTCTCACCCGACTACTGGCCGATGGTCTGGTACCTGCGCAATTACAAGCAGGCTAATTTTCACGGACACATTGTCGACGTTACCGATAGCGAGATGATCGTCGCGAAAAAGAATGATCAGGATGATGATGTGATCAAAAAGTATTCGTCGAAATACGAATACGTTGCGAGCTACGCCCTGAGGCCGGGCGTCGATCTGGTCTTGCTTGTGAAAAAAGATCTGGCGGATGATGGGAAGGAACTCTATCGAATGTCGGAGGAAAAATAGTTTCTGGTTTCTGGTTTCTGGTTTTTGGTTTTTGGTTTCGAGTTCCTGGTTCCTCGTCTCTGATTTCTCATTTCTGCCTTCTGCCTTCTGCCATCTGCCATCTGCCATCTGCCATCTGCCATCTGCCATCTGCCATCTGCCTTCTGCCTTCTGCCTTCTGACTTCCGCCTTCTGACTTCCGCCTTCTGCCTTCTGACTTCTGCCTTCTGCCTTCTGCCTTCTGCCTTCTGACTTCTGCCTTCTGCCTTCTGCCTTCTGCCTTCTGCCTTCTGATTTTGAGTCCGAGGGATAAGTCCTAAAAAAATATGAAATCTCCGAGCTCTAGATCCTGATCTTACCAACCTTCTCCGGCTTTTTTTCGGTAGTCGGTTTCAAATAAGGTGCGTCATCGTGCTCGCGCTTTGAGCTCTCCCCAGCCGAATGCCACTTCATCCATTCGCCGGGAGCGTCGAAGGTTTCGCCGCCATGCTGGGTGATGCGCGGACGAATACGGCACATGACCGGTGTGTTGATACCGACGCCGCAGATCACGGCCTGGCCCTTTGTTAATGCGGGAAGCTCGGCGAGCATTGTACGGCCCGCACCCTCCACCGATTGAGCGACAGTCTGCTGGTCGATCGGATTTACGATCCGCATGATGATCTGCGTCATGCACTGCGACAGAACATCCTGATCAAGCTTGCCCGGCCGCTGAGTGATAAGGCCGATTCCAACACCGAACTTTCGCCCCTCGGACAAAATTTGCTTGAGCACATTTGTCGAGACGACATTCGCCCCGGCCGGAGCAAAGCGATGAGCCTCTTCGAGCAGCGTGAAGACCGGATAGTTCAAGAAGTTCTCGCCTGTTGAAACTTCGCCACGCGTCGTCATGACGCGGGCCTTGTTCGCACGGCGAAGCAATGTTCCGACGATGACTTGCTGCTCGGGCTGCTCGATGTCCGAAAGATCGAGGATCGTGCAGCGTCCGGGCCGAAACATTTCCTGCAGCGGAATGTGTTCGTTTGCCGAAAAAATACCGTTTTGCTTGTCAAAGCGCGCGTCGAGCCGCCACAGCAACCCCTGGATCGACGAAACATTTCCACCATCGCCGGCGTTATCGCCTTCTTTTCCGAACTGCTGTTTCTGGACGTGGTCCCGAAGATCGAAATAGCTGTAGAGATACTCGCGCTTGCCCTCCGCCTTTAGTTGATCATTCAAGCTTCGAAAAGCCTGGCCGAGAAAGTGCAGCATTTTATCCGATGTTCCCTCAGGCAGGAGATACTTCACGTCTGCCTCGGTAAGCGTCGAGAACCTGACCTTGATCTTGTCCGGCGTGAAGATCCTGACCTCGGGCTTGTAACCGTCCTCGCCAAAAAACTGCTTGTCGCCCTGGATCGACTGCATCGTGTGATATTCGCCATGCGGATCGACTATCAGGACCGACGCGCGATTCCACGACTGCATCAGCTCTTCGACGATGACACCCGCGGTGTACGACTTGCCTGAACCGGTCGACGCCAGAATCGCGAGATGTGTCGAGACAACATCTCTTACAGACAGCACTACCGGAACTTCACCCGGTTCGCGAGTGAGCAAACTGCCGAGGTGCGCCGAACCGTGATCTGCGACGCGGCGCGGGCTGAGCATCTCCGAAAGAGTGTCGCTCGACGCGAGAAAGATCGGATCACCGGGCTGCGGCGGAATACGCGGGTTTACGAAATCGTTCAGCTTGCGGCTGAAATAACCGATCGTCTCCACGGTGATCTCGTAGATCTCGAGCGCGTCTTCCTTAAGCCCGATCAAAGCAGAGACAGCGGACGGCGGCGTTCCCGGATCGGCGAGAAACGCGTCAGGGAGATTTCGGACGAGTTTTCGCGAATTGATCGTTCCGACGATCCGGCGCCGCTCGTCGCCTATCTGTGTTTCGTAATATACAAACTCGCCGATCCGCGTTCTGTTGTTGTCGCGTGTGATGAAGAGATACTCGTGCGGAAGAAGTCCGGGGCCCTTAACCGTACCGGTCAAAATGTCAGCCGAGGATGTTGCCATACGTTATTCGGAGATCATAGATCCTATGTCTCGGTCTTTGGTCTTTGGTCTTTGGTCTTTGGTCTTTGGTCTTTGGTCTTTGGTCTTTGGTCTTTGGTCTTTGGTCTTTGGTCTTTGGTCTTTGGTCTTTGGTCTTTGGTCTTTGGTCTTTGGTCTTTGGTCTTT
>JBGTIQ010000049.1:0-69513 GCA_041745575.1 Pyrinomonadaceae bacterium
GAACATCTCGAGCATCGGCATCGCCGCGACGTTCGGACCGACGTTCGTCGCGAGCTCGCGTGCAGCCTTGATCGCACCAGCGTAGCTGCCGTGCGCCGCATGGGACGATGCAAGCATATGAATGTTGTGGTTGTAATACATCAGCGGGTAGATGCCGGCGGCGCCGCTTTTCGCGATGTAGTTTCGATCAGCGATGATCGCCAGATCGTTGCTCTTTACGGCCTCGGCCCAATCGCCCGTCCGCAGATATATGTGCGACGGCATGTGGACGAGATGGCCCGCGTTTGGCGCAAGCCCGGCGAGACGCATCGCGGCGGCCGTGCCGCGCTCCGGGTTCGGGCCCGCCTCGATCGCATGGATGTAATAGTGATTCGCGCCTGTATGGTGCGGGTTGCGTTTCAAGACGCCCTCGAGCACCTCGAGGATCTCGAGCGTTCCTTCGGCCGGCTTTCCGTCCAGTGACCAGAGCTGCCACGGCCGCAGGTTCATCATGCTCTCGGCGTACAGCGTCGCGGCATCGAGATCGTCCGGATATCGCTTTACAAGCTCTGCCATCGCCATCCGATAATCGCTCGCAAGCTTGGCCTTATCGGCATCTGGGTCCTTCGAATAGCGCTTCGCTAATGCGTTGATATAGGCACGCTCCGCCTCACTCGCCTTCGGAGCCAGCTCCAGCGCTTTCTGAAGAGAGACATACGCCTGAGAAAAACGCTCTGTGTTCGCCGGATCGTTATAATTCGCCCCGAGTCCGAGCGACGCACCCCAATGCGCAATCGCAAGATCCGGATCAAGTTCGGCCGCGCGCTTGAACGACGCGACGCCTTCGTCGTGGTTAAAAGCGAAAAGATACGCCAATCCCTGATTGAAGAACTTTTGCGCCTCGGCATTTTTTGTCGAGACCGGATGGTCGATCTTTCCAAGACCATCTTCGAGCAGGATCACGCGCTTCTCGGGCGTGGGCGAACCGTGGCCATGCTGCCCATACGTGAGAGGCGCCAGAATCAGCAACAGGATAATTAGCTTCATGTTTTTGCTCCAAAAATTGTCGGGCAAAACCGTGCCCGAGTTATGCCTGGGAGAATTGGTACGCGTTCGTCCTAAGATTTCCGGACACAAGGCCCCTTTTTGTGGTTTTTTTGTGTGAATTAGTGGTCAGATCCAGAAGAAATCAAACCACGGAATCACGGCAAAATAATACGAATACCTAGGACGACCCGCTCTGCGGAATTTGCACAAGTAGGCATTTAGCCGTAAATATATACCTCTATTACACGCGAAATAAAGGGGAAAATGAAATCACGAACACTGTTTCTGACGTCGCTCGTTCTAACTGTTGCAATAGCCGGTTTTGCTCAGCCATCGCGTTCGAAACCCGATGCGGACGTGGCGAAAATGGTTAAGGAAGTTTCGGGAAAGAATATCGAGGCGACGATTCGGAAATTGGTTTCGTTCGGCACACGCAATACGTTAAGCGAGCAGGATGATCCGGCTCGCGGCATCGGCGCCGCGCGCGATTGGATCTACACGGAGTTTCAACGGATCAGCGCCGAATGCGGCAATTGCCTTGAGGTAGAGAAGCAATCATTCCTACAGCCGAAAGCGAATCGCATCCCGGAGCCGACGACGCTGACTAACGTCATCGCAACTCTGAAAGGCACGACGGATCCGGAACGGGTTTACGTCGTATCGGGGCATTACGATTCGATGTGTACGTCGCCGACCGATGCAAAATGCGACGCACCCGGTGCGAACGACGACGCCTCGGGTACGGCGACGGTCATCGAACTCGCACGCGTCATGTCGAAGAAAAAGTTTGACGCGACGATCGTTTTTATGACTGTGCCCGGTGAAGAGCAGGGACTACTCGGTGCGACGCATTTTGCGCAGCAGGCGGTCGAGAAAAAGATGAATATTGAAGCGATGTTCACGAACGACATCGTCGGCGGCGTAACGTCGCAGAAAAATTCCCCGAACCGCAATCGTGTTCGTGTCTTCAGCGAGGGCGTGCCGTCCAATGAAACTCCAGCCGAGGCCGGAACGCGTCGCAGTGTCGGCGGTGAAAACGATTCTGCGTCGCGGCAGATGGCTCGATACATAAAGGAACAGGCCGATCGCTATCTGAAAATTTTTAAGGTCTGGATGATCTACCGACGCGACCGATACCTTCGCGGCGGCGATCACATTCCGTTCGTCGAGCGCGGGTTTGCCGGCGTGAGATTCACCGAAGCGGATGAGGACTACACGCATCAGCACCAGAACGTCCGAACTGAAGCGGGCGTATTCTACGGCGACACGCCGGAGTTTGTCGATTTCGAGTACACAGCGAACGTGGCACGCGTAAATCTTGTGGCGCTTGCTTCACTTGCAAGCGCACCGGCGCGGCCGAAGAACGTCGGGCTTGTGACGACGCGTCTGACTAACGACACTGAACTACGATGGGATGCAAACGACGATGCCGATCTTGCCGGTTATGAGGTCGTCTGGCGCGACACGACCGCAGCGGAATGGACCGATGCGGTCTTTGTCGGGAATGTAACTAACTTTGTGATGAAGGCGCGTTCAAAAGACAACTACTTCTTCGGCGTCCGAGCCGTCGATAAAGCCGGCAATAAGAGCCCCGTGGTTTATCCAAGGCCGGTTCGGTAGATCGCCGATTCCGCGAGTCTGCGGGTTTCGAACAAGTCCTAAGTCAAACTTTTAAGTCCCCGGGCGTTCGTTCCTCAATTCGATGTCGGTGTAGTTTTCGCTCAAAGTTGACGTGCGGACGTATTCTTTACCTTCCGACATCGTGCGGGTGATGAGGACTTTTTCAATACGCCGAATCACCCCTTTCTCTTTGTCGATCCAATATGTATTTCGCGCGTCACCACCGGGGAATGTTCCCGTAAGTACATAACATCCGTGCCCGTCAACGACCTCCTCGCCTTTGCTCTCGGGGTCGAGGAGACCAACAAAAAACTTATCTCTGAGCTGCAATTCGTCTTGAAAAACAAAGTACCTGATGCCCAGGAGGTTGTCATACTCCAAAGTCCTCGGTCCGATCTCCAAGCCGTCATCCGGGGTTGAAAAGGTCCGGGTTCGTTTACCGTCAATTTCCAGCCAACTATCTTTGCCCTCGATCTTGAGGGCCCGTTCGTGATTAGCTTCCGTCCATCTGACTACCGCATTCTGCCCGCGGTTATACTCGATTTCAAAAGGGATTTCCGCGTTCTCGATCCGTTTACCGCGGAACTCGTCGCGTGCCTTCTGTGCACCTTTCGACTTGTAGAATGTCAGGTCAGAATATGCCCGCTTCACAGCTTCCATTAACTGCATGGGCCCGGGATTATCGGTCGAGCCCGATGCGGGCGACCCTGTTTGCTGCGTTGAGGCAGGAGGGCCTGTCGGTCCGCTTTCGCTGACGTGGAAACCACCACCGGCGCAGTTTGTGACGATCAGGACGATGCACAAATAAGCAGGAGCAAAAATTTTATTATTCATACGGTTCTCCTTCCAAAATCTTAAGCTATACGCTGTCTAGCGGGGTGTCGAAGCTACTGCGCGTTTGTATAACTCGATACCGCGCCGCGCCGAGGCAGCCAACGATGTCGTGACTTCAGCCCCGTCGACGTCACGGCTGTGGTATTCGACTGCCGCCGCCCCAAGCGTCTTGTTAACGCGCGTCTCCGTCTCGATTCGGTTCATTTGAAGCTGAGTGCGTGTGTCGACGCCCGACACGACGAGAGCTTCTACTAGTCTGGCAGGTGATGGAATATTGACGCTAACCCCGCCACTTGGACCGGTCAGAGAACCGGAGATATTTACCGTGGGATCGAAAGAATCTGCAAGATCCTTGATCGCTGCCTTCATCACATTCGACGTAACGTGCACCGCGGCCTTGTTGAGAATGGCCTCAGCGTCATAGTGTCCCTCGATCAGCTGGGTCCCAATTTTCACAGCGAGATCGTTTTCACGTTCCTTGCTGATAGCAATGGTTGGAACGACTTGCACAACGTCATCACCGTTACTAACCGAGGCGCTGATACCGCCGACAACCTTCGTGGTGGGGATTTCGGTGTTCGTCTTCCTGGGTTTTACTCTTTTGTCCTTCTTCTTTCCGTCGAGTTGCCGTTTCCCGCGTGGATTTCCTGTCAGCGATTTCACCTCAAACCCGGTCACTACCCCTCTCCTCAAGTTCATCTCCGCAAGTTCTCCAATCTCCCCGTGCGGCAAACAAGGATAATCGGGTCTCACCCCGAAGGCGAGATGGGGTATTAACCCTAGAGGATCGGTAAACTTGTACGGACTGTTGAGAACATAGCTGTATCGATTGAACGACTGTGGATTCCGGATCGTCGCACTACCGGTCAGCGGATCGACGCTTGTAAATCTTCCGTGTCCGGCGTTGTAGTACCTGGCCTGTGCGAACTCGAGACCCGATTCGCCATCCTTTTGATAACCGGTGTAGTCCTGCCTGACGTTCGGCGGGTCATAGCCGTTTCCGTTGGGACCCGCGACGCGCTGCGGCGTGACGATCTCGTCACCGAAAGCCGTGAAATCTTTTCGTGACGAAACGCGTCCGTATTGGTCGGTGATAATTCGTGGACTGCCGAGATGATCTGTCGTGAGATAGCTGACCGTTGCCTGTGTCGTGGGGGCGACGGTAGTCGAGTATTCGGCGGCGAGCTGTCCGCTCGCGTCGTAAACAAAGACCGTTACTTCGTTTCCGACCATCTTTTTCACTCGCTTGCCCTCGCCGTCGTACTGGTAACTCGCGTCGGGCGTCGTCGTCTGATTTGACGCAGCAAAAAACTCTTTCTGATGGTTCTCGGCATCGTAGCCGAATCGCTGCCCGGTCGCGTCCCGCGTGACCGAACCGGCAGCATCATACACGTAATTTTGCCCCGCTGCCAGTCTGTTGCTCGCCGTGCTGATCAACGGGTTGCAGACCCCCTGCGGGCACGTGCCGAGCGTCGTCGTACCGGCCGCGTCGAACCGGCGATTACCGTATCGGTCGTAGCTAAAAGTTTGCTTCCATGTTTGATTTCCCGAAACCGTCTCAATGGCAGATTCGACGCGGTTCAGCGAATCGTAAAAGTACGACTGAGTCGCTGTAAATGCGGCGTTGGCGCCGGTGGACGGAACAATGATCCTCTGCAGACGCATCGAGCCGTTGTTGTCCGTTCGTCCGTCACTATTGTATTGAAATTCAAGCCGGAAAAGATTTTCATCCGCGCTCGTTAGGCCCAGACCGATCTTTGTGACCTGCAGACGTTTCGGATCGTAGTCCGCCGTTTCCCAATGGCCGTTGCCGAGCTGCATCCTCGTTACCGCACCGGATGAGTTATAAGCAAAGCTGTCGGCGTACGTGAAGAATCCCTGTGCTGCATTCTTCTTACTCTGCACCTGCGACAACTCGCCGTCGCTGTTGAGCGTATTCCGGACCACTCTTCCCGACGGGTAAGTTTCCTCGATCAAGGCACCCGACAGATTGTACACATACGAGAAAGTGTGCGGAGCCTGCGTTCCGGTCAGCTGTTCCGCGGTCGTGCGCTGTTCGCTGGACAGCAATCGGCCCATCTGATCGAAGCTCTTGTTTCGGCTCTCAGCGACCGTGCTCGCGATCTTTGTCGTCTTGCCTTTTGAAAAGGCCGGGACGCTGCCGAGACCGGTGCCGTCGTAGTAGAAATTTACGTCGGGCGTCGAATCCGAATAGTCGCGCGTGATCAGCCGATTGAACCGGTCATAGGTTCCGGTGATCGAGATGTCCCGCGCATCAGTCGTCGTCAGAATATTTCCGTTGTCGTCGTACGAATATTTCACTGACCAGTTGGTGTTGCCGGTTATCAAATCGGTCGCGACGAACGCCCCGTTCGTGTCCTGTTCGGGCTGCTTTGCAAAGAGGACTCGTCCGAGAGAATCGTGCATGAAGTAGCGGCTCTGCTCGCCCTGGATTGTCCTTCGAAGATTACCGAGCGTGTCGAAGACGTAGTCGGTCGTCAACGGGTTACCTGCTGGGTCTTCGATCACTCGAACCATGTTGCCGAGCGCATCGGTGATTCCGGTGCGTTTTTTTCCGGCCTGGTCGGTGATCGTCTTGGTCGGACCGATGGCTCCCGTTATCGAGATCCCGTACGCGATCTGCACGTCGCCAGTGTCGGGAGAGATGACTTTCTTTGTTCGGCTCAGGTCGTCGTACTCCGGCATCGTCCAGTAGACGGCTTCAGCAGGATTATCGGAAGCATCGACCTTGTACGGGTTCGACGACCTCAGCACGCGGCCCATTAGGTCGTATTCGGTTCTCGTCGCGACATTGCCCTGCGCGTCGATCTTCTTTGTAAAATATGTTCGCCCGATACCGTCGTATTTCGATATCGCTTCGCTCCATTTCTCGGTGTCGATCTGCGTTCGCGCCTTCACCCAGCGAGTTGCGACGCTTGTGCCGGCGCCGTACTCGGTAATGGCTTGATGGCCGTTGGGCGCAATTACGCGGGTCGGACGAAGCAACGGATCGTTGTACTCCATCGTCGTCGTCTGGTTGTTGACGTCGGTTGTCGTGAGCGGCAAGCCAGTCGTGTAGTCATAGGATATGCGGGTCGTGAAGGCGCTGCTCGATCCCCGAACCCCTGTTGGATCGGGCACGGGCGATATTACCTGAACCGGGAATGCCTGATAGTTGGTGTCATAGACGGTCGTCGTCACGTAGCCTTTCGCATCGATCGCCTCGACGCGATTCCCCCATTGATCGAACTTCGCACGAGTTACAAGATACGCACCCGGATTTGTGACCGCACCTTTCGTACTGTCCCACGTCCGCATCGATGTCGGCAGCGCGCGACCGACACCCGGAGAATAAACGGCCTCGTCATAGACCATCTGGCTCTGTGAAACGACATTGCCGGCAGCGTCCCTGATCTTCGCGACACTCGCCAGGCCGAGAATATTCGCGTTGCGGTAAATCGCGTCATTGAGAAAAACGGTCTCAGAATATTTCGCCAGCGTGCCGATCGGGATCTGTGTAAGATCTCCCGTCTGTGCCGTCTGATTATCGACCACGACGTAGTGATAAGCCGCCGCCTGTGTCTGGTCGATGCCGGTTGTAAATTCGTTCGACAGGTCGTATTGAAACGTTGACGATTGCGCGAGTGCAGGGCCACCGCCCTCGAATATAAATGTGGTTTGTCTCGTTAGGCGAGGCGTACGGCTCAGCGGATAGGTCCGTGTCACCGGCGTCTGCCCCAGTTGACATTGCATCGTGTAGTTCACGGACGTTTGTTCATACTGAAAAACTTCCTGGCGCAGCATTTCTCCGCCCAATCCGTCGACCGATGCCGAATAGAACTTCTTGACCGCCGGCATTCCGACCCTCGCGTCGCGGAAGCCAAAGGGATAGATCGTTGCGAACGATGTCGTGCCAGGGCCGTAAGTTTCGGTTTTCGGACCTGGACCGTAGTTGATCGTGACACTTCTCGTCTTGTCGGGCGCGATAACCGTCGCTGAACCGCCGCCATCCAGGTCCTTAACGATGGTATATTTCCATTCCCGAATGTCGTTGCCGGATCCACTCTCACTTTGCTTGCGCGTTTTTAATGACCTTAACGCCTGGATGTATGGCTGCGGATCTTCCTCGTTGGTAGTCGTGTCATGCGCTTCAACGGCCGGCGGAACTCCCGTGTGTTCATAAAGATCGTAGGCATTTGTCGGGTAGACGACCTTGTCGATCTCGCCGTAGACGTTGTAACCGAAGCGATAACTTGTTCCGTTCGGCAGTACGATCTCAGAGAGAACGACCGGATCAAAGACTTGCCCGAACGATTGCGCCCGACCGACGATGACCGTTGGCACGATCGGGCCGTCGCCCGAATTCCCGAACGGCGACGATTGAAAAAGTCTCTCGTATTGGGCCGGATTACTGACAGGAAAATTACTGCTCCCCGGCAGACCATTTGGATTTGGCAGTGCCTCGCTCGCGATTACGCGCAGGGCCGGCGTATTGCCGGTCACGGCGTCGGGTGTTCTGACATCGGCGAGTTTTCTCCACTTAAGGGTGTAAGTCAGAAGCCCACCGTTTACACCAGCGAGACCGGGTAAGCTGTACGGAAAATCGCCGACCGTTGGCGTCGTCGGAAGCGGATTTGCGATCACACGGCCGATCGTGTCGGTCCACTGCCGGGTTCCCTCGTTGTAGCTCATCGTGTTGCCGTTTCTATCAACAAGGTGCGAGGTCGGGTGGCCGAGGGTGTATCGAGTTCCGTCCGGCATGTAGATGGTGCCCGTGTCGGGTGTACCGTTCCCGTCGAAGCGCAGGCGCGATCCGTCGATCGCGTAGAACGTCCCGTACATATCGACGCCGACCGGATTAGTGTTCGATGGCTGATCATTCTTTCTCAGCGTGTGCGTCGAACCATCAGGCATATGGATGTAAACTTCCCGAATCCGATATCCGGCACACCCGGCGACGGAGCCAGTCGATTTGCCCTTATAGTCATATGTGGTCGTCGATTTGGGAAACTCAATGATCGGCAGATCGAGAGCGCTCTTCCAACCGGACATCGCATTCTTGCTGTAGATCGCTTCGGTCACGCTCTGCGTGATACAGCAGCCATATTCCGGCGGCGTCACCTGCACTTTTCCAAGATGTTCGATCTTCCAAATGTCCGAAGAATAGCTGAGCGAAACCGGCAGATCGATCCCTCGTCCTTTGTACGTGCCAAGCGAGACGCCGAGAGACAGCGAACCGCTATCATTAACCCTGCCTTCGGTAAACTGCAGGTTCGATTGATCACTCTGTGCCGTCGCGGAGAACGTCACGCCGATTGTCAGTAACAGAAAAAACAAAGGGCTTCGCCAGTTCAGGTCCACAAGACGGGGACGGCGCGCGACGGTGCATTCGGATTCTAAGAGGAGCCCTTCGATCGGGTTCAGAAGGTCGACGCAGTTGGTGTGGGTGAATAAATCTCGAAACATCTCTACCTCCGATAAAAAGCCGCGACGGGGATGTCTCCGGAGATTCCCCACTGGACTTGTCTAAGTGAATTGCCGGATGCGGATCGGCGGATGAACCAGTTGCCGTTCGAATTTCTCCAGACGGCAATGTCGCACTTCGCGTCGCCGTCGTAGTCGTTGGGCACGGCGATGTCGCCGGATTGCTGCCATGGGATCGTGACTGTCTGGCCGTTGGAGCTTTGACGGATGATCCAGTTTGCCCCGTTTCGAATCGCGTGATCGGCTCTGCCGTCTCCGTCGTAGTCTGCACTCACGGGCTCGGTGCTCGATTGGCTCATGGCGACGACCGACAAGGCGCCGTTTGAGCTGTTGATCGAATAGAACTTCCGGTCCGAGTTTCGCCAAACAGCTATATCGGCGCGGCCGTCGCCATCGTAGTCCGCCGGAGACGGCACGTCGCCATTGGTCCCGAACGCCTGATATGAACTAGAGCCATCAGAACTGCGGACGATGTACCAGATGCCGTCAGACGCCCGCCACACCGCCCGGTCAGTTTTACCATCTCCGTCGTAATCGGCGGCGACCCGAAAATCGGTCGGTGTTCCCCAGGTGATGACGGGACCCCACGCGTTGTCGCTCGACTGCACAACAAACCACTGGCCGGTCGACGGACGAAAGACGGAGAAGTCCGTCTTTCCATCGCCGTCGTAATCGCCGGGAACCGGTTTGTCGCCGTTAGTTCCCCAGCTTTGCGTAACTTGCGCGGAGTTCGATCCGCCCATCACCCACCATGTCCCCGTCGAGGGACGCCAAACGGCGAGGTCTGCCGGAGGGGAGGCATTTGCGTTGGCGTCCTCGACCGCGAGAAGCCGAGAGCCGGCGTAGATATATTCTTTCGCGAGTTGTGGTGTGGGAGTTGGTAATGGGGGTGCGAACGGATTCCAACTGCTGGATGCATTCGCCGGCAGTCGTGCGCCAAACCACCCGATCCGGGCGCCGGTCAGATTATCGGTCGAGGGGAACCAATTATTTTTTGCGAAGACGCCGATCGTAATTAACGCGACGCAGACGAGCGCGGCGAAACCGGCCAAAAGCTTTCTTCGCTTTTCAATCCGTGGGGAGTATTGCAGAGACATGGGGAGCTTCTCCTTGAGGATCCGTTCATGGATCCTCGTGCTATGGGTTACTGGAAAAGAAACTCTGATCGAGTGGCGAAGATATTAGCAGGCGGGTTTAGCGCGAGTATTGTATTCGTATTAATTTTTCGAAATAGAAATGAAGTGCGAAATATTTATTCTAGCGGCCGCTTCGATAGGGTCGCGTCATCGACGTGATTCTCGGAAAGAATGGCCGTCGCCTTTTTTCCACCCGTTTGATTTTGTAACTGACAAACCGTGGTTCCGCTCCTCTGGAGCGGAATGCTTCTTGGCGTACACGTTCTACAAACATGTCGCTCCTAGCGGAGCGAAGAGAATCTGACTGGGCGAAAGAGCGTCTGATTACCTAACCGATCGAGAGATTTTTTTTACGTATCGAATCGAAGAGAGTTTGTTGTGGGACTGACACTGACGCACTACAAAAACAAAAAAGGCGTGAGCATAAAAACTCACGCCTTTGGTATGGGCACTACTCAACGCTTGTGGATAAAAGCGTCGACGGGAAATTAGTTATTGTCCGTCGGTTTTGCAGCGTCGCGAGCGGCCTTGCGCTCCTGACGGTTCTGACGAAACTCTTCGCGACGCTGTTTCATCTCAGCCTTTTTGGCTTCGAGCTGCGTACGCTGTTCCGGTGTGAGGATGGCGAGGACCTGTGCTCGGACCGATTCGTGCTTGGCACGCATCTGTTCACGACGGGCCTTCATCTCCGCACGCTGTGCTTCGGTCGGCTCGACGCCGCTCTTGCGTGCTTCGCGCATCGCTTTCATCTCAGCCATCTGCGATTCGCTCGGCTTGTTCGCTTCGTGAATCTGCTTGATCTGCGCTTTCTGAGCGTCGGTCAGATTCAGTTCGCGAAGTCCGCGCATCCCGCCACGCATCCCGCGCATTCCACCGTGTCGGCCGTGTCGTCCGGCTTTGTCGCCGCGCATTCCGCGATGGCGTTCGCCGCGAGCATGCTTTTCCAGTTTGTTGCTGTCCTCAGCCTTCGGCGCCTCTTGTGCCAAACCGACGACCGCAAAGGCCGCGATGGCAAAGGCAAGTGTAATTGCGGAAGAGAATTTATTTTTTAATGACATTTTGTACCTCATGAGTGTTATTTTTCCAGCTTTCGCTTTCGTATGGTATGACGCTAGTTTGAGGGGTTTAGCCGAAACTATTTCAGTTCGGCCTGTAAAGAAATGTAAAAACTGGGCGTTTCCCGCCCTACTGGTGATTTGCGATTTTCGATTTTCGATTTGCGATCTCTTTGCGGCTTTGCGTCTTTGCGGGAAAACCCGTGTTTCGCGTGAGTTAGTGGCTTGTTCTTCTCAGACGAGCCGCAACCACAAACTCACACGCAGCGACACGAAATCCACAGCAAATGACGTGATATCGTCCTGGAATTACCGCCCAAGTTGGATTTAGGGTTGTTCGGTTGGTAAAATGCGTGTTTTGTACGACAGGGTTTCGAGCCCATCAAAAGGGACGGGCTAACAGCCCATCCTACACACTATGAGATTTTTATCCGAGATCAATTCGCCTGCCGATCTTCGCCAATTGCGTGTTGATGACCTTCAGGAGGTCGCCGACGAGGTTCGCCAATTTATTATCGATACGTGTTCGCGTGTCGGCGGGCACACCGGAGCGTCGCTTGGCGCCGTCGAACTCGCGGTTGCGATGCATTACGTTTTTGACACGCCGAACGATCGGCTTGTCTGGGACGTCGGGCATCAGGCGTACGCGCACAAGATCCTCACGGGACGGCGCGACGAGCTTCACACGATCAAACAATTTGGCGGACTGAGCGGTTTTCTTCGCCGGGACGAGTCGGAATACGACACGTTCGGCGCGGGGCACGCTTCAACATCGCTTTCGGCCGCGCTCGGGATGGCCGTCGCGCGCGATAAGAAGAACGAAGATTTTCACGTCTGTGCGCTGATCGGCGATTCGTCGCTTGCCGGCGGTATGGCGATGGAGGCAATCAATCAGGCCGGACATTTGAAATCGCGTCTGATCGTGATCCTCAACGATAACGGAATGTCGATCGCACCCGCGGTCGGGTCTCTGAGCGGATATCTCAACCGCATCAAGGAAGCGCAAAGTTACCAGCACCTGAAAGAAGAGATCGGCGACGCGCTGGAAAGCGTTCCCGGTATCGGTAAACATCTCCGCAATGCCGCGAAATCAGTGAAGGACGCGATCGCCGCGGCGGTTCTGCCCGGAGCCCTCGTCAACGAACTTGGATTCAAATACATCGGCTACGTCGATGGGCATAATGTCGTGAATCTCGTCCGTGCTCTCGAAGAAGCGAAAAAGGTGGATGACGGCCCCGTCATCGTTCATGCACTGACGACCAAGGGAAAAGGATTTCCAAACCCGGAAAAAAATTATTACGCGTATCACGCGACCGGCCCCTTCGATCCGAAGACAGGCTTGCCACACAAATCGAGCAAGGCATCGCCGCCGCTGTACACGGCGGTCTTCGGCGAAACGATGTGCGAGCTGATGGCGTCGGATGAACGGATCGTCGCACTAACCGCGGCGATGCCCGACGGCACGGGGATCGATAAGGTGCTCGAGAAATTTCCGGAGCGGGCGTTCGACGTCGGCATCGCCGAACAGCATGCGGTGACGTTTTGCGCCGGGATGGCGTGCGAAGGCCTGAAACCAGTCGCCGCGATCTACTCGACATTTCTGCAGCGAGGATTCGATCAGTTAATTCACGACGTCTGCCTTCAAAATTTGAATGTCACCTTTGCAATGGATCGGGCGGGAATCGTCGGTGCAGATGGCCCGACGCATCACGGCCTGCTCGACATCGCATATCTTCGCGGTTATCCGAACATAATTCTGATGGCGCCGAAGGACGAAGCCGAAATGCGCGACATGATGCTGACGGCGATCGAATACGATGGGCCGTCTGCACTTCGGTATCCGCGCGGCAGCGGTGTCGGAGCCGATATTTCCGGGAAGCCAAAACTGATCGAGATCGGCAAGTCCGAAACTTTACGCGAAGGTAAGGACGTCGCGATCATTGCGTATGGCTCGATGGTGCATCCGTCGCTCAACGCCGCCGAGAGTTTAAAGCTCGATGGCATCGAGGCAACCGTCGTCAACGCAAGGTTCGTTAAGCCGCTCGACGGCGAGACGATCCTTCGACTAGCCAGGGAGTTCGATCTCATCGTGACAGTCGAAGAAGCATATCTCGCCGGCGGATTCGGCTCGGCGGTGCTGGAACTGCTCGAGGCGAACGGCCTTCAGGATAAAGTGAAGCTTGTTCGAATGGGCGTCGCCGACGAGATCGTTACGCATGGCGATCCGAAATTTTTGCTTGCGAAGTACGGGCTCGATGCCGACGGAATTCGCGACCGCGTGAAGAAATCTATCGAGGCTCTGGCTGAAATGCCGGCGAACAAGAACCGTCTGCGGGCCGTAAAGTAGTTGGACAAAATCGAAAATGAAAAACGAACCTAAGAAAAACGATACTGTCATTCCGGTGGTCATCATCGCCCTTGTGCTCGTCGCCGTAGTCGGAGGCGGCTGGTGGTTGTACAGCCAGTCAAAACCGGCGGCGAATTCGAATGTGAATTCGACTAAGGCGAACGTTACCCGCACGCCGTCGAACCCTGTGAACGCACCCGCGGGAGCGAATCCGCCTAACATGCTCGGCTCGCCGACCGCGACGGTTACGGTCGAGGAGTTTGCCGACTTTCAATGCGGCTCGTGCGGTGCGACGCACCCGGTCATGAAGGAGATCCAGTCCGCGTACGGCAGTAAGATCAAGATGATCTTCCGCCAGTTTCCCTTATCCATGCATGACAAAGCCTACGACGCGGCGGTCGCCGCCGAAGCGGCGGGCATGCAAGGAAAATTCTGGCAGATGCAGGACCAACTGTTTACAAATCAGCAGACGTGGGCCAGCCCAAGCGGGGATCATAAACAACTGTGGGCCAGTTACGCGGAGAAGATCGGGCTCGATGTTGAGCAGTGGCGGAATGACATTTCCGGTCTCAGCGCCAAGTCGCGTGTCGATCAGGACATGCAGCGTGGTAAGGGCCTGGGCGTGAGCTCGACTCCGTCGATCTATATTAACGGCGAGCTGATTCCGTTTCCGGAAGTGAACGTCCCGGGACTACGACGGATCATCGATGCTGAGATTCAAAAGACCACGTCGACTCAGACCCGTTAGTCGCCGCCGTCGATCCGTAATTTAACTTCAAGATGAATGAGGCTGCCGAAAGTTCTTCAATAAGAAAGCTACCCGTCGCCGCGGCAATCGTTGCGGCGGCCGGCCTCGCCGACGCGACATATCTGACGGTCCACCACTTCACGGCCGAGCCGGTTCCGTGCAGTCTCATAACTGGCTGCGAGACCGTCTTGACTAGCCAATACGCCGAGGTGGGCGGTGTGCCGCTCGCGGCATTCGGTGCGGCGGCGTATTTTGTTGCTTTCGCACTCGCGCTCCTCGCCGCTTTTGGTAACCGCACGACGTGGACACTGTTCGGAGTGCAGGTCTCGCTCATGTCGATCTTCACTATCTGGCTCTTATATCTTCAGGCCTATGTCATAGGCGCGTTCTGCCAGTTCTGTCTTATCTCGGCTATTACTACTTTCACCATGCTCGCGATTTTTATCGGTTCGCGCCGGGCGCACCCGCGCTGAGTCCCGGGGGTTTAGATTTTGAGACAATTGACCTTCCTGTTTGCTATGACACTTCGCGAACTCTTTGAATTGCCTCCACCTTCAGGTGGAGGACGCAGGTTAGCAACACAACCGGCTTGAGCCGAACTTGATCAAAAACAATCATCCCTTCGGCTTCAGCCAAAATTAGTCTCAGAAGAATATTCGGCTGAAGCCCAAACTCTCTTGTGAATTTATCCACTAGCTGAAGAGGCTGTGTCAAAACTCACTGGCTTCTTGTCGCCAACGGCGACTGACATTAAAGCCTAGGGTGTAATGAGCGAAGCGAATGGAACCCTAGGGAAATCGCATCAAGATTCCGGTCGCTGAAAGCGACCAACAAAAACGTTGCTGTTGCTCCCTTTCAGGGAGCGAATTCACCGGCCGCTTGTCCTGGGGTTCCGCCGAGACGGCTTCACCCCAGGCTTTAATGTTGGTCGCCTTTGGCGACGAGGAACTACAAAGCGCCTCCTCAATGTGAGTTTTGACACGGACTCTGAAGCTAGTGGCAATTCAAAGAAACCGAAAACCTTATGAGTGCTTCCGTGTGCCAGGTCTGCACATCGCCCTCCCTCAAGGTCGGGCTTGTCTTCAGGGGAAGGGATGGCCTTTGCGTGAAACTGAACGGCGTAACCAGACGAACTCATATTCGAGACTTGCCAACGGACGCAATTTGGCGTTCGTCATTGAAATACGGTAGCTTAGAGATGAATCAATCACTTATTTGTGGCTCAAGCTATCCTAAATCGAATTGCAACCGGCGACACGGACGCTGTCCAGGACTGTCTGAAAACCTACGGCGGCCTTGTTTGGTCACTAGCGCGTCGGATGCTCAGAAATTCCGAGGACGCTGAGGATGTTGTGCAGGAGATCTTTGTCGATATTTGGAAAAACGCCGAGCGGTTCGATCCGTCGCAGTCGTCTGAGACGACATTCGTTGCGATGATCGCCCGCCGCCGTATTATCGACCGGATACGCTATTCGGCTCGGAGGATATCACCCGACTCTTTAGAAGATGTTTTGGTCGAGCCGACAAATCGCGGCGATCAAACCATACAAACGTCGGTCGAGGCGAACGAGGCCGCAAAGGCGCTCGCCGCACTGCGGCCGGAGCAGCAGCAGGTGCTGCAGCTTTCGATAGTCGAGGGACTGTCGCATCAGGAGATCTCCGACGCAACGGGGATGCCTCTCGGCACCGTCAAAACACATGCCCGCCGCGGAATTCTGCAGGCGAGAGAAATATTAGGTTTGGGATCGACAGAAATTCGGAAGGAGGTGTCTGCATGAACGAAAATATTGAAGAAACCATGCTTGACCTCCTTTGCAAAAAAGCCACTTACGGGCTGAACCCGCAAGAAGAGAAACAACTCGCCGAGCTCGAAAAAGAGATGGGCCGCGAAGGTGAATCCGAGTCCTTTGAGTTGACGGCGGCGACGCTCGCGATGGCCGATCTGGATACGAGCAAGGCGATGCCGGCGAATCTACAGTCGCGAATTCTGGCCGAAGCAGAAAGATATTTCGACAAGACGCCGGAATCAAGAGCGTCCACGGTTTCCGCGTTCGTGTCGGATGAAGCCCCGAGCGGCTCGCTCTTCAATTGGCTCGGCTGGGCCTTCGCGGCCGCGGCCTGCCTTGCGCTCGCGCTCAACATTTTCTACACGCGTGAGCAGAGCACGATCGTCCAGGGAACTTTACCGACACCGACTCCTGCAGAAAAACTAACGCCATTACAGATGCGTCAACGGCTGATCGATTCGGCACCGGACCTTGCACGGGCCGATTGGGGTGCGGGAAATGTAAAAGAGCTGACGCCATCGGGCGACATCGTCTGGAGCGACGCGAAACAGGCCGGCTATATGCGTCTCAGCGGCCTGCCGGTCAACGATCCGAACAAGGAAACGTATCAGCTTTGGATCTTTGACGAGACGCAGGATGACAAGACGCCGATCGACGGCGGAACGTTCACCGTCAATTCGGCCGGCGAGGTGATCATCCCGATCAATGCCAAGCTCCAGCCGAAGAACACAAAGATGTACGCCATCACGGTCGAAAAACCGGGCGGCGTGGTCGTCTCAAAACGCGAAAAGATCGTCGCACTCGCCAAAAGAGAAACCTGAACGCGACGGCCTGCGTAACAGATTCAGAATACAAAAGCGGTTTACTTTCTATTTGGCGGCAAGCCGGGTAGACGGTAGCCGTTCTCCGCTTTTTTCAAACTTTTACAAAAAGGAGTTTCGTTTATGCGAATCAAAGAGATCGTTGCAGGCGTGCTGGTGGCTATTTCTGTTATGGCGATGACCGCGGCTGCACAAAAGAAAGGTGGTGACAAACTGCCGCCGATAAAGATCAAGCAGTATCAACTGAAGAACGGCCTTCGCGTTGTCCTTCACGAGGACAGATCGACACCGATCGTCGCCGTCAATACCTGGTATCACGTCGGCTCGAAGAACGAAGAGGCCGGTCGTACGGGCTTCGCGCATCTGTTTGAGCACATGATGTTTCAGGGCTCGAAGAATTACAACACCGACTACTTCACGCCTTTGCAGGAAGCGGGCGGAAACGTCAACGGCACGACGAACCAGGATCGCACATGGTATTTCGAGACCGTCCCGTCGAATTTTCTCGAGCTCGCGATCATGCTTGAAGCCGATCGGCTCGGCGGCCTGCTCGAGGCGATGACACAGGAAAAACTCGACAATCAGCGCGACGTCGTAAAGAACGAGCGTCGCCAACGTGTCGACAATCAGCCGTACGGAACCTCGTTCGAAAAGATCGGCGAATTAATGTATCCGAAGGGTCATCCGTATAACTGGACGACGATAGGCTCCATGGAGGATCTCCAGGCGGCGACACTCGACGATGTAAAGAGTTTCTTCCGCCGCTACTACGTGCCGAACAACACGGTACTGGTTCTGGCCGGTGACTTCGATGAAAAGCAGGCCCGCGGCTGGATCGAGAAATACTTCGGCCCGATCGCGAAAGGCGAAGCGATAAACCGCCCGAACAACCCGATGCCGAAGCTCGAGAAAGAGATCCGCACAACGGTTGAAGATGCGGTCCCGCTGCCGCGACGATATATGGTCTGGCACGGAGTTCCCCAATACAATGCGGACGAAGCTGCACTCGACATGCTCGGTTATATTCTTTCGACCGGCCGAAGCTCGCGTCTGCAGAGCAACCTGGTCTACGAAAAAGAGATCGCACAGCAGGTCGGAGCGTTCAATGGCACCAACGAGATCGGTGGACTATTCCAGATCCAAACCACCGCCCGTCCCGGAAAGTCTCTCGACGACATTGAAAAAGAGATCAACGCCGAGATCGAGCGGATAAAAAAAGAACCGCCGACCGCGGACGAAATGACGCGTGCGAAGAACAGCATCGAATCGCAGACGATCTTTGGGCTCCAGACTGTCCTCGGCAAGGGCAGCCAGCTCAGCACATACACCGGTTATCTCGGTAAGCCGGAATACTTCCAGGCCGATCTCGATCGCTACGACCGCGTCACGCCGGCCGACATTCAGCGCGTCGCGAACACTTACCTGACGGCCAACCGTTTGGTCATGTCATATGTGCCGCGACAGGGCGATGCTCAGCGTGCGAATCGCGGAGCCGATAAACCGACATCGGTCAAATCGGAAAAGAAAGACGACGATCTGATCGCGGCCCAAACCGCGAAACTTCCGAAACCGGGGCCGAATCCGAAACTCGTGCTGCCTGCGATCGAAAAGACAAAGCTCGCGAACGGTCTCGAAGTTTGGATGGTCGAACAAAAAGAACTGCCTATCGTGGCGATGAATCTCGTGCTGAAATCTGGTCAGAGCAACGAGCCTGACAACCGCACCGGTTTGGCAAATATGACGGCGAGCCTTCTCGATGACGGAACGAAAACGCGCTCTGCGGTCGACATCACAAATCAACTGCAGGCAATCGGCGTCGGCGGCATCAACGTGAATTCCGGTTTCGATTCGACCAACGTCAGCATGCAGACACTGACGAGAAATCTCGACAAGGCTCTGGATATTTACGCCGATGTGATCATGAACCCGGCGTTCCCCGAAAAGGAAGTGGAGAGCCTCCGCGGCCGCCAACTGGTCAGTCTGCGTCAGGTCAAAGCGAATCCGAACGCCGTTTCGAACATCGTTTACAACAAGGTGCTCTACGGCGATCACCCGTACGGACGCGAGAGTAACGAGGCTTCGATAAAAGCGCTCACCCGCGACGACATCGTCAAGTTTTACGAATCGACGTATCGTCCGAACAACGGCGTGCTTATCGTCGTCGGTGATTTCGACAAGACCGCGCTGAAATCCAAACTCGAAAAAGCATTCGACGGATGGAAGGGCGAGGCGGTTTCGAATCGCGCTCTGCCCATGGCGAAAGGGTTTGATAAGACCGGCATTTACATTGTCGATCGGCCGAACTCGGCACAGTCGGTAGTCTCGATCGGACAGGTCGGTATCGACCGTGGCAGTCCGGATTACTTCCCCGTCGTCGTCATGAACTCGATCCTCGGCGGCGGAATCACGTCGCGGATCAGCATGAACTTGCGCGAGGATAAGGGTTATACGTACGGGGCCGGCAGCGGCTTCACGTTCCGTCGCGGTGCCGGACCCTTCCGCGCCGGCGGTGATATACAGACGGCAGTCACGAAAGAAGCGATCGTCGAGTTTATGAAAGAACTCAACGGCATTCGCGGGAGTGTTCCCGCTACGCAGAAGGAGCTCGATTACAACAAGCAGAGTTTGATCCGGCGATATCCCGGCGGCTTTGAAACGGTCGGAGCGATATCGAATCAGCTCGCGAACCTGGTCGTCTACGGTCTGCCGGATACGTACTTCAACGATTACATTTCGAAAGTGAATTCAGTCACGCTCGATGATGTGAATCGTGTGGCGAAGCAGTATCTCGATCCGTCGAAGATGGCGATCGTCATCGTCGGCGATCGTACAGTGATCGAACCGGGCTTGAAAGATCTCGGGTACTCGATAACCATCCTCGATTCGGACGGAAAACCGGTAATGGAGTAACTTAGTTCGCGTACGCAAATAAAAAGGTCAGGCGATAACATTCGCCTGACCTTTTTTCTATTGCGAGTATCCGCGCCTCTTGGCAGTACAGCCTTTGTAAGGCGAATCAGTCTGCGAAGCAGACGGCAACAACTTTAGCTACACACGGAGCAAAGCGGAGTGTGTAATTAGAGTCAGTGATTGGGCCGAGCGTGTGAAACACGCGTCCATCGCACGTCGCCTGTTTCAGAGTCGGAATCCCCGGAACTACGAACTTACGACGCCGCGTGATCCGTCGGCCCGATAAGTCTGCGAAGCAGACGGCAATAACTTTAGCTACACACGGAGCAAAGCGGAGTGTGTAGTTTGAGCCACTCATCGGACCGAGCGTGTGAAACACGCGTCCACCGCGCGGCGCCTGTTTCGCATCCTCCGAATCCCCGGCTGCTCCGTTCTGATCGGTGATGATCCTCAACCTCTTGCCCACTTCAACTTAATTGATTTTACGAAGTCGATGGACTTTGAGTCTCTTATACGCGTCGGTAACACTTGAATTAGCAAGAACCAAGATGAGCTCTGGGTAGCCGAAATCTTTATTGTATGCTGCCTTGAACTCGAGTTTTTTCTTGATCGCCCCTTCGATAACTTCAAACATCTTCTCAACCGTCTCAAACTCGCTATAACCGTCGACACTAGCCTTATTATTCTTGTCGATGGGTTGAATCGAGGTCGCGTCACCGTCTCTTACCTTTACTCTGACCGGCTCGGCAAAATAACGGGTACCGCCCACATATAAACTGGCCTCAAAGTCGTAACTGACGATCCTCTTTGCCTTCCAGAGTTCGCGAAACCCTTCAAATTCACGCTCGGATTTAGTTGATCCCTCGCCGGCTGTTGTGACTGGTGTCACGGTTGGCGAATTGATGGAACTCTCGAAATCTGTTCGGGCGGAGCTGTAGGATTACCAGCCTCGATGGCACAGCCGCCCAAGATTACAAGCATCAAAATGGACCCAATCTTTAGTCTCAAACGGATCATGGCGAAACTTCAGATGTTAGTGACCTTCAAAAAACTACGACAATACCTTTTCGATCTTTAGAGGGTGTGACGGTCCACATTGGCGAAAACGGCTGGCATTGCACCATCTTGTTGAGAGCCGTCCTCACATCCGAAGCAGTAATATCAATCTGCTTTGAACACTTATCGGGCAAGTCTAGGTGGTTTCCACGGCCAATGACGGAATGAAACTGTATTTCAGCTTTAGTCCCATCAGCGGTCGCATTAGCAAATAAATTACTAAACCTCTCCACGATAGTTGCGCGGTCGTCGAACGGATAAATAGTGATCGCGCCAAGACGGGTAGCAAGGAATGATGCACTCTTTTCAAATCGACCCGCAACCGGATAAAAGTTGATTACGCCATCGACTAACTCCCATTTGTAAGAAGGGTCCTGTTTCACGATGGAGGCAAGGATTTCTTCCAGTCTGCCACTACTCAATTTAACTCTGGGGTCAGTGTCGACGTTCCAACCCTCTCTCGTTTCAATGCCAATCGGAATTCCCTTGTCCGCAAGGTGATGCACTGCCGTCCAGGTACTTGCGCGAATATCAATTTTAATATTTCGCTTCAGAATCGATTCTTCTCGAGGTTGAGCATGTAAGACGGCGATACTCAACAATGACAATAACGTTACCTTTAAGGCGAGGTGAACTGCCCTTTTCATATGATTCCTCCTTCGAGACCATTTGTAATCGAATCGACGGTTTCCGTATCGGTCGATCGAAAAAGTCTGCTTCCACGTCTGCGTCGACGACCCGCCGACAGGTGTAAGGTTTTCAGTCGCCGATTGAATTCGATTTAGCGAATCGCAAACGTAACCCTGCACGGCCGTGAATCCCGCGTTGCCGCCAACCGTCGGGACGGTGATCTTCTGCTCGCGCATCGAGCCGTTGTTGTCGGTCTGGCCCGGCGCGTTGTATTTGAACTCGAGCTTGAGAAGATTCTGGTCGCTGCTCGTCACTCCCAAACCAATCTGCGTGATGCAGCCGCTCGTTGAAAGCGGCAGTTTCCCACTTGCCATTACCGAGCTGCATCTTCGTCACCGCACCCGACGAGTTGTAAGTGAAAGAATCCGCATATGCGAAGAAGCCGTAGTTCGCATTCTTCCTGCTCTGCACCGGCGAAGTCATGTGAATTAGTCTAGTCAATGATATTTAAGGGTCGTACTACGCGGCTGCTGTTCAAGGTTCTTCAATTTGTATAGCTCCGTTCGTGATAAACGATAAATATGCGGCGCGATAGGACCTTTTTCTAGTGCTGGGTATCCCGCTAGTCAGAAGGTTTCGAGCAGTATTTCCAATTTGATCCGACCTATCCTCGTATCGCTCCGCAAGTCGTTGCCCCGAGATCCAGTCGAGCTTGGCGAGGGCATGTAGCGTTCCAGATCTGTGCGCCTCATGTTCTTGTTCATTCAGTATTATCCTTTCTAGAACCGGAATCGCATCCCGGTGCCCGTAATCGGACAAGAAGTAAATTGCGGTCATTCGGTTTGGCATTTCAGGATTCGCGATCTCGACTAATAGTTTCGGAACAATGTCATCACCAGCTGCTATTAATGGATCCGCGGCTGTCTGCTCGGTGCCGTTCCATCGATAGAATTCTTGAAGATAGGTGTCCGAGGATTTCGTACATGCACAAAACCCGATCACAACAATGATCAGAATGAAAAGCCTTTCGCCATTTGGTACTAACATAGGCTCAATCTAACTTCTCTAACGTGTCACCCAACGATTTTCTTCACACGCTTGCCTTCGCCATCGTTATGATACGTCGCATCCGGCGTCGTCGTTTGGTTGGATGCAGAGAAGAACTCTTTCTGATGGCTCTCGGCATCGTAGCCGAATCGCTGGCCGTTGAAGTCTTTTATCAACGCTCCGTTTGCATCGTAGTCGTAATCGACCGAGGATCCGCCAACCTGATCTTTTTTCAGGCGGTTGTCCGCCGTGTTGATCTCCGGATTGCAGACCGATGCGGCACAGTTTTCAATTGTCGTCGTGCTCGCGCCATCGAATTGTCGATTCTGTACTAATCTCAGCGGAAGGCTCCCTTCATATCTGGTATTAGCTCCGCCCCAAATGGAATCCAGCTTTCTCCCACTTAGGGCTGTGAATGATCCTTTAGTGTTCGAACCCAATCAGGAAGATGCACTAAATCACCACCAGGCGCGTAGATTCTGGTTTCGAACACACTGTCGGCGTTGGCATCTAGATAATAAATATTGATCAGAGGTCCAAAATATGCTTTTCCCGCTACTTTAGAGATTCCAACCTGCAGATAAGTGCAATGATAAGCGAAAGTCTTACCCCCTACCTCAAGCGACAATAAAGACCTTAAAGCGACATATAACCCCCTCTGAAGAAGTACTCCATCATCGCGCAGCGAGTAAAGATCCAAGTTACTTTCGGCTTCGGTCGCCAATTTGTAATTTCTTTCAGTCACCACGACGGTGTCGATATTTCGTTTTGTTTTAGACACCTCTTTATCAACGTGTGAAAGTGGTATTGGCCAACCGTCTTCGTCGATAACCGAGAAAAGGGATTTCGAAGGTTTTGACCCGAATTTGTCCTGACCTTCAGCAGGGAAGGTGGAAACGCCCAGCATCCCAAGCGACAACGCAACAACAAAGCAGGTTCTTAACATAGTTTTCATGTTGCAATTTGCGAGCAATGCGAAGACTTCGCCTCGGTCGATTAGTTAAAGTTTAACTGCCTTCAGCAGCATGAAATTAATCCACCTGGATAACCGGAATCGTCCGTGCACTCCTCTGTTCAATCCAGCACCTCTCAAGGACATCGAATTAATTTGGCGTTTCGCTTCCTCATCGGAAACGAATGGAGTCTCTCTCCAGAAACAAATAAATCCACTCGGGGCGGCCCGCCGCCTTCAAAATCAGATGCGATCTCGTAATTCTGAAACCCCCGGTGGGTCAAATATGCCCGAATGTAGCGAGCTCGCGCTCTGGCAAGAGACAACGACGATCCCTTTCTCCATCTTTGTGACAAAAATGACATTTGATCCAGCCAAGCTAGCTCGCAGTAAAGCATTATCAATGTAAGCTAAGACCGTCTCGCAATCCGCGGGTTGCAACAACGCCGGAAGCTTCTCCGGCGGTAACGACGTTTGATCCATGGGCGTCTGTGAAAGAAGAACGGTCCAACTTCCAAAAACTCCCATAACGGCGACAGAGAATATCCTGAGAGCTATGCACATAAGTATTCGAGCGAATCGTACGCGTAATTCTGAGTCTGGTGATCAGCATTAGCATTCTTCTCCTATTCCGACTCGATGGGCAAGAATGTTATCACGGCCAAAAAGGTCGCAGATAGCTTTTTCGCAGTGTCCGAAAAACGTACTGGCTGATGAATTGCAACAGAGTCGGCGTTTTTGTATTTCGAGCAGGGGGTGGGATGGCAGCATCAAAACCGATATTCGATAAGGCGAAGGCGCGGGCGGCGATCGAGAAGGGGCGGCGGGCGAAATGGCTGAGACGCGTCGGATCGAAATCGCGCGGATTTTCGTACACCGACGAAGGCGGCAGGAAGATCAAAAACAAGGAAGTGCTCGAGCGTATCGATGCGCTGGTGATCCCGCCGGCATGGCGGCATGTCCGGATCGCACCGTCGGCCGGCAGCCGTGTACAGGCGGTCGGGATGGACACGACGGGGCGGATCCAGTATCTGTATCACTCGAAATTTGCCGAGCGGCAGCAGCGAAAGAAATTCGCAAAGATCGAAAAGTTCGGCGAATATCTGCCGCGTCTTCGAAAGACGACGAACAACGATATCTCGCTCGAAGGTTTTCCGCGCGAGAAGGTGCTGGCGGTGATGATGCGTCTGATCAACTCGCTCTACTTTCGCGTCGGGACCGAAAAGAGCGCTCACCACTACCGGACGTACGGCATCACGACGCTTCAGAATAAACATCTTGAGATAAAGCGCGGCGGTAAGCTGGTGTTCGACTTTGTCGGGAAGAGTCATATCAAACATCGAAAGATCTTTGTCGACGACGAGCTGGCGGCGGTTATGAAGGAACTAAAAGCCGTGGGCCCGGCGAGAAAATTATTCCATTACATCGACGAAGACGGAAAGGCGCGGTCGATAAAACCGTCGGATATCAATGCGTACATCAAGAATGCGACGGCACCGGAATTTTCGTCGAAAGATTTCCGTACTTGGGGCGGAACTCTGCTCGCGGCGACAATGCTGGCGGAGATCGGTAGGGCCGAGGAAGAGCGTGCGATCAAGAGCAATATTGTGAAGGCCGTCAAGAACGTCGCCGAACAGTTGGGGAATACTCCAAGCGTCTGTCGCGCCTCGTATGTCCATCCGACGGTTTTGAAAGCTTATGAATCGGGATTGACGCTGGATGAGTTTTGCCCGAAAAAGAAGCGGCGAATAAAAAGGGTCGCAAGCGATTACGATCCGGAGGAAAAAGCCCTCATCAAACTGTTAGGTACGAATGGCAAAAAATAAGAGCAGCCCTTTGCGAGGCCGCTCCTACTATTGAAAAATCCACCGGAACTATTTTCTTATCAACACGACGGGCGACTGTTCCGCATTTAACATGCCGGTGAAAAAGTCGCGAACCTCTTTATATTTCTCGACCCCGACCATCGAGCGGCTCATCGTCAGCGACCGAGTGAAGATGAGCTTTCCATCCTTCACTTCGTAGGTCGTCGCGTACTTTCCGAATGCCGTCTGCAAAGAGACCGCATCCGGTACCTCGTCCACCGCGAAACCGACAGGCAGAGTAAATGTCGCTTTTTCCCGAAACGAGTTCGAATCAAGCATGACCGGATGTTTTCGATCCTTCTCGGTCAGGTAGATCGAATTCGTCCGACTCGCAACCGCCGGCTTGAAGACGAGCAGGCGATCCTGCATAAGCTGTCCGTATGCGGGAGCGCTGAATTCGACGTCCATATCAAACGCCGAATCGGCCTGTCGATCTTTTGGCGTGAGCTTGTCGAGGCGGACCGCTGTCGCTCCGCGCGTCAGCCATCTTTCTATGCTCCGATTAAAATCTGTGTTCGACATCGACCGCAGCATCGTCCGAGCCGGTCGAGATTCCTGTCCGCTGACGCGTTCGCGGATCACGCCCTTAATCCCGCCATCGCCCGCAAGGCTGATCTCGGTTTCACGATTCCAGGCGTTGAAATCCGGCGGTGTGACCGGCATCTCGACCAATCCGCCACTGTCTCCCGCCACCACCAGAGCCAGGCTTCCCTGCAGATAATCCGGCAGATCGCCGACGGGCGTGAACTGATCGGTCGCGTCGAAGATCATCAAGCGGCCGAGTTTTTCATGCTCGATCACCGTCGGGCCGGTCGTCGTGGGCGATACCCGGACCGCGATGATGCAGTGATTGAATTGGCGTGGCGAAACCCACTCCCTTCGGACATAGTTCGGGTCGCCCGAGTAGATGATCACGGGATACGCTTCGATCTTCATGATGCGAAGCATCGCCCGCATGAGGTTCGCCTTGTCCTTACAGTCGCCGTATCCACGATTGAAGACCGTGTTCGACGGACGGGGCTTCAATCCATTACCAAAGCCGACGCCGATGTCGATCGAAATATACTGCAGGTTTTGAACGTATGTTCCGATCGCCCGTATGATCTCGAGCTCGGTCTTTGCGTTTGCCGTCAGATCTCGCGTCTTTACTGCCATCGCATCGTCGATGACGACCTGCGAGTCATACAAACCGCTAGCCCATTTCGACACCTCGAGCCAATCGGCAAACGCCCGATTGACAGCCTGGGCGTTACTCGGCGGCGAATAATTTATCGCAAGCCGCGGCGCAATGTTTACAAACGACGGACTCATCGGTTCGGAAGCGATCGGGGCCAGATCGCGAAGTTCCCACGTATATGACCCACCGGCAACCTGCGGCTGGACGGCGGCGTGATTAAAGGTCATGCTCGTCGCCTTCCATCCGTCGGGAAGATTAAGCGTGTATCGCGAAACCAGCGTCGGCAGCTCGTCCTGAAATGCCCACTTGTCCTGATAAAAAAGCGGCCGGTCGTCCGTCGTTGCGGTGTAGCCAAAGACGTATCCGACATCGGCATCCGACGACGCATCGATTATCTTGATCCGGCCCTCGTCATAGATATCATCCGGATCCGAGATCCGGTCAATGATCTCCTTTTTTCCGTAACTCTTGACCGAGCCGCCCGGAGCAATGAGCCACGCTTCCATATCGCGGACCTGACTAAAGTTCGAAAGGTAAAAGGCAACGGCCGCGGCCTCGCGCCGCCCCTCTCGTGTCAGTATCCGGACAGCATATCTGTCGATCGTGACCAATTTTCCGTTTCCGTCGAGCGTCACTTGCTGCTCGTTGCGAAGGACTACTGCCTTTACATCTTTATCGTACGACGACGGCCTGATCGCCGCGGCTTGCTGGAGCCATGCGGGTGCATTGTCCCCCGCAAACGCACTACTAAAGGCGAGTAGGAAAGTTAAAGCGAAGAGTGTAAATCGAGGGATCATATTAGTCACCACCACAGACAAGATACCAAATTTCAGCTGAATTGCCGGAAACGCAGGTTGCGGAATAACCTGCTTTACTTTTGTTTCAGCGTGATCGTATGAGCTTCCGACTTTTGGAAGGCATCGAACAGTCCCTTGACCGCGGTATAAGCTCCCGAAGGAAAAAGAATATTCCCGCCGCCGCCGAAATGGAACTTTCGGTTGTATATGAGAGTATGCGTTGCCCGGTCGACCGCGATGTTTATTTTCAGTGACCCGATCTTTTGGGCATCGGTCAGTTCACCGGGTGCGTCCGCGTTGTCCAACTCAAAACCCGAAGGAAGTTCCATCGTCACCTTATCAGTTTCCGACCATGGGTAACGGAACACGATGTCATACTTCCGGCCGGCGCTCGAAAACAAGGGTTCCGAACCATACTCGAAGAACCCGGGCTGAAGGAACAGCCGCTTGCCTGTTTTCTGTGCGTAACTCGGGACTTTTATCTTGTATGAATGAACAAGCGGCTTTGCAGGGTCCGTAATATTCTCGATCTTAAGGTCGGATATCTCGGCCGTACTGAAGTGCTTTTTGATGTCGTCCTTCAGATCTTCCTCAAGCTTGTTCGCGGACTCGTCGTAATTCTCCATTCGGTAAGTCAGTGCCGGATGGCCGCTATACTCGATGCGGACGGTCCCCTCCAGCGTGCCGTCCTCCGACAGACGAAACTTTCCATCGCGTTTTGATTCAGATTTTTGGAAATCGGTGATCGGGGTTTGGATCCACTGGAAGTTTCTTTCACCAACAAGCAGGGCCCATGTGTCCTCCTCATACCAAACCAGCATCCCGTATGGCAGAAATCTCATTCCGGGGTTAAAGAATTTCCATTCTTCGCCGACCTTTACCGAGATCGCCGCCGGATGGATCAGGTTTTCGTTCGTCATTTCCGGAGTGAAGAACATTTCACTACGATTCCCGCTGAGCGCTATCCGCGGCTCAAATCCCGCAGCGCTTGCCAGCGCCCCAAAAAGCAGGTCGATGTATAGAGCGCTCCCCGACTTTCGCTTGAGAATGTCCGAGATCGCATCTACTTTCGGCAGCTTCTTCCGGTCTTCATCAGTCAGCGTTGGGTCAAAAGTTGTGTTCTTTATCTGTGTCTGGCAGAAGTCATACAGCTTTCGCAGCTTTTCATCAGGCGTGGACGCACCGGCGGTTATCTCGACGGCGGCCTTTTTTATTTCACCCGAAGGTTTCGTCATGAACTTGACGAGCGGAGTATATTCGGAGCTTACGGCTGACCAGTAGCCGAGCTGGTTGCCGGGATTTTTTATTGTGAATGTTATCCCAAACGCAGAAGCGCTTACAATTGCGATCCGTGATCCGGTCAACAACATCCACGGGCGCACCATGTCCTGGGGCGGCATCCGGGGTTCTTCCTTGAAGGCCGGAATGTTCTTTCTGCTCGCAAGCCAAAATCCCTTTTCATCCTTCACAAATTTCACATCCGTGAAGTTGTAGTTCTGATAGCTCGGATTCTGCGAATTATAAGGTTTATAAAAATAGGAAAGATTTTGAATCGGAATATCCCGCTGAAACGCCAGACGCATGCCTTTGGCTCCAGCGTCGTTAATAGTTTCCTTGTAGCGGTACTCGACGATCACTCCCGGCTCGATATTCGGAACGGCAAACGACTTTGCTCGTATCTTGACACCGCCTGCCTTAATTATTTCGCGGTCGAAGATCTCTTCTTTCTTTATCTCCGTCGATGAACCATCAGCTTTGACGACGCGGGCCGAAAGCTCCTTGATCTTCATCCCTTTTGTAAACGGAATGTCGAATTTGCTGTACTTTTCACGTCCGCGCTCGGTGAATATCTTGACGCGCACGTAATGACGCAACGAGAGATCCTCCGAGGAGCTGTCGTCGATACGGACCTCCCAGAATGTCGCCTCAGCATCTGCATCTGCTTCGACGACGGGAGTTTTTGAGGCGAGCTCAGCCGGTGAAACCGGCCGCCATTCTTTATCCTGTGCGAAAACCGCGGACGAGCCAATGGCACAGACACACAAGAACGAAAGCGTTGAAAACAGCTTTCTCAGCGAGAGAATTCTCATACTTAACCTCTTAGATTTTATTTTTCGACCAGTATCCGCCGGTCTCGGCTAACAAGAACGGCCGCAGACGGGTGGCAGACGGCCGGACCATTTTTCTACAGGTAGCGAAATTTTATCTTACTGAATTGAAAAAGCAAAGAAATTTCCGCCGAAAAGGCAGAAACCCGACCGGTAGGGAGGGTGTTCCGAAAAAAGGCAGAAACCCGACCGGTAGGGAGGGTGTCCCGAAAAAAGGCAGAAACCCGACCGGTAGGGAGGGTGTTCCGAAAAAAGGCAGAAACCCGACCGGTAGGGAGGGTGTCCCGAAAAAGGCAGAAACCCGACCGGTAGGGAGGGTGTCCCGAAAAAGGCAGAAACCCGACCGGTAGGGAGGGTGTCCCGAAAAAAGGCAGAAACCCGACCGGTAGGGAGGGTGTTCCGAAAAAAGGCGGAAGCCCGACCGGTAGGGAGGGTGTTCGACACGATAGAATCCAGAAGTCAGAAGTCAGAAGTCAGAAGTCAGAATCGGATCGTTCCGACCCAGACCGAGGAGCCGAAATTCTCGAATATGCTATAATTTCGGCTTGCTCAAAAGGCCTTAATAGTACTTTTTACTTCAGGAGAGGGTTGATGTCTGTTGATTTCTCGAAAATACAAGAGCTCTTGGGTGATGAAGCCGGAACGCTGCTTGATCACGTTTCCAAGACCATCCCGAAAGCGAACCTTCATCTGCCGGGCGGCGATTTCATCGACCGCGTGTGGATGAATTCGGATCGCACACCGACGGTGCTTCGCAGCCTGCAGACGCTCACCGACCACGGGCGTTTGAGCGGAACCGGGTACCTCTCGATCTTGCCGGTCGATCAGGGGATCGAGCATTCCGCGGGCGCCAGCTTTGCACCGAACCCGCAGTATTTTGATCCGGAAAACATTATTAAGCTGGCGATCGAGGGCGGCTGCAACGCGGTTGCCTCGACGTTCGGCGTGCTGGGATCGGTGGCGCGCAAATTCGCACACAAGATACCGTTTATCGTAAAGATCAATCACAACGAATTGATGACCTACCCGAACCAGTTCGATCAGGTCATGTTCGGCACCGTCGATCGGGCGCGGGACATGGGTGCGGTGGCGGTCGGTGCGACGATCTATTTCGGCTCCGATCAATCGACGCGACAGATAACCGAGGTGTCCGAGGCATTTTCCTACGCTCACGACCTTGGGATGGCGACAATACTGTGGTGCTATCTGCGCAATCCGGAATTTAAGACGAAAGATGGCGACATGCACGACGCCGCGGATCTGACGGCACAGGCAAATCATCTTGGCGTGACCATCCAGGCCGACATCATCAAGCAAAAGCTGCCGACGAAAAACGGCGGCTACAACGCGCTCAACATCGAAAGCAGCTACGGCAAGACAAACAAGAAGGTGTACGAGGAACTGACGAGCGATAACCCGATCGATCTTGTTCGCTATCAGGTTGCGAATTGTTATATGGGACGGTGCGGCCTGATCAATTCGGGCGGCGAGTCAAAAGGTTCAAGCGATCTTGCTGATGCTGTGCGTACGGCGGTCGTCAACAAACGGGGCGGCGGAACCGGACTGATCTCGGGACGCAAGGCCTTTCAGCGTCCGATGAGCGAGGGAGTCGAGCTGCTGAATGCCATTCAGGACGTATATCTTTCCAAAGAAATAACGGTCGCTTAACGCAAGTCCCAGGTCCCAAGTCCCAAGAGTCCCAGGTCCCAAGAGTCCCACGACTACTTGGGACTTGTGACTTCTGGGACCTGGGACTTCTGGGACTTGGGACTTGGGACTTCTGGGACTTACTTCTTCGAGTAGCTTCGGTAAACTATATCGATCCAGGCATCGGTCTTGATAAATCCAGAACCCCACGTCTTGTACTTTTCGGGTAATCCCGCTTTTTTTATCTCATCGACGGTCTTCTTTTTCTTCATCTGGGTCTGAACAATATTCGAGGTTTCGACAAGCACGCCGTGGAACTCTTTCAGGTCGTCAAGCGTCGCCAGAGGACCGTGGCCCGGGATCAGTTTTGCATCGGCCGGGATCTGTCTGATGAGTGCCGCGACATTATTGATCATTCCCTGAACACTGCCGCCGCTGTCGAGATCGACAAACGGAAAAAAGCCGTTGAAGAAAAGGTCGCCAAGGTGAACGACATTCGCATTCTTGAAGAACACGATCGTATCGCCGTCGGTGTGGCCGTTCGGAAGATGAACGGCGCGGACCTCTTCGCCGTTTATGTGAAGCGACATGCTTTCCGTATATGTGACGATCGGCAGCGCGAACGACGGATACGGCGGGGTCGTCTGGCCGAAGATCACCGGCGGATCCAGCAATCGTTTACGGACGTTCGCGTGGGCGATGATGATCGAATCCTTGCCGAAGAATTCGTTCCCTTGTGTGTGGTCGCCGTGCCAATGCGTGTTGAAAACAAATCGCGGCTTATCCGACCCTAGCTCTTTGAGCGCCGCTGCGAGCTTGGAGCTCACCACCTTATAGTCATCGTCGACGATCATGATCCCGTCCATTCCGACGAGTACTCCGACGTTGCCGCCCCTGCCCTGCAGCATATAGACGCTCCCTGTCACTTTAGTCGTCCTTACCTGAACGTCCTGCCGGTTTTCGAAATGACTGTCGTCGCCGTGCGCGACCAGCTGGCTGGAGAAAAGCGCCAGCATTCCAAAAAATGTAAATATTCTTCTCATTGCTACCTCAATTGTGATGAACCTTAAAAGTACTTTCCCTTGCCGGCCTTATACGCACCCGTGAGGAACGGATTCGACATGCGTTCATCCCCGACGGTCGTTTCAGGTCCGTGCCCTGAATAGACGGTAAAGTCGTCCCCGAGAGCGACGATCTTATTTTCGATCGAATCCATTAACTGTTCGGAGCTTCCGCCCGGCAGATCGGTGCGCCCGATCGAATTTTGAAACAAACAATCGCCGACAAAGACCGCTTTTCGACTCTCTTCGGCGAGAACGACATGTCCGCGTGTATGCCCCGGACAATGCAGAACTTTGAACCGCAATTTGCCGAGCTCGTAGATTTCGCCATCGATCCAGTTTCTTGTTAGCTTCGGCGGGTCTTCATAGTCGAACCCAAGCGCCGCCATCTGACTCGGCTGAATACCCATGAACAACGGCTGTTGTGGAAGTCCGTAGTAAAGATCCTCATCGCCCTGATGGAGGATTATTTCCACATGTGGAAATTGCTTCGTAAGCGCCAACGTCCCGCCCACATGATCGAGATGGCCGTGCGTAAGAGCGATCGCCTGAAGATCTAGATCTGAGTCACGGATAAAATTGACCAGGTTCTCCGATTCTTCACCTGGATCGATGCACATCGCTTTCCGCGTTTCCTCGCAAGCGACGATACGGGTGTTTTGCTGAAAAGGTGTTAGGACAAATCGCTGAACTATCATTCTTCGGATAGTTTAGCGAGGTATGCTTCGGCGTCAAAATCGGCAGTCGCGTGATTTTTAATGATAAATCTGATCGCCTCGCGATAAGTCTCCGCGTCCGGGCGTCCGGTGAAGCACGGAGTCTCGGCATCGCTCAGGCTCAGATAGCTGACGAGGCAGCTGAGCAACATCCAAAGCAAAGTCTCAGGACGCGTACCGATCGGGTTGTGCTTGAAGATGGAGTCCCGATCCTCAAATATCCCGTCAACTATCCTTGCAAGCTCTGCCTGACTTAGGTCGGCCATCTTGAAAATTAAAACACAAACCCGATCGACTTCCCACTGTATCGAAAACAGGCACGCCGCAACGAATGGTTGCGCATCGCCCGTACGAAAAAAAGACAACGCCCCGAAGCTCGGCACGTTTTTTCGAGCAATCCGACTGGCACAATCCTTGCTAAAAGACGAGCATCGGAAGGTTTTACTTTGAAAACACGGAAGGTCAACTGAAGGACATCGGAACGAACACGGGTAGGTAACAAGCCAGGTTCTAACGGATCGGGCATAGGGATCAATAGGTTGATGCAAGTTTAGGTTAACTTTACGTGCTTGGGGAATGATCGGTTTGCTTGGGGGAAATCTTCGAGTGTGGGCACGAAGACTTTGCCGATCCTTCCCCAGAACATTTTTAGACAGTTTCCAGAGTTTGGTCTTTGAAAATCGAAATCGGAATGCCTCAGTTTCTAACTTTATAGGGTGAACATTTTTCTACAACTATCTCACAATCCTTCTTTTGAGCTTCTGGATTCGATTTTCTTGGTATTGACCGGGATTTCTTTTATAAGGGATCCCGGTTTTTACTTTTCTTCTTCATATGCCAGGTAGTGCGAACGATGCATTCCTAGTTTTTCGTAAACCCTCTGGGCCCTTTCATTCTCGCGTTCGACATACAGCCTGAAACCGCAGACATTGCCGCGCTGGTCGGCAAGCACCTTCACAAATTCGTACATCCGCCCATACACCGACTGACCTCGATATTCGGGTCGGACATACACGCTCTGGATCCACCAAAACCATTTGTTTCGCCAGTCGCTCCACTCAAATGTGACGAGCAGCCCCCCGGCAACCGTTTCACCGTCCTCCGCCACCACATAGAATCCTTTATTCGCGTCGTCGAAGACCGCTTCGACACCGGGTGTGAGGACACTCGCCTCCAAATTCTTCCCCTCGGTCTCGAGCGCCATTGCCTGATTGAAGCCGACGATTACGTCGGTGTCAGCCTTTGTAGCAAGCCTGATGTTCATAAAAAGTAGCCGGTCATCTTATTCTTTGCATCTTAGCGGGAAACTCTTGGGCAGAGCCCCTCCCTACCGGTCGGGTTTCCGTCTTTTCCATTCTGACTTCTGAATTCTGACCTCTGAATTCTATCCTACGGACACCCTCCCTACCGGTCGGGTTTCTGCCTTCTTCTTTGCGGCTTTGCGACTTTGCGGGAACAGCACCGCTCGCCGGGAACGGAGCGGAATCTCCTCACGGACCTACTACGCCGAAGACCTCCTTCTTGACTGATCGCACGCAGCACTTTAACCTTTAATGTTTTGCCCGCTAGCAAATTCGGAACTCTATGAAACTACGGATACTTTACCACGGCAATTGCTTCGACGGAGTTTCTTCAGCCGCGATATTTACAAAGTTCTATCGTGCGAAGATCCATGCGGACGCCGATGTTTTTTATACACCGACGATGCATCGGGCAGGCAATGCATTCGACCGCGCACAGTTCGACGGAGACGAAAATGCGATCGTCGATTTCAAGTATTGCGCAGACGACCGTCTGACGTGGTGGTTCGATCACCACCAGTCCGCATTTCTCTCCGAAGCGGATGAGCAACACTTTCTCGCGGACACGAACGGCAAAAAGTTTTTGGATACCAAGAGTGCCTCGTGCGCGGAGTTCATTGCTCGGATCGCACGTGAACAATTCGATTTTGAAGACCCGTCGCTTGCCGAACTGATCGAGTGGGCACACATCATCGACGGCGCGTTCTACGATTCGGCGGCCCAGTGTGTTGAGCTCCGCTCGCCGGCGCTAAAGCTGATGCAGGTGATCGAGGGTGAGAAGGACCCGAAGTTCGTCGAAGAGATCATCCACTGGCTGACTGAAACATCTCTCGATGAGCTCGTCGAGAGCGAAGCGATCCAGCAGCGTCTGGTTCCGATCCTGGAACAGCACTGGAACACGGTCGAGCTAATAAAAGAACGATCGGTTTACGAGCGTGGCGTCGTCTTTTTCGATCTTACCGGAACATCGATCGAGGGCTACAACAAGTTCATTCCCTACTATTTCCACCCTGAAACGACATACGTCGTCAGCCTGAGCCAGAGCCCGTTTCGCACAAAGATCTCGGTTGGCTCGAACCCGTGGGCACCACGGCCTCGGATTCATAACATCGCCGAGATCTGCGAACGGTATGGTGGCGGCGGACACGCCGTTGTCGGCGCCGTGTCTCTAAAGCCTGAAGAGTTGGAGAAGGGGCGGACGATCGTCAAAGAAATAATCGAAGAATTACAGTTTGAGGATTAAGGGGAGTACAAACTTCAGTTTGTTGCTCGTGGGGAGCCCGAGCTGCAGACCGAAGTTCTCTCAATTGATTTGTTAGTCAGCGAAGCAGCAAACTGAAGTTTGCTGTCCGAGTGTTACTTTTTCACAAAAACCATCGTCGAAGTGTTATTGCCGCGGGGTGTCGCTTGCTCCCTCACAACTGTTAGTGTTTTGCCATCGGACGAAAGCGTCCACGCATCTTTCGACGTGATCGTTACATCACCCATCGGCCCGTTGAAACTCCGCGACGATGACATATTCGCCTTGCCCGCATCGATCGAAGCCTTATATTTGATTGGCATCTTACCGTTCGGTCCATCGATCTCGACGACTGTTTCCTTTCCTTCAAGCGAATAAACAACTGTTCCATCACCGCCTCCGAGATTCCGCATCCCGCGACCGCCGCCGGGACCATTTGGGCCGCCTTGTGCCGCGTCAGCCGGTGGAGCGGGGCGTTTCGTATCGGTCGTTACCTTTAACTCTTTGTCAGTTTGCACGACGGTCATCGTCATCCCTTCGATACGCATGCGGTCACTGAGCTGCGACTTGGCGACGTCCAGCGTCCAGGTTCCTGAAAAGTCGGAGGTCTTCGCCTGTCCAAGACCGGCGATCGAGAACGCCGCGAACATTGCCGTTAAAAAGAAAATCTTTTTCATCATGTCTCCTAAAGTAAAAAGTTTCCGCGTGTCTTAGACGCACGGAAACCTCGGTTGGTTTTGTGGAAAATGTAAAGTTCTGCAAACCGCACTACAAAACCCGCTTTTTGCTCTCCATCGAACCTGTAACAAGTTCCAGTACAACAGCGATCACCAATGCAGAAGACCACGTAACCCAGGTCGCGGGAGTCTCGATTTTTGACACCAAGGTAATTAATGGCCACACGACGAAGGGCAATAGGATCCAACCGAACAGTGCAAGGTCCGCGAGAATGCTACCAAGTCTCAATAATATGTTTGGTCCGCGCTTGTCCTCATTCAAATGGCTGTTTCTGAAACCAAATACTCTATAGAAACGAATTCCGACCAACAGCCAGATACCAAACCTTATCCAGTTCGTGATCCCGAGCTCGGTCATCAGGTACGTGCAGGACATCACGCCGAGGACGGGGATCAGGGTAAGCCGTTTGACGACACACAGTACTGTCATCACAAGCGAGAACGCGATGAATACGAAATAGGGAATCTTGTGGATAAAGGCAGATTCCTCCGTCGATGTGTAATCGGTAAAGAAAGTACGTACTGCCCCTCCGTTATAGTAAAAAAGCCCACCGACGATCATCAAAAACAGCACGGGAACGATATACCGTGAGTTGATGTACGGCACGAATCTTTTTTGTCCGGCAAACTCTTTGTCTTTCACCAGCACGCCGGCACAAACAATAACGAATGCGAAAAGCGTCCCGATAACCGCCAGATCGGTCACTTCGGTCAGATTCATAAACAGCGCCGGTACTGCGACCAGAACTCCGGTCAACAATGTCGAAAACCACGGAGTACGAAACTTCGGATGTATCGACGAGAAGATCTTCGGTAAGAGTCCGTCGCGGCTCATCGCCATCCAGAGACGCGGTTGGCCGAGCTGAAATACAAGCAGTACAGTAGCGATCGCGATGATCGCACTGACCGCGATGATTCCCGAGATCCACGGGATGTTCACGCCTTCGGGCCCGAAAACGAACGCCAGCGGATCGCCGACCGCTAGCTTTGTATACGAAACCATTCCGGTCAAAACGAGCGCGAGCAGGACATAAAGAACGGTGCAGATGAGAAGCGAGTAGATCATCCCGCGCGGCAGAGTCTTATACGGGTCCTTGCATTCTTCGGCGGTCGTCGACAGGGCATCGAAACCGATATACGCGAAGAACACGGCCGAAACGCCTGTCATCACTCCGCCAAATCCATTTGGCATGAACGGATGCCAGTTCTCTGTATTCACATAGAACGCGCCGAGGACTATGACAAGCAGGATGACCGCAAGCTTGACGGCGACCATGATGTTCGACGCCGTTTTCGATTCGCGTATGCCGACATAAACAAGCGCAGTGATGAGGAACACAATTCCCAACGCCGGAAGGTCCGCGACGATCGGCAGCCCGCCTATGAGAGGGGCGTTCGCCCATGCAGCGTGTGCGTCGAGTTGGCCGCACGGCATCGCAGGGTCGACACCGACACACGCGGCCTTGAGGGTCTCGAGCGTCGAGCCCGACGCGATCGCGGTCTCAACCGTCTGATATCCCTGTGACGCGGTCCGGAAATCCATCGTGAAGTGGGCGGGGATCTTTATTCCGTTTGCCTCGAGCAGGCCCGTAAAATAATCGCTCCATGAAATGGCGACGGCGATGTTGCCGATCGCGTATTCGACAAGCAGGTCCCATCCGATGATCCACGCCAGCAACTCCCCGAAACTTGCATAAGCATAGGTGTAAGCCGAGCCGGCGATCGGGATCTTCGAAGCAAATTCCGCATAGCACAGCGCCGCAAATCCACACGCGATCGCCGCAAAGACGAAAAGCAGGATCACCGCCGGGCCACCGCGGTTCGCGGCATTTCCGACCATCGCAAAGATTCCCGCACCGACGATCGCCGCGATCCCGAGCATCGTCAGGTCGAACGTGTTCAGACTGCGTCGAAGCCCGACCCGCTCCCCAGCCGGTGCACCAGGAACGAGTTCAGCATCAGAAAACCCGGCGGCCGCGTCAGCCTGTATCTGTGCGATAGATTTTTTACGGAATAACGATGTGCTCATAGCTTTTTCGCCTCGACGTCAGACCAAATTTTTGAAAGGATGCCGCGGAACCTGCGGCCGGGAAATATGTTTAGCGAATTCTGAACGAAAAAAACAAAAGTTGCAATGGAAGTTCCCGGGCATTGAGTATTTTCTCAATCAACTCCGAAACTGGTCCATAGCTCCGTGCCGCGTCTTTCGCGAGTACGATGGTTGAAGACTCACTAAATTCGCACCACCGGATTTGCGGTAGGTTCCGGAACCATCACCGGAACTCCGGCGATAGCCGTATGAAGAAGAAACCGATCCATCAAAATCTGAACACGTCGTTTGTAAACGTCGGCGCGCTGGTGCGCTATCTTCGCGGGCTGCAGTTTGTCGGCAGCATACGAATCGAACTCAGCAGCTACGAGGCGGACATCGTCTTTACCGACTCGCAAACGATCGCTGCACGTGAGTACGATCACATCGCCGGGCGAATCTCGCACGGTGACGGAGCTCTACGAAGAATATTGATCCGCGCCAAGGAGCCACATGGGCGGATCCATGTGTACAAATCGGTCGATAGATACTCCGGTCTTGAAGACGGCTCCGTTTTTGTCGATAGATCTATCGTCCGCAAAGCGCGTGAAATGGCGGCGAGCCATGGCGGCACACGATCGCAAGATGCGAGCTGCGAGTTCCTGCTGAACGGGAGCGAAGGCGAAACCGCCTTGGTACTGGGTGCTCTCTCGGAACTGCTTCGTACGATCGACGAATCGCTTGCGAAAGGACGACTCAGTTTCGCCGCGGCGTTTCGGGTTGCGTGCGATGCCATTGCGTCCGAGTTTCCATTTATGCAGCAGGGGCGAAACGCTCTGGTTTACAAGAACGGCGAGGTGATCTTAAATGTCGAGGCCGATGCCGACCTTGTCGCCTCCGCTGTGTTTGCCGCGTTGCGCCCGATCTTCGAAAGGCTCCGGCGCGAGGTGAAATACACCGAGCTGCTTAGGATCGCTTCTGAGCACTTGCTTGAAATATCTACCGTCCGGCGGTCTGAATTTGATCGTTTTGGCCTGGTGCAACACATCGAGAATCTTCTCGCAAACGAGTAGCTGTCATCGCAAAACTATTTTCTCGAATCTACTCGGAAGTTGATCGCCGAGTAGATTCGAGATGCGAGTTTATAGATGTTAGATTCTGCAACGTTCGTCGGTTAGACTGGCGTCATGGACTGGAAAATCTTTGCCACCGCTTTCGTAACACTTTTCCTGGCCGAGCTCGGCGACAAAACTCAACTAGCGATCATCACGATGACGGCTAAAACCGATTCGAAGGTCGCGATCTTTCTCGGCGCCAGCCTGGCGCTCGTGTTCGTGTCACTGCTCGGCGTTCTATTCGGCGGTTTCTTAAGTCAATATGTTCCGACCGAATGGCTGCAGCGGATCGTCGCCGTGGCGTTCATCCTTATCGGTGTGTTGATGTTGTTTGGGAAACTGTAGCCAGAAGGCAGAAAGCAGAAAGCGGTAGGCAGTAAATGGGCAATGCCTTCTGCCTTCTGCCTTCTGCCTCCTGCCTTCTGCCTTCTGCCTTCTGCCTTCTGCCTTCTGCGTTCCGCCTTCCGCCTTCCGCCTTCCGCCTTCCGCCTTCTGCCTACTTCTTCAACCGGCTCGCAAACTTCTGTCTAAACTTCGCGACCTTCGGTGCGACGACCGCGGCGCAATAAGGCTGGTTCGGATTGTTGGCAAAATATTCCTGGTGATAATCTTCGCCGGGCCAGAACTTGTCGAAGGCGGTCACCTCGGTCACGATCGGCTTATCATAGATCGCTTCGTTGGTGATCTCCCTGATCACCTCTTCGGCCGCTTGTTTCTGTTCGTCGGAATGATAAAAGATCGCTGACCGGTAAGACGTGCCGATGTCATTGCCCTGACGATTTAGTTGCGTCGGATCGTGCACCGTGAAATAGACTCGAAGCAGGTCTCGGTACGAAAGTTCGTCCGGATCGAATTTGATCTGCACGACTTCGGCGTGTCCGGTCGTCTCCGAGCATACTTCCTGATACGTAGGATTCTCCGTGTGCCCACCCGAGTAACCCGAGACGACGTCTTCGACGCCCTTCAGATCGTCGAACACCGCTTCAACGCACCAAAAACATCCCGCCGCGAGTGTTGCTGTTTCAAGTTCTGCCATGGTTTGAGTTTATCAATTTCGCGGTTATTGTTTGAATCGCCGGGACTGGTCTGAGCCGCAAAGCGGCAATGTAATCTAGCCAGGGCCAACGGCCCTGGAAACAAAATCACCGGGAACAAGAGCCGCAATCACGGCGGAGTAAATTTTTCCCTCCGCCGCGTTGCGGCTCAGATCTTCTGAGGCGACGCTGCCAGGGCCGCTGGCCCTGGCTAGATTACGGCCGCACCGTTGGTGCTAACTTTCGCTAGTCAATCCGCCAGATGTGATGAAAATCACTCCTCATCTTCCCGCAACTTTTCCAGCACTCCAAAATCTTCCAGCGTTGTAACATCGCCGGCCACACTGCCGCTGGTCGCAAGTTCCCGCAAAAGCCTCCGCATGATCTTTCCCGAGCGCGTTTTCGGAAGCGCATCGGTGAAACGAATGTCGTCGGGCCTAGCGAGCGCTCCGATCTCTTTCGCGACGTGCGCACGGAGCTCGTCTTTCAAAGCATCATTTCCCTTTCGCCCACCTTCGAGCGTGACGAATGCCGATATCGCCTGGCCTTTCAAATCGTGCGGACGTCCGACGACCGCCGCCTCAGCGACGGCTTCGTGCGATACGAGCGCCGATTCCACTTCGGCGGTTCCCAATCTATGACCGCTGACGTTGATGACGTCATCGACACGGCCCATTATCCAGTAGTATCCGTTCTCGTCGCGCCGCGCTCCGTCGCCGGCGAAATAACAGTGGGGAATGTCCGACCAGTACGTTTTCTTGTACCGCTCGTCGTCGCCCCAGATAGTGCGGAGCATCGACGGCCACGGATGTGTGATGACGAGATAGCCGCCTTCGTTCTCACCGACCGGTTTACCGGCTTTCGTAACGATATCGACGAGAATTCCCGGCAGCGGACGCGTCGCCGTTCCCGGAACGGTCGGCGTCGCACCGGGAAGCGGCGAGATCATGATCCCGCCCGTTTCGGTCTGCCACCACGTATCGACTATCGGACAACGCCCTTTGCCGATCACCTCGTGATACCACATCCACGCTTCCGGATTGATCGGCTCGCCCACGGTTCCAAGCAATCGCAGCGAAGACAGGTCATGTTTATTCGGATACTGCTCGCCCCATTTGATGAACGCGCGGATCGCCGTCGGTGCGGTGTAGAGAATGTTGATCTTGTGTCGATCGATCATCGCCCAGAAACGATCGAAGTCCGGAAAGTTCGGCGCTCCTTCATACATGAAAACCGTCGCACCGTTTGCGAGCGGCCCGTAGACAACGTAACTGTGACCGGTGACCCAACCGATATCGGCGGTGCACCAGTAGATGTCCTCGTCCTTCAGATCGAAGACCAGCTTTGTCGAATAGGCCGTTTGCGTGATGTAGCCGCCGGTCGTGTGCAGGATCCCTTTCGGTTTACCGGTCGTGCCCGAGGTGTAAAGGATGAACAGCGGGTGTTCGGAATCTAATTCTTCGGCGAGACAATCGGCTTCGACCGACTCCATCAGATCGTGCCACCAGTGATCGCGGCCCGCTTTCATTTCGACCGCGGAACCCGTTCGCCGATAGACGATCACATTCTCAACCGCCGGACACTGGTCGGCCGCACGATCGACGATCTCTTTAAGTTTGATCTCGGAACCGCGACGATATCCCCCGTCCGCAGTGACTATCAACTTGCACTGGCCATCATTGACGCGATCGCGGATCGCGTCAGCAGAAAATCCGCCGAAGATCACGGTGTGCGTCGCACCGATCCGCGCACACGCGAGCATCGCGATCGCAAGCTCGGGAATGAGCGGCATGTAGAGAGCGACGCGGTCGCCGATCTCGACGCCAAGCTTTTTCAGAACGTTTGCAAATTTTGAAACTTCAGCATGAAGCTCGAAGTAGGTCAGGTTGCGCGTCTCGCCGGGCTCGCCTTCCCAGATGATCGCCGTCTTGTCGCGGCGCGTCGTCTCGAGATGTCGATCGAGGCAGTTGTACGAAATATTCAGTTTTCCGCCGACAAACCACTTCGCAAACGGCTCGTTCCACTCAAGCACAGTCTCCCACTTCTTGAACCAATGGATGTCCTCGGCGCGTTTCGCCCAGAACGCTTCGGGGTCGGCTGCCGCTTCGGCGTACAATTTTTCGTACTCCTCAAAACTCTTTACGTGAGCTGCCTCGGAAAATTCTTTTGGAGGCGGGAACATTCTCGATTCGTGAAGAATGGACTCAATACCGGTCGAATCTGACATAGATTCTCAGTATAGATGCTAGGGCTCGCGAATTTAAACTCCGGTGCTGCGCGGCACATTCGTCAGGCGAAACACTTTCGAGATCGCCCACTGCAGAATGACGACGAGCACGGCGCTAATGAGAATAACGAAGAGGCCTGCACGCAGGCTCTCAAAGCGGTACGAAACGACCCCGACTAGCGAGCTTGTCGTCGCGGCTCCGAGCGTACCGGCGAGGAAGATCGGCGTCGCGTGCCGCGTAGCTGTAGGGCCGAAGATCTTCGCGAATCTCACCATGTTCGTCGGAAAGATAGCCGAAGACCCGAGTCCCGCAACCGCCGCTCCCACGAGGATCAAGGTCTCGCTGATAACGATCAATGAGATCCCGAACACAAGTATCACCGAACAGATCGAGATGAGCGTATTCTCCGACATTCTGCGAGAAATAAAAGACGCTATACCGCGGCCAAGAACATAAAATCCGAAGTACACGACCGTCGCGTTTACGGTCGGCCCGGCTGAGATCCGGAGGCTCTCCGAATACGTCGTAAGCCATCCGTGCACGCCCCCTTCGACGCCGATCATGAAAAAACTAAATAGCAGAAACAACCACGCCTCAGGTCTCCGCCAAATATTTCCGGGCAAAGCCGAAGCCGTTAGATCAGGCGCGGCGGCATTCCACCGGCGAACGCCCGAAAGAAAACATATCGCCACAATGACAAGAGCGCCGACGATCGGCAGCGTTACCGCCGCGACGCTTGTCTCACCCGCGACGAGATCGACGAAAGGCCGGCTGCAGATGGCACCGACGCCCCATGCAAAGTTTAGTAAGTTTACGGTCGACGATTGTTTTTCCGGCTCTGTCACTTCGATCGTCCAGAGGTTGATCGCAGGTATCGAAACGCCGATTCCCATACCGTAGACAAATATCCCGATCCAGCAGGCGACGAATGAGGTTGCGTTAAGTCCGGGCAGGCCGACGATCATCAGCCCGACGCCCACGACAGATGCGATCGCAAATCCAAAACGTCTAATCATCCTGCCGACGATTACCGTTCCGACCAAAGCTCCCGCGAATTGAGCCGAAAGTAGCACGCCCGCCTCGGCGTCATTCAACGCGAGACGTACTATCAGGATCGGCAGCACCTGTCCGAGCAGCACGGTGACGATGCCTATTACGAAGAAGCCGAAAAGCGTGTAGTATTTTAGCGATCGATACTTGTCCGGCATTTTTTATGATTTGAGCGTTGTCGTCAAATGTTGTGGTTCCTGTTTCGCAGCTAATGGTATTCGGCTCGCGCGCTTTACGTCAAAATGAAAACACGATCGTCCTCTTTTTTCACAGTTTGTCTTCTCGTCCTGTGCGGTTCGTACTTTGTCGTCCCTGTTCACGCGTCGCTCACGACGCTCGCAAATGTGACAAGTGTGACGCGGCGTTCAACGATCTCGACGGCGTGCCGGCGACGGCTAGTCCGTTCGTGCTGAAAAAGGTCCTTCGCGACGAATGGAAATTTGACGGACTCGTCGTCAGCGACTATACCGCGGTCATGGAACTGATGTTCCATGGCCTTGCCCGGACCGAAGCGGACGCGGCGATGTATGCGCTAAATGCCGGCACTGACATCGAGATGGTGAGCCGTTTTTATAATCGTTGTCGCACGGTTGGCGGCCCGAGAGCGGTTTCATACCGAATCGCTGGCACGACTACAGCGAACAAATGATCTTGTATCTTCTTGCGATCGGTTCGCCAACGCACCCGATCCCGGCCCGCTCCTGGTACGCATGGGAACGCACGTGGCAGGAATACGGACAATACAAATATCTCGCCGCCGTCTCGCCGCTTTTCATCCATCAGTTCTCGCACGCCTGGGTCGATTTTCGAAACCGGCGAGAACACCTGCCCCCGAATGTCGATTACTTTGAAAACTCGGTGAAGGCTACAAGGGCGCAGCGCCAATTTTTTATCGACGTCTTAAGCAAAGAATTTCCGAAATACTCGGCTAACATTTGGGGGCTGACCGCTTCGGACAGCGCGAAGGGTTATGTCGCATGGGGAGCTCCGTCGCGACATCCGGACACGGATGGAACGGTCGTTCCATATGCCCCCGCCGGCTCGTTGATGTTTACGCCCGATATCGCGCTCGCCGCGCTGAAGGAAATGAAGACACTGTATGGCGAGAAGATCTACGGTCGTTATGGATTCGCGGACGCCTTCAACCCGCATAACGGATGGGTAAATCCCGATGTCATCGGCATCGATCTCGGGATCGCGCTGCTAAGTACAGAAAATTTGCGAAGCGGGAAAGTCTGGTACTGGTTCATGCAGAATGACGAGGTTCGTCGTGCGATGCGACGAGTTTCGCTATACTAAGCGGCAGTTAAAGTTTCTAGTTCCAAGTTTCTTGTTTCTAGTTCGTCGTCTTTCTTTTCCGTGTTTCTGTGCATTTCGTGGTTGATGCATGCACGTACCGTTATTCCAAGGCATGGAAATCGGAGGAGATCATTCTGAGATGGACGAAGAGGTGCCACAGCAAATCGTAAATACAGTTAGAAAGATGATTTCTTTGCTCGTGGAGAAACGCTACTCAGAGATAGTCTCATGGACGAATGGAAACGGGTATCCGGAAGACCAGATCGCGGCTGCTATTGTTGACCACGATGTAACCGTTGTTTATCCGCCGGATTCATTCTATCCGAGCCAGATAGATGTTGTGCGAATTGACAACACGTGCTCTCAAGAATGGAGTGTAGCCTTCCCGCTGTGGACGATTGAAGAAGGGGAATCCGATTTGAGTGTAGAGCTCACTTGCACGCAAGGTGATGGACTCGTGTGTGCGAATATCGACTTCGACACCATCCACGTTCTATAAGGCCTCTGGAACAAATGCCAGAGAGTTTAGGCTGTGGGGTGGCGCGAATACTCGGAAGACAACGGACTAGAAACACGAAACCAGGAACTACAAACTAATGCATCTGCTCGAAATGAAGAACATCGGCAAGGAGTTCCCGGGTGTACGGGCTCTTGACGGTGTTAGCTTTACGCTTGAGGAAGGCGAATTTCACGGGCTTGTCGGTGAGAACGGCGCCGGAAAATCGACGCTCATGAAGGTGCTGTCCGGCGTCTACCCGCATGGCACCTACGAGGGCGACATCCTGGTTCGGGGTGAGACTCGTGCGTTCGCGGGCGTGCGCGATTCGGAACGGGCGGGCATCGCCATCGTCTTTCAGGAATTGTCACTGATCAAAGGACTGACCGTCGGCGAAAATATTTTCCTCGGCCGTGAACCTTCGCGTTTAGGCGTCATCAACTGGTCTGAGCTTTACCATCGAGCGACCAAACTCCTTAGCGAACTGCAGCTTGCGATCGACCCGCGGGTCGAGGCCGGAAGCCTCGGGATCGGGCAGCAGCAGCTTGTCGAGATCGCAAAGGCCTTGTCGCAGAACGCGAAGATACTCGTGCTGGACGAGCCGACCGCCGCGCTCACCGAATCCGAGGTTGAAACGCTTTTCCACATCATTCGCAAACTCACCGCTCGCGGCGTCGGGATCATTTACATCTCGCACAAGCTCGACGAAGTTTTCGCGATGGCGGACCGAATAACCGTCCTCCGCGATGGAAAAACTGTTGGCACGCACGCGGCGGACGAACTGACAATAGACAAAGTTATATCGGCGATGGTGGGCCGCGATGTCGGCAACATTTTTCCAAAAACCGATCACGAGCTTGGTGAAACCGCATTTGAAGTGAAAAACCTGACGGTGTTCTCGACGGACGACAATCGGAAGAAAATTGTCGACGACGTTTCCTTTAGCGTCAGAAAGGGTGAAGTCCTGGGTATTGCCGGTCTGATGGGGTCGGGGCGTACCGAGACACTGATGGCGATCTTTGGCGCCGCACCGAACCAGAGTAAGTGCGAAGCCTATGTCGGCGGCGAACCCATCAGGATCGATTCGCCATCGGACGCCATCGAGCACGGCGTCGGCTTCGTCACCGAGGACCGCAAACGATACGGTCTGATCCTTCAACAGACGATACTCGACAACGTGACGCTGGCCGGATTGAAAAAGATCTCCGGCGCGTTTCTTACCCATCGAACACGGGAGAGGATCGCTGCGAGAGGTCCGATGCTCGCGCTCCGGATAAAGGCTAACTCGACATTGACCATTACCGGAACGCTGTCCGGCGGTAATCAGCAAAAGGTCGTTCTCGGGAAGTGGCTTTTAACTAACCCGAAAGTGCTATTTCTCGATGAACCAACGCGGGGAATCGACGTCGGCGCCAAGCAGGAGATATATGCCGAGATCAATAAGCTGGCGAAAGAGGGGCTCGCGATCGTGCTGGTTTCGTCCGAGCTGCCGGAGGTTCTCGGTCTTTCAGATCGAGTGATCGTACTTCGGGACGGAAAGGTTGCGGGTGAATTCACACGGACCGACGCCACACCCGAGCGAGTGATGGCAGCGGCGACTGGAGCGCATTGAGATAGGTGATGGTCTGAGATCGACTGTTAACGGTTAATAGTGAATGTCGGGCTGCGACGGCTCGAAATCCGCATTCCGCATTTTTGAAGACATGAGTGAACAAAAAACAACCAAAATACCCGGATCGTCATTGCGAGCCTACATTATGATCGCCGTCCTCGGTCTGATCTGGGTCTATTTTCACTGGGCGACGGATTACGTTTTCCTTACTTCGCGAAATTTGTCGAACCTGATGACGCAGATGTCTGTGACCGGAATTCTTGCGGTCGGCATGCTGATGGTGATCGTATCGGGCAACATTGACCTGTCGGTTGGTTCGGTTCTCGGTTTTGCCGGCGGTATCGCGGCGTTCAGCATGGCGAATCTCGGATACGGAATGCCGGTTTCGATCGCTTTCGCAATCCTTGTTGGAACGATTATCGGAGCATTTCACGGTGCTCTTACGGCCTATCTGAACATCCCGGCTTTCATCGTCACGCTCGGCGGCCTGCTCGCATGGCGTGGTGCGGTGAAGTGGCTGCTAAGCGGAAATACCATTCCAATATCCGACGATACGTTCAAAGCGATCGGGCAAAGCAATCTGTCGACGACCTCGGGATGGATACTCGCCGCAGTTGCCATAATATTCGTGTTGTTCATGGCTTACCGCCGCGCGAATGCTGTCAAAGAATACGGCCTCGGTGAACCGAACTATTTAAAAGAAGCACTCGGGGCGATCGTACCCATCGCTGCGATCACTGGATTCATCTGGGTAATGAATTCCTATCTCGGCGTGCCGATACCCGTTCTGATCCTTCTGGCGGTGGCTCTTCTCGGAGCGTTTCTGACAAACTCGACAACTTTCGGACGCTATCTTTACGCCATCGGGGGCAATGCGGATGCGGCTCGATTGTCTGGAATAAACAATAAGCGAAACATCCTGAAAGTTTATGCCTTGCTCGGCGCGTTTACGGGCGTCGCATCGCTGATCTTTTCGGCGCGCGTCGGCAGCGCGGCCCCGGACGCCGGCGTTTTGAAAGAGCTCGATGCGATCGCCGCGTGTGTCATCGGCGGTGCGTCGCTGATGGGCGGACGCGGCACAATCTTCGGCGCATGTCTCGGTGCATTGATCATGGCAAGTCTGGATAACGGAATGTCTCTGCTGAATGTCCGCGATTTTATGCAGGACATTATCAAAGGCTCGATTCTCGTCGCCGCGGTTGGATTAGATATGGCGGGGAGGAAGCGAGGGTAGGTGGCGAACGAGCGATCAGTTTCGCTCGTCAAAGAATCACTGATATTATCTCTAGGAGGTGATCTCAATGGCCCAAATCAAACAAGAAGTATCTTCCCTTCTCGAACGACTGCCCAGTGACGCGTCGATCGAAGACGTACAGTATCACCTGTATGTTATGGACAAAGTTGGGAAGGGGCTTGACGCTATCGACCGCGACGGCGGCCTGACGCAGCAGGAAGTAGAAGCGAGGCTGAGCAAATGGCTCGTCCCATAATTTGGTCGCCTCGGGCTGTAGAGGATCTCAACTCGTTAGCGGAATACATTGCACAAGATTCGGACGCTTATGCGGCGTCGGTCGTTCGAACCATTCTTCAAAAATCGACAACGCTCTCGAACTTTCCAAACATCGGTAGAATTGTTCCCGAATTCGAAGACGATTCTATTCGCGAGATTTTCGCCTACAGTTACCGGATTATTTACAAGATAGGGCAGGAAGATATTCGCGTGGCGGCGGTTGTGCACGGCCGAAGATTATTAGACGTTGCGCTGAAACCCTAGCCCCCGATAAAGCTCATCGTCCGCGATGCGGGAACAAAATCAGGATCGTTTATTCGGTGACGCGGTTCTTTTTTGAGCGTAACGTGCTCGATGAACTCGACGATCTCGGCACGCGTCGCGTCGCTTCTGATCAGGCCGCGCAGATCGTGCTCGACGGTTGAGAAAAGACAGGTTCGAATTTGTCCGTCGGCCGTCAGGCGAATCCGCGAGCACTGTCCGCAGAACATTTCGGTAACAGGTGCGATGATGCCGATCCCGCCCGATTCGCTATCAGCGAATCGATACTTCCAAGCCGTTTCACTACCACGCGTCGTGTCTTTCAGGACAAGCGGATACGCAGCGCTGATCTTCTCGAACATCTCACGCCCCGGAACAACCTGGGAGCGATCCCAGTCATGGCCCGAATCGAGCGGCATGTACTCGATGAATCGCATCTCGACGCAGTTGTCGCGTGCGAACTGCGCAAATTCAACAAGCTCATCATCGTTGACTCCGCGGACGATAACGGCATTGATCTTTACCGGCTCAAACCCATAAGTGCGGGCGGCTTCGATCGCATCGAGGACCGCTGGCAGAGAATCGACACCGGTGATCTTGTGGAAACGATGTGTGTCGAGCGTGTCGAGGCTGATCGTCATTCTATCGAGCCCGGCTTTTTTCAAAGCTTCGGCCTTGCGCGGGATGTCGAAACCGTTTGTCGTCAGTGCAAGATCTTTCAGTCGCGGTTTGAGCTTCGCGAGTTTCGAAACAAGTGTTTCGATGTTCCGACGCAGCATCGGTTCGCCGCCGGTCAGGCGGATCTTCTCGATTCCAAGCGAAACAAAGATCTCGGCGATGTGCTCGATCTCTTCAAACGTAAGGATCGTGTCTTTGCGTGCGAGCGGCGGCTCGCCGTTGGGCAGACAATAGAAGCAGCGAAAATTACACCGGTCGGTGACCGAGATGCGAAGGTCGCGGATGATTCGATTGTGAGCGTCTTTCAGCACGGTCTTCATTACCCAATTACCAATTACATCATTACCTAATTACTTCGAAAGAGATCCGAACAACCTACGCGGAAGTTTTGTGCTTGTAATTAGGTAATGATTTAATTCTTAATTTTGTAATTATCTCTGAGACTCATCGCATTTCGTTTCAAACCCGTGATCTTGGTTCGTTTCATCGCACTTTTTCGAAAGCGCTCAGCATAAGTTTCGGGTGTGAACGATTCTACCACGCCGAGTGCAAGCGCGGTTTCGCCGTGTCTCGGAGAGAATCGTTTTTCATCCGTCGGCTGCTCAAATCGGTTCCACGGGCAGACGTCCTGACAGATATCGCATCCGTAGATCCACCCGTTTAACTTCGCGGAAATATTTTCCGGCAGTTCTTCGGATCTTAATTCGATCGTCGCGTAAGAAATACATTTATTCGAATCGACGACGTATGGCTCGACTATCGCGTCGGTCGGGCATGCATCGATGCATGCGGTGCAGCTCCCGCAGTGATCGGCCATCGGCTCGTCATACTCGAGGTCGAGGTTCAATAAGATCTCGCCCAGGAAAACCCACGAGCCGTATTCTTTCGTGATGATGTTCGAATGCTTACCGAGCCAACCGAATCCGGCACGCGCCGCCCACGCTTTCTCCAACACCGGCGATGTGTCGACGCAGATCTTTCCGGCGGCCGTCGGCTCCTCAGCAACGATCCAATCAAGCAGCACCCGAAGTTTTTCTTTGACGACGTCGTGATAGTCATCGCCCCAGGCGTAGCGTGATATCTTGCCGCTCGCGAAATCATCCCCGTGCTGCTGCGGAGTGTAGTAATTTACCGCGACGGAGATGACGGATCTTGCATCCGGAAAGATCATTCGCGGATCGGTCCGCTTTTCGGGTTCGCGTTCGATCCACGCCATCTCGCCGTGATGATCGCGATCAAGCCATTCGAAAAAATGCTCGCCCTCTTGTTCGAGGTGGTCGGCGCGAGCAAAGCCGATCTTATCGATCCCAAACTCGTGTGCCTTTTGCCTGATTTTTTCGGATAGCGAAACCACGGATGGATTATCTCGCACCCACCAAAGAAAAGCACCGAAGGTTTGGAATACGGGCTCAACAGATCCGTGTTGCAAGCGCTATTAACCGCAGATGACGCGGATACGGCAGATAAGAAATAGATAGTCTTGTCTCTTATCCGCGATATCCGCGTCATCGGCGGTTAAATCAGCTAATGGTCCGCAACCGTTGGTTAATTCCTGCCCAACAGGCCGCAACTTTCATTAGAAGTTCAGCTTTGCACCGAACTGAAATTGACGCGGATCGAATGCCGATGTCGGCTGGCTGTAGTACTTTCCATTCGAGGCTCGCTGGTTGAAACCGTTAACCACCGTATAGAACGGGTTCGCCCCGGCTTCGTTAAAACGATTGAAGAGATTAAACCCTTCAGCGATCAGATCGAGGCTGATCCGTTCTCCGAACCGGATCTTTCGCGATAGCCGGGCGTCCACCGAGAAATAATTGTGAGTCGTGCCGGCGTTTCTCCCTAGCGTGCCGTTGATCGGAAATCCCTGAACGCACACAGGATCATTGGTGTCCGCGACTGAGTTCTGACCTTTGCAGAGTCTCCCATCGGGAAGGACAAACGGGCGCTCATTCGTGCTTTGAAAATCGCCGTTCGCGTCGCCCGGAGCGATGATATTAAATGGTCGGCCGGAACCGTACTCGACGATCGGAGAGAACGAAAAGCCATGCATAAACTTTTTCCACGCGCTTCCCGACCGCCACCCGTCCGGAGTGCTGAAAACACCGCTGAAAACGAATCGGTGACGCTGATCGAACAACGAGTCAGATCGTTCGGCCCGGAAGTTCGTGTTGTCCTGGGGCTTCAGCAGGGTCTGAAGGTCGGACGAATCGTCGATCGAATGCGACCACGTGTAGGTCGCATAGAACTGCATGTTGGTCGAAAAGCGTTTCTTCAATTCGATATTTAACGCGTTGTAGGACGAATTACCATCGGATAGCTGCGCATTGACATCCGCATACGCATTGATCGGTCCCGGCGTTCGAACGCTGCCTGCGATGGCCCCGTCAAACGCTGCTTTGTTGACCGCCCCGCCGGTGGCGGAGGCGACAAAAAAGTAATTTGGGCCAAGTCTTCGGAAATAGTTTGCAGCGATGGGGCTGACGATCTTCTGACCCGCTCCGTTGATGCCGACCAAACCCGGGATTATGACAGTAAAGCCTTGCGGACATGCTGCTGAGGGAGCGCAGTTTGCCGTGGGTAATGAGAAGAAACCGGCTTGCGAAAGATTCGCCGGACCAACGCCAAAGAACCTTCGGAAGTTCTCGACCAGGGCGTCCGTGTTAACAAGATTGACGTCTTGCGGATGAGCAAGATGGCGCGCATTTACCGTAATGTAGTTTGCCGAGATCGACATATTTCTGCCGATCATTTGCTCGATTCCAAGATTTCCCTGGAGCGCGTACGGATATTGAAAATCCTTCGCGACATTTAGTGTAAACGGAAGGATCGGTCCGAATCCTGTGAAGTTTGCCGAGTTGAACCTCTGGAAGCCGTAGAGATACTGTGACGACGCGGCGACACCCGGGGTGATGGCCGTACCGCAAAATGCCGGCACTGAACCCTGAACTCCGCATACCGTTCCATGAAATACCTGAAATGCATTGAACAGGCCGGTCGGGCTCGGCCCGCCTATCGGTAGAAGTGTCGCCTGTTGCTGCTGAGAACCGTCAGCGATGTCCGAGTTGAAAGCGACCGCCAATAGCGGGTGATCGTAGAACATTCCGCCGGCGCCTCGGAGGACCGTCTTGCCGTTACCGAAAACGTCCCACGCCACACCCACGCGAGGCGCCCAGTTGTTGGTGTCACGCGGAAATCCCTGTGTGACGTTGAGAGCATCTTGAGCGACCTGCACATCCTGCGCAGTCAGTGTTATACCCGTAAGCGGATCGCGGAACGCCGTCGGCGCGAATTCCTCGGTGAACTCGATGTCGTAACGAATGCCGTAGTTGAGTGTGACGTTCTTTAGCACTCTCCACGTGTCCTGCACAAAAAATGCGACGGGCTTGTTCTTGATCGAGCTTTGCGGGTTACCAAATCCCTGGATGAAAACGCTCGGGAATCCGAGCCCGTAACTCTGATTCGGTGTGATGGCCGGACACCGCAGAGCGATCGGTATTGTCGGAGAGTCGCACGCCACGCCGTTCGTCGGATTTTTAACGAGCGCCCCGGCTGCCTGTGAGCTGAAGTTGAAAAGCGCCGGGAAGTTTAGTTCAAACTTCGCTGCTACGTCGATCCAATTTATGTCGCCGCCAAATTTTATGATGTGATTACCGGTCGCCCACGTCATATTGTCGCGAAGCTGGAAGCGGTTCTCGCTTCGATCCACTGGCGAGAACGGATTCGATCCTATAAAACCCGTTCCGGCGATCTGATGAGCTACGCTCGGAACCTGTGAATCGAACTTCGCGAGGCGTCGTCCATAATTCACGAACGCCTCGTTTACGAGGTTGTGCGGCAGGACGCTCGAAAGTGAAAGACCCACCGACGTGTCTTTAATATCCTGAATACCCGTTCGCGAATAATCGTTCTGGCCGAGTGTCTGGTTCTGTGATTCGTCCTGAATTCCGTTGATCTTGCTCGGGTTATAGCCCATGCGAACGGAAAGCTGGTGACCGGGAACGATCAGATGATCCAAACGCACCGACGAATAAGTAGTCGCTTCGGAAATCGGAAAGATCCGACGAAGCTGGGTCAGCGGCCGAAAGGCAACAAGCTCACCGCGTGCGTCTCTGGTAAGCGGCACCGGCGTTCCGGAGAGCAAAAGACGCGGACCGACGACCTGACCGACCGGCACTCCGATCCCCGGAATAAAATTCGTCAACACGCTCGAACCAAACAACGCGGTCTGAGCTCCGATCGATGTGAGCTGGGCGTATGCGAGCGCGGTCTGAATACGTCCTGTGTTGCCGCTCGCGAGTTCTCCCTGGATATAGTTCACCTGACCCGGAGTAAGATTGTTATATGTCTGCGAGAGCGGTAAGAAAGGTGCGCTGACCGTAATGCTCGCCGTCTGATTTCCGATGATATCGCTGGTAAAGAATCCCGACTCCTGGCGTCGGCGCTGTTCGAACGACGCAAAGAAAAATGTTCTTTCCTTTACAAGCGGGCCCCCGAACGTCGCGCCGTACTGAGCGCGAGTGTAAGCCGGACGCTTGCTCGGATCTCCGTCAATGATCGGAGCAAAGGCGTTCCGTGATTGCACGCTCTTATCGCGAATAAACCCAAAAACATTTCCTCTGAAATCGTTCGTTCCGCTTTTAGTAACGACATTGACGATGCCGCCCGTCGCGCGGCCAAACTCGGGTAGATATGAGTTTGTCGTTACCTGATATTCCTGGACCGCTTCCTGTGAGACCGTGCTGCGTGCGGCATTGATCGAGTTATCGGTAAAATCCGCGCCGTCGACCTGAACGAGTGTCGAGCGTCCGCGTTGTCCGCCAATGTTCAATCCCGAAGTCGGCGCCGGACCGACCGGGCGACCGTTATCGCGTCCGACGGTCGAGATCGTCAATGCAAACCCGGTCGCACTACGTTCGTTTATCGGAAGATTTGCGATCCGCGTCTGATCGATCGTTGTCGAAATATTTGTCTTTGTAGTTTCGATAAGCTCAACCGAATCGGCGGGTACGTTCACGACCAGGTCCTGAGCACCGATCTCCATCGCAATTCGCAACTCGGCACCTTGCCCAACCGTCAGGCGAATACCGGAGATAGAAACCTTCTTGAATGTGGCAGCCTCGGCGGTGACTTCATATTCGCCCGGCGGGAGTGCGATAAGCCGGTACGTACCCTCATCGTTAGACGTCGTCGAACGTTCGATGCCAGTCCCTTTGTTTCGCGCCGTAACGTTGGCTCCCGCCACTACGGCTCCGTTCGGGTCAACAACTGTACCCGTGAGATCGGCTGCGTTGGCTTGTGACTGTGCGGAGGCGATCGAAGCACTTGCTGCCGCAAATAAAACCGTCACAACAATTTTTCCGATAAACCCTGAGATCCGGCTGGAAACTGCGCTCATTATTTTTTTCTCCTTAGTTTGCGAAGCAGTGCTAACCGGCGGGTCGAAACGGAACGGGACACGGAGGCGTTCCTGGTTGATCGACGGGGGCTGGCACTCGATGCTCTTAATTCGGCTACGGATGTAGACAGATTTCTTTGATGTTTGTAGCTCAAAACCGATATTTAGGCAAGAAGAATGTAAGACTTTTGTAATTTCCACCGAAACCGTGCCCGTTAGCCCCGGGTAGCGCGTGCCAAATAGCGGCGAGCCGAAACGCTGACGCCCAGAAGCGATACGACAGCGGTCGCCACGTTGGGCATGAATGCCGTGCGCCGCAAAAGCGAACAGACACGAAGCCGGTGGGCAAACTTCTTTTTGTAAGCGCTTTGATATTCCCTGGCGATCTGTTCGCCTGATTCTGAATTTGTCACGATGGCGTGCGCGAGAACGGTTGCGCTTTCAAAAGCCATCACCATGCCGCTTCCGGTGAACGGATCGATGAACGCAGCAGCGTCGCCCACCGTGAACAGGTTTGTCGCTGGCGAAGTGTTTTTCGTACCGAAGCTGTCGATCGAAACGGCGAGCCAATCGCCGAAAGCGGTTGCATCATGCAGGGTCACCGCCGCCCGTTTGTTCCTTGTAACGACCTGCTCTACCAATTCGACGGCGTCACTGCCAACCGATCGGACGGTCGCTGCCTTTATCAAAAAGCAAAGGTTAAATAAACCGTTTTCGACGTGCGACAGCCCAGCGTAACCGCCCGGAAAAGAATAGATCTCACAAAATCCACTATCCAGCTCGACGCCTCGTAAGTGGGCTTTGAATCCAACCAGCTCCGGCTTGTTGTTGCGCGATGCCACCTCTTGTTTCTTTTCGACGAGTTTCGTTAGAATTCGCGAGCGCCCGGTCGCGTCGACGAACATATCCGCATAGAAAGTGGAAACATCTCCGCCCGCGGCGCGCGTTCGAACACCGACCACACGGTTTTCGATACTTTCGACCGCGGTTATCGCGGTTCCTTCAAGTACGGTGACGCCGACTTCCCTCGCCCGGTTGAGCAACTGGTTATCCATTTCGGCACGGCTCAGACTCAATGCAAAATCCCCTTGTCCAAACCATCTGCTCGGGACCGAAACGCACTTGCCGCCGGTTTCAAAGAATCGCGTCTCGAGAATTCGATCCCCGCCTGCCGCCAGCATATCGTCGAGGACCCCGAGGCCTTCAAAATGGCTCAGACATTCCGGAGAGATAAATTCGCCACAGAGTTTCTGACGCGGAAAACTTTCGCGCTCGATAAGAACAGTTTCGATTCCCGACATCGCCAGCCTGATCGCCAAACTCGCACCGGCCGGGCCGGCACCGGCGATTGCAATTTTCGATTTTCGATTTTTGATTTGCGATTTCACGTTGTCAGGTCATTATAGTTCATGCGATGGCCGAGCCTTCGACAATCGCAAATCGCAAATCGACAATCGCAAATAATGAAGATCATTCCGCTATCGATTCCCACACCTTTCTACGTCGGAGACGTAAATGTCTATCTGATCAAGGAAGATCCGCTGACTCTAATCGATGTCGGGCCGAAGACGAAAGACGCATCCGATGCTCTCCGCCGTAAACTCGGTGAGCATGGCGTTCGGATCGCGGACATCCGGCGCATTGTCCTGACTCACGCGCACGAGGACCATTGCGGTCTTGCGAGGCAGGTTCGCGACGAGGCAAAGGATGCCGAGATATTTGTTCACGAGTGGGAGACCGGCCATTTGTTCGGTCGGCTGGCCCGCGAAGAACATCGAAAGCTGCTGATGCGTTCCGGTGTGCCGGAAGGTGTTCTGAAGGAGATGCGATCGCTTTACGAAAATATCAGCCTGCTGACAGATTCGCTCGAAGACGGCGATTTCAAGACGCTTGCCGACAATGCTGAGCTCGAATTCGAAAGCGGCAGCCTTCGCGTCCTGCATACGCCAGGTCATACGCCCGGCTCATGCTCGTTCATTCGCGAGGCGAACCGTACCTTGATCTGCGGCGACTGTGTTTTGAAACGCATCACCCCGAACCCGATCTTGTCGCCTGATCCGATCGATCCCGACAAACGTTTTCGATCGCTGGCCGAATATCTCGTCAGCCTCGCCAAGCTGCGCGAATTTCGGCCGACGCTTTCGTACGGCGGCCATGGCGAACCGATCACTGATTTCGAAGAGATCTTTCATCGCTACGTGCGGGAAATCGACGATCGACAGCGGAAGATCGTCTCGCTCGTTTCTAACTCCGGTGCGACGGCGTTCGAACTTGCCCGAAACTTATTTCCCGATTCGTTCGATCACGACGTGCATCGATTCCTCGCGATCTCCGAGGCCGTCGCACACCTCGATTACGCCGAATCGGAGGGGAAAATTAATGTGGAGTTTAGGGATGGGGTGGAATTCTACAGGAGGTAGTTCTTGTCAGAACCGGGAGCGGTAGCGACCGGGTTACCCTATCTTGCCCCGTCCTTGGCAGGTCACCCGGTCGCTACCGCTCCCGGTTCTGATTCACGCCGTCTCCGTCAGACTCTGATTCGTGATCCTGCCGATGGTGTCGGTTACTTTCGTCAACGCTTCCAGACCCGGCAGCTGCTGGGCACGCCGTGTCACCGTCTTATCCAACCTCTGCAAACCGTCCTCACCGCCAAAGAGCGTCTTTATCGTGTACTCGGTTCGCTTTCGCGGGATCGATCCCTGGCCTACGGGCCGGTAAAAGTTCTTGATGACAAAGTGTGCTATTCGCTGGGCCGCTTCGCTATTGCGCAGCTCGAGTTTTGCGACGCTCCAATAGAAATGTGTGTGGAAAGACTCCTCGCGCATGATGCCGTTAAGGATGATCGAAAGCACCGGATGCCCGGCCAGCTCGTCCATTCGGCGATATGCCTGGGCGGTCGACATTTCATGGATCGCGCCAAAGGCCATATGAGTCGCGGTAAATTTTCGACCGAGCAGATTGGTAAGTGACGTCAGTATGTACGTGTTGAAGTTATAAAAATTCGAAACTCCTTTTCGGACCTCACGCTGCCATTTATCTCCGGTCGCGACTCCCGCTTCGTTCAAGAATCGATTCAGCACCTCGCCATGTATCACTTCCTCCTGGCCCCAGCGCTCCATAAAGCGGCCGATGTACGGATCTTTTCCGGTCGGCGTTCGAAGCATCTCACGGTGATACATGTCCGTCAGTGTTTCGACATCTCGCATGTAGAGCAGTACCGGTATGAACCGCTCGTCGAGCGGATACTTACTCACGTCGCTCCACGGGATACTCGCGATCCCCTCTTTCGTGAAGACAGGACTCTGCCGGTCGTACCAATCGAAAACTTCTTTTGTAGTCTCAAATCCCATGCAAGTGTGCTCCTGAACAAGCCGAAGATCAGCTTGCCTTGCTGCTTGAATTCGCTAAACTTATTCTTTCAGATTCAAGCATGACCCCAGCAAGCGAGCTATTATCGGTATTATGACGAAGCTTTATCTTTTTCTGGCCCTTATTATAACCCTATTTGTAAATATCTCCGCACAGGAGAACAGCCTCGCGGTTCCCGGCGAAAAGCATTTGGCGAACATCAAACAACTGACCTTCGGCGGCGAAAACGCTGAGGCGTATTTTTCATCGGACGGAAAACAGCTCGCATTTCAATCCAAACGCGACGGGCGCGACTGCGATCAGATCTACACAATGGACATCGACGGATCGAACGTGAAAATGGTTTCGACAGGCGCCGGCCGAACGACGTGTTCCTATTTCTACAAAGACAAGAAAAAGGTCTTATACGGCTCAACCCATCTCGCGAGCAAAGAATGCCCGCCGAATCCGGACTTTTCGAAAGGATACGTCTGGGCAGTGTATCCAAGCTACGACATATTTCAGGCGAAGGCAGATGGTTCCAAGGTGAAAGCTCTGACGACGACGCCCGGTTACGATGCCGAAGCGACTGTTTCCCCGAACGGAAAAAAGATAGTTTTCACGTCGATGCGTGATGGCGACCTGGATCTTTACGTCATGGATAAGAATGGCAAGAACGTCAAACGCCTGACAACCGAGCTCGGTTACGACGGTGGTGCTTTCTTTTCGCCCAATAGCAAGCAGATCGTCTATCGCGCGTACCATCCGAAGACCGAGGCTGAGATCGCGCGATACAAGGACAGATTGGCGCATGATCTTATTGAGCCGACCGTTTTTGAGGTGTGGGTCATGAACGCCGACGGATCGAACAAGCGACAGGTGACAAAGCTTGAGGCCGCGTCGTTCGCTCCGTTCTTTACGCCTGACGGTAAAAAGATAGTTTTCTGCACGAACTATTTCGCAAGCGATCCGCGCAAGCGAAATTTCGATCTCGCGCTGATCAACGTCGATGGCACCGGCCTCGAACGCGTGACATACAACGAATCGTTCGATGGCTTTCCGATGTTCTCGCCTGACGGTAAGAAGCTCGTCTTCGCCTCGAACCGAAACGCGACAACGCCGGGCGATACGAACGTATTCATCGCGGATTGGGTTTGGTAGGCTTCGTAGGACGGACTGCTAGTCCGTCCGTTTAAGCGATCGACGATAGATTTGCACTACAGTCAGTACCACCTGCGTCAGCGGGTGGTATGAACTCGAGATTTCGCCAGCGCTGTTCAGTTGGGGCGCTGCACCACCCGCTAACGCAGGTGGTACTGACTCTTGCGGCAATAAGGCTATGAAACGCAATCTTCTTTTCATCTCTCTACTCTTCGTCTCTCTCGCTACTTCGCTTACTGCCCAAAAGTCCCAACCCGCGGCGACGCTCGAACAAAATCTCCGAAAGCACATCGAGTATCTTGCGTCCGACAAACTCGAAGGACGGCGCACAGGTGAAGCTGGCGCGACCTCTGCCGCGAAGTATGTCGCCGATGAATTTAGAAAGAGCAGGCTAAAGCCGGGACTCAAGACGACGTTTCTCCAACGATTTCCATACATCTCGGGCGTGACGCTCGGTGCGGATAAAGCATTGAGAATAGTTCCGACTACCTCGACTCCCGAGAACAAGATGGAGGTCGGCATCAACTGGATGCCTCTCGGATATTCTCCGAACGCGGACATTGCGACGACCGAAATAGTTTTTGCGGGCTTCGGTGTCGTCTCGCCTGAGTCTAACTACGATGACTACACGGGCCTTGATGTGAAGGACAAGATCGTGCTGATGTTCGATTCGACACCCGATGCAGGCAATCCGCACTCGGCGTTCTCTCGATTCGACATTCATACAAAGGCGAACATCGCGAAGGACAAAGGTGCGAAGGCGATCATCCTGATCGCGGCGGACAACGATTTCAAGAATGATCGCCTTTCGCGTTTAAGCTATGATCGAACGCTCGGAGAGACAGCTCTTCCGGTAGTCGGAATAATGCGCTCGCATGGAGCCCAACTCGTCGGAGAGGATTTCCCGCAAAGCCGCAAAGACGCAAAGGCGCCCCCGGTGAAAGCGACCGCCCAGTTGAAGATCAACCTCGTCAAGAAACAGGTCGATGCTTATAACGTCATCGGTATTCTTCCCGGAACAGATCCTCAGCTAAAGGACGAAGCGATCGTCATCGGCGCGCATTACGATCATCTCGGCCACGGAGGTTCGGGAAGTCTCGCCGCAAACTCGACCGACATACATCACGGAGCAGACGACAACGCATCGGGCACATCGGCAGTCATTGAGCTCGCACGCCAATTCGAAAAGGAGAACAAGAACAAACGTACGCTGATCTTCATCGCCTTCAGCGGTGAGGAAGAAGGTTTGCTCGGATCGAAATATTACGTCAACAATCCTGTCTGGCCGCTCGATAAAACGATCGCGATGATCAACCTCGACATGGTCGGACGTCTGAATGAGAACAAGCTGACGGTGGGTGGAATTGGGACTGCTAGTTACTGGAGAGTACTGGTTGAAGGAGAAAATCTCGGTTTCCTTGGTGGAGTTCCGCCGGCTAGGATTATTCGGCCCGTCGGAAAAGTTGGGACCGCAATCGAAGAATCAACTGAGAGCAAGGTCATTTACAGAGAAAGACTCTGGCGGGCTCCGCCGAGATTCGCTCTGCAGCTCAACGAAGACGGCTTCGGTCCGTCAGATCATTCATCTTTTTACGGAAAACAAATCCCTGTGCTTTTCTTCTTCACAGGCACGCACACGGATTATCACAAACCGTCGGACACCGCGGACAAGATCAACTACGAGGGCTTGCTGCGCGTCACGAACTACGTCGGCGAGATCGTAAAGGCCGTCGATGAAAATCCAACAAAGCCAGCCTACGCCGTCGCGAAATCCTCCGGCCAGATGGGCCAGGTTCGCTTGAGCGTATCGCTCGGAACGATCCCGAGCTATAGTGACTCGACCGACGGAATGATTCTCGACGGCGTGCGCGATAATTCACCGGCTTCTCAGGCAGGACTGAAAGCGGGTGACAAGATCGTCAAGCTCGCCGGTAAGGATGTCCGTAACGCGATGGACTACACATACGTTCTCGGCTCGATGAAACCGGGTGAAGAATATGAGGTCGAGATCCTCCGCGGAACCGAAGCGATGAAGCTGAAGATCGTGCCCGCCGCTTCAGCAAGACGACCATGACACTCGGGAGAGAAGCTTCTCATTAGGCGAAGATTTAACCGCGGATGACGCGGATAGGACGGATTAAAGCGGATCTGATTCTTATACATTTTAATCTGGTCGATCTGCGTCATCCGCGGTGAAATCTGTCTGGCCAAAGGACTTCTTTCCGGTCACTCCGGCCGATCTACCTTCTTTCTCAGCCCAAAATACCAAACCCACCAGATGAACAATATCTGCACAGGGATGCGGAACAGAAGATACAGCGGCCCGTACTCCATTCCACCGAATTGAACTGACTTCAAACTCCCGGCGATATTCGCCGGCAGAACCGCGATGAAGAATATTATCAGCAGGACCGACGCGAGACGGGCGGTTCGTGACCATAGCAATCCGATCACCGCGAGCAGCTCACACACGCCGGTGAAATAGACAAGCTCGGTTTTCGCCGGCATGAATTCCGGCATGATCTCGACCATCTCCTGCGTGTTCGTGAAATGCGCGATGCCGGTAACTATCAGCATGACGGCCATCGAGGCGCGGCCGATAAAGGAGCGGCCCAATCGCCCGCCCAACACGTAGCGGTCGACAACATACAGGACGGCAAAAGTTCCAAACAAAAATATCAAAGGAGCCATAATTTGATTTATTTCGGAGTGCTACTATTATTCAACTCGTCTATGAAAATCAAATCGTTTTCCGTCTCGCCCAATTTTAGTAAATGAGCACCATCGAATTCTGTAAATTTCACGGCTTCGGAAATGACTACATCGTCATCGAGCGCGACAAGATCCCCGCGTCGGTCTCGCTTTCGGATCTTGCCCGCGACATCTGCCACCGCCACACCGGTGTCGGAGCCGACGGGATCGCGGTACTCGAAAAACTCGCGGATGCGGACGCCGACTACTTCTGCGAGATCGTCAACCCTGATGGCAGCACTGCCGGCTTTTCCGGAAACGGGACCCGCTGCGCCGTTTCGTATCTGTACCACAAGAACCTCTGGAGTGAATCTGCGCTGCGTTTGAAAACGCGAAGCGGCATAAAGAACTACTCACTTCTCAATACGATTTCCGCCGGTCAATACGTGTTCAAGGCCGAGATCGGAAAGCCGATGTTCAAGTCTAGTGAGATACCGGTTGCCGTTGATGCAGCCGAATCCGTAATCGACCAAGAGATCGATATCGACGGTCGCAAGTTCATTTTCTCAGGTGTCAATGTCGGCAATCCGGTTGCGTGCATTTTTGTCGAAGATTTCGATCTCGACTGGCGACGCTATGGACGTGTCATGGAAACGCATGCGATATTTCCCGAACGCGCCAACATCGTCTTCGTCCGTGTGATCGACAACGAAAATATCGAGCTGCGAATTTGGGAGCGGGCGGCCGGAGAAACTTCCGCTTCGGGCACATGTTCGAGCGGGGCCGCAGTTTTGTCCGCGTTCACGGGAAGAACCGGTCGACGCGTTTCGGTTCTTTCACCGGGAGGCATAACCGAAGTCGACTGGCGCGACGATGGCGAGATCCTTCTTACCGGCCGCGCCGAGTTTGTATTTTGCGGAGACTATCTGTTGTGAGAGTTCCAAGAAAACTCCCCTCCTTGTTTAGGAGGGGTGCCGGAGGCTTTGCGAAGGCGGGGTGGTAGTTCAGAAGAATCTGATTCTTTTCTAACTACCACCCCGTCAGCCGAAGCGGCTGCCACCCCTCCTAAACAAGGAGGGGAGTTTTATCGCGCTTCAGGATGTGCTCAGCCATAACGTTCGTAATTCGACTAAAGCGCGAGATCGGATTCTATTTCTTATCGCTTTTCAGAAAGTGCTTCGGAATAAGATTGTCCGGCGTTTCGGCTTGCCAATAGATCGTCACCACCCACCAGCGCTTTCCGTCGTTCAAGAGCTGAAAGCTGTTGATACCACGCATGAACGGTTCCTTATCATCCGACTTGTAAAACGAAGCATAGGTCGAAAAAACCTGAGCGATGTTGCCGTACATATCTATGTGTCGAGCGACTTCACGTTCGTGGAAACCATTCTTTTCGAGGTACGGCCCGCTACCTTTGATGTAATCCTCAGGCGTTATAACCCGTGCGCCGATCACACCGGTCTGCGAATTCTTTCCGCTCGGGATCAGACGAGCGTCCTTGTGGAACAGCGATCGAAAGCGGTCCCAATCGCGGGTCTTTCCGGCATCGCCGGATATGACATCGTAGACAGCCTTCATGATCGCGTCGAGCGATGCGACATCCTTTGGATCAGCTTCTTTAGCGGTTTGCGCCGTTGTGTTGGTTGCGATAAAAACAAAAAGAGCGAAGAGCAGTAGAGATCTTTTCATGGATTCATATTACGCCAGCAACCGTGTTTGGGTTTCAAGGCGATCCTTGATCGTTGTGCGTGGATCGTTGTTCGTCGGCACAGATGTCTTGCTGAATAAGTTTCAACAACGATCCACGCACAATTAGCCATCGTGCCGGTCCGGTCGAGATACGATAAACTAAAACCCGTGACCGAGAAAGCGCATTTAACCGGGCTGCTGCCCGCCGAACTCGAAGATCTCGTTACTGAGATCGGTGAGCCGCCCTACCGCGCCCGTCAGATCTTCAAGCAGCTTCATAAACGGCGGCTGCACTCGTTCGATGAAATGACCGACCTGCCGAAAGCTGTGCGCGAAAAACTTTCCACGATCGCCGAACCTTTCGTTTTGACGGTCGAATCAAAGTACGTTTCCGAAGATGGGACTCGCCGTTTTCTTCTCAAGACGCGGGACGGCATGCCCGTCGAAGCCGTGTTCATTCCCACCGAAGGCCGCGATACGATCTGTTTTTCTTCGCAGTCGGGTTGCCCTCTGAAATGTGACTTTTGTCTGACCGCAAAGCTCGGACTATTGAGAAATTTGACCGTCGGTGAGATCGTCGATCAGATCATTCTCGTTCTCAATGATGTCTACGGTATCGGTGTTGAAACGCCGCATGGAACGAACTTGGTCGCCATGGGTGCCGGCGAACCGTTCCTGAATTTTGAAAATCTGATCAAGGCTCTCGAGATAATGTCTGACGAGAACGGTCTGTTCATTGTTCCCGGACGTGTCACCGTCTCGACCGCCGGTATCGTTCCGAAGATCGAAGAATTCACAAAACTTGAGCGAAGGCCAAACCTCGCGATCTCGCTGTCGGCTCCGGACAATGAACTGCGCGATAAGCTGATGCCGATCAACAAGCGCTGGAATATCGACGCTCTGCTGACGGCAGCGAAGGCATTTGAAAAGACGTTGAAACGCGGCGAGCGATTTACGTTCGAGTATGTTCTGCTTGGCGGCGTCAACGATTCGGATGCCCACGCGGCGGCACTGGCTGACCTCGTTCGTCGCTACGATCTCCGACGCGTGAAGATCAATCTGATACCGCACAATCCGGCCGAGCCGCTCCAATATCACCCGCCCGACGACGAGCGAGTGATGAGCTTCAAAGACATTCTCGAGTCGCTCGGTGTTTCGGCTTATGTGCGGCGGCCTCGGGGTCGCGACATATACGCCGCGTGTGGTCAATTGGCGGCAGTAGGACGGACTGTTAGTCCGTCCACGGTGGTGGCTATTACAGGAGGGACGGACTAACAGTCCGTCCTACTTTTATGGAACTGTTGATCCCGGGACTTATTCTCGTCGCCCTCATGGTCTGGGCATCGACAAAGATCAAAAAGCGCGCGGCCGATGCGTTCGAGGCGGAATTTATCGAGACGGACACCTACTCGCTGCAGAAGCCCGAAGGTTTTTTGCATGTCATCGGCGATCCGGCACACGAGTTCCTCGCTTACTCGAAAGAATTTGGCAACGACTTCAATTCGGGAGTGAGGCAGGCGACGATCGAGATAGATGTCTTTCGGGACAACGATCTTGCCGGAGTCCGCGATCTGATCGAGCGCGCGGCGGCTGCGACGAAGATACGAGTGGAAAGTCCCAACGCCTGCGAGCTGGAAACTGAAGAGACGGCAAACGAAATCGACCTCGATGCCGTCTATAAGATAGTTGTCCGGGATAATGTGTTCTATCGACTCCGGTTTGCTGTACTCCGTGAACACACCAAAGATTATCTGCGTAAGATAGAAGAGACGCTCGACAGCTTTACTGTTCGCGCGATTTGATTATGAAGAAAGTAATATTTTTCTCGACCTTGTTTCTGTCGGCATTTGCCTTCGCGAGCATTTCCGCGAACGCCCAGTCGATAAGGGTAGCCGGCTCGTTAGAAAAACGATCGGCATCTCGCGGAAGCTCGGTTGAGGCAACTGTCATCATGGAGATCCCTTCGCAGCTCCATGTTAATTCGAACAAGCCCGCAAGTGAGTACGCCATACCAACGGTCGTCTCCGTTCGAAGCCCGGGCGTAAAGAGCGGACGGATCAAATACCCCCGCGGCAGGAACCGCAGATTTCAGTTCTCCGAAAATCTGATAAACGTCTATGAGGGACGGGTTAAATTCACCTTTACTATCACTGTTCCTTCAAACTTTCGCGGGAAGGTGATACGAGTTATCGCTACAGTTCGTTATCAGCCATGCACCAACGAAGTCTGCTATCCGCCAACCTCAAAAAGCGTGACGATGACGGCGAGAGTAAACTAGCGTTCTATTTTTTCCCAATTACAGACAGCAGTCGGCCGGTCTTGCCGAGAAGTTTCTTCTCGACGCGGTACGAAAAGAAAAGATCGGTCCGTTCCATCGTGCAAAAAGGTGCGATAAAGATCGCCGTTTCCGGAACACCCTTTTCTATCAGTTGATCCCGATTCGCAGAATGCAGATCGACGAGAGCGTGCCCTTCGCGAGTCGCGGTGAAATATTTCTCGGATCCTGAAGTGTTTTCTCCGAACGCCTCGATGACGTCCCGTCCGATCTCGTAACATCGGCCGCTCGCCGCGGGGCCGATCGCCGCTGTCAGTTCCGCCGGGTTCGTACCGAAATCTCTTTGCATCCGCTCGACGGCTTTCGGGACGATCGATCTCGAGGTACCGCGCCACCCGGCGTGAACGGCGGCGAAGGCTCCGGTCTTTGGATCGCCAAGAAGCACGGGTACGCAATCCGCTGTCTTTACTCCGATAAGAATGCCCGGCACATCGGATACAAGCGCATCGAACTTGTCGTTCGAGCTTTCGACATCCGCGTTGTTAGCAACACGCTTTATGTCATCGCCGTGAACTTGCCAAACGGTCGCGAGCCGAAAATCGCCGTCGAACGCGGAAAGAAAACGGCGTCGGTTCTCTTCGATGTTTGCGGTAGAATCTTCATCGAATCCGGCGAGATTTAGATCATTCGCGGGAAACGGCGAGACACCGCCGAGGCGAGTCGAAAAGCCGTTCGCGAAACCGGCACGCTCGAGAGGTCCACAGACAAGCACCTTTACCCGCCCGTCTTCTCGCCAATGGAAGCCCGCATCGGTTAGAATCTGTTCGTCATCCCAGAGTGTGGAAGTCTGTGATCCGGTCTCTCTCATCACTTATCACTCATCACTTTCTTATGATCCTCTCGATCGGCATCGACATTGTCGAAGTTTATCGCATCGTCCAAACCATGGCGAGAACGCCGCGTTTCGCCGCACGCGTTTTCACGGCAGCGGAACGCGCCTACTGCGACGCCAAAGGTGCCGCGGCAGGGCAATCCTACGCCGGACGCTTTGCGGCAAAAGAGGCTTTTCTAAAAGCTCTGAAAACGGGCTGGCGTGGGAAGGTCGCATGGCAGGACATCGAGATAGTATCCGATGATCGGGGCGTTCCGTCACTGCGGATCTCAGGCGAGGCATCGAGACTCTTTGAAGCCGCCGGCGCAACCCGAATGCACATCTCGATCTCACACACCTCGGAACACGCCGTCGCTCAAGTCATCCTCGAGAATTAAAAAAGAGGCGGTCCCGGCCGCCTCTCTAGTGTCCCGATCGCGAGAGAAGAACGTCGAACGCTACTGCGTGTCGACTCTCCGTTCGATGAGGTTCTGGATCTGCGGCCTCACGTTCGAAAAGAAGTTAAATCCGGTCAGGGCTTCGACACGATCGACACTCGTTCTGAAGTTCCGCCAAGGAGTCGCTTGGCCGATGCTCTGCGAATTGGGCATGATGACCGCTATCGTACGCGTCGTTTTATACACCCGGTCTACATCATTTGCTCCGACGGGCAGGACAATGATGACCTTCCATGTAACGGACGGAACCGTGACATTACCGTTCGCAACGGTGTTTGTTGTGCCTCCGTTTGAACCGCTGCCGCCCGTTCCGGCCCCGCCGGCGATAATGTACAGCTCATTACCTTGATTGACCAGCGTGCGGCAATACGATTCGAGCGGCTCCCACGGGCCCTGATTGTTGGCCGGTGCCTGCGGCATCATATTCGTCATGAAGAAAGTCGCGGAGTTATCGGCAACCGACGATGTCCGATCCCCTGAAGGCGTAAGATGCCCGCGATCGAACCCCGAACCGGAATAATCTGTCGATTGTACCTGGTACCAGCCCGCCGGAAGGCTCGGATCATTCCGAAAATCGTCCTGCCGCGGCGTAGTGCCTAGCCACGAACTGTCGAGATGCCATGAAACCCAGTTCGGGGTACCGCGATCGCGATGATAGGACATTACGTATTGTCCTTTCGGCAGGAGGTAATTGGTCGGGTTCGCTACGTCGGTTGTAGCGTTACTGGGATTTCCCATGACCATGTGCTCGCTCGGATCGCGAGGGGCCATGACCACCAAACCTATCGGCGTATTCGCCGAGCGTGCCTGGGCATCAGTAATCGTTGAGAGAAAACTGCGCTGGCCGTTAGTAGCATTTAGCGGGACGGTCACCAGGTAAGAAAAGATATTATCCCCGGCGGTCATATCTCCATTGGTACCGTCGTCAAACAGCGTTTGGGTTGCCGACAGGCCGATCGTCGTCAAGTCAGTGATAACCGCGATACCGGTGCTCGGCGGGTTTGAAGCCGGCGTCACCGAGACCGTCAGGAGTGATGTACCACCCGGTCCGACCTGATTGGGCGTCGCGAGGCCGGTGCCCGATAAAACCGTGTTTCCTCCGCCGGTCCCGGTTATGTTTATGTCGTCTACGCCCACCCATTCGTCGTTTCCGGCGGCGTTAGCCGTCATGATCCGCAGCTGCACGAGCGGTTGATTCTCACACGCGATAGGCAGCGGCACACTTACCGGAGTGACCAGAGTCGCTTCGTTCGGCCCGGTCGTAGCGTCGGGAACAAAGCCGGCGGGCAGATTTGTAAAGTTGCCCGTATTGCCTACGCGGTACTGAAGAGCTATCGGCTGGATCGAATTGTCCGCCGAGGCATCCAGGTCGCGCAGGTTGTAAGCCACGTTGATCGCTGTAGTACCGCTAGTGCTGAGGTTGATAACGATGTGCGGGGCGTCCGCGGTGCCGGAGCCATTAAGAGCGACCACCGGATTAGGAATCCCATCAAACTCGGTAACTCCGCCCGATAAAAATGTATCCGGATCGTTGCGGTTCGCATTGACGTCGACCGGGGTAAGTGAACCGTCGATCACGATCGTCTGCGGGTCCACTCCTATCGAAGTAGTCAGATCGTCGCCCCGGTAGCCAATAATTCCAGGTACAGCCGCCCAATCGTCGTCGGTTGTGATCAGATTTATATTGGACCAGTTCTGCGTGAACGGAACGGGCTGTGCAACAAGGTTTGCAAACGTTGTGGGTGTCCAGATCAAACCCGCGCTTCCGCCAATCAGTAAGGTGAAGACGCAGACGAGCGCGAGGTATTTCTTCGATGTTCTTGTTGCCATATTTAATTCGTGCGGGGAGCGCTTTTTAAATCGGGTAAGTTTGAATAGGTCATCCTATCAAAGAAGTACAGAATAGTTCAAAGGAATTTAGACCAATTCGCACGCGTTTAGAATTTACGGAAGACGTCGGGTGTGGGCGGGCGGGCGACCGCGTTTGAAATCCTATTCAATAGGGCGGGGATTCGGGGAAGGAGGGTGCGAAAGTCTACCGGGAAAGGTGCCGGCCTTGTGAGCAAAAGAAAAAGAGGCCGTCTGGAAACTAGTTTTCCGGCGGCCTCTTTTTTTCATTTCTATTTTGGAGCGCGGTTCGACCGGAACATTTAATGCCCGGTCGTATTGCTGAACCGCTGGAGATTGTGGGCCATCGCGATGAGTCCGATC
>JBGTIQ010000050.1:0-30170 GCA_041745575.1 Pyrinomonadaceae bacterium
GGCAGATCTCCTTGATCGAATGCCCCTGCCTTTTCAAATCCTTGACCTCCATCCACTCCTCCCATCCAAGCATCTCTGATAACCTCCAGATCAGGAAAGTTATCAAAATGCGTGTCTCAAAGGGGGGTCAAAAATAAACGCGTGCTAGGGGGTCATTTTTTCACGCTTGTTAACATGCGCCGTAGAGGGCATCCGCAACCTAGAAACCGTGCTCAAAGTCTCCGCCGATGAACTCCTGTGTTCGACGAGAAAGTACGGGGCGGCGTCCGACGATCTTAAGCTCCAGTCCGAGGGCCTCTCGCGCTTTCCCGAAGAAGAAAAGCTGATCGTCAAGGCACTCCTCGAAGGAATGATCCTCAAACACGAAGCCAAACGCTGGGCCAACGCCTGAACAAAAAAAGACAGCCCTTCAAAAAAAGCTGTCAAGTATTATTTTCACTTTTCGACCCGCTCAGAGGTTAGAAGTATTACGGCTAATCGACTATTAAACTAACTTGCTCGGCGCTTTTGCTATCAAGAATCTTCTTTGGTTTCTGACCGATTTTTTTGAGCGCTTTCAAATCTCCTTGTTGAGCCGCTACCGAAAGAAGTTTTGTCCTAGAACAGCAACCTCTTACTACTTGCAACGCTCCGTCTTTGTCTTTGAACACATATAAAAGCCACTCCGCATTTGTTTCAAAACCGTCCGTGCTTCCGTAAAGTTCCTTGACAATCACAAACCTTTCTAAATCTCGCTTCCAAGCCTGTTTTACTTCAAACTTTATAATAGCGTCATAACGGTCAATATTCTCTTGACGAATTTTCTTTGCCTCAACTACTTTGCCGACAAAAACCACATCAGAGCGTTGAAAATGTTCTTGTAGCGTTAATTTTGGCTCACAACTACACTGAGCAAAGGTTTTATCTGCGCTGAAATAAAACACACCTATAATCAAAACACTAAAAATAAACTTTCTCATATCTAAACATTTAAGGGAAAGAGCCGAATAGATGAATCAATCGACCTTAATACCCTTCCTCCGCTCTATTTGCTTTATGATTTTACCTTCAAAATAATCTGGCGATTCTTTCTTAGGGTTTCCATTTTTTTCAGGATGCCAAATAGCATCCGAGCCTGTTCCTGTTAGGCCTGCTCGGACTTGTATCGGATCTAAGTCGTGTCGCGTTTCGTGTCCAAAAACACCTGCCAACTTAGCGTCAAGTCTGTCTCCAGAATACCCCAGTTCTTCCATTTTTTTCTCGAAAAGCGTTATGGTGGCTTCTCGATAAGTTCCTCTATCACCAAGGGCAGCGTCAGCTTTACCATCAAACTTATCCGTCGCATCGTTAAAAGTTAGGGGTCCATTTTTATCGTGAGGCTGGTGAAGACCAATGGTGGTACTACCAGAATTTATTTCGTCCTGCGTCCTCGAACTTGTCGAGTCAATGACGATATTTACCATCGTATCGTGTTTGTTTAGCTTACTAAACATATTATTTGCCGTTCGACTCCCAGAATTGTTAACGAGTCCAACCAACTTCTTCAGATCTGCCGAGGCATTATCACTTTTTATTACCCAGATTTTCTTTCCATCGACCTTCGCTCGTTTAATGATAACTTCCTTGTCATCGGTACCCTTATATTTTTCTCCGTCGGGATCGACATACTTCAAAGGATTATTTCTTGTATAGGCATAAAGATTTATCGCTTGCGGGTCAGCTAATCTTCTTTTCTCCATCATAATCGGATCAACCGAATTAAACCGTCCGAGGTTTTTGTTGAAATATCTCGCCTGCGCGAAATCTAAGTCGGTTTCCGTGTCACGTTCATAGCCGGTGAACTGCTTTCGAACCGTGTCATCGGCGTAGCCGATGCCGGTCGTTCGTTGAGACGTCGAGATCTCTTCGCCAAACGGATGATAGTCGTGGCGGGCGGTGACTGCTCCGTTCGCGTCGGTGTTGATTCGGGGTGAGCCGAGGTGATCGTTTGTCAGATACGCGACCTTGGCGTCGTTCGTTGAAGCGACGATCGTCGAGTATTCGGCGATCAACTTCCCGCCTGCGTCGTACAAAAAGATCGTTGTCTCGCCGGTCGAAGGGACGTACTTCTTCACGCGTTTGCCGTCTCCGTCGTAAAAATACTCGCCGACGGTTCCGTTTGTATCCGAGACCGAGACTTGCTTATTCTCGGCATCGTAAACGAAGCTGCGGCTCTCCGCATCCGCTGTGGTGTTGCCCGCCGCGTCGAATGTGTAGCCGGTCGATGTGAGCTTGTTATCGTTGGGGCTGATCGTCGGGTTGCAAACCGCTGTCGCGCACGAGCCGAGAGTAGTTGTCTGACCCGTGCCGGTCACGAAATTGCGATTGCCGTAGCGGTCAAAGCTGAAGACCTGCTTCCACGATTGCGTAGTCGATCCGCCCGTCGGCGTGATGTCCTCCGTCGCGTCTTTCAACCGGTTGAGTGAATCGTAATTGAAAGTCTGAACCGCAGTGAATCCGTTCGTCTGTCCGACGCTCGCGACCGTGATCGTCTGCGTAAGAAGGTTCCCATTGTTCGCCGTCGTTCCGTATGTGTAGTCGAGATCGAGAAGGTTAGTCGCTCCGGGTGTCACACCGAGCGCGATCTGCGTCGGCTGTAGTCTTGAGTTGAACGTTGCCGATTCCCAACGTCCGTTTCCGAGCTGCATTGAAGTCATCGCACCGGCCGCGTTATACGAGAAGTTATTCGCGTATGCCCAGTAGCCGGAGTTTGCATTCTTTCGGCTCCTGACCATTTCGAGATCGCCGTTCGAATCGAGCGTGTTCTGCACCTTCCGACCGCTCGGATATTGCTGTTCGATCAACGCTCCGGAGAGATTGTAAGAATAAGTCATCGGGCTGTCGGTCGAGCCGTTGCCATAAGTAACTCCATCGGTTGTCTGCTTACTCGCCGTCACTCGTCCTAAGATGTCGAACGATACGTACTCCGTTGTCGAACGATCCGAACCGGTACCGTTCGTCACCTTGATCAGTTTACCCTTCGCGTTTGTAAGCAGGTCGTAATAGTACGAAACATCGGGCGTCTCGGAACCGCTCGGCTCGTTCGTGTACTGGCGGGTCATAACTCGGTTGAGCGCGTCATAAGCGTAGGTCGTAACGATACCGCGGGCGTCAGTTTTCGTCGTTAAATTGCCATTCGAATCGTAGGCATATTGAATGGTCCCGCTCTCCGGATTGGTCGCCTGTTTTAGTCTCGAAAGATTGTCGTACTGGAAAGACCGCGTCTGCGAGCAGGTCGTCGTCGACGTTCCGCACTCCTCGTTGTTGTCTCCCGTCTGCTGTACCTGAATAAGGTTGCTGACGAGATCGTACGTATAAATTGTAGGCTGATTCGGAGCGTCGATCGCTCCGAGTTGGCCGGCGGCGTTGGGTTCGTCGACTCGCGTCAGTTGACCGAGGGCGTTGGTGATGCTTCGGCGCAATTTACCGGCTTGGTCTTTCACCGTGACCGCTGAACCGATATTCCCACCTGTTGTCGCCACGGAGTATGTGGTCTCGACATATGCTCCATCGGGTGTGGTCGTTTTCCACGGACGTCCTGCAGTGTCGAAGATGTTCTCCGTCCAGTAGATAGTCTCGTTTGCACGATAGGGGTTCGTGGCGCGTATTGCACGGCTCATGTTGTCGTACTCAGTCTCGGCGAACACGTCACCATTTGAATCTATAGACTGCGATTTGATCGTTCGGCCCAGCCCGTCATACCACGAGTAGCCTTCCTTCCAGTTACTATCGTCGATCTGCGATCTCGTTTTCACGAACCGAGTCGATGCGCTCGTCCCGGCGCCATATTCCGTGATCGTCTGATGCCCGTTCGGCGCGGTCACTTTTCTGACCCTCAGCAACGGATCGGGAATGTTTGTAACCGGATCGTTGTAGCTGACCTGCGTCGTCTGATCATTCGCGTCCGTCGCCGAGGCCGGCAAACCTGTCGTGTAATTGTACGTCGTCGCAGTTTCGAGCTCGTCATTGATCCCGTAAGTTCCGTCACTGGCGATCGGCGAAAGCGTTTTTGTCGGGAATGCGTAAGTGTGTCGGTCGATTGCATCCGCGAAGTTATCGTCGTAACGCATCTCACTCATGTTCCCGTTTCCGTCCCACGATTTTCTTGGGCTTCCGAACTGATTATATTGAACGCGACTCTGCACGTACTGGTTCCCGGCGATGTCATACCAGGCCCTGGTCGTTGTAGGCAGCCCTCGCACACTTGAACCTGGATCTGCCCAGCCAGGGACGGTTCCGGTTACCGAATCGGAAACCAAATAAGTCGATTCGTCATAGACAATCTCGCCCTTCGACTTCACTCCGAGTGTTGACGGATCTTTTATGATCACTTGGATCGGCAGCTTGAGAAGATTTCGATTCCGATAGCTCGTGTCGTTCTTATATGTCGTTTCGGTTATTCTTACGGCCGTCGCGCCTGACGTCGGGTCAGGAATCACCGGAGCGTCATCGGCGGGGGCCTGAGTGCTCGTCGCCGGCGAGAACGAGCTTCCACCCGAGGCGATCTTGTGGGCATACTCCGTCTGCTTTGTGACATTGAGCGGTGAGCCGAGATCATCTTTGTCCGAATCGTATTCGAGGGTCGCTGCCGACGAAAGCCCTGCATCGCCATCGAAAACGATTGACTCGTTGGAAAGCACTCTGGCGTTATACGCCACGAACCTTTGCGGCGTGACGGTCAACACCGTCGAACTGGTCGATACATCCCATCTGGTGAGCGTTCTCTTTACTATGTTTCCATCGGATGAAAATGAGCGCTCTTCGTACGGCATGCCCGAAAGCACGTTATCGTAGCCCCATCGAGTGCCATATCCGTTTTGGGCCGCTGCCGGCGAATTCTGCGAGCCGCACGACGGTTCGGGCACGCCACGATGCATGAAACGATCGGTCTGCGTACCATCCGGAGCGACGACACTTGTCCTAAAGTTGTTCTTTGAACTTCCCGCTGAGAAAGTCCAGGTGTCCGCCGTCGGATCGGAATCGCTTTCGAAGATCTTTCGATTGACAACCCCGCGATTGGACATCTGATAGGGCTTGCCAAGTTCTGCGAGCGAGGCGACCGGTTCATAGTCGATCTCTTCGCGGCCGCCGGTCGGATAGTTTACCCGCTCGAGCTCACCGTACTCGTTATAAGAAAAACGGTAGGACGCTCCGTTCGGAAGCACGATCTCGGTTAGGAGAACAGGATTGAATTTCTCGGTGCCGGTCACCAATACGAAAAGTTTATTGGTTGAACATGGCCCCATGTTCGAAAAGTCATAAAAGAGAGCGGGACTGTACGTAGTCGGACTCGTTTGATAATTGATATGCCCGTCGTATTTGAGCACCTGCGTATTGAAATCGGTGAAAGCACTTTCCGCAGCCGAGTCACCCTTCAGCCGCTTCCACCGTACCGTGTAAGGCCCGCTCATTCCGGGAAACGTGAACTCCTGCTCCAAGACAGACTGGCCGGAACCAAGCGCGGGAGCTTGTCTCGGGATCATGATCGGAAAGGCACGTCCGAGCTGGTCGCTCCAGTAGCCATTAGGGTACGCAGTCGTCGGATTGTTGAACTGCACATAATTCCCGTGCGTATCCGTCAGCCGGGTCGCACGGCGGATCTTTGTCGAGTCGAGCGGGGCCTTGTTTTCGCGTGTCGAACTAAAGTCATAGAAGGACCCGTCAGGCATGTATAGCTTGAAGATTCCGTTTCCGCTATCCTGCACATATTTGAGTCCCGATCCGTCCGTCGCGTAAAAAGTCGTTTCCCATGCGCTCGAGGGAACAGTTTCTTCCGGTTGCAACGAGAAAGCGGCGTGGTCCGCGATCAGGACATGCGACGAGCCGCCGGGAAGGATGACCGTAATACGCTTAACATATAGCTTGCCCTCCGGAGACTGGCCTCCGGCGTAAAGCTCGACCAGCGGTCGTCCGCTTCCGTCAAAGAGATTTCGCTCTCCGGTGTACTCGATATAAGCCTGCTCGAGACTGCTCGACCATCCCGATGCAGAGTCTTCAGCGTATTTCGGGCTGACGTAAACATGGGTTGCGCCGTGCTGTTGAAGAATGCTTGCAAATTCTTCGAATCGCCACACCTTCGACGAGTAGCTCATTCCCAACGGCAGATTTATTCCGCGTGCTGGGTAGCTACCGAGCGGGATATCCATCTCCATACCAAGCGTTGACGGGTTGACCCTTCCGGTTGAGCGCAACGTCTGGTCGGCGGTGTTCTTTGTACTCTGCGTCGTTTGACCCAAGAGTGCCGAGCTACTCCCTAGCAGAACCGTCAAGAACACGATTGTGGTTCTAAAAAGCGTTCGATGGATGTCCTGGCAGTTGATAAGTTTCTCGTTGATCATTTCTTTACTCTTTGTTTACCTTTCTCGGGACTCGGGTTTCACCCTTAGTACGATGTATTTCGTTACCTTCTATAAAAGGCGGGTACGGGAATGTCGCCCGGTATTCCCCATCCGACCTGTCGCAGCGAATTGCCGGTCGCCGATTGGCGGATATACCAGTTGCCGTTTGAATTTCGCCAAGTGGCGATGTCCGTTTCGCCGTCGCCGTCGTAATCGTTCTGAACGGGAATGTCGCCAGAGCTTCCCCACTGGGGCGTCGGGCTCATGAGTGAGCCGGTCGAACTTTGACGGATGTACCAGTTTGTCGATGTGGAATTGAAAACGGCATAGTCAGCCTTGCCGTCGCCGTCGAAGTCGGAGCTCACAACTTTGTCGCCGCTTTGGCCAAGACCGACAATCTGCAGAGCGCCGTTGGAACTGTTTAGCGAGTAGAAAGTCTGCGTCGAACTCCGCCACACGGCGATATCTGCTCGGCCGTCTCCGTCGTAGTCTGCCGGAGCGTTCGTGTCGGTAGAGAGACCGAACTGTGAACTTACCGTTTGGCTGTCGGAGCTTTGAATGATGTACCAGACGCCGGTGCCTGGACGGAAGAGTGCTGCGTCCGTCTTGCCATCTCCATCGAAGTCGGCCTGAGCGGGAACGTCGCCAGACGATCCGAACGCGAAGCCCGCTGTTGTACTAGTCGAGCTGTAGATCAAGTACCAGGTATTGGTGGAGGCGCGAAAAACTGAAAAGTCGGTCTTTCCATCACCGTCGTAATCGCCTTCGACAGGATCGTCACCGTTTGCTCCCCAGTTCTGATTGACTTGCTGCGATCCCTGTCCTCCCAGGACCCACCAACCACCTGTTGACGGGCGCCAAATGGCGAGATCCGCCGGTGGGACGGCGCTGGCATTTGCATCTTCGACCGCGAGGAGACGGGAGCCTGCGTAGACATATTCTTTTGAAAGCTGCGGAGTCGGTGTTGGTAAAGGCGCGGAAGAGAAGAACCCGGTCGCTACCGCTCCCGGTTCTGACCTGCTTCCGAACCAACCGGTCTTCTTTCCTGTCAGTGCGTCGGTCGACGGAAACCAGTTGTTTTTTGCGAACACTCCAACTGTCAGCAGAGCCACGAGGCCTAGTCCTGCTAAAAACAAAATCCGTTTTCGATTACGAGTGTAGATCGTGCTGTCGTGCGATGTTGAATCAGACGAGATCCTCCCGAGGGACCGGTCATTTCTCCGTGTGAACATACGTCTCCCTTCCCGGATACCGGGCGAGTTATTTCTTAATTGCTTCGATTGACTCGGAAAGCTGGAGGGTCTCTAAAAGCGGGAAACTTTGGGAGTTTCGAGCGGTAGTCGGCACCTTTCACTTAACAGGCAAAGTGGAAAAGCCTTAAGTTATTCGAAACCAGCGGCGAATACGCACTTTCAGTTAATTTGGCTTCGAAGTGGTGTAGGTGCTTTTAGCGCGGTCAGGGTTGTCCGGAACAGTTCTGAGGAATAGGTTTCTGACAAAGCGTTTGGACGTCCAAACCGAAAGTTGGCCGGTGCTTACCTTGCTTTCAACCAACCAAAAGCGGAAAATCGGTATCTAAACCGACACAGGACTTCCTTCGTCTCAAGGATTAAATTATGCAAGCCCTCTTTCTGCGATCCGCTTTTCTGGCTTCGTTTCTGCTTATCTTCGCATTCGCGTTTAGTGTTACTTCAATCGCGCAATCTCGGCCGCAGCGGCCCGATCCGTCGAAGGGCGAGGGCAAGCGAAACCAGCGTCCGACGCCGAAGACCGAAGAAGAGCTGAAAAAGGAAGAGGAAGAGCGTAAACGTCTTGAAGAGGAAAAGAATGCTGTCGTGGAACCGGGAGTTGTTAAGGTAGAAACTGATATCGTCAACGTTGACGCGGTGGTCTATAACAAAAAAACCGGGCAGATAATCACCGGCCTAAAGAAAGAAAACTTTGCGATATTCGAGAACGGCGTCAAGCAGACTATCTCGAGCTTTACGACGCCCGAATCGCCGATAACGGTGACGCTGGTTCTGGAATACAGCAAGTGGACCGAAACGTTCGGCAACGCAAGCGGCGGATATTTCGAGCCGGGCGTTTACGAATCGGTGCGGCCGGTCGCCCAGTTTCTTTCAAAATTCATCAAACCGCCCGACGATTACGCGTCGGTCATCGCCTTTGATATACGCCCGACACCGATCACCGATTTTACTAACGATCCGAACCGCATCAGGCAAACGATCGATTTGCTTCTGAGAAATTCGCCGGCGTTCCGCGAAAACAATCTGTATGATGCACTGAAGTTTGCTCTTCTCGGAGGAAGAGGCGACTCTGTCGTGCTCGAAAAATCGGAATCGCGAACGGCCGAATACGGAGGAATGATCGATGTCAAAGCCAAACGAAAGGCGATCATCCTGGTTGCTTCCGGAATCGACACTTTCAGCAAGATAAACTTCAGCGATATCCGCAAGATCATCCAGGAAGCTGGAGTTCCGATCTATATCGTCAGCACCGGAAATCTGTTTTGCAAAAAGTACTGCGAATATCTTGATCCGTCGCGGGTGATGCCGGGAACGCCCGATCGAATGACGTTCCTTACGGCAAAGAATCAGATGAACACCTTTGCGAAGGAGTCGGGCGGAGCCCACTACGAAATGACTTTTCCGGGCGAGATCCCAGGCTACCTGAATAACATCAATGCGTTCCTTCGTAGTCAGTACAGCCTGGCGTACGACATCGAAATTCCGCATGAGGCGGACAAGAAGTACAAGCTTGAAGTGCGGGTGGATGTAGACGGGGATGGCACATACGACAACAAGCAGTTCGTCGTACAGCACAGGCCGTTCGTGATTTCTCCGAAAGCAGTGGAGCCGAGATTAAAGAATTAAAGCGACTTTTGCAGGCATTCTCATCATGATGGGCGAAAGTGACACACTTCGCCCATCATTTATTTTGGACGCATGCAATACGGTCTGATACTCTCTTAAATTGCAATTTTTATGAATCGACGCATCGTAGACAGTTACAAAAAGAAGCTCGCCGGTGAGGAAGGCTACACGATCACCCGCGGATCTTCTCTCCGTATAGCCCTTTGCTACCCCAACACCCACGCGATCGGAATGGCGAATCTAGGGCTGCATACGATGTATGAGTTATTCAATCAGATTCCGGATGTTTCGTGCGAACGCGTTTTCCTTCCGGACGCGGACGAGATGCTGGAATACGATAAAGGGCGAACACCGCTTCTGTCGCTCGAGACGCAGACGCCGGTTCGCGATTTCGACGTCGTCGCGTTTTCGATCTCATTCGAGACCGACTACCTCAACATGGCGCGGATGCTGCAGCTATCGGGGATTCCCGTCTGGGCTTCGGAAAGGAACCATTTTCATCCGCTGATCGTGATGGGCGGCGCGGCATCGTTTCTAAATCCCGAGCCGATCGCGGATTTCACAGACATCATCGCCGTCGGTGAAGGCGAGATTCTCGCGTATCAACTTACCGACGCGATAGTCGAAAACGAAACGAAGGACGACATCCTGCTGGCGCTCGCGAAGATTGGGCGTGGCTTTTACATTCCCTCTTTTTACGACGTTATCTACAACGATGACGGTACCGTCTTCGACTACATTCCAAACAAGGAAGGCGTTCCACGCCGTGTCGGCCGAGCTCTCGCGAGCGTTAATCCGAAGGAAGGGACCCTGCGTCGCGCGATGAAGCGTGGTGAGAAAGAGCTGGCTGATTTTCTTGTTAATCAGGAGATCTTTTGTCCGTCAACGTCCATTTGGTCACCCGGAGCAGAGATGGGCGACCGACTTCTGGTTGAGATCTCGCGTGGATGCTCGCAAGGCTGCCGCTTTTGCTGGGCGGGATACAACTACTATCCGCCGCGTGTGGTTCCCGCCAAGGACATCCTCGCGAAAGCCGCAGAGTGGCGTTCGAAAACGAATAAGATCGGACTTGTTTCGACAGCCGTATGCGATCACCCGGAGATATCGACGATCTTGCGCGAGCTTCGCGCGATGGACTATCGAATTTCAGTTTCGTCGCTGAGATTGGACCAGATCTCGGATGAGCTGCTTGACGCACTCGTCGAATCGCGCGATCAGCAGATCGCCGTCGCACCCGAGACCGGATCCGACCGTCTGCGCCGCGTGATCAACAAAAATCTTACGAACGACGAGATCGTCGATATTTGCGGCGCGGTTTTCGATCGCGGGATGCTGACGGTAAAGCTCTACATGATGGTCGGGCTCCCGACCGAAACGCAGGAGGATCTTGACGAGATGTTCGTTCTCGTCGAGCGCATCAAAGACCGCATGCTCGAGGCCGGTAAGAAATTTGGCCGCGCGGGAAAGATCATTCCGTCACTTAATGGTTTAGTGCCCAAGCCGAACACACCTCTCCAGTGGGATGCGATCTGTGATGAGAAAGAATTGAAGAAGCGGATCAAATACGTGTGCAAAGGGCTCTCGCGAATCCCGAACGTCGACGTGCGGTTCATGTCGGCCCGCATCGCTCACGAACAAGCGCTGTTCTCGTCCGGAGACCGGACGGTCGCAAAGGTTATCGAACGCGCCGCGATGCTCAAGGGCGATGTGGATCGAGCGCTTCGCGAGACGGGCGTCGATGCTGCGTTTCATACCTCGAGAGATCGTGAGTATGGCGAGTTCCTGCCCTGGTCGATCGTAGATTCGGGACTTTCATTCGAGTTTCTCAAGACCGAACATGAAAAAGCACGGCAAGCTCTTTCGAGCCTTCCGTGCCCTGCGGTCGAAAAATGTACCACCTGCGGAGTCTGTCCGACCACCTGGCTGGCCGACGCTCCGGAATCTTTGATCCAGATCCAGCCGGCGAAGATCCGCGCGGCCCTCGCATCGGCTTGAACCCAACTTACTGCTTCAACAAGTAGCCCGTCGGTTTTGCAACGTAATCGAAATCGTAGTTGTACCTATAAAGACCGAACGGCAGCATGTTTATCGGCCGGGAATAGGCGACCCGGGCCTCGACAACGCCGTTCACCGGTTTGATTTCAACGAAAGCATCATCGGGAATATCGTACTCGTGCGAGGCCCGTCTTATAGACGCGGTGACCGCTTCCATTGGCTTGATGCGCCCCGATGCTCCCAGACCTCTGACTACCGCCGTGTCCATTTCCTGTTTGAAGCTTGCTCCCTGATAGGCAACGGGAACGTAATTAAATCCTGCGTTCGCGGCGAGCACTAGAACGAGCACCACCAGCACAAACTTTATCGTCGCGCTGCCCCGCTCATCTGTTCGGTCGCAATTTAACTTTTTCATCTTGATAAAACTCCTCAAATGAAAAGAGTAGTTCTCACTTTTGGAAGATCGTTTTGAAGGCTGACGAGATCGCGGATCCGGGTATTTCGACATCCGGGACTATTACCGGTTTGCCGATGCCCTTGATAAGCACCCAATGAAGTGAATTACCTACCCGCTTCTTGTCGTGTTTGAAAGATTCCAGAACCCTTGACCGGTCAATGTCGACGATTGCCGGGAGAACCCCGGCATGACGCACAACATCGTTCAACGAGTTTACTCTATCTTGGCCGAGCAGTTCAAGATTTTTTGACAGCTCGGCGGCGAACATAATTCCGTACCCGACAGCCTCCCCATGCTTTAAATACTTGTAATCAGTGGCCTTTTCTAGTGCGTGGGCGAAAGTGTGCCCGAAATTAAGTATTTTGCGAGATCGAGAGGATGTGTCTCCGGGAGACTCAGACTCGTCATTTTGAACGATTTTGGCCTTGAACCTGACTTGTTCGCTGATCAGACTGATAAGATCCGGCACGAGCTGCTCGTACTTTGAAGCGCGGCGAAAATCGCCGGGCCTGAAGACTTCGAGAAATTTTGCGGTCTTCCGGAAGAGCGGGCGACCTGAAATTGCTCCCTGCTTGATCGCTTCACAAAAGCCCGCGGTGACCTCTCGTGTCGGAAGCGTCTGCAGCGTGTCCGTGTCGATAAGGACTCCCTTTGGTTGATAAAATGAGCCAACAAGATTCTTTCCAAAAGGAGTGTTGACCGCCGTCTTACCTCCAACGGACGAATCGATCATCGACAGAAGCGTCGTCGGGATCTGCAGGAGATCTATTCCCCGAAGGTGAACCGAAGCGGCAAACCCGGCGAGATCACCGACCACGCCGCCGCCGAGAGCGATGACAGCATCGGTCCGTGTGAATCCCTTCTCGCTTAGTGCCCGCAAAGTATTCTCGAGTGTTCGAAGATCCTTGAATCTTTCCCCGTCACCGATCAAATGAACGTGTGTTTCAAACCCGCCTTTTCTGAGACTGGTCTCGACCGCCTTACCGTAAAGACCAAACACTTTCCGGTTTGAGACGATCAGCATCCGCCCGGACTTGCGCCCAAGTGTCCGAGCGGGCCAGAGGCCTACGTCTTTGATGAGCCCCGCACCGATCTCTATCGAATAGGTGGATTGCGTGCGGGGAATCCTGATTGGAACGATCGTGTTAGCCATCCGAGGATTATTGAAAAAAGAAAAAAGCCGCGAGGTTAAGGCGTATCTCGCGGCAGAATTGAAAATGTTGTGCAGGTGAAGCAACGTGGAAGTGCACCGCACCTGCCAATTCGTGACAACCGTCCTCACCCCGGCTGTCACTGGAAACGGAGGTTCCACCTACCGTTTCGGTGGTCATAATATACAGGCTATCCAAGGAGTTTTGCAAAGGTTTTCTCGCGTTAGATTAGCCGAGCGAGGCTTTGATAACTTCGGCAAGACTGTTTGCCTGCCGCTCGATCTCGGCCTGGTCCTTTCCTTCGATCATCACGCGGGCGAGGTTCTCAGTTCCAGAATATCGAAGCAGCAAGCGTCCGCTTCCATCGAGTTGACCCTCAATTTGACGGGCTGCCGCGGAGATTGCCGAAACATTTTCAAATGGATGCTTTTCGCGTACCTGGACGTTGACCAAAACCTGAGGATATTGCGTAAAGCCTTCAAGGAGACCGGAAACCGGTTTCGAATTCGATTGGATCGCCTCGAGCATCAGAAGCGTCGTCATGATCCCATCGCCCACCAGACTTTCCTTCGGGAAGATGACATGACCCGATTGTTCGCCGCCAAGGTCGGAGCCCGTCCTGAGGAGCTCATCCAGCACATACTTGTCTCCAACCGGCGTTCGAACCATTTTCAGCCCGGCCGACGTCAAGGCGATCTCTAGCCCGATATTACTCATCACCGTAGCTACCACCGTATCGTTTGCCAACCCGCCTTTGCTGCGCAAGAACCCGGCCATGATCCAGAGTGTCGCATCGCCGTCGACGATGTTCCCCTTTTCGCCGACAAACAATGCCCGGTCCGCGTCGCCGTCGAATGCGACCCCGAGATCCGCGTTTTCAGTGAGAACTCTTGACTGCAGGTGCTCAAGGTGGAGCGATCCGCAGTCTTTGTTGATGTTGCGCCCGTCGGGTCGATCGTTGAACGCGATCACATCGGCACCCAGCCGACGAAATAGCGGAGGAGCCAAATTAGATGCTGCACCGTTCGCGCAATCGACCGCGAGCTTGAACCCTTCGAGGCGAGGCCCCTTGAACGAGCCGGCAAGATGGTCGGCGTACGTCGCCTGAAACTCGGGCGCCTGAGAGTCGTCCACTGCCGATTCATCTGCGACGTCGGAGCCGGAAGTCGAACTGCGAATGTCGTTCTCGATGACGCGTTCAATATCCTCACCTACCTTTTTTCCGTCGGGGGCAAAGATCTTAAGGCCGTTATCTTCGTATGGATTGTGCGACGCGCTGATCACTATCCCGACGTCGAATTCGAAATGTCTCGTGACGAAGGCGACACCGGGCGTGGTAATAACTCCCGATGACTTACAGTACGCACCACCCTCACGTGCCCCGGCGTGAAACGCGCGTTCGATCCAGTCTCCCGATTCGCGGGTATCGCGACCCGTTACGAAGCGGGCGGGTCTTCCGAGTTGTGCTTTGTATTGCTGCGACAGTGAGAGGCCAATAATCTTGACCGTCGACGCATCTAGAGGAAACTTACCCGCATGTCCGCGGATTCCATCTGTGCCGAACAATTTTTTCATACCCAGGTCGAACGAAAGGTTCTGTTTCTACGGTAATCGGAAGCAAACAAACCCGCAACCGCGCATAACTTATCTTTGTGGTTTACATAAATGAAGGTTTTTAATTTGACAACCTTTTTATTAATGAGCGAATCTTTACCTACGCGGGCTTGCCAAAGCTCACACCACGACGACACCCTTTTTTAGTAGTAAATCACCGGAACAGCTGTCTATGAATACGAAGCTTTTTTGCCTTGCCTTTTTTCTCTATTGCTTTTGCCTCGTGGCGCCGGCTCAATCGGAATTCGAGCCAACACCGACACCGGTCAAGGTGGTCGTGACCGATTCGATGCCAACGATCAAGCTCTCTTCCGCGCCTGTGCCTAGAGTGTCACCGACACCGATAATCGTCGGCTCGTCGGAGACAGCTTCGGGCCCGTCGGCGATGTCGGAAAGTGCATCCGTACCTGTTACGAACACGGCGAAGGCTTCGAGTTCTGCTCGTACGCTGAGCTTTGGCCAAATGAAGAGCAGGATAGCCGAAGCTAAGCGTTACATGCAGTCGCGACCTTTGGCGACCGCGTCGACCGAGGGGACCGACGCGACCGTGCCGACCGATTTTGTAAGAGTTGCGTTCCAGGATTGGAAAAATGATCGTATTGATTACGTCGTCCTGAGCAAAGAAGCCTTTCTCTCGGTCGTGAGTGAGAAGCTTGTTTCGTCGGAGAACGGCCGCAGTCTGCGGGTTCGAACGATCCGTGGAAACGGTGTGAACACCCCGATCGTGATCGTCGACGACTCGGGCGAAAAGCATCTACCGCTCCTGGTGCAGTACCCGGTGGTCCGGGACGGCAAGTACATGGAAACGGCGTATTACATGTCGACACATCCGGGGCTCGGAACTCCGGAAGTGGTGAACGCCGGACGCTACTACGTGCATAACGTGATCGAGATCGCACGCGACCGCTTAAAGGAAAAGGGAATTTTCATTCAGCCGAAGATCGCAGACATCGCAGAGCGACTCGCCACGGTTGAACATGTCGATCACATGCGTTTTCGAACCGAGCTTCATCAGAATATCTACAATGACATCTTTACTCTGTACGCCTTGAACGAAGGCCAGACCTACAGGTATTCCGTCAGCTCTGCCGGTGCGGGTGGAATGGTCCAGATGATCCCGTCCACTTATCGAATGGTTCGCTCGTGGCATCCGAATGTGCCGTTGATCCCGGACTTTGTCGAGGGTATGCGCAATCATGTAAACGCAACGCAGGCGATGCTTCTTTACATGCAGCGAACGTGGAACGACCTGACGGCAAGCCCGACAGTTGCGGATGCGTTCTCAAATAGTGTCGCGACGCAGGAACAGTTGATGGCAGCAGGCTACAATTCAAATCCCGCGCGTCTGGCGGGCTATATCAAGCGAGGCGGCGAAAATTGGACGACCTTGATACCGCGAGAGACCAAGGTCTATCTGCAGATCTATGATTCGCTTGAAAAGAACGTCCCGCTGACCCCGCGGACGCGATAGAAAATTCGGAAAACGATAAGAGCAGGCGGCCATTGGGCCGCCTTTTTTTATTCGTCGGCAACGCGGCTGGCCGCGATCTGGTCTTCGAACCTGGCAACCTCGACCCGAACTTCGTCGAAGGTCTTTGTCACCAGGATCTCACCCAGAAAGAAAGGATCGTTCGTGATCTCCAGAATCCCAAACGGCGGCGGTTCAAAGCGGTCGAGCTCGCTAACCGTCTCGAATTCGACACGGGTAATGTTCAATCCCCATAGCTTCCCCAGAAAAACGTCGAATGCAAAAGTTCGTCGATCGAACTCGTGAAAGTATCGGTTCTTTCGAATCTCAGTCCCTTCGAAAATCTGAAAATGGGCGTATTCTGTGTCATTAAGATAGATCTCTGAAAACTTCAGGCACGACAGATCATCATCGACCGCGGGAAACCGCTGTTGCAGGATACGCGTAAACGATCCGGTCTCGGGGTGGCGAACCGAACGCAATCGAAGACGCGTACCCGGGATGTAGTTATCGAAGATCTGTATATGCGCACTCGCCCTTGTCAGCGGTTCCGGCAGTCCTTCGATAAGAAACGATCGATGCAATTCGGTGCGGTTGGTTTTGTCCATCGTAGTTCGATTTATTATACTTTGGACTTTGATTTTGGACGGATTATGAATATGCAATTTAAGATTTTTCTATCTCTCGTACTTAGCCTTGGAATTCTGTCGGCCGCCTGCGGCGGTACCGATGTGGCTGTTAACATCGCAAACACAAACGCTGTTAATGCGAACGCCGATACGCCCGGCGCCAACACGGGTCTTGAAACTACCAAAGAGCCCGAGGCGGCAACGGCGAACAACGCTCCGACGCTTGCACCGGTCGTACAGACATATTATGAAGCGCTGAAAAAGAAAGACGACGCACTGCTCAAGAGCGTAATGTCTGGGGATTTCATCAAGTCGGTCGAGGCCGATATGAAAGAAGAGAAAAAGACGAGTATCGCAGCCTACATGGCGGAGTTCGATTCGATCCCGGAAAAACCGGTCGAGATTCGAAATGAAAAGATCGAAGGCAGCGATGCGGTCGCTGAAATAAAAGGCGGAGCCTATATCAACTGGACACCGTTCGCTTTCATCAACGAAGGCGGCAAGTGGAAATTTACGGGCGGCAGTCCTGTGTTGAAATAGTGGGCGGTAGGCGGTAGGCGGTAGGCATTAGGCGGTAGGCGGTAGGCGGTAGGCGGTAGGCAGTCGGCTCTGCTTTCTGCTTTCTGCTTTCTGCTTTCTGCTTTCTTAAGTGGCGGTTCCTCTCGCTTCCGATGATTGATAAGGGGGCAGCACCACTCTCGCGGCCTTTTCCTTTTTCAATCCCAATGCCCAATCGGCCTGCATCAAGGTGTGAATGTCGCGCGTGCCTTCGTAGATCACCGCGGCTTTGCAGTTTCGTAAATATCGCTCGACGGGATAATCGTTCGTGTAGCCGTTCGCACCGTGGATCTCGATCGCCATCGACGCCGCCGTTTCCGAACGGATCGTCGCCTGCCATTTCGCCACGCTTGCGGCTCGTGCAGACGGAAGACCCTCGTTCTTCAAATATCCACATCTCAGCCACAGTAGATGCGACATCTGATAGTCAGCTTCCATGTTTGCGATCTTTTGCTTGACGAGCTGAAAGTTTGCGATCGTCTGGCCCTGCACCTCGCGAGTGTTCGCATAGGCAACCGACGCATCCCGCGATGCGCGGATGACTCCGGTCGCACCCGACGCAACCGTATAACGGCCGTTCTCGAGAGAGAACATCGCGATCTTGAATCCTTCGCCTTCCTGGCCGAGCATGTTCTCTTTCGGAACCCGAACGTCCTGAAGTGAAAAGTAACCCGTGTTCCCGGCCTTTATTCCAAGCTTACCGTGCAGCGTTCCGCTCGAGAATCCCGTCATCGAACGCTCGACGATAAAGCAGCTCATTCCGCTGTGATCGCGCTTTTTCTGCTTCTCGAGATCGGTCCAGCAGAAGAAAAGAAAGTTGTCTGCTACGTCGCCGAGCGAGATCCACATCTTCTCGCCGTTCAGGATCCAGTCGTCACCGTCGCGTTTCGCGTATGACTTCATACCTACGACGTCACTGCCGGCGTTTGGCTCGGTAAGCCCGAACGTCGCAAGCTTTTCACCCTTCGCCTGCGGAACCAGATACTTTTGCTTCTGCTCTTCGGTACCCCAGCTAAAAACGCTGAGCGAATTCAGCCCGACATGCACCGACATCGCGACACGCAGAAATGTGTCACAAGCCTCGAGCTCTTCGCACACGAGACCAAGCGATATGTAATCGAAACCAGCCCCGCCGTACTGCTCGGGAATGCATACGCCGAGCAATCCAAGCTCGGCCATTTTTTCAAAAATGCTTCGTTCAAAATGTGACTTTTCGTCCCACTCTTTGATATACGGAGCGACCTCACCCGCGCAAAACTCACGCACGGTCTTTTGCAAAGCCAGATGTTCTTCGGTCAGTTCAAAATCGATCACGGTAGTTACTTATCCTCGTTAAATTGTTGTGTATGATAAAATTCAGGTCGTAAATCCGAACCAGAAGTTTAGCATTTTCATTTGGCTTCCGCGAAGGCAGTTCGCGCCCCATCTCTATGAAGAAGTCCGTAATCGCAGCATTTTTATTGTCACTTTTGCCCTTTGTTTTGCACGCACAGAACCGTTCGAACGAACCGATTCCCGCGATGCCGAAACTCTTGTCGCAACGCGAGCAGATGGACGTTCGCGAGGCGTGGCTCAGGAAACGGCTCGGTACGCTATTGCTTCCGATGATGCAACGGAACGGGATCGACATGTGGATCGTCGTCAACGAGGAGTTCCATGCCGACCCGGTGACCGAGCACATCGTCCCGCCAATTCCAATTGTCGGCCGGAGAGACTTCTTCGTCTTTATCGATCGTAGCGGCAAGCTCGAGAAATACGCGATCGTTCGTTACATCGAAGAGCGGCTCAAGAACCACTACACGGTCCTGAATCCTCCGCGCGACCAGATCGCCGCAACGCTTAAAAAACTGGTCGATGAGCGTAGTCCGAAAACGATCGCTCTCGATTTCGGCGGCGCCCGCGGACAGCAGAACGGACTTACTCAGGATGGCTACCGGTTTCTTTCGGAGACTCTAGGAACTGACAGCGAAAAGAAATTCGTTTCTGCTTCGAAACTTCTCACGGAATTTTTCGATACGAGGCTGCCCGAAGAACTCGAGCATTATCGGCAGGCCGTTCTAGCGACGGATGTGATCACGCGTCGAGCGTTCTCGAACGAAGTGATCAAACCGGGAAAGACCACCGTCGGCGATGTGCGGTGGTGGATGCTGCAGCAGGTCAACAACCTCGGTCTCGGAATCTGGTTCCAGCCGGACCTTCGCGTACAGAGGCAAGCTCAAACCACAGGTACGACACAACAGTTCCTCGACGTAGCCGCAGAAGATGTAGTCCTCGAACGAGGCGACCTGATCCACGTCGACTTCGGATTGATCTACATGGGCCTCAGCACTGACTGGCAAAAGCACGGCTACATTCTAAAGAAGGGCGAGAAAGATGCTCGCGCCGGATTGAAAAACGCTCTGAAAAATACAAACACACTGCAGGACATCATGTTCGGGTTTGCTCGTGCCGGAATGACCGGGCCCGAGGTCTACGATGCGACGATGGCCGAATGTAAAAAACGCGGGATCGACGCGATGATCTATTCGCATCCGATCGGCGCTCACGGTCACGGGCTCGGTGCTTCGATCGACTTTCGCCGCAGCATCGGAGGTAATGAAGAGGACCGTCTGAGGCTCGGGTCGTATACTTCGATCGAGTTGAATACCTCGACGAATGTACCCGAATGGAACAACCAGCGAGTCACGATGATGGCGGAAGATGATGCGGTGATGACGGACAAAGGCTTCCAGTTCATACGCCCGCGGCAGACTGAGCTCTATCTCATCAAATGATCTCTCTCGATAAAGCACTAAAAATAGTTACGAAAGAGACACCCACGCTCGGATCGGAATACGTTCGACTGGGCGACGCGGTCGGGCGGGTACTCGCACAACCTATCGCTGCCGATTCCGACATGCCGCCGTTCGATCGGTCGCAAATGGATGGATATGCTATGCAGGCCAAGGACGTGCAGCGTGTACCCGCACGCCTTAAGATCGTCGGCGAATCCGCGGCGGGCCGCGGATGGCATAAGAAGGTCCGCAGCGGTGAGGCCATTCGGATAATGACGGGAGCTCCGCTTGCTCCGGGGACCGATGCGATCCAGAAGAACGAGTTGACGAGGGAAGAATCGGACGTGGTCATAATCAACGAGCCGACCGACGTCGGAAAATATATCGTTCGAAAGGGGTCGGAGATAGAGAAAGGCGAAAAGCTTTTTTCCGCCGGCGAACGGATAAACGAAAAGATGATCGCGAGCCTCGCGGCGTTCGGGTATGCGAATGTGAAGGTATCGACGAGACCGAAAGTCGCGATCCTCGGCACCGGAACTGAGATCGTTCCAGTTGATCAGAAGCCGGGCCGCGATCAAATACGCAACTCGAATTCGTTCATGCTGAGATCTCTGTCGCTGCAGGCGGGCGCGAGCGCGAAGATGCTTCCGCAGACGGGAGATGATCTCGGGCGATTGAAGGCCCGAATATCCAAGAGCATTGACACATCCGCAGATATATTAGTAATCACCGGCGGTGTTTCCGTTGGAAAATACGACCTGACAAAAGCCGCTTTGCGTGAGCTTGGTGCGGAGATCTACTTCGAAAAGGTCCGTCTTCGTCCCGGCAAACCAGTCGTTTTTGCTCGATTGAACGACACTATTATTTTCGGGCTTCCGGGAAATCCCGTTTCATCAGCCGTGACTTTCTATCTCTTTGTGCGAAAGGCAATACTTTTGATGCAGCGCGCATCCGATACCGACCTCGCGAACGGAACCGCAGTACTGACATCGGCAGTGAAAGCGGCGAAGGAACGCGACACTTATCTTCCCGCCACTTTGGACACCGATAAGAACGGCCGGCTGCTGGCGACACCGCTTCGCTGGCATGGCTCATCGGATTTTGTCGGCTTTGCGAAAGCTGATGCACTCATCTTTATTCGACGCGGTGAGGAGATCTCCGACGGAGGCGTCGCGAGGATCGCATACCTGTTGTTTGATGGAAACACCCGTAGCCATGGCCCGTGAGGGAGCTCACGAGAGAGTTGCAGAGATCCTCCGCGGCTCGACACGCGGCCGTCTGCTTGACGTGCCCACGGGCCACGGAGCGTTGGCGGTGCGGTTGAAGCGACTCGGCTTCGATGTTGTAGGCTGCGATCTTTACCCGCAGATCTTTGACGCAGAAGCAATCGAGATCAAGGCCGGCGATCTGGACGCAACACTACCGTACGACGATCACACTTTCGAGTACGTCGTCTGCATCGAAGGGCTGGAGCATATCGAAAATCCGTCGAATGCTATCCGCGAGTTTTCGCGGCTTCTAAAACCGGGCGGAACACTTGTCGTATCCGTGCCGAATATCATGAATATCGAGGAACGTCTTAAGTGGCTTTTCACCGGATATACTTCGCATTTCAAACCGCTGTCACCGGAGGCACGCGCGGCGATCGCAAGAGATTACGGCGGCATCGAAGAAGTGGCGCTTCATGTTAACCCGATCGGTTATTCTGAGGTCCGGTTCCTGCTCGAGCGAAGCGGATTCGAACTGCAAAGTGTCCACGTCGATCAGAAGAAGAAAAACTCGTGGATGTTCTTTCCGATCGTCTTTTTTATTCGGTTGGCGGCGCGATTCTCTTCCGCCGAGAAACGTCGCGAGCGTTGGACAGACGAGTTGAATGCGGACGAAGTACTGCTCGGCGGCAATACCATGATCTTCGAGGCGAGGAAATTATGAGCAAGCTTTCACACTTTGATGAGGCTGGCGGAGTGAAGATGGTCGATGTCTCAGGAAAGGACGTCACGACCCGACGCGCGGTCGCATCGTGCAGGGTTCTGCTTTCAGGCAGCACTCTGGAATTACTACGGTCGCAAAAGAACCCGAAAGGCGACCCGCTCGAAGTCGCACGCATCGCGGGGATCATGGCCGCGAAAAAGACGCCCGAGCTAATTCCGCTCTGCCATCAGATCAATTTGTCGAAGGTGAATGTGACGGCGGAGATACGTGACTTCGGGATTGCTATCGAGGCCGAAGCCGTAACCGACGCGAAAACCGGCGTTGAGATGGAAGCTCTGACGGCGGTGTCTGTCGCGGCCCTGACGATCTACGACATGTGTAAAGCCGTGCAGAAAGACATCATAATTACGGACATTCGGTTGGAACACAAGACGGGCGGAAAGGAAGAGTACAGTAGGAAGTAAGCCGCGGTCTTTGGTCTTTGGTCTTTGGTCTTTGGTCTTTGGTCTTTGGTCTTTGGTCGATAACAGCTCCCGAAGACCAAGGCCAAAGGCCAAAGGCCAAAAACCAAAGACCGAAAACCAAAGCCCCGTTTATCACATCAAACTCTTACGATCCGCAGAACTTTGATGTAATATCGAACGTAAAGGCAGACGAAGGAGTTTTACAAATATGCGACACAGAATTGCCGAGGAAGCTAAACCGCAGCTTTTACTTTTGCTGCTTGCGACCGCGATCACGGTCGCTCTCTATTTCATCCCGCTCGCCGATTATCTCGTTTACCCGATCCGCCTTTTTGTCACGTTCATTCATGAGAGCAGCCACGCTATCGTCGCGGTCGTGACAGGTGGATCAGTGCAGAGCCTGACGATCTCGACCGACGGTAGCGGGGTTGTCTATTCGGCTCCCGGCGGAATGATCGGTGCCTTGCTGACCTCGAGCGCCGGCTATCTCGGAACGACCGCGTTCGGCGTGTTGATGTTGTACTTGATTCGCAGATCTTTCTCGCCGCACAAGATCCTGACCGCACTGGGCATCTTCGTCGCCGTGATGACGGTGGTCTTTACGATAATCAGCCCGGTATTCAACTTTCTGTCGCTAAACGCTTCGTTTTCGAGCATCGTCTTCACGATCGTCGCCGGCGGCCTGCTTGCCGCGGCACTCGTTGGTATGGGGATTTACTCGAAGTTGAATGTCGCGAACTTCGCCGTCGCGTTTCTCGCCGTGCAGTGTCTGCTCAACGCGGCGCTTGATCTCGTTAATGTTTTCTTCATCAATGCTCCGCTCGTTGGAGCTGACATTCAGAACGACGCTAGCAACATGTCCGCTGCAACCGGAATACCCGGGATCGTGTGGGTCGTTATCTGGATGGGCATCTCACTCGTCATGATATCGCTCGGCCTTCGTTTGTATGCGGTAAAGGCGGACAAGGCAAGTGCTGATGATTCGGTATTTGAGTCTTAAACGTCCACGCAAGACGGTCGTGAGACAGTCAGTACCACCTGCGTAAGCGGGTGGTCGAGAGTTGAGATAGAAGATACTTGATTTTTCAGCTGGCGCAGTACCACCCGCTGACGCAGGTGGTACTGACCTGTAGCTCACGCATCCATCAGATACATGAAAATACTATTCTCGACGCTGATCCTCATTGCAATCCCGTTTGCGATTCTCGCCCAGATCAAGAAACCACTACCACCGGCCGTGAAGATCCCGTTCACCGAATCCCGCCAGGCCGTTGTCGTCACAACAAAGGATTGGAATGCTACGCAAGGAATCGCTCACCTCTATGAACGCTCATCCAAATCGGCGGAGTGGAAGTCGAAGGGTGAAACCTTTCCGGTAGTTGTCGGTCGCAGCGGAATTGCATGGGGGCAGGATTCAGCACCAGAGAAGGCAACCGAATACAAGAAAGAAGGCGATGGCCAAGCACCCGCCGGATTATTCCCGTTGACTTTTGCCTTCGGCTCGGCCGTAAAACCTGAGCAGATCACTTTTCCTTACACGCGGCTAACCGAGTACACCGAGTGTGTTGACGATGTGAATTCGCATCACTACAACAAGATAGTTCGCAGCGACCAGGTTGGCATTTTCGATTGGAAAAGCTCCGAGAAGATGCTTGCCGTTGGTGAGCAGTATGCTCTCGGCGTGTTTGTCGCGTACAACTCGTATCCGGTCGTCAAGGGAAACGGGTCCTGTATCTTTTTGCATGTCTGGAAGGACGCGGCGAGCCCGACCAGCGGCTGCACTGCGATGGGCCGTGTCGATCTCGAACGGATAGTTAGCTGGCTCGAACCGAATCACCATCCCTATCTTGTGCAGCTTCCTGAGGATCAATATAAGAGTTACCGAAAATCGTGGAAACTGCCAAAACTCAAATAACGCTCGCGAGCATTCCGCTTGGCGGTCGACTGCTTGTCAGATCGAAGAAAGACTGGCGGGTCGCGGTCGTCTCGCGGATCGCCGAAGATCAGATCACGATCTCGGTCGCATCGCCGACCGGCTATAACTATCGTCTGCGACGCTCGATCGACGCGACGATCTCTTTCGACGGCCGGATTCCCTTTCTAGTTATCGAAGAAAGCGATACCTGGCGAGATAATTTTTCCGCCTACGATGTCCGTTGGTAAGCTATCGCAGCTTTGCCTTTCCGACCGCGATGATCCTTCTCGTCGCGGTCTCTTGAACAAAAACAACTACCTTCAAATTCTCCGATTTCCAGTCGGATCCGATCCGGAGGTCAGACGAAACTTCCAATTCGTCCTTACCCGCGGCTAGTACACCCACCGTCTTAAGCTCACGAACCACCGATATATGTTCCAGCGTCTTGCCGGAATTCTCTCCACGCTCGACGCGTGTGCTGATGCCATCCTCGGCGACCGCCGCATAAACGGTCGCCTCGCCGTGCCTTGGCGCGTTCGTGATCTTCACCTTCAGATGATTTTCTTCCACATTGACTTCGATCGACGCTTTCGCCGCTTCCGTCGCCTTCGAGATCTCCTTAGAGGCCTTCCCCGAATCACTTCCGACAAACTCGGCCCTACCATCAACCACCATTTGCGGCGTGTAATTCGAATCGAGATTTAGAGCCTCCGTGTAGATTTGCTGCCGCCGGCTGTAAAGCGGCGACGAGAACCGATCTTTCCACCCGAGACGGTCCCAGTAATCCACATGAAACGCTAAGGTAATTATCTCGGCCTGGGTCACCGGCTGTTGTTTTTCGAGAAACACGAGGTTCCTGTCCGCCGGTGGGCAGCTTGAACAACCCTCCGACGTAAACAACTCGACCAATACGGGCTGCCGATCGGCGGCTGGCGGCTCCGACGATTCATGTTCAACCTTTTGAACGTCATCCGCCGCCTGTTGTGGGCACGACGAGAATAATCCACTCAACGCAATTGCGACGATAAAAAGAAATAACCGCATATGCGTAAATATAGCCGATAGGTCTTGCTTTATTCCCGTTTTGTTTCGAAATCCGCCTTTGCTAAACTTGAGTTTTTCTTACGGGGCGGGATTCTCATCTATGCAGGCGGTACGATCAAAACAGGACGAAGCAATCGAAGTTCGCGGAGCCCGGGTCCATAACCTCAAGAACATATCGGTCTCGCTTCCGCACAATAAGCTGACGGTCGTTACCGGCGTTTCCGGCTCCGGAAAATCGAGCCTTGCCTTCGACACAATTTACGCCGAGGGCCAGCGTCGGTATGTCGAATCGCTCTCCGCTTACGCACGGCAGTTCCTCGAAAGAATGGACAAGCCGGATGTCGATGAGATCACAGGCATCGCTCCGGCGATCGCGATTCGCCAAAAGAACGCGACGCGAAATCCGCGCTCGACCGTTGCGACCCAGACTGAGATATACGACTACCTTCGCCTGCTTTACGCCCGGGCCGGGCAGACGTTTTGTCACGTTTGCAGACGCGAAGTGAAGAAGGATTCGCCGGAATCTGCGGCAGATGAAATTCTCGCTGAGTTCGCTGAAGGCACGCGGTTCTACGTTCTGTTTCCCATTCAGGAAAACGGTTCCCGCAAAGACGCGAAGACGCAAAGGAAAACGACAAAGAAGAAGGCAGTCGTACGATCGGACGAGTTGAGTGTTTCTGCTTATCTGATCTTGCTGCTCCAACAAGGATTTTCACGCCTGTATCGCGACGGCGAGGTCATCGAACTACAGAAGCCTGAAGATTATCTATTCGATAATTTCGATGGCACGTATGTTCTGATCGACCGTCTGAAAGCGGATAAGGAGATCCGCCAGCGGCTCGTCGATTCTCTCGAGACATGCTTTCGCGAAGGACACGCGGCCCACATAGTTTCTAGTTCCGCGTTTCAAGTTTCTAGTTTGGATCCTACCAACGAGAAACTAGAAACGAGGAACCAGGAACTTCTATTTTCGGACAAGTATATTTGTAAATACGACGGTACGGTTTACGAAGAACCGGAGCCGCATCTCTTCAGTTTTAACTCGCCGTTTGGAGCATGTCCCGTCTGTCAGGGTTTCGGTAACACGATCGGCGTCGATTACGATCTCGTCATCCCAAACCCCCTGCTGTCGATAAAAGATGGGGCGATCGAACCTTTCACGCGTCCACAGCATGCATGGGCTCATAAAGAGCTGTTGAAATACGCCGCATCGGCGAAGATCGACATCACCACGCCGTTCGCAGATCTCGACGACTATCAGCAGAACGCGATCATCTACGGCGATGAAGGCTGGCGCGGAATCAAGGGATTTTTCAAATGGCTCGATACGAAAAAATACAAACTCCACGTGCGTGTTTTTCTCGCTAAATATCGCGGCTACACGAGATGTCCCGAATGTGACGGAGCTCGCCTAAGGCAAGAGGCTCGGGATGTGAAGATCGGAATGCTTTCGCTGCCCGAGATCGTCGCTATGTCGATCACCGACGCCGCAGCATTCTTCGATCAGCTAACGTTGAGTGAGGAGCGCGAAAAGATCGCCGACAAGATCTTGCTCGAGATCCGACGTCGTTTGAAGTTTCTTGTCGATGTCGGTTTGGATTATTTAACGCTTAGCCGAGTCGCCGCGACTCTTTCGGGCGGCGAGGCCCAGCGCATTCAGCTTGCGACAAACCTCGGCTCGCTGCTCGTCGGGACTCTGTACGTGCTGGACGAACCGAGCATTGGACTTCATCCCCGCGATAACGCACGACTGATCAAGATCCTCGAAAACCTTCGCGATATCGGCAATACGCTCCTCGTCGTCGAGCACGACGAAGATACGATGCGTGCCGCCGATCATATTCTTGATATCGGATTGTTCGCCGGCGAGCTGGGCGGCAACGTCGTATTCGAGGGGAACTTTCAAAAGCTGCTAAAGGACAAGTCCTCTTTGACGGCGCGATATCTTCGCGGCGACAGTGAGATCAAGATCCCGCAAAAACGGAAAAAGAAAACTAAGCAGATGATCGCGATCACCGGAGCCCGCGAGCATAATCTCCAAAATATTTCGGTCGACATACCGCTGGAGATGCTCGTCTGCGTGACGGGTGTATCGGGCTCGGGCAAATCGACCCTCGTCCACGACATCCTCTACGCCGGGCTGAAGAAAAAGCGCGGTGAATGGAATGCTCACGTCGGACTGTTCAAGGAGTTGTCCGGATCCGATTTGATCGACGACGTGATATTGGTGGACCAGTCACCGATCGGACGGACGCCGCGTTCGAACCCGGTCACCTATATAAAAGCGTACGACGCCATACGCGAAGTCTTCGCCGGAACACAGACCGCAAAATCCAAAGGCTACAACTCGTCGCATTTCTCATTCAATGTTCCCGGAGGACGCTGCGAGACTTGCCAGGGCAGCGGCACGGTCACTGTCGAGATGCAGTTTCTGGCGGATGTCGAACTTACTTGCGAAGACTGTCGCGGAACGCGGTTTCGCGAAGAGATCCTAGGCGTGAAGCACAAAGGCAAGAACATCGACGAAGTTCTCGGGATGACGGTCCGCGAGGCACAGATGTTTTTCAAAGATGTGAAGAAGCTGACATCGCGCTTGAAGACACTTGAAGAGGTCGGGCTGGGTTACTTGCGGCTCGGTCAGTCGGCGACGACACTTTCCGGCGGTGAAGCACAACGCGTCAAGCTCGCTGCCCATCTCGCGCAAAAGACACGCTCAAACACGCTTTTCATCTTCGACGAGCCGACAACCGGTCTGCACTTCGAAGACATCAACAAACTCCTCACCGCATTCCGCGCGCTGATCGACAACGGCGGCAGCCTTGTCGTCATCGAGCATAATCTGGATGTCATAAAGACTGCAGATCATGTCATCGATCTTGGGCCTGAAGGCGGAGTCGGTGGCGGCGAGGTCGTCGCAACCGGAACTCCAGAGCAGATCGCGAAGAACGAGAAATCCCACACGGGAAGATATTTAAAAGGTCTTCTAAACGGAAAGGCGTAACTAATCGTCGCCGAACTTCGCCCGCCATTTCGGTGCGATCTGCTCCATCACCTTACAGTCGCAATAGCCGCCGTTCTCGTTCAGCCAGGATGTGATCTTCGGAAAGTTCAGCTTGTTCTCCATCATGAAACGCATCGAGTATTGCAAGCTGTGATTGCATTCGGAGTCGTAAAGCTCGTCCTCAAGATAATCAAGCAGGTCGCTGATCGTGTCGTGCTGCGCTGGCAGGCTATCGAGAAACGCCTGCAATTCTTCGCCGCTCAACTGTTCGAGATTTTCGATCTCACGTTTTTTTACGATGGGCATAATTTCCGAATAAGCACCAAAGGTGCGGCAGTAATTTAGCCAGGGCCAACGGCCCTGGTTGCGTCACCGTTTGGTGAGAAAGCCGCAACGCGGCGGAGTAAAATCCTACTACGCACCGTTGGTGCTCTGTCGGTGTAATGGCATTTCCTGGTGCATTGCCCCAGGCTAAATTCCCTCCGCACCTTTGGTGCTTCAGACGATGAACCGCTCATCCTAAACTCAAAACTCGCTCTCCGATACTCGCCCCAATTCAGCGCGGGCGGCCTCTTCGCGCTCTTTCTGTTTGACGCCTTCGCGGCCGTCGTAGGACAGGAATCGCGGCAACAGCAACGCAGCTCCCGCGACTGACACGACGCACAGCACGCCGCCCGAGATCAATGCCGCCTTGACGCCAAATTTCTCCGCGACGATACCCATCTTAGCGCTTCCGAGCATCGGGCCGGTAAGGTAGCTCATCATTTCAATGCTCGCGAGGCGTCCACGAAGATAATTCGGGATCGTCTGATTCCAGATCGCGCCGCGAAAGATGCCGGAGATCATATCGAAGAATCCGGCCGCTCCGAGAAAGAGTAGGGCGAACACAAGACTGTCGACCATCCCGAATAAAATAATGGCGACGCCCCAGAGGATCGCCGCGCCTGTTACGAACGCACCGTGGCGATGAATGTTCCGTGTCCAGCCCGACGTCAAACTTGCGAGCAGCGCTCCGGCGGCGATCGATGCCGGGAAAAAACCCACGTACTTGTCGCCGTAGATTACAGCGAGCGCCGGATATAAAGCCTGCGGCATCGCGAAGAACATCGCGGCAATGTCTATGAAGTATGTCCCGAGCAATTCCTGCCGCGAGAATGCATAACGCCACGCTTTCCGAATGCCGGCCCAGCTTGGGCGTTCGGCGTTCTCCGGCGGCGGCACGTGTCGGAGCATGAATACGGCGATCAATGACGCCACGAACGTGACGAGATCGATCGAATAGGCGACCGATGCGCTCAATTGCGTTGCGATGATGCCCGCAACAGCCGGGCTGACGATCGCGCCGATGCTAAAACGTACCGAGTTCAAAGCCATTACCGACGACATCAGCTCCGGCGGAATCACTTTCTGGATGAACGACTCGAACGCCGGTCGCTGGATCGCCGCAAAGCCTGCATGAAGCGCGACCGCAACGAAAAGCACCCAGATGCGCGGATTCTCAAGCAATGAATTCAACAGCAGGATCGCCGTAACGCTTGTCTGACCGATCTCGGTCAGCCGCAGCATCTTCCGCTTGTCGAGAAAATCTGCGAGTGCTCCGCCGACGAACGCAAGCACGACCATCGGAACGAACTCGGCGAGATAAATATAACCGACCATCGCCGACGACTTCGTCAGTTGATACATCTGCCACGGTACGACGATGAACGTCATCATCGATCCGAAAAACGACACAAGCTGCCCGAAAAAGAGCAGCCTGTAATCTCTTGAGACGCGGAGGGGTGACAGGTCTAGCAGCATTCCTAAGAGTTACGTGTGAGGTTAGAGTTACGCCTTTAGGCGTGATCATTCGTGATTCATATTGAGTATAAGGCACGCCCTTTCACGCGTAAACGCGTAACTCTTACTTCATATATTCCGTCCAGTTGAACAGCCA
>JBGTIQ010000051.1:0-163901 GCA_041745575.1 Pyrinomonadaceae bacterium
GGGCTGCGACTGCGCGGCGGGCGCACTGCTCGCAGCCGGGCGGGACTCAGTCGCGGGCGGCTGCGCAGTCTCAGCTGGAGTCGGCTTCGGCTTACCAAATTTTGGGATCTTTAGGCCACCCGGCAGCTGCGCCGAAGCGGCCTGGGGGCCGAAAGCGGTGAGTGTGAAAAGTATGGCTCCGATAAGTAGTTGCGTTTTCATTCTTTGTACTCCGTGTGTTTTGAGAAATCGTGCGGTGGATGTTGTCTCTTCTTTCAGAGGTCGCCGCTTATTGCGGCGGCCAGCTGAAGCCGGTGAGCGGGTGGCCGTAGAAGGCTTCGGTCTTCCAGGCGTTCTTGTCCCACGTTCCGTCCTGATCGCCGATAATAGTAACGGGCATTAAGATGTGGTTGTCCCAGCTCCCCATCCCATTGTTGGAGGCGATGCGGTTATCCACGATCTTGCCGTCGGGTCCGATGGAGAACTTGAGTACCCGCACCAGCCTCTTGTTACGTAGCACCTTGATCTCGTACTCCCCCGGATTCGCTCCGAGCGCGTGCCATTCCGGAACTTCCTTAGCCGGCTTGGTGACTACGCTCCCGAAGGCGCAGTTGACGCGCGCCCACTTCGCCTTTTGCGGCGCCCCCGGACCCGCGCTCCGTGTTGGCTGGTACTCGATGTCGGATGAGCAGGAGGCCCCGCCGTACTGATAGCCATGCTTTTGGTACGATCCCACCTCCTCTCCCCGGTAGAACGGATGAGCTTCAAGGCCCCCTGCGCCCTCGCCGCGGATCCAGAACCTGACGTTGAGCTTGTCATCAGCGTCGATGTAGACATGCCCGATGGGCAAATTCCAGTCCTGGTTGGCGTAGTAAACGAACTTCTTGGCGGACTGCGGGCCGACCTCGTCCGAGAGCACTTTCTCGACCTTCGCCTTGCCGGTGAAGAGCGTCTTCTCGGGGGTGCCCTCAAGCGGGTTGCGCATCTTGATGGCGAAGGGGAAGACGCCGGTCGCGAGCGTGCCGCTCTTCTCCAGCTCGTTACGGTCGCCGCACTCGAAGCCAGGGCCGCCGCCGATCACGGTGCTGACGCATTTGAGCTTAACCCACGCGGCGCCGCCGGGCTGTGCGACCTCGACGTAATATTGCCCGCCGCTCGGCAGCGGCCCCAGGGGTGTCGTGAATTTGACCGTGGGGAACCAACTCCAGACATCGTTAAAGTTCCCCTGGTAGGAGGTGACCGTATAGGGCCAGAACTGGATTCGTGTCTTGTGTATCGTGATGCTTTCCGGCTGGGGATGTGGGGACGCTGCGGCGGGATTCGTCGTTGCGGGCGCACCCGGCTCCGCGGCGGGCTGTGTCTCGCCAGATGGCGCGGGCTGCGCGCCCGGGGTCGGCGTCGCTTTCGGCTTGCCGAGCTTCGGGAGGCGGGGAAAGCCGCCCGGCAACTGCGCCCAAGTTGTTTGAAAGCCGAAGCCTGCGAGGGTCAGAAATGCTAAGGCGAGGATTAAACGCTGTCTCATCTAGATTCTCCTTTTGCGTGGTTTTTGCATAAATTACAGCCATCCATGATACACGAAGTCGCGCCACCGGGGGGTGGGACGTCGGGTGGATCCCGTTGTTAGGCGGCGCGTATTACGCAGCTCCCTCCAGGACTAGTCCGCCGCTCGCGGAGCATTAAATGCAACCATTCAAGACACCTGTTTATGGCACGGTGTGAGCTGCCAAGTCCCGGATCGCCTCTAAATGCTCTTTATCTAGGTCAAACTCCACACTGCCTAACCTAACCTTTATTTTTTTCGCGTTTGCCATCAGCAGGAACTGTTGATAGGGGATCGGCAATTCTCTAGTCTCACTTACCAGTGGAAGTTTGCCGCGGCGCGTGTAGCTGGTCCTGCTAAGAACTTTCATTGTGCCAAGATTTATCCATTGATCGTCTACCTTCACGGTCCCCTTCTGGTCGGTATACTTTTGTGGATCCTCAGTCGCAGATAAGAAGCCGATAGTTATCCAATGAGGCGTGATCAATTTCTGTCCGGGATGGGCGAAGTAGGATGTGAATTCCAGCTTTTCATCACTGAACTGGACTTCGTATGGACCTTTAGGAGTTTCTAGCGCTTTGATGCGCATTAGCCGGAAGAAGACGATTGACTCATCCTTCGATTTATCATATGTGGTTTCGATCTTGCCAGCATATTTAAACTTCCGCTTGGCGGGAGGAGTTAACTGTGACTCCTGTGTCTGTCCTAAGAAAGCGGCAGAAGGAATGAGAACAGCCATTATTAGAAACAGTGTGCGTATCATTGACTCCTCCGAATACAGTTGATTGATTCTAACTACCGCCTACCGTCCGACCTCACCCGCCGCGCATTCAACGCCAACATCGACAAATCAAATTACGTTAGGTGCGAACGCCATGAGCAACTATCGTAATCAGTTTGCGCGATTCGCAGATCTTCGTCGGTCTCGAAAAAATCCACCGCGCCGCTGGTGATCTCATAAAACGCACCAACGACAGCAATTTTACCGCTCGCTATTGCAGCCTGAATTGCCGGTTGTTTCTTGATGTTAAAAACCTGCTGGCGCACGTTGGCGACGACGGCTTCGCGCAGTTTGGCCTTCTGGTCGCGGATTTTCGATATCTTCGAGACCGAAGGCACGATTGAATTGAGCAATGCCTGAATGCTTGGTGTTTCTTTCTCGCGCTCGGCGGCGGGTAGCAGAGCCGCTTTGACCGCGCCGCAGCCTTCGTGTCCGAGAACGACGACAATGTGTGTTTTTAAATGGTTGACCGCATATTCAATGCTGCCCGTGGTCCCCATCTCAACCACGTTCCCGGCGACGCGCGTAATAAACAGAGTTCCCAGTCCCTGGTCGAAAACGATTTCCGTTGGGACGCGACTGTCGGAACAAGCAAGGATGACAGCGAACGGCGTTTGCCCCAGGATCTGGGCGCGGCGTTCGGCGGCGGAAGCTTCAGGGCGACGGGCCTGACCGCCAAAAAATCGGGCGTTCCCCGTTTTTAACGCGCGAAGTGCCTGCTGCGGCGTGCGTGCGATCGGGTCGCGCAGTTGTGCGATTTCTTCCATCGTTGCTCCGCGTTTCACGGCATCGGCAACTTTCTGATCCTCCAAAACATCCCCCGTCTGCGGTTGCGTCGGAGTCGGTGACGGCGTCGTCTGTCCCTCTACTGCCAGAGCGCCGAGTGTCAAACCGCCGAAAGCCAACAGAGTTTTACATACTTCCCTTCGATCAATTTTGTTTTCGCTCATCAATTTATCCTCCTCTCCTATAATGCCACATGCGTCACGGCCTGGTAGAGCTCTGCATATCGTCGAAGGCGCGTACCGAATTTAGAAAATTTTAAGACCAACTATTTCAGTCGTGAGAAAATGAGCCAGGGTGGTAACGACTCGCGGGGCAATACCGCAATTGAGGTCAGTTCTCGGCATGGATATTGAGAAGGCAAAGCAAGTTCTAAAACACCAGTTCGGCTTCGATTCGTTTCGGATGAATCAGGAAGCAGTGATCTCGGCGGTTTTGGAAAAAAAAGATGCTGTTGTGCTGATGCCGACCGGCGGTGGTAAGTCGCTTTGCTATCAGATACCGGCGCTCGTGATGGAAGGGTTGACGGTCGTCATCTCGCCGTTGATCGCTTTAATGAAAGACCAGGTCGATGGATTACGGGCGAACGGCGTCGAGGCGTCTTTCTTAAATTCTTCACAAACCTCCGCCGATCAGGTCAAAGTTTTTCAGAAGGTTCGCAGCGGGGAGCTGAAGCTTTTATACGTCGCGCCCGAGCGGCTTTTGCAGAGCGGCGACCAGTTCATTGATTTCCTTCGCGGGATAAACATTTCGCTATTCGCCATCGACGAGGCTCACTGCATTTCTAGTTGGGGACACGATTTTCGGCCGGAGTACCTAAAACTAGCTGCCCTTAAACGAGAATTCCCGACAATTCCGCTTGTCGCGCTTACAGCGACTGCCGACAAACTCGTCCGCAAAGATATCGTCGATCGCCTGGAGATCAGTGATGCCGAAGTCTTTGTTTCAAGCTTTAACCGGCCGAATATTTACTACAGCGTCGAACCCAAACGAAATTCTTATGGCCAGCTTCTTCATTTTCTGGACGAGCGAAAGGAGCAGAGCGGGATAATATATTGCCTCAGCAGAAACTCCGTGGACTCGCTTGCCGCCGACCTTCGTGATGAAGGGTTCAGTGCTCTGTCGTATCACGCCGGACTCGATAAACAGGCGCGCGATCGAAATCAAACTTCGTTCCTGAATGATGAAACAAAGATCATCGTCGCGACGATCGCCTTTGGCATGGGCATCGACAAATCAAACGTGCGCTTCGTTGTGCACATGGATCTGCCAAAGAACATCGAGAGCTATTACCAGGAAACCGGCCGAGCGGGCCGCGACGGGTTGGAGAGTGAGGCATTGCTGTTTTATAGCTGGGCGGACGTCAGCAAGCTGAAGGGATTCGCTGAGGTGGAAGGCAACCGGGAACAGTCGGCGATCATGCTGAAAAAGCTTGATGTGATGGCCAAGTACGGTGACCTGAAGTTTTGCCGGCGAAAATTCCTGCTGAACTATTTTTCCGAAGATCTCGCCGAAAACTGCGGCAACTGCGACAACTGCACAAAGGAAGTCGAAAGCTTCGACGGCACCGTCATCGCTCAAAAAGCGCTTAGTGCCGTCTACCGCACCGGACAGCGTTTCGGTATGAGCTACCTGGTCGATTTTCTTCGTGGATCGCAGGCTCAAGCGATTCGCGACGAGCATAAAAACCTAAAGACCTACGGCGTCGGTGCCGATCTCACGAAGCAGGCCTGGTTCGATCATTTCAAAGACCTGATCGCCCAGGGCTACCTCGCGCAGACCGAGGGAACTTATCCCGTGATCGTGCTCACCGATAAAAGCACCGATGTTCTTTCGGGAAAAACTGGAGTTCAACTGATGAAGACGGCGGTCAAAGAAGAGAAAAAGCGAAAGCTCGTTTCAGAAGTCTCGCTTCCGTATGTCCAAGGACTCTTTGACGAACTCCGTGACGTCCGCACTGCATTTGCAAGGCGCGATAAAGTACCGCCCTACGTTATCTTTTCCGACGCGACGCTCGCCGAGATGGCGGCCTATTTGCCGCAGAACGATTGGGAGATGCGACAGATCTCCGGCGTCGGTGACCTGAAAATGGAGAAATATGGCGGCGATTTCCTGAGCTGGATCAAGGCCTACTGCGTAAAGAAAAACCTCGTATCCAGGATCGATCTCAAATCGCCAAAGCGTGCGATCAAGCAGCGAACAAAACGCGATGCGAACGGGAAGGACACCTATCGAATCTCCCTCGATCTATTTCGTGATGGTCGCTCGATCGCCGACATCGCCCAGGAACGCGGTGTCCAGTCGAGCACCGTCGAGAATCACCTCGCGAGGTTCATCACCACCGGCGAGATTGAGTTAAAGGAACTCGTCCCGCTACATAAGGTCGAGCCCATCCGCGAAGCGGTCTTGAAATTTAACGACAGCGGTGCGTTGTCTCCGATAAAGGAATTTCTCGGTGAAGAATATACGTACGGTGAGATTCGAGCGGTGATCTCGTCGATGCAATGATTTGCGGACAATGCTAAACCGGCAAGGCCTGGGCGCATGAAATTTACGCAGAGCTCCACCGATTAAAACCTAAATCCTTTCATCATTTCGGTGTGAGTGTTCAGTATGTAGTCGGAATGCTCCTTGTTAACATCCAGCGACCAATCGCCGGGATCGAATGTGCCGCCGAGGAAGATTCCGTCCGAACGTGGGAACATATGACCCGGTCCGATGTAGCCGTAATCGATCTCCGGTTGCGGCAGCAGAACCTCGAGTTGCCCGCGAGCCGGGACCAGCTTTGTATCGTCGAATAGCTGGCGAGCACCCAAACCCGTGCAATTGAAGATCACGGGCTCCCGCAGGCCCAACACTTCTTCACGAGTTTTGAATTCCTTCACAACAATTTTCCCCCCGGCGTTATAGAAGTCGCGTAAGAGCGCTCTAAGATAAATCGGCGGCTCGATCATCATCGAACTGAACTGGCGGACGATCGGAAAACCAAAAGAGTTCGCCGGGTCGCGATGAACGATCCGTTGCGGATAAAGATCGTTGCCGCCCGGAAGCTCGCCCTGAATGCTTACCTCGTTGCGATGGAGCGTGAAGATATCCAGCCAACGAACGCCGTATTCCGGTCCGACGAGAAGTTGGTAAGCCCGATTCGAGATGCGTGCCGCGGCCTTCATCTGGTCAACGAACTTTGATGACGCGACAGCCGGGTCATACAAAGAAACCGGAGACCAGTAGCCCGCCGCGATATTCGATGTAGTTTGAGGCGGAAGATCCTTGGCGTATATCGTCACAGTCCCGGGTCCGTCCTGATAGCGCCGCTGCAACAAGATCGCAGTCGAGAGGCCGTTAACCCCGCAACCAATTACTGCAAAGCGTCTCGGCGAAATTCTTGGCGGGCGATGGGGAGGTAGGGGCTGAGGGAAATCCCGGAGCAGATCGACGGCTTGTGTTGCCGTTCCCCACGACAAAGTGATGCCGGCTCCGCCGTGTCCGTAGTTGTGGATCAAAAGTTTTTGCCCAACGCGCTCAGCTGAGACGACATATCCTTCCGAGCGATATGGCCTGAGCCCGACGATCTCACGAATTATTCGATCGCGTGAAACCCGGACCGGGGCAAGGCGGCGTGCAGAAGTTTGTGCGAGTACGCGACCCGCCCCACTACGGGAACCGAAAACGAATCCCGCCGACGCGGCCGCGCCGAGAATGAAATCGCGTCGAGTCGTAAATCCAGATACACGTTTGGACATTGTTTTTCTCGATCCGGAAGCGTTCGATCGGCCGTAGAGGATAACGTAAACGGCGCCCGCATTTCAACATAAAAAAAAGAAGGCCCGCGGTGGACAGGTCAAACTCTGTGCTTGACTGCTTCTTTCATAGCTGAATTGTTGGGCGGCGGTTAAGGAAAAGTCAATTTGTTTTCTCTCGGTAATTCAAAATCGCTTCTAGAGCCGAATCACGGTTCGCTCGATACGCTTCAAACGTCGGCGGTAGGTAAATTTGCGGCGCGATCCAAGTTCGTTCGTCGTGCGGAAACGCGCTTTGCCAGTAAAGATGCGAGACGTTTGCCATAATTTTGCTGTATGGCAAAACAAACGGATCTTCTTCGCCGACAAAATTCGGACTTGCACCGGTTGGCTCGCCGACGAAGGTGGCGTTCGTGTATCGCTCGAAAAACGTCGAAGCGTTTTGCGCCGCGGAAAAAGTTCGACGACCGATGATGACGAACAGCTTGCCGCGCTTATTAATTTTCTCGTTTTTAATCAATCCCTGAACGAGCGGTGTGAGCAAAAACGTGTTACCGCCGTTGTTCCAGCGAAGATCAATCACCAATTTCTCGACCGCGTTTTCGTTGACGAATTTAAATAGTCGTTCGGAAAAAGCGGCGAGCGATTCTTTCTCATCGTTGCGAACGCTGTTGAACCCAAAGTAAACAGTCTTGTTACCACGCAAATATTCAAACCAATAATTTGCACTCGGATGTTTCAGATAGAGCGGCACGGGTGTGTCCAAAGTTTGCGGCAGATTGACCCATTCGGGCGGATTCGGTTTTGTGTTCCAGATGTTCGGCTGCGTCATATCCGTCGTTAACGTTACAGTGCGTTCTCTTCCGTCGATCGCGCGCAGCTTGAGTTCGACTTTGTTTGCATCCGGAATCGCTCCGGCAGCATGCAATAGGGGCAAATGCCGCATTCGGTACGGCGCGACTTGTTTGATCCAGATCTTATTATCCTCGCCCGTCATCGAACGAATTACTTTGACGACTTCATCAACGGGGCGCCCGCCGAAATTCAAAACCTGCGAGCCGAGCAAATCTTTATGCTTCGGGTCGGAGGCGACAATAAACAAGCCTTCCTCGAACATATAAAAAAGAACCGGAATGGTTTCCAGCCATTCTTTCTTTTCGGGCGAGCCAAACAGATTAGTGTGTCCGTCGCCGACCCGTCGCATCAGCTTTAGCATCTCGATCTCGATCTGCGAGTCGGTCAAATTAGGAATCCGGTCGTTGATTCGTTTTACATGCGCATCAAACTCGACTTCCGTTCCCGTTCGCGGAAACAAATTCCAGCCGCGCCGTTTGATTTCGCTTGCGAGAAACCGCAAATCAGTTCGCCAGCCTTCATCGCGCGACATCTTGCTCGTATCGATCAAGCCGACCATCGTTCGATAGCGCGGATCGCTGCGGATAGATTCCAGATCCGTGTCGGTCTGCGCTTGCTGAAGACTCGGAAACTTCAACTTCAAAGCTTTTTCGAGCCACTTTATCGCCCGCTCCCTATCGCCCGCCAGTGCGTAATCGCAAGCGATGTTATAAGCCGCGTTGGCCGGTTGGCCGTAACCGAGTTCGAACTGCTTCTCGTAAGCAGGAATTGATTTGCGATAATCTTTCGCGTTGTAATAAGCCAAGCCTAACTGCTCCCAAAATCTGCCGTGCACTGGATTCGCCTTAACGACTTGTTCCCACAGCGCGGCAGCATCCGACCACCGTTTCGCCTGCATTTTACCTTCCGCCTGCTCGAGCGTTTCGACGAAAAGTTCCGTCTGCGTTTTCTGAGAAAGCGTCGTTTGCGTTCCAAAGAAAATAAGACATGACGCAAAAACCGCAATTAGCAAAAACAATTTCGGTAGCTTACGTGGAGTATTCATACAATTCTGGCGTGATATGAAATTTAGCCTAATTCTACAAAAATAATACGGAACCGCTCATCTGTTAGTTACGATGTGACCAGTGGGTCCGTGCAATCCCACTACGTTAAATTCGGCCTCATGTTTATATGCTTACCGCTGCACAATGTCGCCGCTGTCAATTTGTCCGAGTTTTACAACGTGCGTCTTTGCGCCAAGAATTTTCTGGAAATTTCTGAAATACGAAGGCAAACCTTCGGCATCAGTGTTCGCGCCATTCTGCAGTTCATAATGCAGATGCGGAAACATTGAACTGCCCGAAGCGCCTATCTGGGCGACGATCTGATTTTGCTTAACAGTGTCGCCGATTTTAACTTTTGAACTTCCTTGCTTAATGTGCCCGTAAAGGCTGTATTCACCATTCAGGTGGTCAATGACAACATAGTTTCCGAATAGAACCATTCGATCGGTCGCAAGTTTCGATTCGTCAAACGAGCGATTGTCGGGCTTGTCATCCACCACCGACACAATCTTGCCATCGCCCGACGCGTAGAGATTTGCTCCGAAACCAAAATAACTGGCATTGCTCTTCTCGTCGCCTTGAAATGTCCCGCCGTCTTCCTTCACTGGAACGAAGTCATAGCTGTAACGCATGAAGTTTGTTTTAAAACCAAACGCGGCGATCGGCGCAAACATATAATCAAACCTGCGATGATGAGCGTAAAAATCATGACCGTCAAAGATAATCGAGCGACCTTTGACGGGTAAAATAAGATTCGTTTTTGTCTGATAAAAAACGGGTGAAATCTCAGCACTTGAAACGAATTGTTTTTTGCGGTCTTTCGTTTCAAATGTAAATTCATAAACCATTCGGGTCAGTTCAGCGTCCGACAAAAAACTATAAAAAGGATTAAAAATGAGCAAAGGTGTGTGCGCTTCTAGTTCACGATTCGGAACGGTCATAATACTCGGACGCACACCGTTTCCGTCGATAAACTTTCGCAAAACCAGTTTATCTTTACTGTCAAAAACCGAAACTTCTACTTTGCTTAGGGACAAACTTTCTTTCGTTGTATTTTCCAAAATAAAATCGAAATTCAGATTTTGTGCCGCCGATGTTTTTTCAATATAGATCGGGTTCGGTTTAACGGTAATTTTAACTGCTTGTGCCTGAACCGAACTAAACGCGAAAAGCACGAAAAGAGCTGATAATAAATATGTCATATTGACGTTTTGTCTAAGTTTAAGAATTACTGAGACTTTCCAATTGCAGAAATTCTAACGTCATTGTCAAAAGAAAAGTTCCGATGGACCATTAATTATAAAACGGTGAAAATGATCGGCCTTTAAAATTTATGGTTCCTTTTGCAGTGCGGCAATGAATGCTGTCAGAATTGTCGGCAAAGATAAGACGACAATAATAATTCTCGCCTCGCTCAAGTTACTGCGAGACGGACGCGTCGCATCAGACATTCGACGCAGCGAAAGATCCTCGCCACAATGCGGGCATCTGGCTCTCGATGAAGCCTTACACGGACGATGCGGGCGGAAACATTAGAGAAGGTTTTTAAGAGAAGATTTTATCTCGCGTCCGGGATGTGCTTTCGGCTTCTGGTTGCTACGAGAACCGGAATGAAAACCGCAATTAAAAAGATGAATGCCGGGCGCGTGCGCTCGGGGTCTCTAAACTAATTCATGAACCACACAAAACTCTCGCGAATTGTTAAGTTCCATCCATTGGTTATGGCTGAGAGCATCCCAAAATCCGATACGACCACAGGCCGATTCCCCGAATCGAAGTCTCAAATAGCTGAATGGAACAGTAGAACTAGTTTAACAAACGAAGAAGGTCACTGAAGAACAAGCATCATCAAGCGAAGTTTTATCCGAAGTCTCGTCTCAGCCATGTTGAAACGCCATCCGGCGATCAATAACAAGTAACCCTGTCGCAGCCAGCCAGTTTTTTTCGGCTGCCGCGGCGGACAGGTCAAACTCTGTGCTTGACTGCTTCTTTCATAGCTGAATTGTTAGCCTGCGTTTCAATCTATTCTGCGCTTACCCAATAACCTAATAAAAGTTTTGATTCACAAATCATTATTCAATCTTTGGATTACGCAACGGTGAAATTTGATCAAGCGATTCTGTCGCCACGCGCTCAATTTGTCGTGTCAGTAATTCGCTGATTTCGCTATCTGCCGGAGCGTTTTCTTTGGCAATCTGATAAGCCCGCAACGCCTCTTCGCGGTTCCCGAGCTTGAGATGCTGGTTTCCGAGTTCCACGGCGAGATGATACTTCTTCGGGTCAAGTGCAACAGCTTCGGTCAGCAGTTTTATCGCGCCCTCGATGTCCGGTTCGGCTGTATAGATCTTGTTCATCGCACGAACGGCAAGCGAAATATTTCTAAATTCAGGAAACTTAAATGTGCCGCGAAAAACGAACAAGTTCCCGAACCGCGCTATCGGAGTTGCATTTTGCCAAACGGGAAGACGCGCCCGCCTCGCTCCCAGAAAAATTGTGCCGCTAATAATTTCACTGCTCATCATTTGCTCGTCGCGTTCGGGATTTTTCCCGACCCAATCGAGTTCACGCCTTTTCCTTTCCGCTTGATGAACCGGATAGAGAAGAAAAGGAATTTCGCCTGCGGGTTTTAAATTCTCGTTATAATATTTCAGCAATTCCCCGACGCGCTGTTCGACATCAATTCCTTCATCGTTGAAATAAAGATAGGCGCGTTCCGAACCGCCGACAGTTTCGTTATAATACTCCCACGGACGCAAGACGGGAATCGCCGATGCTAAAGCGGCAATTAAGGCAACGGCAACCGCGCCGCGCAAGATATAAGATTTGGATTCAATTGCCTTGTAAATTGCCAGTGATGCCAGTAAAGCCAACGGCGGGACAATAGGCAGGGCGTGTCTGATGCCGCCGTAAGCCGAGCCTGTCGCAAGCACGATCAAAAAAAGACCGGCTAAACCAATCACACCGAACAGAGGCGCGAAGAATTCTCGCGGAATTTTGCGGGCAATCAATAAGCCTGCGCCGATTACCGTCAGAAGCAGCAGACCGAGCGGGAGTTTGACGGCAATGATACCCAGAGACAAATAGAAAGGTTCTTTATCGTATTTTCTGCCGAAAGCGAAAACATTGCGGGCGCGTCCTTCCGCACCGGCGCGAATCGTGTCCGCCATTCCCCAGGTGTAGGCTCGGGGAAACAGATGCCCACGCGCCATAATTTTCAAACCGGCTCGGTAACGCGGTGAATTAACATCGCTGATTTTCTCCGCCAGCGAGCGATTGAACTGTTCTTGGCTCGTCTGCGGACTTTCGCTGAAGCGGAATAGATAAAAACTCCACAAGACGATCATCGCTCCGATTAAAACCGCCGCCACCAATCCGACACGGCGCAGGCGAGGGACAATCTTAGCTTCCCGCGCCAAAAAAATCGCCATCACGATTCCGATAACGGCAACCGCAGCCATTGCGATAACGGCTGAATGTTTCGCGCTCAAAGCCAGTCCGAGAGTAAGCGCGGCAAAAATCAAATCAACCGCACGCCACGAGCGAAACGCTTGAACGGCAAACAAGACGGCAGTTGCTGAAAGCAATGAGACGGGCAAATCCGTCATCACCAACGGAAGATTAGCGGCGACCGTCGGATCAATCACGAGATATGCGGTCGCGGCTAAAGCAATAATATCTCCGAAGACGCGCCGCGCCGCCAAAGCGAACACAAACAGCAGCAAGCCGTTCAAAGCAAACATTGCCCTCCGCGAACGGCTTTGAATCACATCCGGGTCATTGTTGAGATAAACATCTTCTTCGACAAACTTGCGCTCATCCGCTTTGTCCTGAAGTGTGCGGAATGGAGAAAGTTGATAACCGAAACTTGAAACAAAAGCTCCCGTCCACAATTTGACGAGAGGCGGATGTTCGGGATTGAGCCGGAAGTCTCCGGTTTGAACGTACGCCGCGCCCGCGCCGATGTGATACGCCTCGTCAATCGTAAAACTATCGAGCTGCGTCGCAATGCTTGAGCGAACGACGGCAAATACAACAAGCGCCAATAACACCAGAAAGAAAATCAAATGCCGCTTCGACAAAGAAAACTTCGCGGTCTTTCCAGCGTTAATTTCATTTTCGATTTCCATACTGAACTCATCTTTGAGATTTATATGCGCGGCATTTTATTTCAAGCCTTCTAACGGCTGACCAAACGTGAACTCAACGATATGACCGTCAGGGTCGCGTATCATCGTCCAGTATCCAACGCTGCCGCCTGAATCCGTCGGAGGGTTAATAAGTATTTTTGACTCTCTTGCTCTTTCTGCGATACGGTCAACTTCCTCTTTTGTATCGCACTGAAATCCCAAATGGTCTATCCGACACTCGACTTCGCCTTCGGAAATGACAAGAACGAAAGTTGGATGCTTTCCTTCTGAAGGATTCGCGCCTAACCAAACCGTGCCGCCGCCCTCACGCCGACGGTCTCTTAAAACGGCAAGTTCACAGAACGAAGTATAAAAGTCAATCGCACGCTCAATGCTACTGACTGTCATCGTAATATGTGTCCAACGACTTGCCATTATTTTCTCCTTCAGATTCAGCTAACATCCTTGTAACCTATCCCAGGAAAGCATCTAACGCCCGGCATCACCCGCCGCGCACGCAACTTTGCTACGACACTTCATCTTAACAAGCGGCGAGCATTATCTATTGTGTATTTGTATATAGCTAAATGTTCGTGTCGGCGAGAAATTGTTTTGCTTCTGCAATTTCGGGTCTGACGTTATCAGCCGTTCGGCACATTTCTACGAGTTTCTCAAAATAAGTCTTTGCCAGTTTTCGATTTGCTGCGAGTTTCGCAGAGCGCGCCGCGCCGTAAAGCCCGTTGAACCGATTGGGCGTGCTGCGAAGCGATGTCTCGAATTCCTGCAATGCCGCTGCCGGTTGTTTAAGCTCAAGCAAAAGCTCGCCGAGTTGTTCGCGCACCGGAAGAAGCGCGCCGGGCGTTACCGGGTGTTTTTCGGTTGCGTCGTCCAATTCCGCCGCCACGCGCATCAGTCGGATTGCTTCTTCCGGCTTGCCTTCGGCGTGTGCGAGCCAAGCCGCCGCCGACTGCCGCTCGATTTCAACTTGTTTCGCCCAATCGTAACCGCCTTTGACTTCGGCGAGTGCTTGACGGACGACGGCTAATTTCTCGACTTCCTGACGCGCCGAAGTCACGTCGCCGGTGCGCGCCGCCCCAATCGCCCGCGCGAAGTGGATGTGAGCTTCAGCCCAACGGTGGCTTTCCCAGGCGAATGTTTCCATATTCCCTGGATGCAGGGGCAATTCGGCTGCCTCTTTCCATTGTCGTCGTTCGAGCGCGTATCTGGCGGGAATAGCCGTGAACGAATAAGCCACTTTGAAATTCGCCGGTTCAACTTTCCGAATCTTGTATAATTCATCAAGCACGCTCAAAGCCTTTTTATCCTGACCGATTTGCAGGTAGGCGTAAGCCAGATAATCCATCGCGTGAAGCCGTTCATCCCACGAGCCGGACATTTTGTTTCTCACGGCATAAGCCTCCGCCGATGCTTTAGCGTTGAGGTTTGACCCAATCGCTTCCTGCCACAGACCGAGCCGCGTGAAAATATGCGACGGCATATGCTGCGCGTGAGCCGACGCGGGTGCGATTTTGGCATAGCTCCGCGCGGCGGGCAACGCCAGATACGCCAATGCCGGATAATCGTAACCGTGAATCAGATAATGAGTCACGCCCGGATGCTGCGGCTGACGCGCCAGAATACCGTTCAAAATCTGAGCGGCTTTCTTTTCGCTGGCATAAGTCTTATCGCCCGCCATCATTCCTTTGGCGATGAGCGTCAGCGAATAGAAGATAGCGGCTTCATCGTCTGACGGACGCCGCTCGTAAAGCCGCTCCATGACATCGCTGTAGGCGATTACGCGCGTTCGGTGATCGAGTTTGTCCGTGTCTTTGTAAAACACAGCTATTGCCGCGATATGATCTCGCTCGCGCTCTTTCTGTGCGCCGACCGACTTAGCCTTTTCGATAGCCGCCGCTCCCTTCTGCAACTCTGCCGCGTTCGGCGGTGCCCAGATAGGATGGTAGTTGCTCATTGCGATGCCCCAGTAACCCATGCCGCATCGCGGGTCGGTGACGGTAACTTCGGTGAAGACCTTTTCCGCCTCTTCATACTCGAAGGAATGAAGCCAAGCGACTGCTCGATTGAATTGCTTTTGGGCGTGAGCATTACAGGAGATCGCGAAGTTGACCTGCCCGAGTTTTTCCGAATCGTCGCTCTGATGCTGATGCGGCTCTTGCGCTTTAGCAATCTGAGTCTGACAGATAATAGAGGCAAGAAGTGTTGCAGGTAAGAGTGCAGCGAATTGAAGAGTGCGTTTCATAGATCTTCCTCCTTCTCAGAGAATTCAGATTGTAAAGCGAGTTTGTTCAAGTTCACATAGCAATATAAAGGTTGAGATGACGTGGGGCTAAACCACCACCGCGCAAGTTTAGGGTAAAAAGACAACATTTATAAGAAAGTCGCTGTTTCGCCCTCACGTCCATTGGTAGGATGAAAGTCGGGTTTTTGCCTGTTCAGCCTACCTGATCTTTGACAGTCGGCACATTGTTCGACCTTCTTAATAAACAGGAGGTTTTTACAATGTCACAGCAGACAATTTACGTTGGATTGGATTTGGGTTCAAGCCGGTGTCAGCAGGCGGTTGTTGGGGAGGACGGGCGGCTTCGGTTTTCGCGTGTGGTCCCAACATCGGAGCCGCATTTGCGCTCGGCGTTTGAGGGACTCGAGGGTGATGCGAATGTTCATCTTGAATCGGGCGAGCTGTCGGCATGGGCGGCGGGGATAATTAGGCCGTTGGTTAAAAGTGTGACGATATCACATCCGAGGACATTGGCGTGGATAGCCCGCGACCCGCTCAAATCCGACAAACGCGATGCGGCGAAACTGGCCGAGCTACTGCGCCTGGGCCGCGTGCATGAGGTTTACTACGAACGGGACTTTTCCAGGCAGACGTTCAAGCATTTGGTGGTGCATTACGAGATGATGTCGCGAGAGCAGGCGCGTCAGAAGTCGAAGATCAAGGCACGGCTCAGGACTCTGGGCATCATCCGCAAAGGGTCAGGCGTGTTTGGCGAGACCGGGCAGAAGGAGTTGTTTGAGGCGATCGCCGATCCGTTAATAAAGAAGATGATCGGACAAATGTTTGCGGTTTTGGATCAGATGATTGACATGCAAGCGGAAGCTAAAGAGGCGATGCTCGACGCCGCCAAACAGTTCCCCGAGGTCGCGCTTCTTAAGGCTGTGCCGGGCGTCGGGCCGATTTACCGCGTGTCGGTTTGTCGGGTATGTTCAAACGCCGGGACGATTCGCAAACAAGCGCAAGTTCTGGCGATACTGCCGACTCGGAATCACACGCCGCGAATCAAACGGCAAACGTCTCTCTCACCCGCGGCTCGACAATGCCGGAAACGGTTCGCTTAAGGATGTATCGAGAAAAGTGTTCGAGGCGGCCCGCAGAACAAGGGCGGATAATTCTTTCAAGCGAGCGTACGAGCAGTCTTTGGCAAATACCAGGAACGAGGTTCACGCCCGGCTTTCAACTCAAAGAAAGATCCTCGCGACAATGCGGGCGATCTGGCTTTCGATGAAGCTGTATTGCGATGACACCGGAAGAAAAACCGAAGAAGGTTTTTAAGGAAAGATATTATCTCGCGTCCGGGATGTGCCGCTCGGCCCGAAGCCGCGACAAGAACCGGAATGAAAAACCGCACCTAAAAAGATGAAAGCGCGAGCGGGTGCGGGCGAGTTCTCTAAACTAATTCATGAACCAACAATCGTTACGAATTGTAAGTTCCGTCCATTGGTTATGACCGCCCGCAACCCAAAACCCGATACGACCATAGGCCGATTCCCCGAATCGAAGTCTCAAATAGCTGAATGGAACAGTAGAACTAGTTTAACAAACGAATAAGGTCACTGAAGAACAAGCATCATCGGCGATGAAGTTAATTTCTAAAGTTCTTTGCAGGTAAAGTCGAACGCCATCCGGCGATCACTAACATTAACCCTGCCGCAGTAAGCAAAAAAACTTACCCGCGGCGGATAAGTCGAACTATGTGCTTGACTGCTTCTTTCATAGCTGAATTGTTCGAGGGCGAATTTTATAATGTGCATTCTTGTCTTTTTTATCGCTTTTTTGACTGCAAAAATTTAACAGCCGCTTCGAGAACTTCATCTTTACCTTCGACGATGCCTTTAATAGTCGGCGCGGCTTTTATCGTCGGTTGAATGCCGACGCGCTGAAGCTGTCGCCCGTCGGCGTGGCGGACATTAGAACCGGTAAAGCTGACGCTTAAATTTCCGGGCAGAATCATATTTGTAATAACGCCGTTTGCGCCTGCCGTCGGCGTCCCGATAAACGTGATGTCGGGACGCGCACCTTTAAAAGCCAGTGCGAGGTGTTCCGATTGGCTTTGCGCGTATTCGTTAATCAGCATCACGATTTTGCCGCGATAAATTTCTTTCCCTTCGCCTGGCTCAATCGTTTGTGCGAAGGTAAGTTGCGATGTGCCGCTAAGGTAACGCAAACTTATCGCATCAGCAATCGGGCGCGAATAAAGCGCGTAGACGGGCGATGTTTTATCCGACAGTTGCCGCGCAATCGCCAAACCCGTGCCGTTCGGATAGCCGCGCATATCGAAAATCACGGCGGGCGTGTTTTTGATCGCGTCGAACATTTTATCAACTTCCGCAAGAGTCAAACGGTCGAGGTCAACGTAGGCGAAGCCGCTTGGCATAACCTGATATACCGGAGTCGTTCTTTTGTTCCCGTTAGCCCATTCAGCCCATCTCCGGTCGGTGCGAGGCATACTGCGCGTAATTTCAACGGTCCGAATTGTTTTATCCGCACCGCGCACAGTCAGTTTGGCGATTGAATCTTTTTGCCCGCGCAAGATGGGGTTATGAACGTTTCGCATCGACGCCAGCGGCGTGGAAGACGCAATAGTACGTGCGAAAAAATCGCGGCGTTTGCCAATGTCTTCACCGTCAATGCTCAAAATGACATCGCCCGTTCTGATTGGCAGTTTTTCGTCGAAAACTTTAACGACAACCGTTTGATTTTCGATAAAACGCACGATAACGGGCGGCACGAAGTTGCCGATTTTGGCGGCGAAAGCGTTGGTGTTACTCACGCTGACGTGCGAATCGTGCGTTTCGGCGGTTAATTCGCGCACCGTTATTTGATATTCATACGCGTCCATATTTGCCTCGAATTTCGGGATATATTTCGGCAAAATTTTGTTCCAATCCGCGCCGATTAAATCTTTATACGGAAAAAAATAATTGATGACGTTCCAAAACCGAAACAGCGCGAGCAGACGATAATTTTTGTCAGGAAAAATCATTGCGGCGTATGCTTTATCTTTCTGCGAAACTTGCGCGATGTTTGCTGCGGATCGCTTCGTTCTGTCGGAAACGAATTTATTTTCAGCGACGAGTTTTTGGGCCGTCTGAAACGCTTCGCCTTTTGGAGCAACCGCGTCGGGAGCGAAACCGACCGTGCCGTCGGGATTGGCGATTTCCGACCAGCGCATTTTGACTTGAACGCCGTCGGCAAGTTTTATCGTGTGCAAATCCGCGCCTAAAATACTCGTTTCCGCGACGATGAACGCTTTTCCAGCCGTCTGCAAACCACTAAATAGTTCCGAAATGGGCGAATTCACATCAACAATAATGACAGTCGGCGGCATTTTAATAGTCTTCTCTCTGTCTTCTCCGAAAGTTTGCGGTGCGTTGGTGATCATTCCCGAGTAATATCCGTTCGAAGCCGCGCCGTCCTGAGGCGTGTAGCCGGTATGAATCCGGTAACGAAGCGAGCCGAGAGCGATTTTGCGGTCGAGCATCGCCGACAAAGTTGCGCGCATTTGGAAATCGAACGAATTCAACAAATCATCATCCGATTCGCCCTCGAACCGCGCATCGATCACCAACGCTTTCGCTTGCGGTAGAAATTTGAAAAAGTTTTCGTTAAATTCGCGCGATTTTTCTTCACTCTGCGAAATTAACCGTCCAGTTTCAAGCGCGTCATAATACAAAACGCCGTTCTCCAACCGCAAAGGCTCTTTGCCGTTCGCCTTATTTTGGGTTGGCGATCTTTCCGCTCCAGCAAAAGCCCGCGTCGAATCATCGCCAACCGCGGCGAGCATCGAATTCAAAGCCTGTGCATATTCTTCAGGCGACTTTGCCGCATTAACTTTTGGAATCGCTTCAATCAGAGCTTTGTCCAAATCAATCTCTTTATAAGCCGGAAACGGATGAAAATATTTCACCGCGCCCCAGACTTTTGCTAAACCGGCAAGCCTTTCAATTCTAACTTTGTCCGTTGCCAGGTTTGCAGATGACAAAGTTTGAGCTTGAAGGCTGAAATAACTCAAAAACAAGACAATAGTTAGTATTATTTTAGAGCGCATATTTGCCTGAAGTAAAAGTTCGTAAATCTACAAAAACTTAGAACGCTACGAAGCCATCGAACGCCCGGCATCACCCGCGCCCCTGCGCAACGTGCATGCGAAAAATCACTCTCTATTCAAATCCTTTTGACCAATCTAGAAAGCCGGGAGTGGTTTTCTCAAGACGCTGCATAGCTTCTTCCAGGGTCAGTGTTTGCCCTTTCGGGAAAGGGGTTTTGCGAATGTCTTCGATAAACGAAAGTCGTTTCGCGTTGTAGACTTCGATTGCGCGTTTGACGAACTTAGATTGATACCAGCCGTAATTCTCCGGTCCGACACCGAAATAAAGCCGCTCGAAATCCGCGAGCGAGGTGTATTTCTGCTTCGGCATTGCCGCCAGAGCGTGTTCAATCATTGTTTCTGTCAAGGTTGCCAGTTTCGGACGCTTTTCGCGTAAAAAAGCGTAAGCCAGATAGCTCGCCGCAAACTCATTAAGCCATTTATTCGGCTTGCCGGGAAATTCAACTATTCCCAAACTCTCCGCAATAACATGTCCCATTTCGTGCAACGCGATAAAATCAACCATCTTTTCTTCGGCTTCTTCAAATGTATAGTCCAATGATTTCAGCGTTTTTAATGTGACGGGCGTGGCGAGCGATTCTGTTTTGCCCGCGCTGGCAGTTGTGACGCCTTCACCGAAAGTTGCCGGAACAAATGCGATGTGCGGCGCGGCCGACACAAAAAGCACATCATAGGGAAGTTTTGTCACCTGTTCCCACTGCGCTTTGGTCAACACGGCGACACTCATTTCAACCTTTGAGTTAAGTTCGCGCTCGTAAAATTTCAGAGCTTCTTCAATCAGAGATTGAGCTTCTTTGGCGCGTTTTTTGTAATCCGGACTGTAATAAACCGTAATCTTTTTTTTGATGAAAGGATTTTTAAGATTTTGAACCCGCCCGAGCGTCTTGGATTCCTGCGCTGTCACAACGGAACTAAGAATAAGCAAGCAAACAATGCTCGCGGCGTAGAACAAAAATTGTCGCAACTGGCGACTTCCGACTTCAGCAAATAAACGATTGCTCATTCTTATCTCCGTTTCAATTCAAAAAGTGCCTAACGCCCGGCATCACTCGCCGCGCATTCAACCTCGGTACGGACAAGTTAACGATGAGAGGCCCGCTGATTCGCGGTCGGGTGCATGCCGTTGTTAGGCGGCTCGGCTCACTCTTTCTCTGGGGGCAGCAGCCCGATCTGTTTCATGATCGCGGCACCGTCGTAATACTCTGTGTAGCGTGAGAGCTTGCCCTTGCGCACCTCAAACACACTTACGCCGCGAACCGAAAAGCTCTTGCCGGTCCCTTTATCCTTGGCGCTCCAGACCCATTCCGTCACACCGCGTCCGTTGTGATACGAGCTGATTACGGCCTCCATCTTCATGTTTTCAAACAGACCAAAGCCTCCCTCAGCCCATTTGCGTATCTCGGCGCGTCCACGGCTGACTTGGCCCGCGGTCACGTCCTCATACACACCGTCCTCGGTAAAAGCGGCAACCACCTTATCGGGGTCGTGTGAGTTCCAACCCGCAAAAAGCCGATCGATCTCTTTTGGGTGCCCCGCGTATGACGCAGCGTATACAGAGAAGCTCCCGGCCCCGCTACCGTAGGCCAAAAACACTACAGCCGATATCAATATTGCCGGACCGAAAATACTTTTCATTGGGATCTCCTCTTATCTTGATGTCTATGCTAACGCTTTGCACCGGATGCTCAACTCTGCCGCCTAACGCTTGAGAGGACGTGGGGCAAAACACCACGCAAGCCGGCAAACGAAACAACGTCCGTGTTTTGCCCTCACGTCCATTGATTGGTTGGGCGGCGGCAAACGGAAATGCTCAGGGCGTTTATAGCTAACCTCTCGTGGCGATGACTTCAAGATACTCTCCCTCGACATATGTTGAGCTGTCCTGCGCGCGGTTATGCGCTGACCACAGTTGCTCCAAATCGCGCCGTAGCTCATCCTGCCCGTCTGTACCAAGGGCCCCGAAGGCATTCTTTACAGGTCCGAAATACATCCTAAAGAACTCGACTACCTCGGACGGCTGGAACGGGTAATTGATTGGACAAGTCCGTTTAGCCATTTGCAAATCCGCAATCCCGTCACCCAACCGCACACGGACAACAGTTTCATCACCCCACTGAGCAGGTGGTGGTATGCCGGGGGGCGGAGGCACGTGACTGCCGATAATCTTAAACACCTGACCGCCGAAGCCTGCAGGAGTCCAGTTCGCCATAGCGATTCGTCCGCCGGGGCGACAGACGCGCACCAGCTCCGCCGCAGCTAATTCGGGATGCGGCGCGAACATCACCCCGAACATACTCACGACTTCATCGAAACCGGCGTCCGGGTATGTCATTTGCTCTGCGTCGCCCTCATCGAACTGAACCATCAGCCCTTCGGATTCGGCTCGCGCCCGCGCCTGTTCGATTAAATTCGGGGCAATGTCAACGCCGGTTACAACCGCGCCCAACCGCGCGGCAGGTATAGCAAGATTGCCGCTGCCGCAAGCCACGTCAAGCAGACGAGTGCCCGGCTTAAGCGCAAGCCGATTGATAAATTCTTCCGCGCCCGTTTCAATACTCTTTGCGATAAGCCCGTAGTCGCCAGCCATCCAGGTGGCTTTGAGACGGGCTTTAAGAGATTCCATTTCAGGCGTATTTGCGCTCATGTTTCACCTCCTTCAAAGTTCGCGCCAAGAGACAGCCGCCCAACGGTTGAGATGACGTGGGGCAAAACCAGCTACGCGCAACGTGGAATTAACCACGCAAGTTTTTAAAGAATGGCTGTTTTGCCCTTACGTTAATTGAATTGTTCGGCATTTCACGCAAATCAGCAATGTAAGTTTCGCCATCTCGAAGGGCGATAAACGGCATTTTGTGTTCCATAAAATATTCTACGGATTCGTCAATCATCGCCGATTCCGGGTGATTGGAACGCCAATGCGGAGCGATACAAAAAGGCAGCAGTCCGAGTCCCTCCCAAATAACTTCATCTGGATAACCTTCTGGAATCATATCTGGATTGTCTGCAAGATGAATGCCTTCTAATGTAGGCGTTAAGATACAAATCCCGGCACTATATCCGGCGTAAACAAACGCCTCATTTTCAAGTTGTTCGATGATAATTTTATCAAGACCGCTCCGACGAAACGCAGAATTAAGAATGAACGAATTTCCGCCGACAACCCACAAGGCGTTCAATTGATTAACAACGGTGCGGAGGTCTTTCTTGCCGTGAAAATACTCTCTCAAATCAATGGCTTCCGGTGAAAAACCTAATCCCTTCAAATCTGAAAACTCTTGCTCCCAACCTGCATTGAGCCTGTTTTGGTCATCGGAGAAATCCAAAGCATTGCGAATGACACCAATGCGTTTCCGCCCGGACACAAGGCGAGCGAATTCATCACAATCATTGCCGAGCCGATACGATGATAGATAGACTTTCATATTGATGCCGAATGATTGAACTCACTTGTCGCGGGCTTTGCCGCGATTAACTGCAGTGAATTGTTCGGTATGGAGATTGACGCCGCGAGCGAAATGATTGACAACCGCGAATAATGTTACGCTCGCGAGCGATCCGCGTTCAGCGAGCTAAAGGTCACTGAAGAACAAGCGTCATCAAGCCAAGTTTTATCCGAAGTTCTCGTCTCAGCCATGTTGAAACGCCATCCGGCGATCAAAAACAAGTAACCTGTCGCGGCCAGCCAGTTTTTTCGGCTGGCCGCGGCGGACAGGTTAAACTCTCTGCTTGACTGCTTCTTTCATAGCTGAATTGTGATTTGTTCGACAGCCCGTTATTTTTACGCGCCGCCTTCATTTATTCCACAATGCTTCTGACCGAAAGCCGTAGATACACAGACCAACCAGCGCGGGAACGGCTAACATTGAAATTAAAGAGAAAATAGTCGCGCCCTTTGCCAAGCCTGTTTTTTCAATCATCTCTACATTCTTTGCGCCGAAGAAACTCCACACCCAAGTTAGCATCAAGAGAACCCAAACGACTTTCCAGAATGTCGGCGCGGCAATGGGCGTTTGATATGCAAAACCGAATAATCCAACGACGGCAATTAAAGAAGTCAGCGATTCGATTAGGTCATAAGCGGTAACGATTTGACGAGTGAAAAACAAATAAACTCGTCCGATTGCCGAAACTCCGACCAGTAATGCCATCAGCCAAAAGTAAATTGTCCACAGCAACATATTTTGAAACTCCGAAGGCTCAAAAATCTCTTGGGCGGACAGCTTCCCGTCCGCGTGAGCCTCGTCATATGGTTCGAAGTGATCAAAGAGCGCAGTTGCGATCTCTTGCTTCTTCGCTGCAAACAGCTCGGCCAATGCGAGTGCTTCGGTGATGGCTGCGTCATCTGGTTTCTTCCTAGATCCTGCGAGGATCAGAGGGGTCGGGGCCCTTCCTGCCAAAGCTACGGTTGTCCTCCAATGGCCGCCGCGCCAGTGCAACGTGCCAAGGGTCGGGTGTTCGTGCGGCGGTGGATGAAGAAACTGAACATGCGTGACGGTGCGTGTTCGCGACGCCTAACGATTGAGATGACCGGGCGGCGCGATTTCACGCACCTTCGCCGAACCATTCAAGTTAAGAAACACGCTCCCGCCGCTCCGGTCCAACGACTTGTTATGCCGACGGTGGGAGGTCGGGATTTCGCCGCCGGATTTCTGCCAACTCCGACGGATCCCACCAGCTCGCGTGACGGAACGTTGCCATGCGCTGCAACGACCGCAAGCCATCCAAAGATCCGTCGGTCGAACGAATATTTGCGATCGACAAGTAGCGAAGGTCGGTAAGACGTCCGACAGGAGCCAATGTATCAACCCGCCAAGTTGTGCCCATGCTTCCTTCCAAGGATAACCCCTGAAGATTAACGAGTCGACCAACGGGTTCCAGATCGGTGATTTGAGACAGCAGTTCCAAACCAAGCCAGCGCAACTGCCGACAATTCCCAAGAGGTTCGATTGATGTCAAATGTCCGGACTGGCCCAGATGGAAATAATGAAGCGACCGCAGACGTTCGATGCTGGACATGTCATCGATGCCACTCCATTTGATATAGAGACCTTCGAGGTCGGCGATCTGGCACGCAGAGTCAAACAAGCGCTGAGGAACCCGCGAAGAAAACCATAGAAAGCGAATGCCTGATAGTTTAGGAAGCTCTTCACACCATGCGTTGACAATTGCGCGCTCCTCTCGCGCCGCAAGACCAGTCTGCGTACACGCGACATTTAGCCGATCAGTGCCATCAGATACCTCTGGCCGCACCACCGGAGGCGGAGGAAAGCGCTCATCGGGCTTCCAGTACCAAAAGTATTTCAATTCCATTCTTGGAAACAGAGCTAGTCGGCATAACTACTTATTAACACCGGTCGCCGTTGATAATACTCAGTATCCGGTGTATTATCAACGCAAAATTCGGATTCGCTATGCTCGATCAGGTTCGGGGTTTGATGCGTCTGAGGCATATGAGCCATAAGACCGAACGTGCCTACACGAGTTATATTCGCGACTATATCCTGTTTCATAATAAGCGCCATCCGTCGGAGATGGGCGTCGATGAGATCGGTTTTACCTGACTCACCTGGCTGTCGACAAGAACGTCGCCGCCTCAACCCAAAACGTAGCCTTTAACGCATTGCTTTTCCTCTATAAGCAGGTTCTGAGCACAGACCTGCCGGCCATCGAGGGAGTGTTCCGCGCCCGTCGACCGGCTCGCCTGCCGGCCGTCGTCACCCGTGATGAGGCAAAGTGTGTGATCAATAACCTGGAAGGCGTGCCCAACCTGGTCCTCCGGCCATTTAGAAATTCACGGGAAAAATCGTAGAATCTTCGCTTATAGCAATTTCTTTATACAAATCTATTTACTGGAGCAAATGTTTATGAAGATTGGTCTGCCAAAAGAGATCAAAGACAACGAGTACCGCGTCGGCCTAACGCCGGCCGGTGTACAGGCCCTCACACACGCGGGCCACGCAGTTTACGTACAGAAAACGGCCGGCGAAGGCTCAGGCTTTACCGACGATCAGTATGTCGGAGCGGGCGGCCAGCTTCTCGATACAGCGGATGACATCTGGCAGACCGGCGATATGATCGTCAAGGTCAAGGAACCGATCTCGCCCGAGTATCCGCGGATGCGCGAGAACCAACTGCTGTTCACGTACCTGCACCTCGCACCTGAATTCGAACTGACGAAGCAGATGATGGAGCGCAAGGTGACGGGCGTCGCGTACGAGACGATAACGGACAAGCAGGGGCGTCTGCCGCTTCTGACACCGATGTCGGAAGTTGCGGGCCGTATGTCGGTTCAGGTCGGAGCTACGTATCTCGAGAAGATGAATGGTGGCCGTGGCATTTTGCTTGGCGGCGTCCCCGGAGTTCCGGCGGCGAATGTCGTGATCATCGGCGGTGGCATCGTCGGAACCGAAGCGGCGAAGATGGCCGTCGGTCTCGGCGCCAAGGTTACGATCATTGATCGCAATCTCGACCGTCTTCGCCAACTCGATGACATTTTTCTTTCTAAGGTTCAGACGCTTGCGTCGTCGCGTTACGCGATCGAAGAAGCGATCTCGCATGCAGATCTGGTAATCGGCGCGGTTTTGGTCGTGGGTGCGGCGGCTCCTAAGCTTGTAACGCGGGACATGCTCAAGCTGATCCCCAATGGGGCGGTGCTCGTGGATGTTGCCGTCGACCAGGGTGGATGTTTTGAAACGACGCACGCCACTACTCACTCAAACCCGACATATTACGAAGAAGGCGTCCTGCACTATTGTGTCGCAAACATGCCTGGGGCGGTCCCGCGAACATCGACCTTTGCGCTGACCAACGCCACATTACCGTATGCGCTCGATCTTGCGAATAAGGGCTTCGAGGCGGCAATCCGCGATGACGACGGCTTGCGCGAGGGCGTGAACACATACGCCGGAAAGCTTACGTACGAAGCGGTTGCGACTTCGCAGAATCTCGAATACACCCCGCTTGGGAGCTTGATCGATCTGAAAGCAGCGGCTGCATAGAAATTAGCTTTTTTTGAACGCGGATTGGGCGGATTTGGCAGATCTTCGCGGATAAGAACATTCCTTTTTTGGGATTTCAGATCCAGGTGATCCGCCCAATCCGCCCAATCCGCGTTCAAATCTCTGTCATCCACCTCGGTCTTGATAAGATTCGTAAGCTGGCGACACTTGTTTGCCAACCCGCTCGGGCAGAACATACACTAAGTAGCTTCGCGATGTACGAATTTGCAGTAACACCGGCTGTCACACAGCTTCGCCGTCCCGGCGTGATCGTCACGGAAGTTTCGCCCGGCAGTTTGGCGGAGGAGTTAGACCTGTCTCCGAACGATAGAATCATTCGGGTAAACGGGCGCGCCGTTCGCGACTACCTCGATTTTCGATTCCAGACCGCTGGCGAGACCGAGCTCACATTTCGGGTCAAAAAGCAGAACGGTGAAACCGTAGATATTGAATTCGACCGCGACGAGAGCGAAGACCTCGGTCTGATGTTCGAGCAGATCGTCCCGCGACAGTGTGCGAACGAGTGCATCTTTTGTTTCTGCAAAGGAAATCCCGAAGACGCACGTCCGTCGCTATTCGTTCGCGACGAGGACATCCGCCTTTCGTTCCTGTACGGCAACTACACGACGCTGAGCTCGATAACCGAAGATGAGATGAACCGCATCGTGGAGCAGCGTCTGTCGCCGCAATACGTCTCGGTCCACGCGACCGACCTGAAAACGCGAGCTTATCTTCTCGGGGTTGACGAAAAACGTGCCGATATCGCGGACAAGTTAAAGCGTCTGTTCGACAACGATATCGAGCTTCATGCTCAGGTCGTTCTCTGTCCTGAGATAAACGACGGGGCGATCCTCGAGAAAACGCTCCGCGACCTTGCCGCGTACTATCCGAAGGTCGTTAGCACGGCGGTAGTTCCCGTAGCCTTGACGCGCTACAACACTGACGAGCGGCTAACGCGGGTCACCCCAGAGTTTTGCCGCCGGACCATCAAGCAAGTCGAGAACCTTCAAAAGGAATTCCGTCGCTCTCTCGGAATCACGTTCGCGTTTCTCGGCGACGAGATTTATATCAAAGGCGCTGTAGAAATTCCGTCGCGGCGGCATTACGGGAGTTACCCGCAGATCGAAGACGGCGTCGGAATGGTGAGATCGTTCTTGACGAAGTTCGAAAGGATGTTGAGCCGCAGGTCAGTACCACCTGCGTTAGCGGGTGGTCGAGAGTTGACGGGTGGAACCGTCGATCAACGAACGCATGCGGCGGCGATGTTACCGGTTAAAGTGCCTGCCACTCAGGTTCCACCACCCGCTCACGCAGGTGGTACTGACCTGCGCGGGACCATCCTTACAGGTGAGATGTTCGCGCCGATTCTCGCTGAGCAGATGGACAGGTTCAACAAGGCCTCGGGTTCACGGCTTCACGTTCTCGCGGTACCGAATACGTATTTCGGCGGGGACGTCTCGGTCGCAGGACTTTTGACCGGACAGGATTATCGGCAGGTAGTCGATCAGATCAAAGGTGACTTTGTGATCATCCCAAAACATACGATCAAGTCCGACGAGCCGATCCTGCTGGATGGGATGAGCTTCGAAGAATTGAAAGCGTTGTTAGATGTTCCAGTCCACGATCTCGATATCGACGGTTTGATGGAGTTCTTATCCGCATATCGGGAGCGACTGTAGGGATTGACATCCGTTTTCCGTAGGATCAAAAACCCGACGGCCGCGCAAATTGAGCTCCGTAGGAATCGACACTAGGTGCCGCTCCTACGGAGCGCAAATCTTAAAACGCTCGTTTCGGATACTACAAACATTTCGCTCCTACGGAGCGAGACGCCTAATTCCGCTTAAAGTTAAATACAATGAACCCGGTTACTTTAACGGGAACTCTTGAAAGATAGGTTGGTGAGAACTTCGCCTTCCACGCAGCGGTCTCTGCTGTACCACGCAACAGCGGATGCCCGCTCACCGCCTTCGAGGAAATCACCTTTCCATCTTCATCGATGGTCACCTGCACATTGACGACGCCATAGGCGCCAACGATTTTCGCCGGGGCCGGATACGGTGGATTCGGAAGATACGTCGCCTTTCCATTGATGACACCTTCCGATTTGATAAGTGGCGGTTTGGGCTCGGCCTTTACGATCGGAGGCGGTTCCGGCATCTTCACCTCGGCAACCGTTGGCTCAGCGCTTGAGGACGTGCCAGGGCCCGTACCGATCGGCCCGGTTTGAGTTGCTCCATTCGTTTCAGCCCCTAATGGTTTGATCACGACAGGTCCATCCGCCGGCATCGTCATGCCCGTAAATGGCGTTGTTGATATCGAATCCGGAACTTCGCGCGTCTGTTCGATCGTGGCGATCAACTGGTTACGCACAGGTATGTCACTTTGTGGTGTTTGGTTTCTTTGCTGAGGCTGTTCGCGAGGCGGTTCGGGCTCAGGAACATTCGTGTCAGTCGGCGCGAGAATCTGTACTAGTTCGAAATTATCGGTTCCAAGATCGATGTCCGCCGCATAGAGGCTAAATACAAGAGCGCTGAGAAACAGGATCCCGACTACGACGGATGACATCATGAAGAATTTACGGCGGGGCTTGAATTCGGCCTCGGCCGAATTCGATTCGATAAGCTTGTCAAACATTTCAACTCCTCCTTTTCAAAAGCCCGGTGCCAACCGTCGTTCAGTTAGACACCGGGTGGAGGAATATGTTCCGGGGGAGTCTATCGAGTCTATCGAGTCTATCGAGTCTATCGGGTCTGTCGAGTCTATCGAGTCTGTCGAGTCTGTCGAGTCTGTCGAGTCTTTCGGGTCTGTCGAGACTATAGAGTCTGTCGAGTCTGGCGTGACAGTCGTTTAACTCGCTAGTCTCGACAGACTCGTTAGACTCGTTAGACTCGAAAGCCGCGTTAGACTCGTTAGACTCGATAGACTCGTTAGACTCGTTAGACTCGATAGACTCGTTAGACTCGTTAGACTCGATAGACCCGAAAGACTCGACAGACTAGCTCTTGGGAAGACCATGAGGTTTTCGAACAAGTGCCTTGGTGCTCTTCAGCGCTTCTTCGAACGCGGTCTTATCTCTCTGAGGGCTGCAGTGAACGGCCCGATCGTCGATGAAGGCCGACGCGCGAGGCTTCCCCTGACCTATGTAGACATCGGTGTAGGGAAATCCGTGCTCTTCGAGCCATGCGATCACTTTTATTCGAAGCTGTCCCGGCGTAATTCGTGAACCTTCCAAAACGTCCTGCGAGCACCTTGACGTGAATATCGTGATCTCCGCAAACTTTGCCAGTTTCTGCATGAACTCAAGGGCACCGGGAACCGGGCTTCCAAAATGATCGATCCCTCTCCACTTGTCATACTTTGCAAGAACGCCGTCGAGATCGACGCAAACGCGGCTACGGGTTGGCTCTGTTTTCGTTTTTCGCGGGGTCGATGGTTTGTACTCAGCGAGCTTTCGGCCTTTTTTGCGACGAACTTTCGGTAGCTTCGATGGCCGGGCAGCCATCATGGCTTCGATCGCATCGCCGCCTTCGAGCCACTCCGGCTCGCCAGCGACAGCGTCGAAGTTCCAGAGCCGCGTGTAATGATGACGTGTGTGATGCCGTCCCGGAGTTCGCAATGTGTAGGGAAGATCGTCCGGGCCGACAATGCGCTTAGGCGGAAACTGCTCCGGTTTTCGGGGAAGATCGAGCGCCTGCCATTCGGATCGTAAGTCATCGGCAAAGTCATAAACATCGGCAAGCGGATACTCTTTGTCGAGCAGGACCCAGACGTGATAACCGCCGACGCCGTTACTGTCCATCAACATGGCATCGATCCCTTGCTCGCGAAGCCGCTCGGCCCACTCGTGAGCGGCATCGAAATTCGCTTCGGCGATCTCGTCGCTGCCCGGCAAAGTTTCGTCGTGCAGATCGACATCTATCGCGAACCATTTGGACGTGCTGTGATCTGAAATTGAATGAAGGCCGATGAGATGAGCAGGGGACTTGCCTGAGAAATGGCGGTGAAGCTTGTTGAGCGTCACCATGTCGGTCCCCATCTTACGACGCTCGACGATCGGGAGCATTACGACCCCGATCTTGCCGTCCTTAAGCGTGTACTGGCTCCAGACATCCCGGCGATTGACCAGCCGTTCCATCGCCCATTCCGCGAGCTGGTCGGCGTAGCGAACCCACTCCGAGGCGATCCAGAGCAGCCTTTTGTTACCGGTAAATTCTGCGAAAGGTGCAGCCATCTTAATTTTGGATTTTAGATTTTGGATTTTGGATTTCGAAGTCTCAGGTCACTTCGAGGCCAGACGTAGATTTCAGAACGGCGAATCCAAAATCCAAAATCCAAAATCCAAAATGGCTAAGCTTTCTCCCATCCGCCGATAAAATTCTTAGCGGCGAGTGCTTCGTACAATTTTCGCGCGTCTTTCTCCGTACTTGCGATCTTGATATCACGCTCAAGCGGGTTCTGCCTATTCGGGCTGAAATCGGTCAGATAAACAACATACGCCGGAAACTCCGAGCTGTCTTCCTTGTTCGTTTTCCAGAGCAAAAGCTTTCGAACCATCTTGTTGCCCTTCATCGTTTTTGTATAGACCTGACGCTCGATAAGCTCGCTTGGCTCTGCCTGATCGATATGCGCTGATTTCGTGACCTCGGGAACTTTGACGAGATCGTTGACCTGCCGGATATTCACGTCATCGACGACGGCTTCTTTGTCATCGCGGAGGCTGATGTACTGCGGCGATATGACGCTGACGAGCGGGAGGCGTGAGAGCGCCTTGTATCGTTTCCCGTCCCACTCGAGAACCATACGGTTAACCGGACCGCCGCGCGCCCGTTCGACGATCAGGTCAAGACACGAGATCTCGATCACCGGACCCGGTTTGATCATTTCGTATGCGACGTAATCGTTGTTCACCGCGACATACTCGGACGGCACGACGCGTTTGCGAAGCGTCTTTACGAACTCGCGACGGTCTTCATCGGTAAAGCCGCCGCCGACCCGTGTGAACTCGTGAAAAGTTCCATCGTCGCGGATCACGGCGACGAGCAGATCGTGCAGCATTCCCTTGCGATCATCAGTACCTTCGGAGAAACCAATAATGGCTACGTCGATATTATGCCGCGTCTTTATCTTGAAGAGCCCGGCCGAGTCATGTCGGACGACCAATCCCTCTGCTTCGTCGCCGATCACCCATTCGGTGAAAGCTTCAAGGATCTTGTCCGTCGTGTCGACCTTTCGATGATTGACGGGATGGACTTTCTTAGATTTGCCGAACCACTTGTTGAGCAGCTCGAAAACTTTTGCGACAGCCGTGACCGGTTCTCCATTAGACTGGATGGCATCGAAAACGGCGAGACCGATCTTTTCAAGTTCTTTCTTCGACTCCGGTTTCCTCAGTATCCCGACGACCTGCTGAACGGGATGGCCCTTTGTCGCACCCTCGCGGATATAGTATTCGCCGGCGAAAATACAATTCTTGACGTTCGCTTTCTTTAGTGCAGCCTCGGCCTCCTCAAGGCAGGGAAGTCCGACACGGACCGTCGCGCCGGGATTTACCGAGATGAGCTTCTCGCCGTCAAAGAAAAGTAACGCGAACTCGCCATCGTATTTTTTCGACACGAAATACCCGCGGGCTTTGGGTATCTTGAAGGCGTCCTCACTCGAAACGGCACGTGTCGAGCCGCTGACGCGTCGCTTATATTCCTGTGATTTTAAGTGCAGCGACGAGTCGGCGAGGTCCGCCGCCTTGCCGATGCAGTAGTCGAACTTGCAGGAAAACTTCTTTTTGTCGAAATCAAGATTCATCCGAGTCGAGGTATTTCGGCTTTTTAAGCTCCATGTTCGAGAGGTGAAGGATAAGGCAGTACGAATCTTTCTTAACGCGTCCTTCGAGAAACGCATTATAGGGTTTGCCGCCCCGGTTCATCACGATCGGCTCGTTGCCTTTTTCGCCGCCGCGGATCAGCAGCAGTGACTTCTTCTTGTCGAGTTCCTTCGCCATATCGAACAGAAAGTCGAAGGTCAGACCGTTGACGTGAACGAGCTGTTTTTTGTTCGTGAAGACAAAGCGGTTTATTGCTTCCTCCTTCTTGATGTACTTACCGGTCCAGCGGATCGCAAACTCGCCATTCATATTTTGCGGAGTCTTAATTCGCGGACGGCGATCGCGGACGGTGCCGTCCGGATTCGTGATCACCTCGAATTCCTCGACCAGATGGACGATGCCTTTCTTTGTCACGTAGACGCGCGAGGTGTCGGTCAGAAACATCCCGAACTGCTCGATATCGATCTCCGGATCGTCCTTTATCAACGCGTCGGCTACCTTTTCGAGTTTTTTCTTCTTCTTCAGCAGCTCGGGCAGGTCGTGGAGAACATCCGTCTTCAAAAGCTTCTGGTTTGTGACAGGTTTACCTTTTTCATCTACATAGCGCACGTCGCGCTTTGGGGCGACACCCTCGGCCGCTACGACCGCGTCTCTACCTTTCGGGTTGCTGATATTTATCGCCATAAACTAATTTTTACCGCCGAGACGCTGAGACGCAGAGGTTTGCAAAAGGATCTCTACGCGGCTCTCAAGTCTCGGCGATAAAATATGTCAGAGCAAATCGAAATCCAGATCGTCCGCCGAGATCTCCTCCTCCTCTGCCGAATCCAAAACTGCCGCCTGGTTCAATTTCAGAAACTGGAACTCTGCCGGTTTTCCGACAACCATGAACGCCTCGTTGTCCGCACCGAGGATGAAAGCCTTGTCGTAGTCGATGCCGCCGCGGTAGCTGAAAGGAAAAGTAAAAATATCGTCGCCCGTCAAATGATCGAGCAAGTATTTGATATCCCCATCCTCCGGCGGCTGCAGCAGGTATACCGATTTTACGATCTGCGAAAGGTACTCGTCGGGCGTCGCACGCTCGAGGACATTCGGTTCGTTGAACGACGAGGGGACGGGTTCGATCGGGTCACCGTTCTCATCGACCGCCTTTAGAGATGGTCGATCGACCGACGTACCTTTCTCGTTCACGGTCGCGAGCGCAGTGCCGCCTTTATCGATGAGCGTCTTGCCGTCAGCCGCGAGAACCCGCAGCGACGCCTCATTACCTTTTTCATCGAACGCTTCGATCTCGACCGAGCCGTAGAGCTTGTCGCGATCGATCTTGATCATCGTGACGGGAACTTCGCGGCCGTCAAGTGAAAGGACGAGTTGTCTCGGCATAATCTACGCGGAATTCTTGACGGAGATGATCTCGGCTGCAATGCTCACGGCGATCTCTTCCGGCGTACGGCTGTTGATCTGTATCCCAACAGGCGTGCGAATGCGATCGAGTCTCTCGACAGGCAGTCCCTCCTTGATCAGTTCTTTGAACATTGACGACATTTTAGCACTACTGCCCAGCACGCCGAAATATTTGAACTCCTTGTCGATAAGGGCGCGAATAACCTGGGCGTCGGACTTGTAGCCGAGCGTCATGACGACGACATAAGTGCATTCGCCCGCCGGGACAAATTCGCTGATCGATTCATATCTGTCGAGTATGATGACATTTTTTGCGAACTTGTTTTTCTCGATCGTGTTGAGTTCGGGCCGGTCGTCAAAAAGCGAAATGTGAAAATCCAATTTCGACATCATCTCAGATAGCGCGAGAGAGCAATGCCCGCCTCCGATGATATATAGCTCGTTCGCGAACCCCAGGTGTTCGGTGTAAGTGAAGTCGCTCGATTTTGGATTTTGGATTTTGGATTTTGGATTGGTCCCAGAACGGTCTTCAGGCGGCGTTCTTAAACTCCCCTCCTGGATAGGAGGGGTGGCAGCGGCTTCCGCTGACGGGGTGGTAGACGACGAGATCTTGAATTCCGTTGGAGAGATCGTCAACAGATCCCCCCGTCGCGACTCAAGGCCATCAATGATCGAACCCACTGTCCCGTAGTCTTCGCGAGTGACGAGCTTGAAGATCACCGTCTGCTTCCCCGAGCAGATCATTCCACTCGCGTTCGGTGAGTTCCTTTGATGAACTTGCTCTTTAATCTCCGCGTCGCCGCGTCCCCGCGCCTCCCCGTCGCGCAAAAACACACGGCTCTGCTCGACGAGACTAACTTCCATTACGCCTCCGCCGATGCTTCCACACAGTACGCCGTCCGATCCAACAACCATTTTGTAGCCCTGACGTCCCGGACTGCTGCCCGAGCTCTGAGCGACAACTAGCAGCATTACATTCTCGCCCCGCGTCAGACGCGTCGCGATGAATTTCCAGAGCTCAAGTTCTTTGTGCACGGATCGATTTTACCGCAGAGACGCTGCGACGCAGAGGCCAGCGAGCAGCGCTATTCCTCGTACAGACTCATCAAAACTTTTTCGGGTGTGAAGGGAGCGTCGAAACGTAAGAGCTCCCCTCCTTGTTTAGGAGGGGTGGCAGCCGCTTCGGCTGACGGGGTGGTAGTCAAATAGGCCTGAACCGCATTTCTGATCGCGAAGTACGCGGCGATGCCGTACATCAGCGGTGGTTCGCCGACGGCTTTCGAATTGAAGATCGCTAAATTTTCACGGGTCGTTTCCAGCGGCAGGATCGAAATATCTTTCGGGACGGAATAGATATCCGGGACTTTGTATGTCGAAAGTGCGTTCGAGCGAAGCTTCCCGGCATCGTCGTAAACGACTTCTTCGATCGTCATCCAGCCGATGCCCTGCACGATCCCGCCTTCGATCTGCCCATTATCTACCGACGTATTCATCGACGAGCCAAAATCGTGACAGCATTTTACGTAATCGATCTCGTACCGGCCTCTGAGACAGTCGACGGTGACACCAACGATCGCCGTTCCATAGACGTGATAAGCGAACGGATGTCCCTTCGCGGTTTCCCAATCGAAACTGATTCCGGGCGTCGCGTAGTGTGCATGCTCGGAGAGATTCACCCTTTCCAGATGGGCGTCCATGACAAGCGTTTTCCAATCGAGCGAAGTGCGTTCGCCGTTTCGATGAACAAACCCGTCGTTAAGAGTGAGATCCGCGGCCGTTTCCGCTTCGACGAGCGGCACCGCGATTTCCAGCAACCGATCACGGATCGCTTCGCACGCCATCTGCGTCGCCTTGCCATTGAGATCGGCCGCGGCCGACGCTGCGGTCGGCGATGTATTGGCGATGCGGAGTGTGTTTGTCGTATGAATGCGCACGCTTTCTATAGGAAGCCCGAACATCTCGGCCGCGACCTGAGCGATCTTTGTATTGACGCCCTGACCCATTTCGACAGCACCGGTCGAGACCGCGACGCTGCCGTCGGTGTAAACATGAACCAGCGATCGTGCCTGGTTCATCGGTGTTTTTGTGAATGAGATACCGAAGCACACCGGCATCATCGCGACACCTTTTTTGAAATGCTTTGACGACGCATTGAACTCGTCGGCGTCACTTTGAAGTCTCGCGAAATCGTATTTCGCGTCGCCTTGCGTCCATGATGTGATCGCGTCGCTCTCGGCGATCTGACCATACGGAAACTCGTCGCCGTCATCGATCAGGTTCGTATTCTGGATCTCAACAGCAGACACTCCGAGCTTTTCGGCTGCGTGTGCGATCGCCGATTCAATCACGAACATTCCCTGCGGTCCACCAAAGCCTCGAAACGCGGTGTTCGGCGGAAGATTCGTGCGGCATGAGTAAGCTGTCGCCGAAACGTTCGGGATGAAGTACGAGTTTGTGCAGTGGAAGAGTGTGCGTTCGAGAACGGGCGGCGAGAGATCGGCAGAAGCCCCGGCGTTTTGATAGAACGTCGCTTCGTACGCGAAGATCTTCAGATCCTTGTCGAGACCGATCTTGTAATCCGCGGAATACGGGTGACGCTTTCCGGTCATCCGCATATCTTCCATGCGATGGAGCGCATACTTCACGGGACGTTTCGTCAGTTGGGAACCGACCGCGCAGACCGCCGCCCAAGCATTCGCCTGATCCTCCTTTCCGCCGAATCCGCCACCGAGCCGCTGCACATCGACCTCGACCTCATGCATCGCGAGACCGGTCACGCGACACACCGTCCGCTGCACTGCGGTTGGGCCCTGCGTCGAAGAAAAAACCTTAAGGCCGCCATTCTCCGTCGGCAATGCGTAGGCCCCCTGCGTCTCAATATACAAATGCTCCTGGCCGTTGATGTCGGCACGTCCTTCGAAAATATGTTCACACCTGAGAAACGCGGCATCCGTATCGCCGAGCTTAAATCGTTTCGGCGGGACGATGAGATCGTTGTTCGCCGCGGCCACACGCGGATCGGTCACCGGTTCGAGTTCCTCGAACTCGGCCGTGATCTTCTTCGCTGCTTTACGGGCGAGTTCTTCCGATTCCGCCAGTACGATCGCGATCGGCATTCCCTGGAAATGCACTTCATGATCTGCGAGGAGCGGCTCGTCCGGAATAATGCCGCCGATCTGGTTCTCGCCGACGATGTCCTTGGCTGTGATCACTCTGACGACGCCGTCGCTCGACTCTGCCTCGCTGGTATCTACACTCTTCAGCTTTCCGTGAGCGACCGGCGAGTCAAAAACGCACGCGTACAGCGTCCCCTGGACGAGCGGAACATCGTCCAGATAAATGGATTCGCCGCGAACGTGTGATTTTGAGTCGATGTTATGCATCCGATCGTTTTCAAGTCTTCCCCTTCAATCGAATGTTCTCAATATCGGCAAGGTCCTGATACCGGCCAGCTTGTTCCTTGTTGCGGATAAGGTCTTCCTTACCAAGGTAGTTCACCGGGACACCTCGGAAATTATCCGACTTTCTGTTTTCCCATGCCGTCCCGAATTCAATTCCGTCTAAGGACATCATCACATCGATTCTGCTCGGTGGCCGCCCCATCTGATAGAAACCCGGCTCGGCGAAAGCCTCCTCTGTTAAGCCTTCGAGAGGAGCGCCGAAATCACGCAATGCGGCGAAGACCCTTGCTGCATTCTCAGGAGAAGCTTCGACCCAAATATCGAGATCTTTCGTGTAGCGGGGTTCGGAGTAAACCATGACGGCAAAGCCGCCGACGATCAGATATCTAACTCCGTGTTCGTTGAAAGTGCTCAACAGTTCTTTGAATTCTGGTGTCGCGAATTCCATTTTCCTGAAAGTAGAGATGAATCAATTCAAAAGCTGCCTCGATAATTGCTTCGGTTCCTTGCCGCTGCCAGAATTCGATGTCGAATGAGCGGTCCATATCCTTGATATTCTTGCCGTGACGCATCATCGTAAAATCGCCGTTTTCGCCTTCAATTACAACGGTTTTCATGGATTAATTATACCGCAGCCTCGCCGAATAATTCGTGGAAATGTGCCCGGAAGAGTTGTCGCAAAAGCAGACGTTTGTAATCGGCGGAGCCGCGGACATCCGAGATCGGTGAGATCTCGGCCTGCATTATCTCGTTCGCATCTGCGATTGTTTGCGCGTTTACGGACTGGCCTCGCAAAAAATCGGATGTCTCTTTCAGGTACAAGGGAATCGGGGAAACACCGCCGCACGAAGCGTGCGCGTCGATGATGACGTGTTCCACGTAATCAGAAGTCCCTTGTCCCAGGTCCCTTGTCCCAGCTTGGCCGTCACTTGTCCCTTGTGCCTCGTCCCTCAGTGCTGGAGGAACCCAACCCGGTCCCGGTGTACTCTCGATCGTTAGTGAGATCGCGGTATTAACACTCGCGATGTCCAGATACGTACGCTTGCAAACCTTCTCGAAATTGAAATAAAAATCGGCACCCGGCTTTTTGAATCGGATCGTGTTGATAAACTCATTGTCCGTCTTCGCCAGCCGCTTGTAGTCGAGATACAACTTTCTGAGGGGCATCTCGCGGCCGTTGTTAAAAATAATATCGGCGTCGAGCGCCAGAAACCATACCGTCATGTCGCCGATCGGTGAGGCGTTTACGAAGTTGCCGGCGAGCGTTGCCATGTTGCGGATCGGAGTTGATGAGACAAGTTTTAGATGTTTGTAGAGATCCGGAAAGATCGACTGCATCACCGGCGACTCGAGTAGGTCGGTCACCGTTGCGGAAGCACCGATCTCGATGAAGAGGCCATTGTCCCTGATTCCCCGGAGTGTGTCGTCGTAAAAGACATGAGCCGCGTCTGACTCGGCTATCTCGTCCGGTCGCTGGACATATACGTCGGTACCACCGGCGACTATCGATTGCGGATTGCGGATTGCGGAATGCGGATTTGCCGAAGCAAGTCCCGTCAAGCGATTGACGATCCCGTCAAAATATTCCGGCACGAACTGCCTTCTGCCTTTTGCCAACTGCCTACACACCGTTTCCGCCGCACGCTCTATCGACTTATACCCCGTGCACCGGCAGATATTGCCGTCAACGGCGGAGACAGCCATATCCGACGTCTTCGCAGTGTCGTCGATACAAAAACCGGTTAGCGACATTACGAAACCGACAGTGCAAAATCCGCATTGCGTGCCGCTCTCATCGATCATCGCCTGCTGAACCGGCGTCAGCGAACCATCATCCGGATTGACGCCTTCGATCGTGACTATGTGTTTACCTGCGGCGTTTGCGAGAGGCATCAGACACGACGTCATCGTCCGGTACGAGACGCGTTCACCTTTCAGCTCACCCACGAGGATCGTGCACGCACCGCAGTCACCCTCGCGACAACCGATCTTCGTCCCTTTCAGATTCTTGTGATATCGAACGAAGTCGAGCACCGTGGTACCGGCGAGAAGATCCGTCGCGATGTCTTCATTGTTGAGGATGAACTGCATAGTCAGAACCGCCTGCGGTAGCGGGCAGTTTAAGTTGCGAACTCGAATGTCTTGCTAGCTTCAACCGCCCGCTACCGCAGGCGGTTCTGACCGATTAGAACTTCCTGATCAAAACAACGCCAGCCGATATGAGCATCATCCCCCCGATCCGCGCCAGGCTGAACTCTTTTACCGGAACCCCCAGGAGACCGAAATGATCGATAATCAGCGAAACGACCATCTGCCCCGCGACAATCAGGCTGAATGTCATTGCGACGCCGATCCGCGGTGCGAGGGTTACGGCGGCCGCAACGAAAAACGCACCCAGCACTCCCCCTGTCCAAGCGATCGCCGGGGCGTCTTTAACTGCTGCGAGGTTCGCGAGCGGTACGCCTGAGACCAGGAGATACACGAATAATGCTACTGTCCCGACGACGAAGGAGATGAACGCCGAAAGGATCGGGTCGCCAACGACCAGAGCCATTTTATTGTTGGTCGCCGCCTGCGTTGGCATCATCGCTCCGGCAGCCAGTGCGAGAACCATGTAAAGATAAATGTTCGACATGAAACTAAAACTAGCGGTTCCGCCGCTCTATTTGCGGAACAGTTCCGCTTTTCCGGCACATACACTTAAATTCGAGCGGTTCTACGGCCAACAGCGGCGTAGCCGCGACCATACTTAAAAGCACACTGCGGAAAAGCAGAGCTTTTCCGCAAATAGGCGGGCAGAGCCCGGTAGCGTACAGATATCAAGACGAGCGCTAATACTCGATCTTATCCGGCTTCTCGACCCAGCTCTGAAATACTTTCTGTGACTCGTCGCGAAGCAAACTCTGCATTTTCAACTGTCGCAGGTCATTCGGCTTCTCCAATTCTCGGTAGAAAACTTCATCGTCAAAGCCGGCGGCGGCGGCGTCTTCGCGTGTTGCGGCGATGAATAATCCCTCCGGTCGTGCCCAATAGATTGCGCCCAAACACATCGGACACGGTTCGCACGAGGTGTAGATAACACAGCCATCAAGCTGGAACGACCCAAGCTCGCGGCACGCGTTCCGAACCGCGACGATCTCGGCGTGCGCCGTGGGATCGTTGGTCGATGTAACTTGATTTGATCCTTCGCCCACGATGCGTCCGTCCTTCACGACCACACATCCGAAAGGCCCGCCCAGATTTTCATCCGCTCCCTTTTGCGCCAGCTCGATCGCTCGCCGCATAAATGTCTCGTCAGGGGTCATCGCGGATTTACCTTTATCTCGAACAATCGCGGCCACAATTTTCCCGTGACGAATAAACGGTCGCCCGCAGCGTCGTATGCAATTCCGTTTAGAACATCGGCGCTCCGGTTCTTTTTCTGCTCATCATCGGCGAGCCTGTTCAAATCGATCCGGCCCAGCAGTTTTCCCGTGGCAGGATCGATCCGCACGATCCAGCCTGTCTGCCAGATGTTTGCCCAGATCTCGCCTTTTACAAATTCAAGTTCGTTCAACTGCATCACGGGCTTTCCCTTCTCGTCGTTTACCACAATAGTGCGGACGGTTTTGAAGTCGTGAGGATTAACAAAACGAAGGACATGAGTGCCGTCGCTCATGATCAGATTGTTACCGTCGTTCGTTAGCCCCCAGCCTTCACCCGAATAACGTAGTTCGCGAAGCAGCTTAAAATCCTTCAGGTCATACTCGAACGCCGTCATTTGGCGCCACGTCAATTGATAGATCTTATCGCCGAGAATGGTGATGCCTTCGCCAAAATATTCCCGGGGAATATCGTATTTCTGTAAAACTTTGCCTGTCGAAAAATCGACTTTCCGCAGCGAAGAGAAGAAATCGTCGCCATCCTTTCCACCTGTTCCTTCGTAAAGAACTCCGTCGTGGAATTCCAGACCCTGCGTAAAAGCCTTCGGATCGTGCGGATACGTTTTGACGATCTCGTAGTCGTACATCGAAACTGGGCCCGACGGTTTGTTCACGTTTGAATTCGGAGTTGCGTTGTTATTCGGCACAGCGGGCGGATCACCACACGAAAAAGTAAGCAGCACAAGAGCGAAAATGTAGCTGGAACGCATAGGTTATCTGGAAAGTGCTCGATCGATAGCACGTCGAAAGGCGTCAGCGGAAAGGCGGTGAACTTTAATGCCGTTGACGAAGATAGTCGGCGTACCGCCGATTCCGTAACTTCGCCCGTCGGCTTGGTCTTTTCGTACCTCAGCGCTGACTTTCGCGTCGCTAAAGTCTAACTCAAATTGTTTTGCATTCAAACCGAGTTCCGCCGCGTACTTTAAGAGGGAGGCCTTATCGAGAGCTTCCTGATTGCGATACAAGATCTCCGCGTATTCGAAGAATTTGCCCTGTGCTCTGGCGGCGTTTGCGGCGAGTGCCGCCTGAAAGGCATTCTCATGCATATTCTCCAACGGAAAATCGCGAACGACAAAACGGATCTTGTCGCCGTATTCGGTCAGCAATTGTTTCAGGACAGGATGTGTTCGCGAACACGCCGGACACTGAAAATCGGTGAACATAACGACCGTGACAGGTGCCGAAGCGGTTCCGATTTGGGGGTCGTCTGTCTCGATCAATATGCTTTGTACGACGGGCGTCGGCTCGCTAAGCAAGATCTTGACGCTGTACTTCGTGAACAGCCGCTTCATCAATGCGGTTTCGACGACCGAGCGCTCCTCTTCGGTGAACTGTCGTAGTTTGTCGGTGATCTCGGCCGCGATAAGTGAACCAATGTCGAGATTCCTTTCCTTTGCCTCTTCGGCTACCAGAGCAGAAAAGACAGACGCCTCGAGGTCGGTTCTTAGCGCCTCGAAAGCTTCCATTTCCGCGTCGTTGAGCCGGACCTTGTTGTCTTGTTGGAACTCACGAAACGTTATCGTGCGTGAGCCGATCGTGGCGACAACGTCCGACGGCGTTAGTGCGATCGCGTTAACATCCTTTCCGAGGGAAACTCTGTATTTCGTGCGAAGCGACTGAATATATTCGACGACTAATCTTTCGCCGGAAACGCCCTTTAGATATTCGACGAGCTGTGGCCGAACTTCGACAAGCGGGCGGCCCCGCAGAGCAGATACGTTGGCGTTGTAAAGATTTTGGATCTCGGTCGCCGTCGGTTCGGGGGCTTTGTCGCGCTGTACGGCAAAAAGCTTTTCCGGCGTGGTCTTGAGCGCATTGCTTTCAAGTTCGAGAACGACCTTCGCGATCATGTCAGAGAGAATGTGGGAACGATTTTCTAAGATGATCTTCCGTTGCTCGAGATACAATTTCTGTCCGGCGGGCGAAAGGCTCGCCGCGGTGAAGGCCGTGTTCTTGGAATTCGCTAATGGATCGTCGAGCCTCTGCCCCTGAACGCATAAGACAAAAAGGGCCGGAAGAAGAATGACGACGAGCTTCTGAAAATATCGCATATAAAGATCGATGTGATTTTACCAGATTAGTATAGGATTTCGCCGCCCGTTCATATCTGCTAGAATCTGCGGAGAAGTGTGAAGTGTGAAGTATGAGCTATGAGCTGTGAGCTGTGAGCTGTGAGCTGTGAGCTGTGAGCTATGAGCTATGAGCTATGAGCTATGAGCTATGAGCTATGAGCTATGAGCTATGAGCTATGAGCTATGAGCTATGAGCTATGAGCTATGAGCTATGAGCTATGAGCTATGAGCTGTAAACGATGAGCGGTGAACTGTGAACTGTGAACTATGAACTATGAAACTATGAACAATGGATAGGGAGCGATGACTTAAAGCACGGCTTACAGTTTAAATCTTCACAGTTCATACTTTATAGTTCAAAGTTCATACTTCATAGTTCATAGTTCACAGTTCACAGTTCATAGTTCACAGTTCATAGTTCACAGTTCACAGTTCACAGCTCACAGCTCACAGCTCACAGTTCAAACGTTTTCCACACATTCTGTGGAAAAACACCCCGTTTCCACAGAATTAATTTGTTCAAGACTTTGTAATATCAAGAGTTCTAGCATTTTGCACACAAGTCGAGCGCGAAAATGCGTACGTCGAATCTCCCGCAAAAACTGGTCGCCTTATTTTTGTTTTTCCCAGTCGGATCGGCTCTGATCTCTTCCTGTACCACCAGGAAAGTAGCTACTACGTTTCGTACCGAAGCGTCGCATTCGCCCGCATCTTTCGTTATTAACATCAATACCGCCCACGCGTCGGAGTTGCAGAAGCTTCCGCACGTCGGACCTGTGCTGGCACGGAAGATCGTCGAACACCGCGAGCGTTACGGGCCGTTTCGCAGACCCGAACACCTACTTATAATTGACGGGATTAGCGAGGAGCGATTTCGCGAACTTAGACAATTTATCAACACGGAATAATCTCCCAGGATGTCCGACACAACCCTCCCACCAACCTTCAGCCGACACCCTCTGCTCTGGCTCGCAGTCTGTTTTGCGCTCGGAATCGCGCTCGGGCACGTCTTCGAGATCCGATCGTTTGTTTCATTGTTCATCGCTGGCATCCTCGCACTAGGTTGCATTGTCCGACTAAACGCCGCCCTTTTTCTTCTTCCAGCCGCCTTTGTCTCACTCGGCACGCTTTCTTTCGCGATTCAAAACCAGAGCATTGCCGAAAATCGCATCAAGCGAATTTATGATCAGGGGGGAATTTATTCGGGCGAGCCTGTCGAGATCGAAGGCGTACTGATCCGCTTTCCGGAACCGGCGTACGAAGGGACGTTTTTGTTGCTGCGAGGGGAAAAGCTGATCTACAAAAACGCTGATGTCGAGGTGTCGGGAAACGTGCGCCTATTTTTTCCCGGTGATAAAAACGTCGACGAAGGAGCATTTGATCAGCTCAATCTCGGTTACGGTTCACGATTAAGAATATACACACGGCTGGAACGCGAAGAAAGATTCCAAAATCCGGGCGTTGGCTCGCGGATCGAGATCCTTGATCAGCAGGGAATCGACGCGACAGGCACGGTTAAGAGCGGCTTTCTGATCGAGAATCTCGGTGAGGAGTCGGTGTTTCTACCACTAGCGTGGATTTACGAGCAGCGTCAGCGCTTGATCTATGAATTTCGCGATCGCTTTTCGGCTCCTACGGCCGGTGTGATGATTGCTTCTCTGATGGGCGATCAACATTTTCTGGACCGCCAGACATCCGAAGTTTTTCGCGATGGGGGAACATTTCATGTCCTTGTGATCTCGGGCCTTCACATTACTTTCATCGGCGGGCTGACAATTTGGATCGTTTCCTACTTTGTGCGCCGCCGCGTCTTTCAATTCATTCTTGCTGTCGGTTTTCTTTGGGCATACACCTTCGCGGTCGGACTGGAGGCTCCTGTCGTTAGGGCGAGTATCATGTTCACCGTATTGCTCTTTTCCCGCGTGATCTACCGAGAAAGCTCGCAGTTGAACGCGCTCGGTTTTTGCGTACTACTGCTGCTCGCCTGGCGACCAGCCGATCTTTTTTCGGCCTCGTTCCAGCTAACGGTGGTCAGTGTTGCTGCAATTGTCGGATGTGCTATTCCGCTCATCGTGAAATGGCGTGCGATCGGAAGCTGGACGCCGACCGCCAGGCACCCGCTTCCTCCAAACGTCTCGAAATACGTACGAGCATTTTGCGATTTTCTGTACTGGAACGACGCCGACTGGAAGATCGAGAACCGGCGTCAGATCTGGTCCGCCAACCTTTACAAGGCGCGGACTCCAGAATGGCTCACATCTCCCAACGTGCAGAGCGTCATCTCGCACATTTTTGAAGGCCTGACCGTTTCCATCATCGTTCAAATCTGGATGCTGCCGCTGCTGGTGATCTACTTTAATCGCGTGTCGCCGGTATCGGTCCTGCTGAATCTGTGGGTTGGGCTACTTCTTGCGGCGGAAAGTTTTTGCTCCGTCTTTACCGTTCTCATAGCCGCGTTTAGCGAATGGCTCGCGGCTCCTTTGAGCGGGCTGACGGAAGTTATGAACTCGCTGATGATGTTGGTACCCGCGTGGTTTTCCGACAATCGACTAGCCAGTTTTCGATTGCCGACTTACACGGGCGAACTGAAATGGATTTATCCCTTATTCAGCGCGTGGGTCGTGACCGCCGCCGTTGGAATCTTTAAATGGGATCCTTTCGATCCTGCTCTCCAGGCCGGCAACACTCGTCGGCGCTCGCTTTCCACATGCTTGCTCTGTACGCTCGCACTCGCTCTCGTAATTGTTTTTCATCCTTACAGCGCACCCGCGCCCGACGGACGACTGACAGTCGATTTCCTCGATGTCGGTCAAGGAGATTCCGCGCTTGTTACTTTCCCGAACGGCGTGACGATGCTCGTCGATGGGGGCGGCCGGGTCGACTACCGCGCCAGCGATAGAGATTTCGAGCCCGATATACGAAGGATCGGGGAGTCGGTTGTTTCCGCGTTTTTGTGGGCGAAGGGTTACTCGCATATCGACTATATTGTGGTGACCCACGCCGATGCCGATCACATACAAGGGCTGAACGACGTCGCGCGAAACTTTGATATCGGGTTAGCGCTAGTTGGAGAGACACCGGTTTACGATCCAGAGTTTTCTGAATTTATGCGAGTTCTTGAATCGGAAGGGATCGCGATCGCTGCCGTCCATCGCGGCGACGAATTCTCTATTGGTGGAGCAACCGTTCAAATATTGAATCGGAAAGACGACGCTTCAGCCAATACGTCAGCGAACGATTCTTCCGTCGTGTTGAAGATCACCTTAGGTAACCGAGCGTTTCTGCTCACGGGTGATATCGAACGGGAAGCGGAGAATGAGCTACTTGCCGATTCTTCCTTAGATCTTCGGGCGGATGTTATTAAGGTGCCGCATCACGGCAGCCGGACGTCATCGACGGACGGATTTGTAAATCGCGTTCGAGCTAATACGGCAGTGATCTCAGTAAGTAGACGATCTCGTTTTGGACATCCCCATCCGGAAATCGTTGCTCGCTGGCGGGAATCCGGAGCTTCCGTCGTGACGACGGGCGAAAAGGGGACCATCACCATTAGAACCGACGGTAACGACCTGCAAATAAACAGGTTCTTACCGTGAAAAAACAAAAACGCCACGAAAACTTGAATTTAAGTCTTCTGAGCGTTCCTTCAGTCGTCGTCTATGGCTTAACTATACGGGAGAGGTGCGAGTGTGTCAAGCTTGCTAAAGAATAACATTAACAAATATGGTTTAAACCTAGTGTTTGAAATGGCGAAATCCGGTGAAGATCATCGCCAGGCCATGTTCGTCCGCCGCCGCAATTGAATCCGGGTCGTTGACCGAACCGCCCGGTTGAATAATCGACCTAACACCCATTTTTGCTGCCTCATCGACGTTGTCGCGGAACGGAAAGAAAGCGTCTGACGCCAACGCACAACCCTCTATCGGCAAAGCGAACCGCTTAGCTCGCATGGCGGCGATCCTCACCGAATCTACGCGGTTCATTTGACCCGAGCCTACGCCGATCGTCTGGTGCTCGTTAGCGAGGACAATAGCGTTCGACTTGACATGCTTACACACTCGCCACGCGAGCAGGAGTGAACTGAGTTCCGCATCGGTGGGTTTCCGGTGCGAGACTGTCTTAAGGTCGCTTTTACTGATCCTGCGCGTGTCCGTATCCTGTACGAGAAAGCCGCCGGAGATCTGTTTGTATTCGATCGTGGATCGTTGTTCGTGGTCCGTTGTTCGGAGTTTCAGAATCCGCAGGTTTTTCTTACTTTTAAAGATCGCGACGGCCTCTTCATCGTAATCCGGTGCGACTATGACTTCCGAAAACACTTCTATCACCGATGCCGCAACGCCCGCGTCGACGGTTCTGTTGAATGCTACTATTCCGCCGAACGCCGACACCGGATCGGTTGAGAGCGCCCGGCGATAGGCTTCTTCATTGGTCGCCCCGACTCCGACGCCCGACGGATTTGTGTGTTTGATTATCGCAACCGCCGTCTCGTCAAAATCTCGAACCAAATTCCACGCAGCCTCGGCATCGACGTAGTTGTTGAACGACATCTCCTTTCCATGAAGCTGTTCCGCATTCGCGATCCCGTCAAATTCGCCTTGAGAATAAAGAGACGCTCGCTGATGCGGGTTTTCACCGTATCTGAGGTCCATGACTTTTGCGAGCTCCAAACCAACGCTGTCGGGGAGCTCACTACCGCCGTCTACTTCGTCGAAGATGTCGTCCGATTCAATGAATGCGAGATCGCGGAGCGGATTTAGCGGCTCGATCAATGCGAGCTGATCCTCCGAAATCTGCTTCGCCAGATAGGACGAGATCGCGAGATCGTAACTTGCTGTTCGAGTGTAAGCGAGTACGGCAAGACCCTGTCGCGTTTCGATTGACAGTGCGCCATCGTTCCCCGACATTTCTTCGATCAATTGGTTGTAGAGTGCAGGGTCGGTCACGACCGCGACGTCACGCCAATTTTTTGAAGCGGACCGGATCATAGCGGGTCCGCCGATGTCTATGTTCTCGACGGCTTCGTCCAGCGTAACGCATTCCTTCGCGACCGTCTCCTCAAACGGATAGAGGTTGACGACGAGCATGTCGATCGGCTCGATCCCGTGCTCAGTCATTTTGGCTACGTGGTCGGGATTATCGCGAAGACCGAGGAACGCCCCGTGTATTTTTGGATGGAGTGTCTTCACACGCCCGTCCATCATTTCGGGAAAACCTGTGACATCGGAAACGTCTGTGACTCTTAATCCCGCCTCGCGAAGTGCGTTTGCGGTTCCGCCGGTAGAGATTATTTCGACGCCGAGATTCGACAACTTTCTTGCAAACTCAGCCGCGCCCGTTTTGTCGGAAAGACTTATCAGGGCCCGTCGTATTTTCCTAAGCTCGTTCATGATTATTTGAAACGCCCCGGTCGCTATCGCGTCGAGCCCTTACAAAACGAAAAGCGGCCGGAGACGACCGCTGACAGAACAAAATAGTTTGATATTTCGCTGCTTAACTGAAATGCAGCCGGACAACAATTCATGCGAAAGCGACGTCTAGAAAAAGAAGCGTCCGAGAATCAAAAGGCTCAGCACGAATACCAGGGCGTAAATTACGATTTTGATAAGACTCATGAAATTTTCTATCCTCAGGGGAGTCTGAACGCACAACGAGCGAAGAAACAGTTTAGTTCCGAGCTATTTTCGATGTCAAAGCCCTGTCGAACATTTGTCCTCAACCTGGTCGTATTGGTGGTTGTCGGAGTATCCAACGTTGGCGCTCAGGATCTGGATGCGACCATCAAGATCGATTTTCGGAATGGGACGACAGTCCAGGTTGAAGGGAGCTTCAACTCGTCCGCGAGCGTTCCAGGCCGTCGGAACCTGTCGTTTCTCACCTCAGTTGGAGGAGTGGGCGGTTTAGGAGATCGTGTATCGCAAGTTCAGCTGTTCGATTCGGCCGGTATACTCGTTGCATTCAGAAAACTTGCCGAAGGCGAATACCTGAGCGAGGGGCTCTTTGAAAGGTGGTCATATAGATTGGATCTCAGTCCGCGAAGCGTCCGATCCGCCTCCGCGCATGTGTCATGGTCTGCTGAAACTAGCGGGATAATCATGCTCGCCGATATCCTGCCTTTAGTGGGAAAGGCTCCGACAACAGCCCGAATTCGCTTTGCTGATGTAGGTCCTTCGTTCCTTTCGGAGCCGGTTCCGATTTACTCGTCGTCGGTGAAGACGAAAGAAGGCTACGAAGTGTCTGACGTTGAGGATGCGGTTTTCTACGTCGGTTATTATTGGGAAAGAGCGATTACCCCCAAAGGTTTCCGCCACTTGATAATTGCCGGAAGCTGGAATTTTGAACCATCGGACCTCTCCGCCGCGGCAGCCGAGGTACACGACTTTTATCAGAAGTTGTTGGGGTCGAACAGGCTCGAACGACCAATTGTTGCGATCTCGAAGTTTCCCAAACCCATTGGCTTTGGACACTGGGAAGCCGAAACCCGCGGCAGTAACGTGACGATCATCTCCTCAGACATGCCGTTCCGGACGCAATCGCTCCAGCGTCTGCACGAGCAGCTACGACACGAGCTGTTTCACCTCTGGATCCCAAACGGAGTGAACCTGACGGGAAATTATGACTGGTTCTACGAGGGGTTCGCCTTGTACGAATCGCTGAAGCTGGCGGTGGCGCTGAACCGGATCCGCTTTGAAGACTTGCTGGATACGTTGTCCCGGGCCCACACGATCGACGGCGCACAGTCGCAACGAATTTCACTGATAACGGCGTCGAATACTCGATTTGCCGGATCGAACACGCTGGTTTACTCACGCGGAATGCTCGTCGCATTTTTATGTGATCTGGCCCTGCTCGAGCAGTCGAAAGGAAAGCGCTCGGTCGAGAACGTCCTCGCACAATTATTCGAAAAACATCGAAAGCCGGCCCAGGCCATGGATGGAAATGCCGCTGTACTCAGCTTGTTAAGAGCAGACCCGCAGGTCGTTCATATTGTAGACAGATACGTCACCGGCACCGACAAAATGGATTGGACTGAAAACCTCGCTCGAGCCGGAATCGAAGACAATGACGCAGGTCCGGTAACGACTCTGCGTGTAAAGGAAAAACTGAACGGCCGCCAAAAGGCGCTGCTCGATAAGCTGGGTTATAATAGCTGGCGAAAGCTGACCATTACGTCTAAATGAGAATTAAAGTATTTCTAACCTCAACTCTTTTCTTGTCGGCACTGCTTGTCTCGGGGTGCGGCGCAGTCGATCAGGCTGTTAGCGGTGTGTCGAGCATTGTTGGCCTTGCCGATAACGCGACAGTTATTTCGAAGACTGCGCAAATCCGAACATCTTACGCCGTAGTCGCCGCGGACCTGCTCGAGGTGAAACGCGGTGATCGGCTCGATGTCATCGACCAGGTGGAATTCGAAAAAGTGCTCTGGTATCGAGTTCGTGCACGCGACGAAGCGAAGACCGAGGGTTGGATCGAAGCACAACATGTGATCACGAACGAGGTGCTTGAGAAGTCAAAGGCTCTCGCCGAGGAATTCAAAGATGTGCCGCCTCAGGCGATGGGCCAGCTCCGAGCGGCTTCAAACCTACGTCTTGCTTCGGATCTGGGTCCGGAGAATATTCTGTTCAAGCTTGGGAACGGCGCGACCTTCGAGATAATGGCTTGGAAATTTGTCCCGAAGCAGGAGGTTGCAGATGTAGATGATGCCGCAAAGGGCGAGGAGAAGAAGTCGAAGCGATCCCGAAATGCGGAGATTGAGTCGGCCAGGGAAGCGGGTGAAGCCGAAAAGCTCGATGAAAAATATGACGTCTGGTATCAGATCCGTCTCGATCCTTCGGTTTCGCCGGCTCCGGCAGGCTGGTTATTCGGACGCCAGGTCGAGCTACAGGTGCCGACTGACGTTGTTTTCTTTCAGTCAAATAATCGTAAGTTCGTGACCTGGCAGCGACTGGATACCGATATTGCCGGCAAGGCTGTGGCGACCGATAAACTTTCCGCTCCTGGAAACTGGGTGGTACTTTCCCGGTCAAATCAAGTGAAGGCGATCGACGGGGTCGAGCCTGATTTTGACGGCATTCAGGTACTTGCTTTCGACAAATACGATCAGAGCTATTACACCGCGTGGCGGTCTTCGACAGACGTCTGGGGTTTACTGCCGCTTCGTGTTGAAGGGCAGGGGGACAACAAGACTTTCATCATCCAACTTCGGAATCCCGACGGCAAGATGGACGAAAAACGATTTGTCGTCTTTCGCGATAAGAGTCGCTTGAAGGTGACTCCGCCTGAGGACATTGCGCAATATCAGCTGGCGAAGGGAAAGTGATGAGTGATAAGTGACAAGTGACAAAGTGACAAGTGATAAGTGACAAGTGATAAGTGATAAGTGATAAGTGTCTTCGACACGCTTTCAAAGACGAACAACGAACAACGAACAACGATCAACGATCCAAGAACAAACCACCATTAACGATCAAATCGAAAATCCATTTCCCGAACCGGTCGAGATCGAAATAACGGACTCAATTGACCTGCACGCATTCTCACCTCGAGATGTGAGGGCGGTAACGATCGCTTACCTTGAAGAAGCCCGAGCGAAAGGATTTACGATCGTTCGCATAATTCATGGGAAGGGCATCGGCGTCCAGCGCGATATCGTGAGAAGTGTGCTGGGAGAAACAGATTTTGTTAAAGGATTTAAGTCGGGCGACGGATTCAGCGGCGAAGGTTCTACCGTCGCGACGTTCAAAAGCTGATCATCGCTCTTCGATCAAATCGGCCCAAGCCTCTTCATCATCGAATTCCGGGTGAGCGACCGCGAGCGGCTCGCTTTTCAGTTTGAGTTCGTGCTCTGCCTCCGCCAGCATTCTCGCCAAGCGGCGACACTCTGCCTCAAGTTCGTGCACATGCTTCTTTCGCTGCCGGTCCAGGCGGTCCAGATAGAACATGTACATCAACTGAAGCCCCGCGACTCCGGCGAGTGATAAGCAGAGACCGATGAGAACGTACAACAACATCGTTGGATTTTGGATTTTAGATTTTGGATTTTGGATTGACGGCAGCTACCCTCGGACCGGCAGCTCTTTAATCCTAAATCTAAAATCCAAAATCCAAAATCTAAAATCTAAAATGAGTATACTCTTGACCTCTCACCTCGGAAAAGTAAAAATCGAACCAAAGCGGAGTCATGCATGAATATCGCAAACAAAATGCCGATGCTCCGTTCCCGGGCCCGCTTGAGTTTTTTGTCATCTCTGAGGACCTCCGAGGACGCATGGAGCCGGCCGCCGCTTCATTCAAGAAGAACGGCGCCGTGAAATATGAAATCGTCGAGTAATTGAACGTCTTAGTTAATTGATTCAAATGCAAATTGAAACCCAGCAAACGCAAAACTTAAAACTCGTCTACACGCTTCTCTGCGATGACGTACGAATAGAGATGGGTAACAAGATCTCCTTGATGGGAATCTTCCAGAACATCATGGTTGAACACCTGCCCGTTTCGCTTATCAAGTTTGCCGTCATCAATCACTGGTGCGGCGAGGGGAATCATCAGACGGAGGTGCGGATCCTGTCGCCCGACAAATCCAACCTTGTCGTTACGTCACAGCCGACAGCGATCGATCTAGCCCCGGGCGGGTTTACGGATAATGTGAGCTTTTTTGTGAACGTGGTGTTTTCAACCGCTGGTACATACTGGGTGCAGACGCTGGCCGACACGGTCGTACTTGAAGAATTTCCGTTGATCGTTACTGACTCAGGGACTCTGAGCGCCTCCCAGCCGGCCGAAGAAATATCTGAAACGATAAATTAGACAATGAGAAAGTGAGAAGGTGAGAGGGTGAGAGGGTGAGAAGTGGTGTCTGATTCTCACCCTCTCACTTGTCTGCCTGTGAAATATCCAACGTAATCGCTGTCCGATAGATACCGACGTTCGAGATATCCGATATGTCACTTGAGCCTGATACGCCCTTGTATTTGGCCGTTACGCGAACTTTTGTCACGCCCGCCGGCGGCCGAAACGTAAATTCGCCGCTGACGCTCGTATAGGTGCTGCCGAGATTTCGCGTCGAGCCATCGTTGTTTACGCGTTCGATCTCAACCTTTGCGGCCGTAACACTTGTACCTTCGCGAAAAAAAACACTGCCTTTAATTACCAGCTGGGTTCCCTGGTCGACGGACAGGATCAAACGGTCGCCCAGATCCCGAACATTGCCGTCCTTGATCTCAACGCCAAACTTTACTCCGCTCGCATAACCGTCAGCGTCGAATACGATGTTGTATTTCCCACGTTCGAGACCCTGAATGACGAACGAGCCCTTAGAGTCGGATCTAACAGTTTCGACATCTTTACCCTGCAAACGTGCGGTAATTGTGGCTCCGGCGATAGCTCCGCCCTTGATATTCCGCACCTTCCCTTTGACCCCACCTTGGGCGAAGACCGACGGCAGAAGGCAGAAAGCCGAAAGCAAAAGAAGTAAAAATACGTTTCGAATGTTCATCGGTTAAGCGGCCGACGACTCGTTATGAAACTCGTTGGCTACATCATTGATGATGTCGTCGAGGCTGCGGGTTGGCTGGTAGCCGATCAACTGTCTGGCCTTCTCGAGGCTCGGAACACGGCGGCGCATGTCTTCAAAGCCTTCGCCATAAGCTTCTTCGTACGGGATAAACTGTATCTCGCTCGAGCTGCCGGTCAACGCTATCGCCTTGTCAGCTAGTCCTTTTATCGAGACTTCCTCGCTGTTTCCGAGGTTGATCACCTGCCCAAAACACTTCGGATCATCCAACAGCTTTACCAGCCCCTCAACGATGTCATGAACATGGCCAAAGCAGCGCGATTGCGTCCCGTCGCCGTGAACTTGTATAGGTTCGTTTTTGATCGCCGCGTGGACAAATCGCGGTACGACCATTCCGTACTGACCCGTCTGCCGGGGTCCGACGGTATTGAAAAGGCGGACGACAACGACAGGTAGCCGGGTTTCCTTGAAATGCGCCAACGCGAGAAATTCATCAAGGGTTTTTGCACAGGCATAGGCCCAGCGATGTTTGTCCGTCGCTCCAGTCAAAAGATCGTCGTCTTCCTTGAATGGAACCGAAGCGCCCTTCCCGTAAACTTCCGATGTACTTGGAATCAATACTCGTTTTCTGTATCGCGAACAAAATCCAAGAACGACATCGGTTCCTCGAAAGATCGTCTCGATGGTCTTCACAGGCCGCTCCATGATCAGCTTCACGCCAACAGCGCTCGCCATGTGATACACGCGATCAGTGTCGCGGATCAGCTCCTCCATCAGGCTTTCATTCAGAACAGTGTCAATGATCAGGCGAAAGTGCTCGGTGCCCTCGAGGTGCTCAACGTTTGAATAACGGCCAGTAGAAAGATCGTCGATTACCGTAATGTCGTGGCCCTGGTCAATAAGTTTGTCGGCGAGATGGCTTCCAACAAAGCCCGCACCACCTGTGATAAGAATTTTCATATGAGTTGCCCCCTGAGTTCTAGCTAGGGGGATTTGCCGCCTTTGGCGACGCCAAACCTCCGACGACTTTTGCAAAATAATCAACGGTCTTCTTCAAACCTTCCGCCAGCGGGATCTTGGGCTCCCATCCCAGCAAGCTCTTCGCTCGCTCGATGTTTGGTTGACGCTGTTTCGGGTCGTCTTGGGGCAGAGGAAGATATTTGATCTTGATCTCGCGTCCAACACATTTTCCGACTTCATTCGCGAGTTCATTCATCGTGAACTCACCGGGGTTACCAATGTTAACCGGCAGGTGAATATCGTCGGCCTCGGCATTCATCAACTTCATGATGCCATCGACGAGATCGCTGACGTAACAGAACGAACGCGTCTGCGAACCGTCGCCGTAAACCGTCAGTTCCTCTCCACGCAGTGCCTGCACGACAAAATTCGAAACGACGCGACCGTCATTCTCGAGCATACGCTCGCCGTAGGTATTGAAGATCCGAACGATCCGAGTGTCGACTCCGTTCTGACGGTTGTAGTCCATCATCAGCGTCTCGGCGACACGCTTACCTTCGTCGTAGCAGCTGCGCAGGCCGATCGGGTTTACGTTGCCGAAATAATCTTCCGTTTGAGGATGAATCAGCGGATCGCCATATACCTCGGATGTCGATGCCTGCAAGATCCTCGCATGCACACGCTTCGCCATCCCGAGCATGTTGATCATCCCCATAACGCTCGTCTTGACAGTTTTTACCGGATTGTATTGGTAATGAACCGGCGACGCAGGACAGGCTAGATTATAGATTTGGTCGACCTCAAGTAGGATCGGCTCGGTCACATCGTGACGCACCAGCTCGAACTTCTTATCGTCGAGCAGGTGAGCGATGTTTTGCTTTCGTCCAGTGAAAAAGTTATCGAGGCAAATGACTTCGCTGCCTTCGGACAAGAGCCTTTCACACAGATGCGAGCCGATAAACCCGGCTCCGCCGGTTACGAGTATTCTCATAAAGATTTACCGCAGAGACACAGAGACGCCGAGGAAGATAACTTCCAGTTTGTGAATCGCATTAAACGATTTCTCTGCGTCTCCGCGTCTCGGCGGTGAAAGGTCATTTTAGATGCTTTTCAAAGAAAGCCAAAATACGCTCGTATTCGTCCGTCCAGCTCTCGGGCCGTACGAACCCGTGATTTTCGGAGGGATAGAGCATTGTCTCGAGATATTTCGACTTGCCCAGCCGGATCAGCTTTTCCATCATCTGGATAGAGTCCTGGACGTGGACGTTGTCGTCCGACATGCCGTGGAGGATGAGCAGGGGCCGCTCGAGCTTGTCTGCATACGTGATTGGCGAGCTGCGTCTGTAGGCTTCAGGATTCTTGTCAGGGAATCCGAGCCGCTGAGCCGTATAACCGGGTGAAGCTGCGTAATAATTCTTCCAGTCGAATACCGGTCGCAGGGCCGCCGCCGCGGCGATCTTCTCAGGTGCCCTTTCTGCAAGCATCGCCGCCATGAATCCACCATAGCTTCCGCCGTACACGCCGACCTTCGTGGGATTCACGCCGTAGCTCTTGACCATGTAATCGATCGAGTCGATGTGATCGTCGTAGTCCTTGCCGCCGAGAAAATCGTAAACGTCCGTTCGCCAGTCGCGGCCGTATCCCGCCGAGCCGCGGTAGTCGATGTCGAGAACGACGTAACCTTTCTGCGTCAGCAACTCATTGAACATGAACTCGCGATAGTAGTTGTTCCATCCGTTGATGACGTTCTGCAGATAGCCTGCTCCGTGAACGAAGACGACCATCGGATATTTCTGTTTCGCCGTCACGCTGAAGCCAGTGGGGAGATAAATTTTCGTGGGGATCTTCTTACCGTCGCGTGAGGGAATCTCAATCAGCTTCGGTACATTCCATTTGATTGAACCGAAAGATTCCGGCGTGGTACGAGTGAGTTGAACGATCTCTTTCGGACCGCTCCAGGAAACTGGTTCGACGTAAAGCTCGCCAGGCCGATTCCACGCTGAGCCCTCAAAGAGAACGACCGGCGTTTGAGCAGCTTCCGATATCTGGAAACCAGTCCGCATACCGGAAGCTCGGTTGGTAACGTTGCGTCCGACACCGCTGTCGATCTTCAGAAGGTAGAGTTGCCGTTCAGCTGGACCGAACAAGGGAGAGTTCAATCGCTCGACGCGTTTCTCCGTGGAGGTGTAAACGATACTTTCTGCGTCAGTCCACTTTGCCCATTCGACCTGCCAGCTTCCTTTCGTAAGCTGGGTGATCGAAACCTTTCCGCTCAATCCTGGCGGGCCTTCTGCAGCTTTCTCTCTCGCCGAAGACACACTCCCTACCGGTCGTGTTTCTGCCTGTGATCCTCCGCGTCTCTGCGTCTCGGCGGTGGAACCTTCTTCCAGCGCTTCGAGGTTCGCAAGATACAGATGATTGAACCCGTCCTTTTCGGATCCAAAGAACAATTCGCTCGGGTCTTTGGGATTTGGCTCGAAGATCGCCGACAACGACGCCTGCCATTTATCGTCGGTCTCCTCGATGATCGGGATTATCTTTTCGCTCTTGCTACCAACATTGTAGACGTAAAAGAGCTGACGTCGTTTTGTGTCTTTATCAATGCGATCGATGATCAAGCTTCGGTTGTCCGCGGGCCAGACCATGCGACGGATGCTGCTGACGCCTTCGGGTTTCGGTAACTTGATCTCAAACGGAGTTTCTCTACTGCCATCGGCCGGAGCGACGACGACCTTATGATCGGTCCATCCGCGACGAACGTTTGGAGCAGCCGTGAACTCGTCGAGATAATTGGGAACAAGCAGGGCTTTGTTCTTAGAGCCGTCCGACACAACGTATGCGATCAACGTTCCCGGTTTGTTTGGCGTCGGGTTTAGGACGGAAATGAAGTTCGGTACGTTACCTTCGCGCGAGATCTGAGTGAGCAGGGAATTCGAGATGTCCAGAACGAACAGATTGCCGGATTGTGAAAACAGAATTCGTTCATTATCCAGAAAACGCGCACCTGTCTCAGAAGTCTGCGTTTTCGTAAAGCGGCGTGGCTTCGCTTCGCCGATCGTCAAAACATAGAGATCACCGCCGTACGACGTCACGAGCCGTTTCGAATCCGGAGACCACTCGAAGTTGCCAAGCTGATTTTCGCGAGCTTTTGCGAAATCGTCTCTCAAGACCAACCCGTAATCAAGCTTGTTCTCTTTCTCAGGCGGGCGGCTCGGGGGCGGAAGATCTGACGGGCTCAGGATCTTTACCGGATCACCGCCCGATGTCGAAACAAGATAGAGATCTCGCGGCTGCTTTCCTTCAGCGTTCCAAAGGAAGATCACCTTTGTTCCATCGGGGGAAAGCTTCTCGCCCTCGACACGCATGCCGGCGATTGACGGCTCGGCCATTATTTCGCGTACTGTTAGAGTCTGCGAGGAATAACGTGCGCTGCAGAAAAGGACGATAACGGAAAGATAGATTGAGAATCTCAGCGAGCGGTGGAGGTTCATCGCTTAGTCTTCGTCTAGTTCAGAATCGAGCAATGCATAAAGCACTTTCAGGCCCGGCTCGTCTTTTGGTCGGCCGGAAGCCTCCTTTGCTTTTATTAAGCCCCCGATGGAGAGAATCTGCGTCGCAAAGCCGTCGAGGTCTACTCTTATAGAATCTTTAACCAAGTCGTCGTACGCCCCGATGCCCTTCACTTCGCCGAGTAGATCGACGTCACCCATCGAGGTTTTGAAGGTAAAGTTTGTGCCGTGCTGCAAGGTTGACCAGTCAAAAATAAATGGCAGTTGTTCATCAAAACCGCGAGGTCGTGGGTTTAGCGGAGCCAATGTGTCAGCGAGTTTCTGTAAATTATCTCGTGTCCGGTCATAGCAAATATCTAAATCTTCGGTTATGTAATTTCCGCCATGACTTCGGATGGCTATCCCGCCGACGATGACAAACTTGACACCAGCCTGACTCAAGAGCCGCGCGACCTCGAACAGATTTATCATAAAGTCTTTGATTTCTTCGCCGCTTTCTCCCGCCGCATTGCTTCTTCGAACCGCAACACGGAGTTGACCGCTTGGTCGTTTCCTTTGATCCGTTCGGCAGGCGTCAATCTTAGATTCTCAACGATCTGGGTAAGGTCAATCCCATATTCGCTGGCCGCCGCAATATTCCCGCCAGGCCGCGGATCAAGAAGTTTCTCTTCTGGCGTTCGCTTTTTCATGATCTTATTTTACGGCAATTCGAGCGCCGCGGCACGCTTCTCAGCCTTCTGTGCTTCGGTCAGACGTTGGTGTTCGTATATGGCATTTTCCCACGAGCCGTACATCGCATTCGGCAGCACGATGAACCTCTTGCCCCAGAGGTCTCTGACCTTATCCGTTTCCGCATAACGATCTTCGATCGATTTCTTCTCGAACATTTCCGAAAAATCATCGAGGTTGTCGCCGACGAGCAGGACGATGCGGTATCTCGCGGTAACGATCGCGCGGCGGGCCGCCTTTGCTGATTCGGTGGTCTTGAGCAAGACGTCATCTTCTGAGACATCCTTGAAGCCGACATCCTTTAGATTCTGGATGGTCGTCTTTTTCTCGACCGCGTCGTCGCGATTCGAGATGTAGAAAACCTTAACGCCTCTCGATACGGCGTAATTTACGAACTCGACTGAACCGGGGATCGCTTTCGCCTTTCCCATCGTGCTCCAGGCGTACCAGTCTTTCGGATTGTACGGGGTATTAGTTTTGATGCCTCGGGCTTGGGCAGGGGAATTATCCAGCATGGATTCGTCAATATCGACGACGATCGCACGTGGCATTTTCCTCTCCGCTCTAGGAAGCTTTTTCCAATTCTTCTTCTTGAGGTCCGCTTCGAGCCGATGCCGAGCGATATTGAAAGCCTGATACGCAAGAGCGCGATACTCGGCGGCCTTTTGGACGTACAAAACGGCCGCGACTTGATAATCGAGATCGGTCTCGACGGCGGGAGCAGCAACTTGCGCCGGCGAAACCGTGACAAAATAGGTCGAGGCAAACGTGCTCACAACAAACGTGAGACCCAACAGATATTTTTTCGCTGTCATAAGAAGTTGTTTGGAGAGTATTACCGAATCGATTATAAATTATCTATGCCGGAAAAGCCGAAGCATGACGGGGTGGAGAAGAAGAAGGATACCTGGTCCGAAGATCAAAAGGAGCATGAATATTATTACGACGACGCTCACGGGTACGAAGAATACGAGCCGGACGAGGATGCAGATGACACGGAGACGCCGGGAGAGGGTGAGAGGGAGACAAGCGATGATCGATCCGCCCGATGATATTACTGCGTCGCCCCTTCTCCGCGTCCCCGCGATGCAAATCGCGCTTTCGCCCTTGCCGCTTCGACATCGCGATCCCGCGGCGGCGCGTTAGATACGAGGGATCGAAGCAGCTCCTCAGCGGCTTGCGTCACTCGCTCGACAGCACGATCAAAAGCTTCCTGGTTCGCTCTGGATGGTTTTGAAAAACCGCTTAGCTTTCTCACGAACTGCAGCGATGAGGCCATGATCTCGTCCGCGGTTGCCGGCGGTTCGAAGTTGTGAAGTGTCTTGATATTTCTGCACATAACTAGTCTTTTATAATATCTGGGCTTCCATGCGACCGTGTAATGATCTCAGGATATGCCCGGCAGGTCCGTTTAGCCCAGCCCACGCTTCGTCACGCTTCCGTTTTCTCTATATCGACCGTAATACCACGCCATTTTCCCTGGTTGAACCGAACGATGGTAAGCACGCAGCGCGTAAAGTGTCCCGCGAGAATCGCGAGCCAGATATCCATTGCCTCAAGCGTGCCGGTGCTTTGAATGACAAAACAAATTCCAAGCGGAATCGCGACCTGCGAGACGATAGAAATGTAGAGAGGGCTCTTCGTGTCACCTGTTCCCTGGAGTCCGCCTGTGTATGTCAAAGCAACGGAAATAAAAATGCCTGAAACAGCAAGCACTCGAAGGAGACCGGTCCCAATCTCGACGACCTCGGGATCGACCAAGCCAAATATCGCAAGAAGTTGCGCCGGAAAAAAGAAGAAGAAGAATCCGATGAAAGCGGCTCCCAACATTCCGAATCTCGCCGCGGCGTGGACCGCCGCCTTCGCTCTATCCGGATTTCCCGCACCTAGATTCTGTCCGGCAACGGAGGCCGTCGCGCCCATCAGACCCATAGATGTCCATGTGATCAGTGAGAAAAGCTGGACATACGATACGGCGTAAGCGGCTTGAGCGGCCGCACTCTGGGCCAACGATCCGATAAACGCCAGAAGCAGGACGCCACCGACATTCATCGCAATGCCCTGGACGCCGGCGGGGAGACCAAATTTAAAAAGCTTCCTGATAACTCCCCAGTCGGGGGCATAGCTTCCCCCACGCGGAAAGGAAACCACCCAACCGCCGCGCCACAATTTCCACAATGCATAGAGCGAAACCGAGCCGGATGCGATGCAGGTACCCATCGCAGATCCCATCGTGCCGAACGCAGGAATCGGACCTAAACCTCGGATCAGGATGATATTCAGAATGAGGTTAAGGACGGTCATTACGATCCCAAGGACCATGGGCGTGCGAGCATCACCCGCTGAACGCAGGGCGCCACCAAGCATGAAGAAGATCAGCATTCCGCCACTGAATACATACATGATCCGCAGGAAGGGAAGGGCTTCGGCCTGTACTTCGGGAGCTGCGTTTACCAGGTCTAGAAGATACGGAGCAGCGAAATAACCGACCGGCGCCAGTATGCCGAACGACATGAAGATGGCTGTCAGGAATGCCTGGTAAACCGTTCGGTTTACTTTTTCTTCCTGGTTGGATCCGGCGAAACGGGCGACCACGACGCTCATGCCGATAAAGATCGAGGAGATAAACACGATCACCACGATCCAGAGCTGGATGCTTACGCCGATCGCCGCATTCGCTTTGGCGCCGATTAGATTTCCGACTAGGGCGTGGTCGACCATCCCCTGAAGACCGCCGATCGCATTCGTAAGCATCGTCGGCCACGCGATCTTCCAAACCGCCGGACCGAGTGGACCTTCGACGATCGACCGGTCATATCGCGATTTCTTATCCGGCGGCGGGGGAATAACGTCGTCCAATTCTCCTACGGGTGGTGATATTGCATCGGGCATTAGAATCTAAACTTCTCGTCGTACATGATCGAGGGAGTTAACTTTACAGTGTCGGCACAGCGCCCCGGCGAGAGCTTTTCCGAATATTCCGACATATCATCGCCTTACGTTAGGGGCGTATGATTCGGCGTCAGCAGTGCCTTGAATGCGTCGCGATAATAATAGGCGAGAAAAATATTTGCCAGTACGAGGAAGATCGCAACCGGAAGTCCCGTTCTTTCGAGCAACAAGTGGACAAAGAAAATGTTCACAATGATCGGCGAGAGGATCACCAAAGCGAGGGGAACAAACCGACCGGTCACAAGAAGCAGCCCGCAAACCAGTTCGGTCGCCTTTAACAGCGTGAAGAAATATCCCGAGGCCGCAAGACCTTCGTTAAAGGTTTTCATCGGGCCAGAAAGCTCAGGCGGCGGGAACAAATTTAGGAAAAACACGATCGACCCCAACAAAAACATTAGTCCCATCAACGTGCGAACTATTATCATCGCAATCTTCATATCTACCTCTCCTCTCTCGCCTCGTTTACAAGCCGGCGATCGCTCGACGCAGGAGTCGAACTACTTGCCTGCGGTCATATATATCTGCGAAATTTCGGATTTGCGAATAAATCGTAGAACGAACGACGGCCGCGCGCAATTTCAGCTCTGCGGATTGTGCGGGCATTAGTTGGCACAGCATGCCAATTTTATTACGGCACGGAAGCGCAAGAGCAATCCAGCGACTGTCGCGTAAGGACCTCCGCACGATACCGTAGAGCTTCCGCAACAGGTTTGCTATTTCTCCAGCTCGGCCAAATATTCTTCCATTTTCTCGAGACTGGTGCCCCAACCGTCGACGACTCCCATTGCTTCGTGCTTCTTACGATCTTCGATCGTCGGGTGTGAAACACTGATCGTTAGCCGGGTACGCTGACCTAGGTCGTCGAATAAAGTGGTCAGAATCATGCCCGCCGGAAGGTCAACATTCTTCATGGCTTCGATCTTTTCAAAGTCGTCGCCAAATTCATCGGTACTAACGATCTTTTCTATCGGCGTGATCTCACTAAACACACCCACCGCGGGATACTCTGTGCCATCCGGACCGACCATTACGTAATGCCAGCGGCCGCCTACTTTAAACTCTACGTTCTCAACGCGCGTAGTGAATCCCCTCGGCCCAAACCATTTCTCAATATGCTTAGGTTCGGTCCACACGTCCCAGACGAGCTGGCGCGGTGCGGTGAATTCCCGAGTGATAACAATTTCCTTGTCGCTTGATCGAGTAGTACTTGTTGCTGTCATTATTTTCTCCTTTTTATTTTATTGCGTTATGAAAGTCCGCTTGTACGTTTTTCGGCGATGGTGCCGCCGACCCACGCACACGGGATGGCGAGTATGACCAGAGCAATGGGGTACCAAGTCGGACTTAGGTCAATTGGCTCAATTATGATCGCTGCCACACTACTCAACAAGAATCCAATGAATCCAAGGATGAGCGCATGAAGCATCGGGCGCGAAGGGGCCAGTATTCCAGTCAGGAAACAGCCCGCGATGGAAAGGATCGTCCGATAGATCGTCGCGGTGACGAGCATCCACGGCGTGTCGAACCTTTGTGTCGGCGGAGTGAATATTCCTAGCGTTTCGAGAATGAAATCAACCGCGCTATGTGTGACGACAATGAACATCAAACCTGCCAATATCGCTCCGATGCTTTTCAGGATGTTCATTTCTATCAGTTCTCCTTCAGTTTCATGTAGTGTTCCCGCTCGTTCTTGTCGAGCTTCTCGATCGAATATCTTAGCAATACGCGAGGCATCGTCGCAGCATATTCATCTAAAAATCCGAGCAACGCTTTTCGATCCTTATCACCCGCCGTTCGCAGCATCCAACCTGTCGCCTTACGAACGAGATCTTCTTTGTCGTTTACTAACATCTCGGCGATCGTGAACGTGACATCCGTTTGCTTCATCTTTAGTATGAAATGCGCCGTGGCCAGGATCGACGAACGGCGTTCCCACATGTCTTTCGAACGGGCGAGCTTATAGAGAATGTCACGCGGTTTATCGGCCAGATACTTACCGACGACGTAATATGCAGCAAGATCGACAAGGTCCCAGTTGTTTACACGGTCGTGGCGACGAAGGTAAAGATCGTACAGATCTTTCAACCGCTCCTCGCGACAGTTCTTTGCTTTCGCACATTGACCCATGATGCTCATAGCTCCCGCACGAATCTCGTGCACCGGACTCTCCATCAGCTTTTCGATCTCGACGATCGGCATATCGACGAATTCCTTTGCAAGTTCAAAGATCGAACCCATTCGCACACCGATAAAGTAATCATCTTCCGGCTGATCGTCCGAATCGAACCTGAAATATCGCCTGTGCTTTCGCAGTTCCTCATCCGACTGCATCGCCTTCAGCCGTTTTGTGAAATCCTTTGCGGTTAATTTGTCTGCCATGATTTGGTCAGAACCGTATGCGGTTCCCCAGATTATTTGCCGTCGTATGCATCCTGAATTTTCCGAATATCGATCTTCTTCATCTTCATCATGGCCGCCATCGCTCGCTTTGAGCCTTGCGGGTCGGGTCCACCGATGAGTTCGCTCATGACGGAAGGAACGATCTGCCACGAAAGGCCAAACTTATCTTTAAGCCAGCCGCACTGCGACTCCTCGCCTCCATCGGCAGTGAGGGAGTCCCAGTAGTAATCAACTTCCGCCTGGTCCTTGCAATCGATCATGAACGAGATCGCTTCGCTGAATCTGAAGTGCGGCCCGCCATTAAGACCAACGAACTTCTGTCCTGCGATCTCGAATTCGACTACCAGAGTCGAGCCTTCTGGCTGAACCGCTTCAGCAGACGCTTCGTCATTTTTCGAAGTTTTGCCGATTCCAGAATCTTTGAAAACGGCTGCGTAGAATTTGGCAGCGTCTTGTGCGTTGCCGTCGTACCATAAACACGGCGTTATTTTTTGTTTCATGTATTCTCCTTGCTTCTTTTCGTGTTCTTCTGTATTTCATGATTACGTTTGTGAAAAGCGAAACCGCGAAACACCCGAAACAGTTATACTGCGGACGATTTTGCACCTGACTGCTGCTCGAGCAATTCGTCGAGTTTCTCGAACCCGTCCCTGACCCCGCGTTCCATTCCAGATGCGATCATGCCGTCACGATCCTGGACAGATTGAAAAACAGACTGATGAACAAGCCGTGACCGTCCGCCGGGCAGTTCTTCGAATCTCGTCGTGCCAAGAATGACGTGGCCGCGTTCGGGAAGACCGTCAAATTCGAACGTACCGATTATGCGCTCGGGTTCGAGGACCTCGTGATAAACGCCGAGGAATCCGTATTTGTGTCCGTCGCGTTCGTGGGTAAATCTGTAAGAACCGCCGGCACGGGGCTCCCATTTCTCGATCGTCATCGTCAGGTCGCGCGGCCCGCACCACTTCATGTAGATCTCGGGATCGATATGTGCCCTAAACACAAGCTCGCGTGGCGCGTCGAACTCACGCTTGATAAATAATTCCTGCCGTCCCGATTCCGCTATTATCTCTGTCTTATTTGCCATGATCCTTTTCTCCTTCCTTTTTTTCCTGCAATTGCATTTCCTTCAGATACTCGTCCAACCGGTCAAAACTCTTCTCCCAAAACTGTCGATAGTCCCCGATCCAATCCGATGCGTCGCGCAACGGAGCGGCCTCGAGAGCGCACGGCCGCCATTGCTTGTCTTTTCCGCGGCTGATCAGCCTTGCTTTTTCCAGAACCTTGAGATGCTTTGAGATCGCTGGAAGCGTCATTCGGAACGGCTTTGCGATCTCCTGGACTCCGGCTTCGCCACGTGATAGCCGAGAGAGGATAGCGCGTCGAGTTGGGTCGGCAAGTGCTCCAAAGACTCTGCTCAAATTGTCGGCCGCTGTCGCTCCCATGTATTTAACCAAATGGTAAAATACAATTATCGGAATGCCATGTCAAGCCAAAGAAGTCGCTGGCAAAAAAACGCGAAAAGACGCGAAAGGGAACAATCCCATTCGCGTCCTTCATCTTCAGCATTATGCGGCTAGAGGCTCTTCTGCTACTTCTTTGGTCTTTCGTTCGCTTTCAAAACACGCTTACGCAGACGGATCGACTTCGGTGTCACTTCGATCAACTCATCGTCGGCGATGAACTCGAGAGCGCGTTCGAGCGACATCTCGCGCACCGGCACGAGCCGCATTGCCTCGTCCGCGCTCGTCGTACGCATGTTGGAGAGTTTCTTTTCCTTGATCGGGTTGACGTCCAGATCGACGGCACGGGCATTCTCACCGACGATCATCCCCTCGTAAACCTTGACCTGCGGTTTTGTAAACAGGGTTCCGCGTTCCTGCAGGTTGTACAGGGCGTAAGTGTTCGTTTCGCCCATTCGATCGGAGACGAGCGAGCCAGTTGCGCGGCCTTTCATCTCGCCCTGCCATTTATCGAATCGCAGAAACAGAGTGTTGAGCAAACCGGTGCCCTTTGTCTCGGTCAGAAACTCGCCGCGAAATCCGATCAGCCCACGCGAAGGGACTTCGTATTCGAGCCGCACGCGACCCGATCCGTTGTTGATCATCTTCGTCATCTGGCCCTTGCGTCTGCCGAGGGCTTCGGTGACGACACCGATGAATTCCTCCGGCACGTCGATCACGACCTGCTCTATCGGTTCAAGTGTTTCGCCGGTCTTCTCGTGTCTCTTTGTGATGACCTCGGGCTTGGCGACCTGCAGCTCATAGCCTTCGCGCCGCATCATTTCAATTAGAATTGCTAATTGAAGCTCGCCGCGGCCCGAGACCTTGAACTGTTCAGAGGCGATCTCGTCCTGCGTTATTCGAAGAGCCACGTTACCCAGCAATTCGCGGTCGAGACGGTCTTTGATCTGACGCGACGTTACGAATTTTCCGTCGATCCCCGAGAACGGTGAATTGTTGACGCTGAAGATCATCGAGATCGTAGGCTCGTCAACGGCGATCACCGGCAGCGGCCGCGGATTTTCGACGAGCGTGATCGTTTCGCCGATGTTGATGTCATCGAATCCGGCAAGTGCGACGATCTCGCCGACGCCAGCTTTATCGACCGGCGTGCGATCGAGTCCCTCGAAAACAAACAGTTCCTTGACGCGTGTCTTTTGCGTCGATCCATCGATCTTAGCGACGATCACTTCCTGATTCTTAGAGATCTCTCCCGAGAAAATGCGACCGATCGCGAGACGTCCGACAAACGGGTTGTAGTCAATATTTGCGACCAGCAGCTGCAGCGAGTCGGTTCGTATCGCGTGCGGTGCAGGAATGGTTTCGAGTATCTGATCGAACAACGGCTTAAGGCTTTTTGATTCGTCGGCGAGTTCCTTTTTCGCTATACCGTCGCGGGAGATCGCGTAAAGAATAGGGAACTCGATCTGCTGATCGTTTGCACCGAGATCGATGAAAAGATCGTAGATCTCGTCTACGACCTCTTCGGGACGAGCATCCTGACGATCGATCTTGTTGACCAAGGCGATCGCCGGCAATTTCAGTTCGAGGGCTTTGCGCAGCACGAACCGAGTCTGCGGCAGGCAGCCTTCGGCGGAATCGACGAGCAGTACGATGCCATCGACCATCTTGAGCACGCGTTCGACTTCGCCTCCGAAATCGGCGTGACCCGGAGTGTCGACGATGTTGATCTTGTAGTCGCCGTACTGGACCGAAGTATTCTTCGCCATGATCGTGATGCCGCGCTCGCGCTCGAGATCCATCGAGTCCATGACGCGTTCGACGACTGCTTCGTTCTCGCGATAGGTTCCTGATTGTTGGAGCATCGCATCGACCAGGGTGGTCTTGCCGTGATCGACGTGGGCGATGATCGCTATGTTTCTAATCTTGTCTGTGCTTACCATTGTTGTGATTCCAGGCCCGTAGGCAAACAAATATAATGACCGATTGAGTCTATAAAGACAAAAGGGCCGGACACTTCTGCCCGACCCTCTGACAATCATTCGCCCAACATCACCTCACCCGTTCTTTGTCGATCACGAGGTTGTTGTCCACGCTGAACACACCGGAAACCCCGTGTGCAAGGATGTTCATCGTGTTGTAATCACCGCGGGTCGACACATAGCCTTCGAGCGAAACGTGACCTCCGTCGACGATCAAGCGCACCGACGGATTGGTCGGCCACAGATATCTTGACAGCCCGCCACTTCGTGCGAGCGTTCGATACAGTCGAACCCGGATCGAATCATCAAAGCTTCCGAGCGGAAGCACCTCAATGTTATTTACGACCCGTTTCACGCCGTCTATTTTCGCAACCGAACGTTCGGCGTCCTTTCGATTGACCGCATTCCTAACCTTTCCGTCCAGTATGACGGTATCACCATTTACCTGATAACTGATCGCGTCGAAGATCTCGTAACGCGGAAGCATAAGGATCTTTTTCCGCACTTGATCTTCCATCACCCGTGTTGAACCTGCCGATGTAAAGGTCTGCGCATACGCGGGAATAAGCGATGCTGTCACCAAAAACAAACTCACTGCCAAAAACATTTTTATTAATTTCATGATTGGGTACCTCCCCATACCTCGTCAAAAATATGACACTAATTAGACGAAGAATTATGGTCTAAAGGATGCCCGTAAAATCACCAAACGCCTGTAAAAATCGCAGTTAGACGCGATCTAGACCCGTTTGCCGGATCGCTTCGTAGAGCACCACGCCGACGCTCGTCGAAAGATTCAGGCTTCGGACATTTTTATTTGGCATTGGAATCGTCAAGCAACTCTCGGGATCGTTGTCGAGCACGTCCTTTGGCAAGCCGCGCGTCTCCGGCCCGAAGACGAGACAGTCCTCGTCACGGAAGTTCCACGTCGTGTATGACCGTCGAGCTTTCGTCGTGAAGTAAACGAAGCGGGATTTCGGAAGCTCGGCATGGAGGTTTGAGAGGTCGATGTGACGATGAACCTCGACCTCGTTCCAATAATCCAGCCCCGCTCGTTTCAGCGTGCGGTCATCCATTCGGAAGCCGGTCACGCCGACGATGTGCAGCTCGGTGAACGTCGCGGCGCATAGCCGGGCGATGTTACCGGTATTCGGTGGGATCTCAGGCTCATAAAGCGCGACGTGGAACATCCGATAACGTTACGGCAGGAAGATGCGGTATTTCAAGCGCGAGGGGAACGCCGAAATCGGGTCCTGTCTCCCATCAGAAAGTGAACTTCGCGGCAAGCTGCACAATGCGTGCATTGTTACTTGTGGAGATGATGCGCCCGAAATCGCCGGCGCGTCCCGGTTCGATTTGCCCCGTGGTTCCGTTAATCTCGCCGCCCGATGCGCCGACAGCGCCAAGGTTGCTGATTGGATTGGCATAGTTGACCGTGTTGAAGAGATTGAAAAATTCGGTGCGGAACTCGATATTTTTTGATTCGGTTAGGCGAAAACGCTTGCTGACGGAAAAATCCATGTTGAACTGTCGCGGTCCGCGCAGGACGTTGCGCCCGGCATTGCCGAAGTCCGTTCCCGTTGCGTCTGCAATGGCTGTTCCGTTTGAACTTGGAATTACCTGACCTGCATGCACAAAAGGACGCGCAAAAGCATAGGGATTAAAATAATAACCGGGCGGAATATTACTTGTCGCCGATACGCCCGCCACCCAATTCGGTCGACCTCCGCCTCCTCCACCGCCCAAATAAAAACTGCTCGCCCCGAGGTCTATCACGTCAATCGGCAAGCCCGACATCGCCGTCACAATTCCCGACATTTGCCAGCGGGAGAACAAAATACGTCCGATTTTTGTGCGACTGACAAAGCCGGGTTTCGGTAATTCCCAGATAAAGCTCAAAACAAAACGATGCGGGCGGTCAAAATTCGACAAGCCCCGATTGGCGGTATCGCTGAGCTGGTCGCCAACAAAAAAACTCGTGTCGCCGATGTCCACGGAATCAATCACGCCGCCTGTGCCTGAACCACCGCCCGTGCCAGAGGCGTTGTCAATGGATTTCGAAAAAGTGTAGGAAGCGAGAAACTGCAATCCGCGCGAGAATCGCCGCGTTAAACTCAACTGTAGTGAATTGTAATTCGATTCTGCGGTGGATTTGTCCTGGTTGAAACCCGTTATATCCATCGCTGACACAACAATTCCTTGAAACGGAGCTCGATCTCGCGCGTTAGCTGGAGTGTTGGTCGTAATTGGCGCGCCGGTGATCTGATTGATGATCGGATTTAGCGGGCTGGCAAGCGGCGCCTGATTGATACCGACGCGGCGATACAAATTCAAACCGCGCGAGCCGACATAAGCTGCCTCGAGCAGAGTATTTGGCGAAAGCTCAAAGTGCAGACTCGCGTTGTATTGCTGGATGTACGGAATGCGATTGTTGCGGTCAAACGAATTCCCGAAGATCCTGGAGCCGATAGGATAGATCGGAAATTCATTTTGCGAAGGAACGTACGGAAAAGCTTCTTCTATCTGCAAATGGGATGAGCCACCCAGGTAATAAAAAGGCGGCAGATACATATTGTTGACAAGATATTGGAAAGACGGGCGAGAATAAAAAATGCCGTAACCGCCTCGAACGACGACCCGATTCGACTTTAAAACCGAATAAGCAAAACCGATGCGCGGGGCAAAGTTGTTCGCGTCGACGCTGCCGACACGAGCGGAAACGTTCGGCACATTCGGCAAATCGTATCCGGCAACGGCGTTTCCCGCCTGAACGATACCGGCAAGCGGCGGTCCCCCCGAAAGATCCGGGCGATAGAGCGACGCATCAAATGCCGAAATTCGCCCGCGCGTGTCGTACGGCGGCAGATCCAATTCGTAGCGCAGGCCGACATTTACCGTAAACCGCGGCGAAATTTTCCAATCGTCCTGCACAAAGAAATTGTAATCGGTGGTTCGCAAGCTGCGGTCTGTGATACCGTTGGCGAGCCCTACTATTGAAGTTTCGCCGGTGAGAAATTCGGTAAAAGTACCAAACTCAATAGTGCCTCTTGTCAGCAAATTATTCGTAACATTAAATTCGTAATAGCGGAATTCCACGCCGAACCGAATCGTATGTTTGCCGCGCGTGATCGAAATCGTGTCGGAAAAACTCGTTGTCGGCGCCGTGGTTTGCCGGTCTTGTTGAACGCCCGTGCCGAAACTGATCCCGTTCGCGTCGCGTCCGATCCGAATAAGTCCCAAGCCGGGAAATGCGTTTGCCGTCAAACGCGGAATACCGAATCTCGAATCCAGCAAAGGTAGCTGCGGAAAATTTTCGCCTTGAACGAAGTTGTAGCCGATTCGCGCTTCGTTGACGATGTTTGAGCTAAAGATGTGTATGTCCTGAATGGCAAGCAAGCGGTTGTTCTGCTTTTGATCGATACCAAAACCGGGAACATTCGTAGCCCCTCGCCGCGCCAGAAATTGCGGCGCGTTAGAGAAGAAAAATTTGACGCTGAAAAGGTTTTTCTGAGAGATGCGATAGTCAAAATTGGCGTTAAATTGATTGTCACGAAAACGCGAAATGGCAGAGCCGCTGTAACGCCCGTTTGTCGATTGCGGAGTCGGGATCACGAATTGTCCGTTTGGTAAACGCGCATTTAGAAAGTGCAAAGAGATCGGATGGATCGGAGTTACACCGAACGTGGCGCTTAGCGTCGCGGCTGAACGGTCATCGGTCAACCCCGGAGCAATGAGGACATTGCTCGAAAGACTGTTAAGACGCGAAGCGCCGTTGCGTTCGCGTGTGGTCTGATACGAACCGAAAAAGAATGCACGGTCTTTTTTGATCGCTCCGCCCAGGACAATACCGAAGATATTGCGTTCCAATTCCGGACGTTTTGCGCCGATGGCTTTCAAGAACGGGTTGTTCGCCGTCAGCGCGGTATCGCTGAAATAGTCGTAAACAGCGCCGCTGAATTTGTTTGATCCGCTTTTCGTTATGATCTGGACGTTGCCGCCTCCGGCGCGTCCAAACGTCGCGTCGTAAAGCGAAGTCTGCACTTTAAACTCGGCAATGCTTTCCGCCGCCGGATTGGCAAGCGGTAAACCTGCGCCGATTCCAGCGTTGGCGTCAATTCCGTTAATCTGAAAATTGTTTTGCGAAACACGCGAACCGTTGACCGAAACGTTTTGCGAGTTGCGTCCGACGACCGTGTTATCAGTCAAATAGGTGTTTGCTCCGGTCGTCAATCCGAGCAGTTGTGTAAAATTGCGAGTCGCTAACGGAAGGTCTGAGATCGTGCGCGAATCAATTACCTGTCCGAGCGTTGCGCTATCGGTCTTTACGAGTGGCGCGACATTGTTGACGGGAACCGGGTCGGCAATGACACTGGCAACAGAAAGGGTCGCGTTAATCAAGGCGGTTTCGGTGATGTTAACGGTAATTGATTCTGCAATAAAAGGGTCGAACCCGTTGGCTTTGATGTTGACGCGATAAACCCCGGACGCAAGCAAAGCAAAAGCGTAACTGCCTGCCGAATCGGTTATTATTGTTCGCTCGTCGCCGGTCGCTTGATTGCTGATTGTAACGTTCGCGCCGACAATAAGCGCGCCGTTTTGGTCTTTGACAGTTCCGGCGATGCGTCCCGTGGTCTGCGTTTGGGCAAAGGCGGAAAAGGCAAGAAGCAAAATCAATGTAATTGTCTTTATGGCAATCATTCTTTAGGGCGGCAAATTTAACCGTCGGAGCAGTCCCGCAAAACGCGGGTCGTCGCGCAGCGAATTGTAAGTGTCACTGAATTTGATACCCACAACCCGGTTTTCGCGTTCATCAACGGCTTTGGTGAGCCAGAAAAAGGCTTGTTCTTTGTCCCCGAGGGCGATGTAAATATGCGAGATATTGAGCGATGGGGCATATTCGCCGGCGTTCTCACGCTCCTTCAGGTGCGCGAGAATTTTCATCGCTTCGTCTTTTTGCCCCGATTTGGCGTAAAGAGCTCCAAGCTCAGCCAGCAATGTCTTTGAATTTTCCCCCAACTCGACCGCGATCTTCATTTCGGCAATGGCTTCCGGGTACATTTCTTTTATTGAATAAGCAAGCCCGAGATAAAGATGGATCCAGGGCGATTCGGGACCGAAATATGCTCTGTCGGCTGCGGGAACGATATTCAGCGTCTTTTTACACTGCGCGATGGCATCGTCAGGTCGCCGCAGCGTGAGCAGCGTGTTGCAGTGCGTAAAATTCAGAAACGGAACATACGGGTTGTTTGCAAGGCGCCGCCTTTCGCTTTCATATTTTTCTTCAAGGCGTCCCATGGCGCCTAAATATCGGTCATAAGCGGGGTGCGTCGGACCCGCTGCCTCAATCGCTTTCCAGTCCCAAACATCCGCTTTTATCAACTCCAGAGCTCTGTTGGCAACCGTCAAATTACTATCAATGCTAAGCGCCTTTTGAAACAGATCCGCTGCTTTCTCGCTCGCCTCTTTTTCGGCGCGCTCGTCAATGGAACCCTGGGAATGGTAGGAAGTGCCCATCGCCCAGTAAGCCGCCGCGAAGTTTGGGTCAATGTCGATCGCCTGTTGGAAATACTCTATGCTCCTTCTTAGCCCTGACGGCGTAAGCCTTCTACCCGCGGCGCGTCCTTTTAAATAGAGATCGTATGCTTCAGGGTTTTGTGTGTACCGGCGCGTGAGGGTTTCCCTATCCTTATGGCTGAGGCTTATTGGCAGCTGTGCGGCGACGTCCTTGGGTATCTCATTTTGGATCTCCAGCATGTTTTCATTTAACGACGACGCGGGAGCATACTGTTTACCCCAGGCGACCGAGCCGTCCGCGACATTGATCATCTCGAATTTGAAAATGCGAATGCCGGCTTGCCGAAACATCTTGCCCACCAGAACCATGTCCGCGCCAAGATCGCGCGCGACGCTTCGCGGTTCGATCACCTTGCCCTTGAACATAAAAACCGTATTTTGCGCAAGAACACGGAGCCGCGGACGCGTTCCGCCCTCGTTGAGGTTTGAAAGACTGGTGATGATGCTTTCCGTCATTCCGTCGCTGACGTAATCCTCTTCAGCGTCGCCCGTCGCGTTAACAATCGGAAGCACTGCGATCGAAGGCGGCTTAAACCACCACGCCAACACCGGTTGATAAAAAGCAATGCCCGCACTTGCGGCGATGACCAATGTTGCCAAGCCAGCTGCGGAGACGAGCTTGTGGCGCTTGATTGCGCCGATAAGTTTTCTTTTGTCCGGTTCGCTCCGCTGCGTATCTCCGAGTCCCTCAATCGTTTCTTCGATCACGAGGTGAACGCCCGTTGTTTCTTCCGTGTAAGTTTCTGTCCCGTTTTCGCAAACTTCCTTTTCGAAAATGTAGCCGCGCCGCGGAACGGTTCTGATGATCTCCTGCGACTTATCGTCCAATGCGAGCCGAATGTCTTTCAAACACTGGACCAGCGAATCGTCCGTTACAGCCATGCCGTTCCAGACGGACGCGATCAGTTCGTCTTTGCTGACAAGCCTGCCCTGATTTTGCGTTAGGTATTTGAGGACTTCGAAGGATTGTGGCCGGAGCTTGAGTTCGACGGTCCCGCGGAAAAGACATCCGCGCGTTAGATCGAGCCGAAACTCGTCGAATGAATGAATCTGGTGGGCCTGCTTCCACATAAGGAACCCCGGACCCCTTGATAGCAGAAAAACGGCGAACAAATTGGCTTCAGAACGCCCGAATCATATCCTCAATCGACAACTTTCGTCAATCTTTCTCTCAAATTTCCCCGCTCTTTCGTTACTCCACATCATGCGACGAATTAAGTTGCATGTATCGAGTACTGGAAAATCGCTAATGGAATTCTACAAACACAGGAGATAGATATTGACATGAACAAAATTAAGATCATTAGAAATACGACAGCGTCGGTCTGCACGCTAATCCTTCTTGTCTTGGCGATTACGCCCAGTGCAATTTCACAGAATCACTTCAGCGGCCCGCGCAGCATGGGGGCAGTGCTCAACTCGACGGACAACGAAGTAGCTCCGACTATTTCGCCTAATGGTTTGAGTCTTTATTTTGCAACTAATCGTCCCGTCGGTGGGCAGGGCGGCAACGACCTTTGGGTTTCACAACGAGCCACGCTCTCGTCGGCTTGGGGCGCGCCGCAAAACTTAGGTGCGACCCTCAATACAAGCAGCGGCGAAAGCGCTCCAGCTTTTTCACTCGACGGACGAACGATGTTCTTTGCAAGCGACCGTTTGGGCATCGGCGGAACGGATATTTACATTTCCACGCGGACAGACCCGAACAACGATTTCGGCTGGACTGCGCCCGTCAATCTCGGAGCAGTCCTCAATTCCACGCTCAACGACATCGCCCCGAACTATTTTGAAGACCCGACAACCGGCTCGGGCACACTCATTTTCAGCAGTAACCGGGTCGGCAATCCCCAATTCGATTTCCATCTTTATCAAAGCACGCGAAACGCCAACGGCACATTTAACGCGCCGACACCTATAAAGGAGTTAGGCACCCTTGGAGGTAGTGCCGAACTACGCTCGGCAATGACACGCGACGGTCTGCAAATATTCTTTGCTTCAGCACGTCCTGAAGGGCTTGGTGCTCCGCCTCCTGGTACTCCAACATTTGATACCTTCGTTGCAACCCGCGCTTCGATTTCCGCGCCGTGGAACACGCCGGTCCTGGTCCCAGGCGTAAACACCGTAGCTGATGAAAGAAATCCATCGCTTTCGCCCGACGGCTCGATCCTTTATTTCCAGTCGGACCGTCCCGGCGGCCTTGGCGGGACCGAGTTGTATTCAGCCACCCGCTGCAGTTTGTATTCAGCCTCGCCGTGCGGTGTAAATCGGACCATCGCCGATTTCAATGGCGATGGCCAAACCGATTTGACCGTCTTTCGCCCAAGCGACTCGACCTGGCATTCGATGTTGAGCGGTACGAACGAGTACCGCGTGCAGCAGTTCGGCTTTGCGGGTGATCAACCGGTCGACGGTGATTTCGACGGCGACGGACGGAACGATATCGCTATCTTTCGGTCGGCGACCGGCGATTGGTGGATATTGCGTAGCTCGGACAATTCCGCTTACGCCGTACATTGGGGATTGGGCACAGACACGCTTGTGCCCGGCGATTACGATGCCGACAGAAAAACCGACCCGGCAGTTTACCGAGGCGGAACGTGGTACATCCTTCAAAGCTCGAACGGTCAATTGAATCAACAGCAATTCGGTTTGAGCGGTGATATTCCGGTAGCCGGCGCGAACGCTCAGTAGCGCAAGCCGCTGGTTGGGGCAACGTGGCATCGCCCGTTGCCCGAATGCAAGCGTTGAATGCCGATCTTCCGACGCCGGCAGCTTTTGTTTTCCAAACAGCGGTTTCGCAAGGAGCAAACAGATGAAGGGACACAGGCGGATCGAGATCACAGCGTTTCAGAGAAAGGTAACGATCGTTTCAGGCGAGTTCGAAGCGTACACCGGCGATACTTCGGAGGGAGAGTCACGGGCGTCGGAAAATTCGCTTGAAACGGTCCCGCCGGAATCGGCGGAGGGGCGACGAATCCTGGCCGACGCCGTCCGCTTGCTTGAAGACAGGCTGATCGATCGATCAGATCGCCTGAGCCAGGACGATGGTCGCGATATTCTGCCGGCGGATCGCGACGGAGAAGGAAAGCCATGAAAAAAGAAAATCACACGTTGGGAGCAATGATTGCGGCGGTAGTTATAGGCGTAATGGTATTTCACTTGGGAGCCAATGCTCAGACCAATGGCCGAATCGCATTCGGACGCACTGGTGATATTTACACAATGAATCCGGATGGAACCAATATAACGGAGATCACTAGTTCAGCGTACTATCCGGTTTATTCGCCCGACGCGAGTAAGATCGCATTCTATCGTTCGACGGGGATTCACACGATGAACGCGGATGGTTCGAGTCAGATGCTGATCGCACCAACCAGGGGACCCCTGTTCGACAAAATGAAGATCTCCTGGTCGCCGGACGGTTCCCGAATCGCGTACACGTGCGGCGGCATCTGCATCGTAAATGCGGATGGAAGCAACCCGGTAACTGTACGTGAAAGTCCGCTCGATTACGGCCCGGATTGGTCGCCGGACGGATTACAAATCGCTTTCACAAGCAAGCGCGACGGCACATACGGCGAGATCTACGTTATGAACACCCGCGGTGGCGCGCAACAAAGACTTACTTTTACGCCCTATGACGATGGGTATCCTGCCTGGTCGCCAGATGGCCGCCGCATCGTTTATACAAGCGGGTTTTTCTTCGGCTTTGTGGGGCTCGTCATCGTGATGGACTCGGACGGAAGCAACTCACGCGTGCTCACAGGCGGGAGCTTGTTTGATAAGCCGGCGACGCGGCCGGCGTACTTTGCCGATTGGTCGCCCGACGGAACTAGAATTACGTACTCCGCTTTTTGCTGTGAAATTGCCGGGCTCGCGGATGAGTACGCAGACGTCTGGGTGATCTACGCCGACGGCGATTCGCCGCGCAACCTGACCAACACACCGCCGAACATCGCGGAATACTACGCCAGCTGGGGAACCGCAGCTTCGACATCGCCGAGACGAACTGCTTTCGATTTCGACGGCGACGCGCGAGCCGATGTCGCAGTGTTTCGGCCGTCGGACCGCACTTGGTACGTCGATCGGTCGGCGGCGGGATTTTCGGCGACTCAGTTCGGTCTCCCGGCAGACACGATCGCGCCGGCCGATTATGACGGTGATGGGAAAACGGACGTCGCTGTTTATAGAGACGGTGTTTGGTACTGGTTGCGGAGTTCGGATGGCGCTGTGGGGATAGTGCAGTTCGGTCTCGCCGGGGATCTTCCGGTGCCGGCCGATTACTCTGGCGATGGCCGGGCCGAACTCGCCGTCTATCGAACTGGTGTCTGGCACACGCTCAACCTGGCGAATGGTGACTACAGATCGGAGCTGTTTGGCACGGCTGAAGGCATGCCTGTTCCGGCAGACTTCGATGGCGATCTTAAATGCGACATGACGGTTTATCAGAGCGGCGAGTGGAAACTACTGAGAAGTTCGGACGGCCAGACGCGGGATGTAGTACTCGGATCCGCACTAGACAAACCGGTTGTCGGAGATTACGACGGCGATGGTCGTGCGGACATGGCGGTCTATGGGTCGGACGGAACATGGAGCGTGCGCCAGAGTTACCGCGGCAATGTGTCTTTCAGATTCGGATTAGCAAGCGACCTCCCGGTACCAGCGGATTTCGATGGTGATGGAAAGACCGACGCAGCAGTCTATCGCAACGGTACTTGGTGGATCTTGCAGAGCACGAACGGCCAAGTGCGACTCAGTACTTTTGGCTTAGGTGATGACATTCCGCTCCAAGCGACAGGCCGATAATGCGACACCACCGTCGTTGAGAACTGACTTGCCATCCTTTTCGTCATCGGTCTTTAGAAAACTAAGACAAAACTGTTTCCAAACTGCTTTTTGAAGTCCGGAATAGTAGCCGACATTAGCGATCGCGGCCTGGGCCGGACCGATTTGAAAAAACTTATGCACTCGGCCTCGTCAAGAAATGCTCGCCTAGCAAGACTAACTGACGTGTTGTCGTCGGGCGACGAATTCGCGATTTTGAGAAAGCTTTCGGGCGTGACGGTCGTCATGAGGCGATATAGTTTCCGGGTCAGTAATAGCCAATTATCACTTGCCGTGCATCCAAATTCGGAGCCCTATCATCAACTAACACAGACTTAGGCGGCCCTTTAACAATTGTGCTACAATCCGTGATTCGTACACCTTCGCACGCCGTCATAGGAGAAATGCAATCAGTGATTTTTCGTATTAAGGCCTCATCGGTAATTTTGATTGCCATGTGTCTTGTCCAGTTCACATATGGACAAAAGACTGTGGACTCTAAGGCTGAAAAGAAACCAGCGCCGGTCGCCCCGGCTAAAGACGCCAAAAGTTTTACGGCAGAGCAGATCGCCGAATCGGTGATCTTCGTCTATGGACTAGGTGGCGGTCGAACGATATTAAACCAGATCCGAAAGACAGCAATTGAGCACGGGAAGCTCAGCGTGACCAATCTCGAAGGACGGACGGAGAAGGCAACCTATCAACGCTGGACCCTCCGAGCGGAAACCCTCGACAAAGAGAAAGTTCGACTTGACCAGGAGTTTCCGAACGCAAGATACTCTCTGGTCTTTAACGAGGATAAGATTTTTGGGATCGTGGACAATTCTGTGTTCACGCCACGCGAAGACGCGTCAAAGGCATTCGAGAATCAGATCGTTCACGGACTTGAAGTTCTTCTGCGATACAAAGAGAACGAATCGAAGATTGAATTGGCGCGTAAGGACAAGATCTTTGGGGTGGAATATTACTTGCTCGATGTCACCGACAAGCAGTCCCGACGAACTCGCTTCTACGTTTCTACTAAACGGCTTCGCGTCATGATGCTTGATTATGAGGAAGACGGCGTGAAATATCGCCGCAAGTTTTACGACTATAACTACGCCCAGGGCACGCTTTTTCCATTTCGTACGACCCTGTGGGCCGACGACAAGCTCATCGAGGAATTCGAGGTCGGGACGGTCACATTCGGACAGAAGATCGACGAGACCCTCTTTTCTGCCGGCTAATAATTTGCAACTTTAATTTGACTGGTTTGTGGAATGATTCGCTTTCCCCGAATCTTTTCTTTGGAGAAAACCATGAACCTGTCAAAACAAATGATCTCTCTCGTTCTCTCTTCGCTCGTGCTTCTCGCCTTTGGTTCGTTCGCATTCGCCCAAACTGACACCCCACAACAATTAGAGCCGAGCTACGAGGTCGCCCTGCACGTCGTTATCGGTTCGAATGAAGCCGCGATCAAGAATGATCTTCCCGCAAGTCTCGCCGGAATTTCGAAACAGCTGAAGGGAAACTTCTCGTTTTCGCACTATCGGCTCGCAAACACGTTCCTCGGACGGGTTTCAAATGCGGGAAATATTGAATACAAGAGTGTGTCGAACATTCTTGGGCAAGATACGGAGACCGAGTCACAGACGTTTCTCGACTGGTCGCTGGGCAACTTCCGTGTACTACAGAACGGTTTCCAGGCGAGATCGTTTCGATTTGGGGCGCGGGTGCCTGTCAGGACCGGAAGTATAAAAGACAGTTCAGGCGTAGTTTCCCCTGTTGTGAACTATGAATCTGTGGGCCTCACTATCCAAATGATCGGGCTACCGGAAAATACGCCGACGCTGATTGGCACGATCAGCTTACCGAAGACCACGGGCACTATTTTTCTGATTGCAACGGTCAAGGCCGCCGGTTAGTAATAGTGGATTTCTGAATGACGTTTCGCAACTTTCGCGACCGGCTTGCGTGTTTCAAGCAGGTAAGCCGTTTTGTTCGGGTGGCGAACTGTTGTAAAAAAGTATGAATGTATGGCATTGGACACAATCGAATCCAGCCCGGCGGAGGTACAAAACCACCGCGTGCCTGAAGAAAATCTGTCCGACCATGCCCTTATCGAAGCCACGAAGAAAGGCGACGAGTCTGCGTTCGCTGTCATTATCGACAGATATCGCAACCCGATCACGAACTACCTCTATCGATTTTTGAATGATTATGAAGAGGCAGTCGACCTCGCTCAGGAGACGTTCGTCAGGGTCTATTTCGCGATCGACCGCTATCACACGGACTATGCGTTCTCGACATACATTTATCGGATTGCCACTAACCTTGCGATCAGTGAAATTCGAAAACGAAAGCGACGGACGATCTTGTCGCTGACCGGGCTGTTTCAGACCGATGCGGACGACGATACGGAATTTCAGCCGACGGACGGTAAGCCGCTACCGGATAAGGACCTGATCGACGACGAACGCGAACGAGTTATCGCACGGGCTATCGCAACGCTTCCGCCTAAGTATCGGGTACCGGTAATTCTTCGTGACGTCGAAGGTAAGACTTACGATGAGATCGCAGGGATATTAGAGCTCGGATTGGGAACAACGAAATCTCGGATCAGCCGGGCAAGGGCGCTGCTAAAAGAAAAACTAAGGAATTATTTTTAGGCATGGATCAAAGGGAAATTAATAACGGCATCGGCAAGTTTGATGAGCTCGATGCGGATGGTGGCGATGTCGCTGAGCTGTTGAGGGCTCTGCCCCGCGTTGACGCTCCAGGGAATTTCGTGTTTCGGGTAAAGGCCAGGATCGCTGAAGGATCGTCTCCGCAGGGACGGCTCCTTCAGTTTCTGAAGCTTGGCGCACCGTTGGCCGGTGTTCTTCTAGTCGGGACTTTTGTAGTTTTTTACAACGGTCTACCATCACCCGTCGAAATTCCCAGTGTTATCGATACTGCACGGACCGATTTGATTGCTCCGCAGTCGTCAGTTGATGTGACCCCGCCTCCGTCAGCTACTATTTCTCGCCCACAAATGAATGACCCGATAGCAAGTCAGCCGGAGCGGGTCTCGGTTACAACCGAAAGAACCGGCCCGGTTCGGCGTGCGAGCAATCCGGTGCGGGACAACCGTTCTCGGGGCGGCTCGATCGATAGCACTCTTGGATCGGCAAATACAATATTGCCTCCGGGTTTCCGATTAGATCCGCGGAACCGGGATACGGCCTCTTCCAACATGGGCGTCGCAGATGTTGCAGTACGAGATGTCCTGGAACTGCTTGGCATGAGTGCAGAGTTCGACGGCGACGGCTGGAGAGTCCGGTCTGCGGCCACGAACAGCATGGCTCAACTCGCGGGTGTCAGAGTCGGCGATGTGATCGAGGCGATAAACGGCACGCCGCTGGAGCCAAATACGACGTTCAAGGGCGGTATTAGTGTCAGGTCGCTTCGCGTGCTACGCGATGGAAAGCAGGTGAACTTAAGTCTGGGAAAGTAGGAATCTATTGCTGCATTAGCGGATCGACCTTGGCGTCCTTTACTTCGGTCGAGAATTTTCGATAGTCGTAGGAGCGGATAACCTGATTCAGCTCGATTCCTTTCACCAACAATACTCGCAACGAAAGATTGATATCGGCGGTTGAAGGCAGCCATATCTCATCGTTCACCCGCTCCTGCTCGAGCGTGAAGGATGCTCCTTTTTTGATCTTTGCGACGACACCGCCGCCTACTTTATAGCTGTCAAATAAGAATGCTTCGAGCCGAGCGACTTGCTTGTCCTTCTCGTCGATCCACATAGCACCCGCCGTCTTTCCAAAAAACTTCAGCATGCTTTTCGCATTTTTGTAATCGAAGTCCGCGTTCGGCTCAAAATCGAAGACGATAACGTCGCGACCGCGGAAACGCTCGCGGCGGGGATTCGAGAGCGTCGATGCTTTCAGCACTTCCGCGATCGAGATGCGCCTTTCCTCTCCCGAAGGCGGGCCACTCGATGTTTCCTGTTTCGCGATCCGTTTCTCGATCTCCTGAACTTGTTTCCCGGCGTCCTTGTCGGCTTCTTCCTGATCACGTAGCGACAGCGCCTTTCCGTCTTTTTCGATCAGACGCTTGATCCGGTAACCCTTGTAGAAAGAAAGCTGGTACGTCGCCGATTCCTTGTCCCGAAGCACGCCGTCGTTACCAAGTTCGCGGCTAGCCGATCGCTGTATGTACGAGTAGGTGTCGAGAATATTTTCGACCTTCTCCTCATTCGCCTGGAGTGCGGCGAGCAGCGACGGAATGTCCGGCAGTGGCTCGCCCGCAATCTTCGGAAAATCAAACTCGGCTCGTGCGATCCGGACATTCTGCGTGATCTCGTCAAACAGGGCTTCGTAGATCGTTCCGTCGATCTCGAATTTCACGCCGTGCGGCTGGAGGATGCCGCCCACGGGGCGATAATCTGAATACGAGAAGCTCCGCGTCGAATCGCCCGATGAAAATTCCTCCCTCAAGAGAAGTTTCGTAGCCGCGTCAAAAAAGAGTTTGATGACGGAACCTTTTGTCGCACTGATAGTCACGATGTTAGTCGGTTTTCCGGCGACCTCGGATGTTCCGCCAAAGCTAATCTTCGACCTTTCTCTTTTGGCGTTGAACCAAAGGGAATTGCGAAATGCAGCTTCCGCCTGGAAGTCGGCGCTTGCTTCGCCCGTTAGGGTTCGCAGGCCGTTACGCGAATCGCGCGTCCATCCGGACTTTCCGTTATAACCCGATTCGATCTCGAATCCGTCGATGTCAAAACTCAGATTATAGAGATTTGGTCGTGTCGTCTGCATGACGATGCTGCCGCTGGCGCCGTCAGCGGTGCGCCTAACGGTACCATTCCGCTGCCATGTACCTGCACTCTGAAACGCCTTTCCTCCGCCGATTGCCATTTCCGCCTGTCGAAGGATCCTCGACGGGGATTGTGCAACGCACGTTAATGAGAATGCTAAGATCAGAAATACGATTTGCCAATTCATAATGTAGGTACACGAGGCAGAAACACGAGCGGTAGCGAGTGTGCTAAACGCTAAATCTACACACTCCCTACCGGTCGTGTTTCTGCCTGTTATCATCTCGCGTCGATGTCGGGAGAAGAAACAGGCCGAGCAAATAAAAGGCGATCGCGAAAAATTGTATGTATCCCGTACCAGCCGAAAATCTCGGGAGGTCCAGAGCCCACGTGAAAGCCTCTTTTGCCGGATTCTCGAATATGCCTCGGAGCCAGCTCTCGCTCGCCGGTGCAGTCAGATTAGCCAGTACGAGATATTTCACGACGAACGCGAGGCCGAACAGAGCTCCCAAACTCCGTAATAACTTCTTTGTGTCGAAGTCGGCGAAAAGGTTATTCCAAAGTGTCCAGAAAAAACAGAAACCGACAACCCAAAACGGCAGGCCTTGTTCAGGCAGCAGTGAGTTGAAAAGTTGAGCACTCGCCGCAAAAAGCGTGACGAGAACCGCCCCGTTCGCGACGTTCTTCAGCATCGGAAAGTCTTCCGCAAACCATCCGTCGAATTGAATAAGTCCCGCTCGAAAAAACAATGCGAGCAATATCGCGGCGAAGATCAGGCACAGAAGCGCCGGCGCTAGAAAGACGAATGACGTATCGACCGCGCTTAAACGGAGCCCCCCGAGCAGTGCGACAGTCACGAATATCGAGGGAAGGGCAAGATAACGAAGAAACGATCTTTGGTTCGACGGCGTCGCGTCTGCTCTAACAGTTACGACCATGACGTCGGCCGTTTTGTTGACAGCGAGATCCTCGCGTTCGTCGGCGAAAATAATGTCTCCGGTTTCAGTCGTGATCTCTTCGTTTTCTGTTTTCGTTTCTTCCATTTCAGGAACCGTATGTCCTATTTTCTTTCCCGCACAAGTCGCAGCGGATTGAAATCATCGGCCGTGATCTGCATTCCTTCTTCGAGCTCGTTTCGCAGTTCGGCGGGCGTGCTAAGCTGCAGATTTGCATCGTCTGTACGGAAGTCCGGATCGAGTATCGTAACCCGCTGCACCGATTCAAGCCCCTGTTTGAAAAGTGCGTCGTCATTCGAGATGCGTCCCCATCCCTGACGGTAGAAAGTGTATGCGACGTAGAACTGAGTTTTGGGATCGCGTCTTTCGGGGTCGGCCCGCCCGAAGGAATCGCGTGCGGCGATAAAATTGTTTTGCCGAAATGCCTGAAGTCCGTCATTGAATTTCGCTTGATCTATCTCGTAGGTTCCGGTCATCACCTGGCCTTTCGTCACTGCAGTCTCGAGGGTGGATTTCGCTTTTGTGGAAATCTCCTCGAGAGATCTCGGCTCGGCCGCGTACAAAAAGATGACGAAGGCACCGTAGAGCGACGTCGCCAAAAGCCCGAGAATCTGGATATACTTTTCGTTCATTGTTATAATCAGGGCGTCCTGTAAAGCATACACTTTTCAACTTAGGCAATTCCATGAGAGCGTTCATGTTCATATTGCTCGGTCTGCTCATCGTTCCATTGCATGCCACCGCGCAGAGTGATTGGAAGGGTTCGTACGTTTTTGACGAGAACGGCGGAAAGAACGCGGGCGGCGCCGCGATCGTGATCTCGCACGAGCTCACCATTTTTGACAGCGGCGAAGGCCTTGCCGCAAGGTTTCAGAGCAACGGTTATCAAACGTCGACCGACCTCGTGTGCAGCGCATCGCGCGAAGGATCGAAGATAATGATCTACTTTCAAAGTTACGGCGAGGACAATATGTTCGAGCCGTACTCCGCGGGCGATCTTCTTTTCACGCTTGAAAACAAAATCGAGAAAGGAAAGCCTGTGATCCTCACGTACTGGGGAAAATTTGCGCCCGCTATTCTGAAGAACGCAAAAACCGGCAAAGTGTATTTTGAGAAATCGTCCGAAAATAATAATCCATGAAAATCAGATTTGTCATCACGATCCTTTTCGCAGCGATGTGTGTGTCCGTTAGCGGCCAGAAGTTTTCGGCCGATCTCGTCATCGTGAACGCAAATGTTCACACCTTGAACGCGGCACAAAAGAATGCCCGGTCGATCGCGGTCCTGGGCAACAAGATCATCGCGGTCGGCAGCGACGCAGACACGAAAGCCCTGATCGGTTCGAAGACGCGTGTTATCGACGCGAAGGGAAAGCTGGTCGTTCCGGGATTCAATGACGCACATGTGCATTTTCTCGAGGGCGGATTTCAACTTTCTTCGGTGGATCTTCGTTCGGCGCAAACTCCGCAGGAGTTCGTAGAACGGATAAAGAATTTTGCGGCAAGACTTCCAAAGGGACGCTGGATCCTCGGAGGCAAATGGGACCACGAGAATTGGACACCAAATAACCTTCCGACAGCCGCGATGATCGACGCCGTGACGCCGGATAATCCGGTTTTTGTCGACCGGCTCGACGGGCATATGGCGCTCGCAAATACGCTCGCGATGAACCTCGCCAAGGTCGACAAGAACGTGAAAGATGTTGACGGCGGTGAGATCGTCCGTGACGCGAGCGGCAACCCGACCGGGGTATTTAAAGACGCGGCGATGGGTTACATCGACCGCGCTATCCCGGCCTTCTCCTTAGAGGAGAAGCTGGAGGGAGCTCAGGCCGCGACGGATCACGCTGCGAGCCTTGGCATAACGAGCGTCCAGGATATGTCTGCGGGTGTCGATGTCGGCGTGTATCAGGAACTGATGCGCCAGGGGAAATTGAAGACGCGGGTCTACGGGTGTTCGCCGCTTTCGGTTTACAAGCGATGGGAAAGCGCCGGTGTCCGCTATGCGTTCGGTGATGCGATGCTCCGTGTCGGATGTCTAAAAGGATACGCCGACGGAAGCCTGGGTTCGACGACAGCCTGGTTCTTTGATCCTTATCTCGATGCTCCGGGCTCGACCGGTCTTGCGTCGGATGAAATTCCGAAAATGGCTGAGATGATCGCGGCGGCCGACTAGGCCGGTTTGCAGGTCAACATCCATGCTATCGGCGATCGGGCGAACGCGACCATCCTCGACAATTTTGCGAAAGCGGAGCTGACGAATGGTGTGCGCGATCGTCGGTTCCGCATCGAACACGCGCAGCATCTCAGGCAAGAAGACATCAAGCGGTTCGGCTCGATGAAGGTCGTCGCCTCAATGCAGCCGTTCCATATCATCGACGACGGCCGCTGGGCGTGGAAACGTCTCGACGAGAAACGCCTGAAGGGAACTTACGCGTTTCGTAGTCTTCTCGATTCAGGCGCCGTTCTTGCGTTCGGTTCCGACTCACCAGTCGCTCCACTCAATCCGCTGTTGGGAATTTACGCCGCTGTTACCCGCCGCACGCTCGACGACAAGAATCCGAACGGTTGGATTCCCGAGCAAAAGATCTCGGTCGAAGAGACGGTGCGCGCCTTTACCTGGGGATCCGCTTATGCCGAGTTCCAGGAAAACGTAAAGGGCACGCTTGAGGTGGGCAAACTCGCCGACTTCGTTATTATTTCCGATGATATTTTTACGATCGATCCCGTGAAGATCAAGGACGCAAAGGTCCTGGTCACGGTTGTCGGCGGTCGTGTCGTCTACGAGTCCAAGTAACAGGCAGCGGCAGGGTCCGGTCCAATGAAATATTTTCTCTTGCCGCTCTCGCTCGTTTTACTTAGCTCCTTCGGCTCCGCTCAGACAAGGCCGGCCGATCTTGTCGTTATTAACGCAAAGGTGCGTACGATGACGACGAACACATCCGTTGCCGATGGCTTTGCCATTACCGGAAACCGGATCACAGCGGTTGGTACAACCAAACTCATTAAGAAATTCATCGGTCCGTCGACTCGCGTCATCGACGCCGGCGGCCGTTTAGTTCTGCCGGGCTTTAACGATGCTCATGTTCATTTTACGGCGATCGGAAATACGTTTTCGTCACTCGATCTGCGCGATGTGAAAAGCGCAGCCGAGATGACGGCGCGGATCGCTCGATATGTGGGCATCCTGCCAAAAGGACGTTGGATCCTGGGCGGTCATTTTAATAATGAAAAGTGGGAATTGCCGGATCGTAAATCGATCGACGCAATAACCCAGGAGAATCCGGTTTTCCTCTATCGCCGGGGAGCCGCGGACGCTTTTGCCAACAACCTCGCTTTAAGCCGTGCGAATCTGAAAGACAATGCCGCAGATGTCGATCGAGATGCCACTGGCGAACTTACCGGGATAGTTCGTGGTTCGGCGTTGAGAAAGATCGCTGCAGTCGTGCCTCAAAATCACACAAGCAACTGGCCTGAGATCGCCGAGACTGCAACGAACTACGCGGCGTCGCTGGGCGTGACAAGTGTGCAGGATATGCATTCTGACGACAGCCGGGAGATCTACCGCGAACTGCAGCGGCAAGGAAAATTGAAGACTCGAGTATACGACTGCGTGCCTTTGCGGGACTGGAACAAGTTAAAGACATCGCGATTGCCTACACGGCCCGGCGAAATGGTGACCGACGGATGTCTCAAGAGTTTTTCTGACGGCGACGAAGAGTCGAAACCCAAACTGGCCTGCGAAATTCTTGCAGCAGATAAAGCCGGTCTCCAGATCATGATCCACGCGATCGGCCGATCGGCAAATAAGATCGTCCTCGATGTATTTGAAGAGGCGGCGAGGACGAACGGCATCCGGGACCGACGGTTCCGGATCGAACACGCGCACAACGTAGCCGAATCTGACCTTTCACGCTTCAAGCAACTCGGCGTGATCGCTTCGATGCAGCCGTTTCTCTTCGAGGGAAGTAACGGCAGCCGATACGGCACGCTGCTTAAACAAAAAGCCCTCGTTGCGTTCGGCTCCGACGCATCGATGGTCGATCTCAATCCGTTGCTTGGAATCCACGCGGCGATTACATCTGACGAACCGATCTCCGTCTATGACGCCGTTCGAGCGTACACGGTCGGCTCGGCTTATGCCGAATTCAAGGAGAAAGAGAAGGGAACTATCGAACCGGGCAAGCTGGCGGATTTCGTGATTTTATCGGATGATATTTTTACTGTCGATCGCGAGAAGTTAAGGAACGCGAAAGTCGTTCTGACGGCCGTCGACGGAAGGATCGTGTATCAAACAAATTAGGTTAATCAATATGAAGAAAACTTTTCTTATCCTTACATTCACTTTCGTACTCTCCGTATTTACATTCGCTCAGGATGCGATGCAGGCAAAAGGCGAAAATGCCGGAACGAACGAACAGAACGCACCCGTTGAGCTAAAGAGCGGCGCGATGATCACACGCGGAGCCGCCCTGGTGAAAGGAACAAAACGCGTCTCGCTTGAAAAAGCTCTGGCAAACCCGTCAAAATTTGCCGACAAGACTGTTGCCGTCGAGGGCGTTATCGTCCGATCTTGCAAAATGGAAGGCTGCTGGATGGAGATGGCGGCGAAAGAGGGCGGGAAGTCGATCCGCGTGACGTTTGGCGACCATGCGTTCTTCATTCCTCTCAATTCGGCCGGGATGAAAGTTAAGGCTCAGGGCGTTTTCAAAACAAAAGTCCTGTCTAAAGAAAAGGTCGATCACCTTATTAACGAAGACGGAGCCAAGTTCGAGAATCGAAACGCCGACGGATCAGTGACCGAGGTTTCATTCGACGCGACCGGCGTCGAGCTTACAAAGGCTGGATAGTTGGCTGCTCGATTAGGGTCTTTCGAGTTTAATTACGTAATTGAGACTAAAGAAATTGTCAAAAAAACGCGCGAAAGGTAAGTCCCTTTCGCGCGTTTTCGGTTGTTTCTGGACCATTCTTTAGAATCTCAACTTTACCGAGAGCTGTAACTGTCTCGGATCACCGATGCCTTGCCGCAGAAAGCCATCGAAGTTGAACAAACTCGGAGCCGTGAGCGAATTCTGATTCCCGGCGCCGGAAAGCGAGTTAATAAAGTTGTCGTTGTTGAAGGTATTGAACATCTCGATTTGCGGGATCAACTCGACCGTCTCGGTAATACTGATCGGACGAGCGAGCCGCCAATCGAATGAAAAATACTTATTATCTTTTCGTAGCGTATTTCGGTTATCAGCGGTTCGAATGGCTGGTGTTGCCGGCTGCGCCGATCTGGCCTGAACACGCGGTGTAAATTCGAACTTCCAAGGCAGTTCCATGTGGGCGAAGAAGTTGAATTTGTGGCGGATGTCACGATCGGCTAGAGAGTAATCGCTACCTGGGTTATTAATATCGAACGAACGGTCGGTAAATGGATCGCGTTCGTTAGAGTCGTCGTCTTTGTCTTTCGACAAAACATAATTGGCCTCCAGTTGAAGCCTGTTGCTAAACCGTTTTCTGACCCCGGCGGTGAATCCCTGGTAGTTAGACCGTCCGATTGAGCTAGTGACGAATACTTCGCCCAGATAGTCACCGAAGATCGGAAAACCGGCAGCATCTCGTTTGCGATTCACATCCAAAAACCGGGTCAGATGGCGACCTCGTGAAGCGGTAAAATCGAAATACAACGCCCAGTCGGGAGCCACTTGCTGCTCGAATCCAACATTGAATGTCGCGATGTCCGGATTCTGGTAGTCCCGATCAAAGACGCGAACGCCGCTAAAGCACGGGAAAGGATTGGTGAACGGACCGGGAAGGCTAAAATTGCGAATCGTCGAGCACGAGCCCGCCGTCGGCGTCACGAGATTAGGCCATACCGGTCGAATACCCGGATTTGCGAAGAGCCCGCCGGCGATGGTCTGCTGCTGCACGCCATTGGTCGTGATCGACCCAACCTGCGACAGCATGTTCTGGCGAGCGTTGTATATGCCAAAGCTGGCACGCAAAACGGAACGGCCCTTGCGGCTTATGTCCCACGCGAAACCTACACGGGGCTGAAACATTTTCCAATCGCTCGGCAGCGTGCCATCGGAAGGGAACAAGGGATTGTTCAGAAATCTTCCATATGCCGTATCGGCAGGGGCGACCACGGGATCGGGAAATATCTGAGCTTCCCACCGGAGTCCGAAATTCAAAGTAAAGTTCGGCCTTATCTGCCACTTGTCCTGGGCGAAGAGAGCGAAATCCTCGTTGGTGATCTTCGATGCTCCCGCGGCGTCGGTTGCGAGGCCGGTCGGCCCGGCACCTTGCAAGTACAAGAGTAATGGTGTCGTGCCGGTTCCACCTCCCTTTCCGCTGCCGGAACAGGTCTGGTTAAAAGGAGCAAATGCGGTGATCCATGTGCCGTTGGGGCAAAGCATGGCGTTTGGTCCGAAGCCGTTCGCCGCGGGTGTCGAAGCGTAGCGTATAAAACCATTAACGCTGTCGAAGATATACCTTCCGGTGAAGAAACCCCGGAACACCTGATCGTTGAGACTATGTATCCACTCGGCCCCGAACTTGAGCGTATGCGAACCCGAAACCACTGACAGGTTGTTACGCACCTGGGTCCGCCAGAACACTTCGTCGACGCCGGGCTGTAGAAAGAACGGATTGCCGAAACGAAATGTTGTTCCGAAACCCATTGCCGTATCAGCCGGAACGTTCGACTCGACTGCCGAACGAGGCCGATCCTCACGTGAGTACGTGAAGTGAGCTTCGTTGACCATGGTCGGGGAGATCGTCGTATAGAGATTGAAGTTTGCGACGTTGATCTTCGAAGGGCCCTCGGTACCGTTTGCCGAAGCGCCATAAGTGGGCACGTCAAAAGTCTGGTTCGTATTCTTCGAGAAATCGAAATTGTACGAGGCACTGAGCTTGTTGCTGTTGTTTAGATCGACGTCAATTTTGCCCAGAAACGCGGTGTTCCGGACCGCCCGGTCGATCGGCGTCCCTTCTTCCTGACCGCGCGACGCTCGGAAAAAGTTGAGCAGCGCCAGCCTCTGACAGTCGGGATTGGCTATGATAAGGGCCTCGTTTGCACCAATTGTCGGATTCGCGGCCGAGCATGGGGTCGTGCCGACCTGCTCACTGAGATTACCGCGCGTCAGGTTTTCGCGAATGGATTCCAAGGCGATGAAAAAGAATGCCTTGTTCCTGACGATCGGGCCGCCTATCGTGCCTCCGAACTGCTCGCGGTGAAACCCGTCCAGCGATTTTCCATCCGAGGTGTTGGAAGAAAGCGCTTTGTTTCGAAGGTTGAAGAACAGGCTGCCGTGAACCTCATTGGTGCCCGATTTAGTAATGACATTAATAATGCCGCCGGCCGTGCGTCCATACTCGGCGCCGGCTCCGGTCGCGATCACCTGAAATTCCTTCACGGCCTCGAGCGCAATATCGATCGCCGCCCGTTGCCCGCCGGCCTGTTCGCCAAAAAAGCCGTTGTTGTAATCCCCGCCGTCTAGGCTGACGTTATTGAAGATCCCGCGTTGCCCCGCGAAGTTGATCTCGTCACCGTCCGGGCCCTGAGTGATACTTACGCCGGGAGTCAGGGTCAACAGATCTTCGAATTTTCTTCCCAGGATGGGCGTGTTGCTGATGGCCGCCGCGTTTAGCGTTGTGCTGGCCTCAGTCTTCGAGGTATCGATGGTGGGCGTCGACGTGATCGTCACTTCGCCCGCCACACCTGAAACCTTCAACGCAACATCCAGAGACAACCGGCGTCCGACCGTCAACTCCACATTTTCCTGGTTCAGTTTTGCAAAACCAGCTTTCGATACCGACACAACATACCGTCCGGGCGGCATCGAGAGGAGCGTAAAGCGGCCTTCCGAATCAGTTGTAAAGGTCCGGGTGAAGTTCGTGTCGACGTTTCGTGCCTCGACAGTTGCACCCGGCACGACGGCGCCTTGCTCATCCGAGACAGTTCCGGCGATCGTTCCTGACGTAATGTCCTGGGCAAAGACACCGACCGCCAACAAGAGCAAAAACGAAAACGCACGTACGATCCGGAAACACCACATCATTCGTCTTGCAGGTTCACAACTCAACATTTTTTGTTCTCCTTATCCTGGGGTTTAGAAACACGGCAAGCTCGCAGCATGCCGTACAACTTTCAGGCGAGGTTGAAAGCGAAAATGAAATTAGATGTTAGCGACTCGGTGATCGGTTTTCTAAAGCGTCTAACATTCAGGTCACCAAACTGCGAACGCCGTACTATCGGAAAATCGATGTAAAATGTGAAAGCTTGCGAATTATAGTCACCGAAACGAAACTAATTCAAACCGACAAGGGTTAATTCTTCGGATGTTTAGCCCGATGCGGGCGGTGGTCAAGCTATGATAATCTTTGCAGGTTCGCTTTGTTCCAACCATTATTGAGGGAGAAGAATCTATGTTCTGGAAAATCGTACTCGTTCTCGGTATTTTAGGCGTGCTTTTGGGATTTGCGGTGACCGCGATCTCGGTCGCGCTGCCGATCGTGAATGGGCCCGACACAAGGTGGGATGAGGCGATGTTTGGAATCATCCCAGGGGCATTGGTCCTAGTATTGTCGTTCTTTGTTTTCCCATCGGGCTTATTTTTGTCATCAAAAACCGCAGGAAGGCATCATGAACAGGATATTTAAGACTTTCTTCGGACTTTACGTGACACCCGCGGAATCCGAATCGTTTACCCCGAGCCAGAAAGATACAGGGACTTCGTCTCAAACTTAAACCCATCACGCTCGAAGGAGACGAAGAAGATAATTGGTAGTGTCGCCCGAAAATGAAACCTTTTAAGATCAGAAACATAGACATTGACCCGCCGTTGATCCTGTCACCGATGGCAGGAGTGACGGATTACACTTTTCGCCGACTGATAAAGCGGCGAGGCGGCGTAGGTCTGGTCGTGTCGGAGTTTATATCGGTCGAAGGTTTGACGCGAGGCAATCCAAAATCGAAGCGTCAGATGCGCTTCGATGACGAGGAACGGCCGTACGCAGTACAAATATTTGGGGGCCAGCCCGAGCGAATGGTGCTGGGTGCGCAGATGGCCGAAGAAGTCGGAGCGGATATTCTGGATGTAAACTGCGGTTGCCCTGCTCCTAAGGTTGTACGAAACGGCGGAGGCTCGGGGCTGCTGAAAGACATGCCGCGGCTCGAAACGATACTTCGTGAGATCAAGAAGGCGATCAGCATTCCACTTACGCTAAAGGTGCGAACCGGTTTTTCCGAATCGACAATAAATGTGGTCGAAGTGGCGAAGATGGCGGAACAGTGCGGTGTCGAGCACATCCAGGTTCACGGACGCACTCGGGATCAGGGATACAAGGGCCTTGCGAACTGGGACCTCATCAAACAGGTCAAACAAGCCGTGTCGATTCCGGTTTCGGGTAATGGCGATGTGACGACGATCGAGTACGGCCTCGAGCGTTGGCAAGAGGCCGGGACGGACGGGATACTCATCGGCCGCGGAGCGATGCAAAATCCCTGGATATTTCGACAGTTCGCGGATGCGATCGCCGGACGTGAGATCTACCAGCCGAATCTTGAAGAAAAGAAGACAGTCCTCCTTGAGTTCTTCGGCATGTGCCGCGAAGAGATGCCTGAGCTTCCTGCGCTCGGCAAGATGAAACAGCTTGCCGGGCAATTTACGAAAGGGCTGGTCGGCGGTGCTCAGTTTCGACAGACACTTTACCATTCGCACTCGGCGGAGGAGACCCTCGACAACATTACTACCTACTTCAACGAGCTCGAGGCAAGCGATCACTTTGGTGATGGGCTGGTCGAGGCCGACGAGTTGGTCATAACCGGGTGTGATACTTTCAGTCAGCCGCAAAATGCACCGGCCCGGTCGTTGCAGTCGCGCGGATAAGTTTTTTAAATATGGAGACAGTCATGAACAGATTTGCCAGAACGCTTACCGGTATTTTCGTATTAGCACTTTTTGCGGCCTCCTCCACTCTGGCGCAAAAGATTACATCTGAGGAGCTGGTTGCCAAGCATCTCGATTCGATCGGCACTGCCGAAGCCCGGGCCGCGGTCAAGTCGCAGATAACCGTTGGAGACGCTGTCGTGACCTTTGTTTCGCAAAGGAACCAGAATGCGGTGGGGCGCATCGTGATGGCGTCAGCGGGCGACAAGAACTTCTTTGGACTGAGTTTGAACGCACTCGATTATCCCGGGGAGCAGTTTATCTTTGACGGATCGAGGTTAAAGGTTGCGGCCGTCCTTGACGGACAACGTTCTTACTTAGGCAGTTTCGTTGGCTCCAACGAAATGGTCGTCCGGGACAGTTTGCTCGGAGGGACGCTTGCTTCTTCGTGGGCGCTAAAGGACCTTGTGAACAAAAAGGTGAAGATGTCGTTTGACGGAACGAAAAAGATTGACGGAGAAGAGTATTACGCGCTCGGATATTCGTCGAAAGGCGGAGGTGACTTTGACATAACTCTTTACTTTGAGAAAAATACGTTTCGTCACGCGCGGACCGAGTACAAACGCACGGCATCGGCCGGAATTGGCAGGCGACCCGAGCAGTCGAGCGGTTTCCAAGAGACGAGACTAAAAATAACCGAGGTCTTCAGCGACTTTCGTGTCGAAAAGGGCCTTACGCTTCCGCACACCTACAAGCTCACCTATTCGGAAATCGGACAGCGGGGCACTCGTGAGGTCGAATGGGCTTACACCCTAAACGAGTTCGCGTTTAATCAACCAATGGATGAAAAGACGTTCGACGTCCAGGTAAAATGATAAAACCTTCAGTTTGTGCGAGTGTCTGCGCGATTAGTATTTTCTTATTCGTCTCCGTAACTGCGGTGTGGGGACAGGCATCCGCCGTCAAAAAACCTGAACAGGAAAAAACTTTGACTAACGCTGCTTCCGCTTCGCCGGCTTATGCGGAGTTGCTGCTTAGAAAAACCGAGCTCCGATCCGATTTGGAATCTCTCATCCTCGAATATACCGAGGAGTTCCCGAAGGTAAAGGAATTTCGTTTTGTGCTGGGCGTTATCGATCGGGATATCGCGAGACTTGCGAAAGTTAAGCCCGCAGATTCGGGAAAGCTGACGCTCGCATTGGGAAAATTGATAGTCCGCAGGATCGAGTTGGAAACGGATATGTGGAACTTGCAACGGAACTATAAGGACGAGCACCCCGAGGTGAAACGCGCCAAACGTAAGGTCGATATCTATGAAACAGCGATCAGTGAGATCCTAAATTAGAGGATCATCTTCGAGAACATTCTCTTCGATCAGCCGGTAAAGTTCGCCGGCTGAGTGTTTTGAGACCTGTCTTGTCGTTGGGATTTGCTCGACAAGAATCCTTGTCGCTCGGTCCCGCCGTTTTATCTCGATCACGTCACCCGTCTTTACTTCTTTCGACGATTTCGCCTGGGTTTCGTTCACGGCAACCAGGCCTTTGTCGCAGAACTCCTGCGCGAGGCTTCGCCGGGGCATCAAGCGACTGGTTTTCAGAAATAAATCTAAACGCATCAGTTTGAAAACATAAAAAGGCGAGCCAGTGAATTCTCACCCGCTCGCCTTTCCGGACCGACCTGGTATTATCTTGTTCGTTTATTGTTCGACTTGCTAGATTTGTTGGCCGGCTTCTTTTCCGATTTGCCCGCAGGTTTTTCTTCCGATTTGTCGCTCGGAGCAGCTTCAGTCTTTTCCTTCCGGTCGTCGGCGAAAAGAATGGGCGACACAAGCGGCCTGTAGCTGTCGCTGATCTTTATGTACGATTCGGTACGAAGTGAGGCAAGGAATTGTTTGGTATTCTCCGGAGCCCTCTCCGTGACCAACGCCATGCGAACCACATTTTCGTCAAAGTAAGATTCGTTGGTCGCCTTTTCGCGAGCATCAACCCGGAGAATAACAATGCCAACCTGATCTGCCGCGATGGGATCGGTGTATGAGCCGAGCTTCACGTCTTTAAGAGCATTGACTAGCAAGGGCGACAACTCTGCGATCCTGAACTTACTAACTTTTCCGCCCTGCGTCACGATTCCGGGATCCGAGTTCTCCTTTGCAAGCTTATCGAAATCGCCCGATGCTCGAAGCTGAGCAACCAATTGTTTCGCCTTCTCGTTTACCGCGTTTACGTCCCGTCCGGCAAAGCTTAGGAATATCTCACTGACGGTCACGGTCTCCGGTCTTGTGAACTTGTCCTTGTGCTGCTCGAAATAATCTTTCAGCTCCTTTGCGCTGAGCTGCCAGTAGATCTTCGCCTGAACTTCTTTCTGGATGACAAGATCGCGCGTCGCCTGCTTCTTCCAGATTTCGCGGATCTCGACCGGGTTGACACCCGTCTTTTCCATCTCCTGATATAGAGCATCCAGCGTCTTCAGGTTGTAATCCTTCATTATCTCCAGGAAACGCCGGTTCACATTTGCGTCGATCTCAGCATCGAAGCCCAACTCTTTCGCCTTCTGAACGAGCAGTTCTTCGTGTATGAGATTCGCGATCATCTCTCCGCGTTTTTCGTCGACCTCGCGTTGGGAGTCTTCGCGAGTCTTGCCCTGCTGGACGCCTGCCTCGACTATTTCCTTTGCCTCGCGCCTCACCTTTGATAACGTGATAACGGACTCATTGACGACAGCTACTACCTCGTCAACAACCCGCTCCTCAGTTTCTTGAGCCGAAATCGCTGAAGGCCCTGCCAGACATAAAGCGAACAAAAAGAGAAATGAACCCAAAATTCTCATCGTTACTCCTAAAATACTGTGTAAATAATGGCTAAAACTGTAATGCCGAACGTTCAAGTCGTTATGATGCAGCGAAACAGATGCGCGTTTCTTTCCAATTCGCTCGACAACGACAACTAGAAAACCACGCTGATTACGGCTTTCTATCTATATTGGGGTGAACCACCCGAGCGCTCGAAAATGAACAAAAAATGTCTGCAATGCGGCCTCATCAATTACCTCGCTGCGCACGATTGCATTCGATGCGGGTCCGGTCTTGGCGAAAGTGAGAATATATCGCCAAATGGCGGTTTTCTCAAATCGCCGCTCGCGAAACGGTGCTGTATTTGCGTGTTCGTTCTTTTCGCGACGACGCTCGTTTTCTATGGCTCATTGGTATTTTCGGCCGATTCCCTCGCGGGTGATCAGCCCGAAAAAGTCGAGGCCGCGATCGAGCATCTCCGACAGCGGGGCTTTACGGAAGAGGTATTCCTGCTGGAACACGTAACGGTTTTTCGTCGAAACGATAACTGGCTGAACGCTTCGGTCGAGAAAGAAAACGCTTACGCCGCGACCAATTTTCCTTTCGAGATCATTACGCTATATCCCGATTTTTTTACATATGCGACTGACGAAGTTGAGCGCGCCGCAATACTTCTGCACGAGGCTAGGCATCTTCAAGGAAAGGACGAGAGGCAAGCGTACGAATTTGTTTGGAGAAATCGGAAGCGGCTAGGCTGGACCTACGCGACGTATGGCAATTCAATGATCTGGCGCGAAACACGCAAACTCACAAAAGAATACTCACCATCACTCTTTGCTTGCGATTTCAACGCCTACGGGGACTGTACCGATTAGACTAAACACAAACCTTCTGAAGTGCCTGCATCGCGACAATTATCGGTCCGTCTTCCGTCGACTTGACCCTCAGGATCCCGCTCGGTGAAAAACTCGCATCCTCGTTTGCCGACAAATATTGTGTCAGCTTGGCCGGATCGACCTTTGCGTTCTGTGTGAGCTTGATCGCGACACCGCCCTCGGCCCGCTCAATAGATCCGACAAGCATCCGTTCGGCAAGCTTTCGAAGCCGTCCGTAGGCGAACAGATTCTCGACCGACTCCGGAATACGTCCATATCGATCTTCGATCTCGGAGTGAATGTGCATCAATGCCTCTTCGGACTCGGCCGACGAGATTCGCTTGTACGTCCTCAGCCGCTGACTCGCCTCGGAAATGTATTCCTGCGGGATCGCTACGTCGACACCCAGATTGATCGACACGCTCGTCTCGTCCGCGATCTCGTCACCACGCATCTCGGCGATCGTCCGCTCGAGCATCTTCGTGTAGAGATCGAAGCCGAGCGCGTCGAGGTGTCCCGATTGCTGCCCGCCGAGGATGTTACCGGCTCCGCGTAACTCCAGATCGAGCGCCGCGATGCGAAAACCCGCACCGAGGTCCGAGAACTCCCGGATCGCACTCAGACGGCGACGGGCGATCGGCGTCAGCTCCAATTCACTAGGAATCAACAAATATGCATAGGCACGGCGATTGGATCGGCCGACACGGCCGCGGAGCTGATAGAGCTGCGACAAACCGTAGTTATCGGCACGATTGATGATGATCGTATTCGCACGCGGGATATCGATGCCGTTCTCGATGATCGTCGTCGCGACCAGGATGTCGTATTTATAGTCGATGAAATCGAGCATCACCTGCTCCATCTCTTTCTCGTTCATCTTGCCGTGGCCGATCGCGACCCGCGCGTGTGGCACGATCCTTTGAATTAGAGCGGCGATCGATTCGATCGTTTCGACACGGTTGTGAATAAAAAATATCTGCCCGTTCCGGGCGAGCTCAAGCTCTACGGCCGATCTGATGACACCTTCGGAAAATTGTACGACCTGCGTGTTGATTGCCAGACGATCCCGTGGCGGGGTTTCGATCACCGACATGTCGCGCATGCCTAGCAAGGACATGTTCAGGGTTCGCGGAATCGGCGTTGCCGACAGCGTGAGGACGTCCACCTTCTTCTTGAGCTGTTTCAGTTTTTCTTTGTGTGCGACACCGAACCGTTGTTCTTCGTCTACGACGACCAGGCCAAGCTTCGGAAGCTTTACGTCGTTCGAAAGGATGCGGTGTGTCCCGATCACGACATCGACATCACCTTTTTCACTTTGCTCAACGACGGCCTTTTGCTCTTTTGTACTGCGAAAGCGGGAAAGTAGATCGATCTTCGCCGGGAACGCGGCGAATCGCTTGCTGAACGTTTCGAAATGCTGGTACGCGAGAATGGTAGTCGGCGAAAGGATAGCGACTTGTTTTCCGTCCATCACGGCTTTGAACGCCGCTCGCATCGCGACCTCGGTCTTTCCGTAGCCGACGTCGCCGATAATCAAGCGGTCCATCGGCCGCGCCGTCTCCATGTCCTCTTTCACGTCCTCGATCGCGGACGCCTGATCGACAGTAAGTTCGTACGGGAAAGCATCTTCAAATTCCTTCTGCCACGGAGTGTCTGATGAAAATGAATAGCCCTGAACAAGCTTGCGTTCGGCATAAAGCCTGAGAAGCTCGTCGGCCATATCGCGCATCGCGCGTTTGGCTTTCGCCTTAGTCTTTTGCCAGCCAATGCCGCCGAGTCGGTCGAGAGTCGGCGATGTTGCCTCGCCGGATGAGTAACGCGAAACGAGATCCATGCGCTCGACCGGCACGAAAAGCTTTGCGTCGTCGGCGTAGATCAAAAGCATGAACTCGCGCGACATGCCGCCGGCGTCGATCGTCTGCAGTGCTTCGAACCGGCCGATGCCGTGATCGACATGGACGACATAATCGCCGGACCTCAGATCGCGAAAGTCCGATATGAATGCCCCGAGTTTACTTTTAGTACGGCGTACCCGCGTTTGCGTCGTGGCCTCGGCGTGCTGTATTTCCCCAAAGACATCGGTCTCAGTCAGAACAGCAAGCTGAAGCGCAGCAATCTCAAAACCGGAAGACAGCTTGCCGACATTGATCGATTTGAGGGGTAATGAAAGATCATACTCGCGCAATACTTCTTCGACGCGTTCGGCCAGGCCGAGTGTCTCCATGACGAGCATCGGCATTTTCGTTTGTGATTTCAATTCATCAGCGAACGCCCGAATATCGCCGTGAAATTTTCGCGTCGAGCGGGAAAGGATCTCCAGATCGATAGACTTTTCTGCAGTCGGAAAAAGAAAGAGCGCGTTTGAACCACCGGCGGAGACTCGAGCTGTGGGGAGGGTGTTCTTCTTCGCCGACGAAAAGCCATTCTCGTTACTGCCCGGATTGCTGTCTTCGGTAACGGCAAACTCCTCGTCCGTCTTCGCAGCCGTTCGGCCCAGTGCGCGAAGCTCAACCCGGTTCGCTGGCTCCAACTTGGAGCGAAGGTCCTCCGGTTCGAGAAACAACTCGCTGGGTTCAAGAGCGATGTCGTCCGCTTCGACTGCCTCATCGAAATGGCGTCGCGTGTTCTCATAGAACGTCGACATGGTCTGCTCGATTAGCTGGGGCTCATCCACAACGAAGATACAATCGCCGAGGTATTCGAATGCGGTTCCCTTTGCCGGCTTTGTGAGGCCGATCAAAAATTCCCAGCCCGAAAACGTCTCACCCTCTCCTGCGAAATCCGTCCGGTCCTTCAAGTTTCGCGCGAAGCGCTCTTGGGGAAATCGATCTGCGGCGAAGAACGCCCAGTCCTTCAGGTCCTGGCCCGTAACCGAGAATTCCCGCATTGGAGCCAGTGCCGCTTCGTTAAGGTGCGCGGTCGAAAGCTGCGTATCCGGATCGAACTCGCGAATCGAGTCGACCGTGTCTCCGAAGAACTCGATCCGATACGGATTCTCCGCGTCGGGTGACCATGCATCGACGATTCCGCCGCGAATCGAGAACTGGCCTATGTTGTTGATCGGTTCTTCACGCACGTAACCGGCACCGATGAGCTTCTCGACCAGATCTTCGGGCGCAAAATCTTCGTCCAGGCGAACAACCGCGCCGAGTTCAGATATCTCGTTGGGCGAAATTGTCCGTGTGATCAGCGAACGGGCGGAGAGAACAACGAATCCTGGCCGCTCACGGGTCAATTGCCATAGGGCCAGGGCTCGTCGTTCCTGAGTCTCGGCATGTGGCGAGATCCCGGAGTAGACATCCGTGTCAAACGAAGGTAGCGTGACGATCGCCGATTGCGGATTGTGGATCTCAGGTTCGGGTGGCCGAGCGATGTCGGCCTCCGGACCCCGAGCGTTGTTCTTGATCCAGAAATCGAGATCGCATTCCCACGTTTCAAGCTCTTCGTTGCTTTGTGTGACGACAGCGAAATGCTTACCTGTCGCCGCCTGTACATGAGCCAGCACATGGGCCTTCGCTGAAACTGACGTTAGTCCGCCGATCGAGATAACGCGCGAGCCGCGGTTGATCGCATCTATCAGATCCTCCATATCGGGAACTTGTTTGGGCCGGGCACTCATAAACGCACATAGCCGCAGAAAACGAAACCGGGCGCGGTGTCCATTCTCTTGCGGTCAGTACGATTGTGCCATAAACGGAAGACGTTTGCCGAGTTACGCGAGGCGCACTTATAATCAAGGCTTTTAAGATCGGGCGAAATTATGACGATTCCTGAGTTTACCGACATTATCGAACAGAATGACCAGACGGCCGCGCGGCTCGAGCATTTAGAGAAACTGCGCGAGATCGTCGGCAATCTTTATCCGAATAAATTCGATCGGAGCCGTGTGTCCGGTGTTGAAGACACGATTTCCAATCTGCTTGATTTCGCTCCGGTCAAAGAGATCGTCGGCGAGATCGGTGATATCGTTTCGAAACTTGCCGAGCGCGAACGTCCGCCGGCGGAAATCAAAGACGCGTTGAACGCCCGTCTAAAAGAGTTTGGCAACGTCCGCGTGTCAGGACGTCTCGCCGTTCCGCCGCGTGTCATGGGAAAGGCGGCATTCGTCCATCTGTCTGATGGAAGATCGCGACTGCAAGTCTATGTCCGCCGCGATGATGTTCACGGTGTTTACAACGGAACTGAACCGCAGAGACGCGGAGACGCAGAGGGTGAAAATCCGCAATCCGCAATCCGCGATCCGCAATCGGTCAACGGATGGGAGATCTTCCAGCTTCTCGATCATGGCGATTTCATCGGCGTCGAAGGTTACCTGTTCATTACGAATACCGGTGAGCTGAGTGTCCATGTCGAGACGCTGCAGTTCCTTTCAAAAGCAATGCTCCCGATGCCGGACAAGATGCACGGTATCGCCGATCCCGAAATTCGACAGCGTCAGCGCTACGCGGATCTGATCGCGTCCAGCTTGCAGATCGGACACGAAGGCCTTACGACCCGAGAAGTCTTTGAAACGCGGGCGAAGGTGATCTCTTCACTCCGCCGTTCGCTGGAAGATCACGGCTACATCGAGGTCGAGACGCCGATGCTCACGCCAAAAGCAACCGGTGCCGCGGCGACGCCGTTCGAGACCCATCACAACGCGCTCGACATCACTTTGTATGCCCGCATCGCACCTGAGCTTTATCTGAAGCGGCTCGTCGTCGGCGGTTTTGAAAAGGTATACGAGCTGAACCGCAACTTCCGCAACGAAGGCATCTCGTACAAGCACAATCCGGAATTCACCATGCTCGAATTCTACTGCGCATACATGGATGTCAGCGGGATGATGGATTTTGGCGAGGAGTTGATTCGCGAATCTGTTCAGAAGGCGACGGGTGGGTTGAAGGTCGAGTATGAAGGGAGCGAGATCGACTTTAGTAAGTTCCGTCGCGTTAGCATGCGTGAGGCGGTTGACCAGGCAGGCGGAAACCCGAGCGGTAGCGAGGGTGTTGTGTTAAGTGACTCAGCGCTATTGGAAGCGTTCGAGGAGAACGTCGAACCAACACTTATTCAGCCGACATTCATCATCGACTTCCCAAAATCGATATCGCCTCTTTCAAAAGCTTCACCTGAAAATACGAATGTTGCCGAGCGGTTCGAGCTTTTCATTAACGGTATGGAGGTCGCGAACGGATTCTCGGAGCTGAACGATCCAAGGGAACAGTACGAACGTTTCGTTGATCAAATGTCCGAACGCGAACGCGGCGACGAGGAAGCGATGGTGCTCGACGAAGATTACATCCGAGCCCTCTCGTACGGCATGCCACCCGCGGCCGGCATCGGTATCGGCATCGATCGTCTCGTGATGCTGCTGACGAACAAGCGCTCCATCCGCGACGTCATTTTGTTCCCGCATCTGAGGCCGGAGCGGAAAGAAGGAAATATTTCCGAATAGATTCGAGATGTTAGATTCGAGATTCTAGTTTCACGACTCATCTAAGATCTCGTATCTAGAAACTAGAATCTATTCGGAACCGGTTCCGCATATCGTGATCAAGATCATCGGCTACACAACGTTCGCGCTTGTTGCGTTCGCATTTAATTCCATTCTTTGCCGGATGGCGTTGCGTGGCGGCGAGGCGGATGCGGCGGGATTCACGATTGTGCGTCTCGCGTCCGGAGCGGTCGCGTTGATCCTCATTAGTTATTTTTTCGGTAAAGGGAAAAGCTCAAATGTGAAGCGTGGGACTTGGGTTTCCGCGTTTTTCCTTTTTGCGTACGCGATCTGTTTTTCATTCGCGTATATCGGCCTCACCGCCGCGACCGGTGCGCTGATCCTTTTCAGCTCGGTTCAATTTACTATGATCGCCGTCGCTCTTTTTCGCGGCGAGCGGCCTCGTAGTCTGGAATGGCTCGGGCTTCTCATCGCGGTTGGCGGACTGACATATCTTGTGTTTCCAGGATTAACCTCACCACCGGTATTCGCTTCGAGCCTGATGGCGGCAGCGGGCGTTGCGTGGGGTGTCTATACATTGCGGGGAAAGGGAAGTGGCGATCCGTTAGCTGAGACGACCGGGAACTTTATCCGCGCGGTCCCGATGATCGCGATCGCAGCCGTTCCGTTTTTTTCTCAGATACACCTTTCGACTCGTGGGATCGTCCTTGCCGTTCTTTCCGGTGCGATAGCATCTGGCGTCGGCTACACCGTCTGGTATGCGGCGCTCAAGCATCACACTGCGACGCGGGCTGCCGTCCTCCAGCTCGCGGTTCCGGTCATCGCCGCGTTCGGTGGCGTGATGCTTCTGTCCGAGGCGATGACGAGGCATCTGTTGATCGCGTCGGCGCTTATTCTTGGTGGAATAGGGTTGACCATCTTTGGCCGGAAAAGGTGACCTGTTCTTCTTTGCGACTTAGCGTCTTTGCGGGAGAGAGGTTCCCGCAAAGACGCTAAGTCGCAAAGAAGTCAAGATCTTACAAGAACCTCATCGAGTTGCTAAATTTCTGGCCTGACCAATGTGCCGCGGAGCCCATATTACCGGAAATTGTGTGAGACGACCTCGGTTCGGAGGTCGTTCAAAGGTTTGAAGCTGATTGCCTTCAGCATTCCTCGTTCTTCAAAAATACCGCGGATTATCAAAAAGCTGCTTTGATTGATGACGGCACGAAAGCGTTCGAACATGTCGGGCATGACGACAAAATTCGAAAAGCCGGTTTCGTCTTCAAGTGTGATGAAGACGACGTTGTTTGCCGTCATCGGACGCTGTCGGATGATGACCGCACCGGCGACCGACACAACCTGTCCTTTTTTGAGATATTTACTTTGGTGTGCGGTGAGAATGCCAAGCTTGGTCATCTCGTCCCGGATGAATGCCATCGGATGTTTTCCGATCGAGATGCCCGTCTTGCGAAGATCCGCGTCAACGAGCTCGAGGCCCTCCATCCGGGTCAAAAATGCGGATTGCGGATTGCGGATTGCGGATTTCGTTTTGTTATCTTCGGGAGAAAAAGTTTGGCCCGAATCTGCTGAAGCCGGATCTACGAAATCCGCAATCCGCAATCCGCAATCCGCAATCGAAGAGGCCGCAATCCGCAATCCGCGATCAAACAACTCACCTGCGGGCTGAATCGCCAGCTCCGATTGCCACAACGCTTCGCGTCGATGGACCGTGCCGTCAAAGTTCAACGCACCGGCGAGACTCAGCGCACGGATCTCGCGTTTGTTTATCTCGGGAACGCGGCGGATGAGGTCGTCGATCGAGGCATACGGAACTGCGGATTGCGATTCGGTACCAGCAAGCTCCCCTCCTTGTTTAGGAGGGGTGGCAGCCGCTTCGGCTGACGGGGTGGTAGTCAAACAAGAATCAGATTCTTCTGAACTAGCACCCCGTCCTCGCAAAGCCTCGGCCACCCCTCCTAAACAAGGAGGGGAGTTTTGTTGGCGCTCCTCAACAATTTTCATCCCGATCTCTTCTCTCAACCCCCGTACGTATTTCAAACCAACACGAACTTGTTTCTCATGGGTTACCCGGTCGCTACCACTCCCGGTTCTGACTTCTGTCTGCACCGTAAACAAATAGTCCGAACGATTGATATCGATGGGCAGGAAATGCAATCCGTGACGCTGTGCGTCTTTCACGAGTGTCGCGGCGGAATAGAATCCGAGCGGATAGTTATTGAACATCGCCGTCATAAAACACGCCCGGTAATGCACCATAAAATATGCCGAGGCGTATGCCAGCAGGGCAAAGCTGAATGCGTGCGATTCGGGAAAGCCATAGTTGGCGAATGCCTTGACGCAATTCACGATCGTATCCTGTGTCGCCTGATTGATGTCGTTCCGCGTCATTCCGGCCCGCAGATTTGCTTCGATCTGCTCCATTCTCCGGTCCGGCCGTTTGAATCCCATCGCACGCCGCAGCTCTTCGGCCTGGCTGCCTGTGAAACCGGCGATGTCCATTGCTATTTTGAGAAGCTGTTCCTGAAACAGAGGGACTCCGAGCGTTCGTTCGAGCGTCGGTTTCAGCGAGGGATGAGGATATGTCACGGCTTCAAATCCCTGACGCCGTGCGATGTAGGACTTGAGCATGTTGCCGACGATCGGGCCCGGACGAATGATCGCGACCTGGACGACGATGTCGTAAAAATTGCGCGGTTTCGATTTTGGCAGGAATGCGATCTGTGCGCGGCTCTCGACCTGAAACATCCCGACCGTATCGGCGTTCTGCAATGCCTCGTAAACTTTGTCGTCGTCATGCGGGATCTTGTAAAGGTCCATCTCTTCGCCGTGCTGTTCGCGGATAAGCGTGATCGTATCTCGAAGAACGGCCATCATCCCGAGCCCGAGCAGATCGATCTTTACTATCTTTAATGCTTCACAGTCATCTTTGTCCCATTGAATGATGCGGCGGTCCGCCATCGACGCGGGCTCGATCGGGACGATCCCATCCAGTCTTTCCCACGATACGACCATACCGCCGGAATGCTGGCCAAGATGACGCGGGTAATCCAGGATCCGCGAGTACATCTCGGTAAATTTACGAAGCCGATGGCTGTCCGCCGGATCGAAACCATCTTCCTTTAAACGGGCGTGCAGCTCGTCGCCGGTGAAGATCTCGTAATGGGAGTTGAGCTTGGATAGATGGCCGAGCATCTGTTCCTCGAATCCGAACGCTTTGCCCACCTCACGCAAAGCAGATTTGCCGCGATAGCTGATGACATTGGCCGTCATTCCCGCACTTCGTAAACCGTATTTTCCGTAAACGTGCTGGATCACTTTCTCGCGATCGTCACCGGATGGAAGATCGATATCGATGTCGGGATAATGCTCGTACTTTTCGGACAAGAAGCGTTCGAACAAAAGTTTATTGGCGATCGGTTCGACCGCAGTGATGCCAAGCGCGTAACAAACAACCGAATTCGCCGCCGACCCGCGGCCTTGGGAAAGGATTTTCTCATCCCGGCAGAAATCGGAGATATCGGAAACCATCAGGAAATAACCCGCGAGCTTTTTCATCTCGATCACGCGAAACTCTTTTTCGAGTCGCGAAATGACCTGCGATCTCAGCGGCCACGGACAATGACGATAGCGATCGACCGAGCGCTCGATGGCCTTTGCACGAAGCACGGAATCCATCGTCTCGCCGGGTCGAACTTTATAATCCGGGAAATTATAAGAAAGCTCATCCATCGAAAAATTTATGCGAGAGGCGATTTCGTTGGTTTGATCGATCGCCTCGGGACAATCTTCGAACAGCTCGCCCATCTGCTTTTCCGATTTCAGATAACGCTCGCTGTTTTCCGAAAGCAGCTTGCCGGCTTCGTAGATCGTGCAATGGTTTTTTATGCATGTGAAAACGTCGTAGAGCTCGCGATCGTGTTCGTCGGCATAATAGGCGCCGTTCGACGCAAATACGGGGATGTGAAGTTTATGCGACAACCCGAGAAGTCGCAGGTTCATATCCTCTTCACTGCGCAGGTAGTGCCGCTGCAGCTCGACATACAGTCGTTTCTCGAAGACATAGTTCAGCCAGGCTATATCGGCCTGTCCACGGCCGTTCTTTATGCTTTGGTGCATAAAGCCATCGGCTCCGCCGGTGAAGCAAAGAAGATCGGCCGAGTGTTCTTCGATATCTTTTCGCGTCGCGAAGTGCTCACCTTTTTTGTGACGCAGTTTGACGGTCGTGATCAGCTTGCTGAGGTTTTGATAGCCGTGCAGATTCACCGGAACGAGCGGCAAAAGACTGCCGTCATCCATCGTGATCTCGGCACCGATGATGGCTTTTATGCCTTGCTCTTTTGCTTCTAAATGAAATCTGACCGCTCCGGCAACTGTGTCGCGATCAAGCAGAGCGATGCTCGGAATCCCCAGATCGGCGGCGCGCTGCACCAGCATCTGCGGCATCGACCCCGAAGACAGAAAACTAAAAGCCGATCGTGTGTGTAATTCGTGGAAAGTCATTTAGGCAAAACGGTTTTTTTGAACGCGGATTTGGCGGATCAGGCGGATTAGGGCGGATCTGAAAAATCTATCCGGCTTTTTCCGTCAGATCTGGTTCATCCGCGTTCAAATAATTGAGCATCCTCTGAATTCTTAGCACCAAAGGTGCGGTCGTAATTTAGCCAGGGCTAACGGCCCTGGAATCAACGCATTTGAATGTCAAGCACCAACGGTGCGTCGTAAAAATCACCGGCAATTTACTCCGCCGCGTTGCGGCTCCTTTATTACCGGACCATTTTCCAGGGGCGTTGCCCCTGGCTAAATTACTTCGCACCTTCGGTGCTTCAATCATATTCACCGGCCAGAAACCAATCCTTGTTCACCTTGCAAAGGCGATACACTCCATGACCTTCGATCTCGACATCCCATTCCTGAGCCTTCCATGATTTGTCCCACCACTTCGAATTGGCTTTCCAAACGCCGCTGTATTTTGTTACATGGCCGTTGAAATATTGTGTGCGGAGAAAGATCAGTTGTTTGTCGCGGATCAAAACCTCGGCCGGGACCGGCGGATTGAAATAGCTGAAGGCGATAACGGGAATGCGGAATGCGGAATGCGGAACGCGGAATGCGGAATTCGCGGCATCGTCTAAGCCAGAATTCTGGGCAGAATCTATGAGAGTGTGAGTCTCAGATTCCACGTTCCGCATTCCGCGTTCCGCATTCAAAGAAGATTCCGCATTCCGCGTTCCGCGTTCCGCATTTCCGTCGGGCATCGCATCCGCATCGAGAGCGAACGCTTTCTCGAGTCGTTGATCCAGCAAAACCGGGACACCGACATTCTCTTCACCGACCAGTTTTTTGAGCTTGTTCACCGTCAGCAGCAACCGCTCCGGATCAGGGCGCGTCACGGCATACAACCCTTGTTGTGCTGGCCGCGGCGGTGCGAAATGAGAAGTAACGCTAATTGCGACGATCTCCGATTCCGGCGGGTCGAGCGAGATACGCAGGTTGATCAGCTTTAGCCAGAATGTTTTTTCAAGGGTTGGAAATGAAGTTTTGATCTCGTATGTCCGCTCGGTTTTATTTTGCAGCCGGAAAAAAATATCCAGCTGTTCGGTGCTGAAACCGTAACGCGAGGTTTGCGTCAGAAGCCGGTCGAGACCGTGATTGAGAATAAAAATGAGCTGTTCGAAATCATCGACAGGGAAGTCGAGCTGGTGGTCCCAACTCACTTTGTTTTCCTTCGCGTTAGGCGTCAGCAAGCGGCTGCCCTTTTGCTCGATGACATCAATTACGCGTTTGAACTGCTGGCCGTAACGCGTGATCAATTCATCTGCCGGGATCTGTGTCAGATCGCGGATGCTTTTTATACCAAGGTCGTTAAAAACATTCAGAGTATCGGCTTCGAGCAAATGTGTAAGGGGAAGCTGAGAAAACGATTTTGGATTTTGGATTTTAGATTTTGGATTGGAAGAAATGTTCTCGTCTTGAAGTCCCTCACGAGCCAATAACATTGCCGTGTCGATCGTGTCCGCGACGGCGACGCTGCCGGAGATCGAATTCGTTTTTAGCTCGACAAGAATTGTCTGCGAGATCTTGTTCGCGTCACCGATCAGATTTTGCAGCCCGCTTACATCGAACAGAATGCCGTCTTCCAACATCTCGATGCTGTAGGAAAACTGCCGCGCGACCAACAGCAGCGCGTCGCGATCGCGTTTTACATCCGGTGAAATTATGCAGGCGTAGAGCTTCATGTCTTCGAAAACCCGTCTTGATCGCGTAGCGATCACCCGAGTTTAGCCGTGGGCTGCTTCAGCCCACGGAATGTAAAGTAAACAAATTCCGTCGCGTAGCGACGGTCGAATATCCGAGTGTCGCTGACGCGACGCGGTTTTCTTTCCGACCAACCGTGGGCTAAGGCCCACGGCTAAATGTAATTGCCGCTGACGCGACATCCGATCTCACTAGACGCCGACGCGGCAACAACCATCAAATCTCTTCATAATCCCGCTCTGTTTTCACCATCAGAGGCTTTCCATAAAACTTTTTTCGCGAATGAAGGCTGAGATGAAATTCGCGCAGCAGTTTGAATCGGCCAACGCCGGACCAGACAACACGCTCACGTGAAAAAACGAACGCATCCTGTGAGGCCGAACCCGCCACAGGTTCTTCGGCTGTGACAAGAAGCAGCGTGGGGGTTTCTTTTATCCGGTTGCGGTATCGGTACCAAAATGTCCGGGGGACGAATCTCAGTTGAGATTTCGGGACGCCGTTCAAATTCAGCCACACGGCGCCGAAGCCTTTTGCTTGAACGAGATAATCCGCAGCCATAAATGCATGTTCGATATTGCCCCCGCATTTCACCCACAACAGATTTTCAATCTCGACCTTGGCTAAAACAGCCGAGCAGGGATCAAAACTGTTGCCCGAATCGACCACCGCGCAGATCTCTCCTTCTCGGGTCAATTTCGAAAGCAGCGACAGCAAAAGACTGGTCCGGCCCGATGTGCCCGCGAACTCATTTAATGTCCCGCGTGTAATAGCAAGCCCGATGGATTCGAGCAAAATTTCATCCGAGTATTTTTGCTCTTCCTTTAGGCGGGATAGATTTTTTACTAAACTCAGGTGTCGCATCTCGGTTCTCGCCGTACGTAAGACTATATGTCATCTGTGAAACAAGGTCAAAGAAATTCACCAGAACCGAGCCCCAAACAGGTCCTAACTCTGGAATGAGTAGCCAACTAGGTAGTCCAAGCCAACACTCGTCGTTGAGAGCAACTCACATTAAACGACAGAAAAGAAATTTAAGAACAATTTAAGACGTGTACAGCTTGCGAATGTAAGAATGATGTCACTGCCCACGTTCGTAACTAATCGGATGTCGCCGAAGGCGACCGACATTAAAGCCTAGGGTGAAGTGAGCAAAGCGAACGGAACCCTAGGCTAGATCAACACACATATCCGTCGCTGAAAGCGACGCACAATCTCCCATGCCACAATCGCTAGTCAAGATACTGGTTCACATTGTCTTTTCAACAAAGAACAGAGCTGACTTGATAATCCGGAAAGCGGAAGCCGGCTTATACCGGTATATCAGCGGCATCGTCAAGGGCAACGACGCACGCCTAATAATCGCGAATGGAACAATGAACCATTCGCACTTCCTCGTCTCTCTAGGTCGGAACAATGTGTCGGAACTGATTGGCGATATGAAACGCGATTCGTCGAGTTGGGGAAAAAGGAATGGAGTTCCCAATTTGTACTGGCAGCGCGGTTATGGTGCCTTTTCGATCGGCCAGTCTCAGGTGCCTGAAGTTACGAGATATATTGAGAATCAGAAAATTCATCACCAAACGCAGAGCTACGAAGACGAGTTTCGTGAACTGTGTCGCAGATATGACGTAGAGTTCGATGAAAGATACTGTTGGGATTGAGCTGTTCGTCGCCTTCAGCGACTGTCGAGTTTTCGATTCGTACCTAGGGTTTCGTTCGCTTCGCTCACTCCACCCTAGGCTTTAATGTCTGTCGCCTTTGGCGACATCACTGGTCGAATTCCTTCCACTAGCTTCAAGATTCCCGCCGTTGCGTTTGGCCGTTACTCGATTCCCGTACCGGTTTACCGAGAATCTTCTTAAACAAAAGTCCGATCGCAAAACTACATACCACGGCAATTGACAGATTGAGAACTAACTCGATCAACACAAATGCACTCTCGCGCGGAACTCCATCCCATACGAAGTAGAACGCGAAAGGAAAGCCTGAGGCATATCCATCATCCAAGAGGCCGAGCTTCGGAGAGAGGCGAAGGCTTCTAGACATCGGATAGGTTATGAGGTTTGCAACTACAAATAATCCTAGCCCGCCCACAAGGCCAATTGAGAAGGCGTGTTTTCTAGTTACTTTCATTGTCCTTTTCTCCGGTCGGCGACCGATTAAACCTTCTCCAACCGGGCGATAAATCCGTAGCGTTTGTAGATAGGTGTAACTTGTAATCTAACCAGTCCTTTAGTCTCCAGCGTCCCGAGATACGGAAGCAAATCGTTCCAGAACTGGACGTGGAATGCCCTTAGCCAGTTCTGAAGCATTTTTCTAAAAGTTCGCGGAAGATCTTCTTGGTCGTAGAAATCGACGATGAAAAGCTCGCCGCCGGGTCTGAGATTACTGAGTGCATTGTCGATCGCGGCACGCCAGTCGGGAATCATTGATATCGAGTACGAGAAAAAGATCTTGTTGAAGCGGTCCGTCAGCTCAAATGTGTTGACGTAATAAAACTCGTCGGCGAGCACATGGGCCAGCGTGATATTCCTAAGTCGAGCCGAATCGATCTTCTCGTCAGCCATCTCCAGCATGTCAGCCGAGGCATCCAACCCGAAAAAATGCGCGTCCGGATGCCGTTTCGCAAGAACGACAAGGTTTCGTCCCGTGCCGCATCCGATCTCGAGAACGGTCTCACCCGGCTTCACGTTCATCTCGCGCAGCAATTGATCACGCCCGAGCAGATAGTACTTCCGCGTGAAGTCGTAGAAATGCCGCTGGAGATGATACATGCGATCCATTTTTTCAAAAGTATCTGACATGTTGACTAATTTTTGCCACAGAGCACACAGAGAAAACCGACTGGGTTATTCCGTGATTTCAGTGCGTCCCTGTTTCTCCTTGCAAAAAAAGGTCTCGAAACGTGGGAACCAGAACAGCACTAACAAATCCCTCGGTGTCCTCTGTGGCTAATTCATCACATAAAGATGAAAGCCGCCGTAGATCGATGAACGATCTTCTTTGAACAGATTTTCCGACAATTCTTTTTCGTAAACAAACCTGCTTCGGAGTTCTTCCGTCAAACCGGCTTCCAGTGGAGACGCAGTTCCGGCTGTGCGAAAGATAATTCGCGAGCCAGATTCAGCTTTTTCGATGATCGCCGTCCAAAGATCATTGATCGTCTCCGTGTCCATCCAGTCCTGTGCGTCGAGAAAAACAAATCGATTAAAAGTGTCTTTAGGGTTGCTCCTGATCTCTTCGGTTGCAGATCCGACTTTTGTTGTAAGGCGGTCGGCGTTCGTCCGCAGCATGTCGAAGTTCTCTTCTTTCAAATATTCCGGAATGGCTCGGCGACCTTTAGTGTCGTATTTCCTTGCGAACGCCTGCCATGCAAAATAATTATCCTCTATTGGAAAATCACATGCGAGACGTCTGACGCGATCGCGATAGATGTCGATGATCGTGTGACCGCGCGCCAACTCTCGCTTCAATTCGTCGTATTGCTGCGGCGGGATGCCCAGACCGAACGACGTAAGAGGGAGTTTGCCGATCAGTTTGACGATCCGGGTATCGAAGAAAGGGGCGATATGCTTTTCATAAAGTACGACCTGCTCTTCAAGCGTACGGGCCTTCAGTACTTCGTCGATCCGGTAGCCGAAGCGACGGGTAAGCCAATGAAAAAAGCGCAGGAAATAGCCGTTGCGTGAATGATCATAAAGGCCTGCATCTCGGAAGAAACTAATTCGATCGCCATAAAGCACGCCGCCGAGCAGAGTATTCGATTCCCAAAAGTCACGCGTACATCGGTCCAACTCGCAGACAATGTACCTCAGGTAATCCGAACCCGTGTCCGCACCTCGGCCTTCGCCAAAAAAAGTAAAGAACTTCTCGTAAGTCGGCAAGTGTTTCAAAGCCGCGAGCTTGAGATTCAACAAATAAATATGATGGCGATTGAGATCGACGGCTGTCACGGATGCGGGATTTTCCAGTAGGTAATTGAGTGCATTGCACCCGCCGGACGAGATCGTAAGGACCCGCGAATCGCCATCGAGCTGCAGTGCCTGAAGATCCACCCGCGGATCTTCCCAGATCTGGTTATAAACGAATGCGTCGAACCAAGCGGCGAACAATCTTTGCAGCAAACCCTGTTTCGACGAGATGCTCTCGTTTTGAACGGCGGCTCGGAGTGTTGTCATCGAAGTTGATTCTTAACCGCCGAGACGCCGAGACGCTGAGTGAGTACTTAGCGATTTCCAAATCCGGAAGCTCGTCTTATCTCGGCGTCTTTGCGTCTCGGCGGTGGAGTCACTCATTCGCCATGACTTCGACAGGATCGATCGACGCGGCGCGGAGCGCGGGATAGAGAGCTCCGAAAAGACTTCCCGCGATTGCGATCCCGATCGCAGTGATGACCCAACCGGCATTGAATTCGAATGTAAGCTCGAAGACGCGTCCGATACCGAACGAAACGACCGCGGAAACCGCGAGGCCGAGCAGAACGCCGAGCACCCCGATCATGAAAGCTTCGCCTTCGATCGCTTGAACGATGAAAGCTTTCGAAGCACCCAGCGATTTCAAAATACCGATCTCCTTTCGACGCTCGGTGACGGTCGTGTACATCGAAAGCAGGACGAAGATCGTGCTGACAAATGCGCCGAGGCCGACGAGAACGCGAAGAAAAGTATTGAGTGCGGGGACGCGTTCCTGGGCGTCGATGACGAGATCACGGGTCAGGTTAATCTTGTTGCCCGGCAAGGCCTCATTAATTCTCGCGGCAACCGCATCGACATCGGATCCGTCTTTTAGTTTCACCAGAATGTAAGTGCATTTTCCGGGGGCTTCGAGAATCTCCTGCATCGCCGGCAGCGACATTTTTATCCGCGAGCCCGACGGGGGCGAGAAGATCCCCACGACTTTGTAATCGCGTCCGAACAGCGCGGTGGTGTCGCCGAGTTTCACGTTGTCATCGCGAATCTGGCGCTCGTCCAAAACGACCTCGTCGTTCGCCGTGGGAGCGCGGCCGTCGACCAATTCCATTCCGTTCATTTCGGCGAACGGTTCCCAATCGACTCCGTCGATCTGTTTCAAGCCCCATCTCCCCGAAGTGTCAGGGGTGATGTATCGAATAACGGGTACAGTGGATTGAACCCCGTCGATTTCCCGAAGGCGCAGCGCATAAGTCGTGCTCACGGATGCGTTTGAGCTGGTAAGCTCCATAGCTCCCGCACGTGTGAAGACGATCTCGGCCTTCCAGTTCGAAGCCCGGCGCGCCATATCGTTGGTCATGCCTCGTGCAAGGCCGGTGAAAAGTACGATCAGAACGACACCGAGCGCGACGCCGATGACGCTGATGAATGTGCGAAACGGCCGGACCTTTAGATTTGCAAAAACTAGCTCAAGCATGGTCTTGTCAGTGGTCGGTGGACAGTGATCAGTTATCAGTTATCGGTTGTCAGCTATCAGTGGTCAGATAAGACCTCGTCCACAAAATCAAAATTTTTCGCAGCGTCGATATCGACGAAGAGATGTCTGTGCTCTTGAAAATGTTCGTATATTCTGTCGTAGGTCGCAAACAGGCGATCGGTCGACGCTTCCCGTGTGTTGGCGCGGGCCGTCGCCAACGCATTATCGATCTTCCGTTGGCGTAGCTCTGGATCATTGACGATCTCGCGTACTGCCGCAGCAAACTTTTCACCGGTCGGTTCGACAAGCCATGCGTTTTCGTTCGTTGCGTAGGACAATATCCCACCCGCGTTAGGTGCAACGGTCGCGACGCCGGAGGCCATTGCCTCGAGAGGTGCGATGCCAAACGGTTCTTTGGGATTCGGATGGACGAAAACGTCGGCGTTCGCGTAATAATCCGCGAGAGCTTCCTTCTCCAGATGTCCCAGGAGTTTGATCTTTCCCGGAGCGTGTTTGTCACCCTGCGTCGAAAGCCATTCGCTCTGTGGCCCCGCACCGGCGACCAGCAGACGGAAATCGTGATCAGAATCGCCAGCCAGAATTTTCATCAGATCGACCAGCAAACCAACATTCTTTTCCGGAGAGATGCGGCCAGCGTACAGCAAAACGGTTGCGTCCCGCGGAATCCCGGCCCGATCGCGCATCTCACGCTTTATGTCTTCGGACTCTCGTTCGGGTGAGAACAAAACCGAATCTACACCCCGAGGACAGACGAAAATGCGTTCCTCGGCCGGAACGCGAGGCGCTTTGAAAAATCGCCAGCACAGGTTTAGAAATGCGTCGCTTCGGTTCTTGTTCTTTTCCGCGGAAAGCGACTCGTAAAATTCTTCAGCGGTGTATGTCGAATTCGCGATGTGATAATCGAAATTAGGGATCGTGTAATTTCCGATCACACGTCTCGCGAACCATTTCCCCAGACTACCGCGAGTCAGAAACGAACCAACGTTGTCATCCATTCTCTCGCACGAGAAGTGAACCAGGATCGGCCGTCCGAGCTTCTTGAAATTATTTGTGCGAATCATCACGCCCAACAGGCTGAGAGTGTATTTGTCGGTCACCTCGATCAAGTCGGGTCTTTCTTCGAGCAGGATCCTTCGAATGATCGAATCCTTGACCATGTACTGCCAGGGCATCATTATCCGATAACGCTTATCAAACAGCGGCGAATACTTAGCCGGCACGTAGTAAATTTTTGCGAACTCGTTGACGTCTTCCACGGCCTCGTGTTCACCGGGTACGATCAACCGCACATGTCTGCGGAGACGTCCGGCGGCGGCAAGCAGGTTGTTGTAGGAAGTGCTGATGCCGCCCGAGTTCTTGTGATAGTAGTTGGTAATGTGGACTGACTTCATCAGGGCGGGCTCAATTTACGATTCGCGGTTAGCCAGATCCGAGCTTGGGGGAAGCTCATCAGAAGTGGCAATGGCTTTCTTTTTGTTCCGATTCCAAAACCAAACAAAGGGATAGAAGACAAACTCACCGACGATCTTCGGCAGTTTGATAAGATCCTGGCCGAGCGATTGGGCCCGCGCGTCTTTTACCAGGAGTGCGTCCCGGCGCATCGCGAACAAATTGAATATTGCGGAAATTATCGAGAAACTGATCGAGATAACGATCGCTTTGCCTTTATTTACATCACCGTTCAGCGTATGCAGTGTGAATTCGATCATGTGGCTGAACGCCGGCAGCATGATCATTATGCAAAGGGTCGCGAGCCAGACCGGGGCAGCATTATGAAATGCCTGGACAAGCGAACCGCTCGCACCTGAAACGACCAGCCGAAAAAAGAATTCGACAGACATTGCACCGAGAGCCGCGCGCCAGCCTTCTTTCAAGTGCGTGAAGAGATAGATCATGCTTCGCAGCACACCGCTGAAAAGCGCGGCCTTCCAATTCCAACGCCAGATCAGCATCTCGATCGGGTGGCGTACGAGATATCGGAAGACATCAATGACCCGATGCGGAGCCGGGGAATTCTCAACCACTTCGCTGAAACCGCCGTGCTTTTCAATTAACTGCAGCGTCCCGCAAACTCCGCAGACGATCTCCGCGGCCGCCGGAGTTACAGCGAGGTCTGCGTCACAGCTGGCACATTTTAGGACTTGATCTTCCGGCATAGAGTAATCGGAGCGGACGCTTTCTAGGCATGCGAGTCTGCTTGCATCTTAGCCGCTTTTTGGCGTCGCCGTACATCCGCAAGGTAGTCCTTGGCCTCTCTATACGTTTCATACACGGTCTCGAAGACCGAATCCCACGATCTTGTCATCGCAAAATCGAGCGACATCTTCTTCATTCTCGCAAGCTTTTCCGGATCGTCGATCAACTCGATCGAGTGTTTCACGAAATCATCAAGGTTCTTCGCCACAAATCCGGTATCGCCTTTCTGAACGATAAACTTTGGCCCGCCTTGATCAGTAACGATACACGGTACGCCGGACGCATTCGCCTCTTGCACTACGTTACCGTACGCATCTGTGTCGGAAGGAAAAACGAAAACGTCCATATTTGCGTACGCCTCCGACAACGCCTTGCCTTCCAGGAACCCCGGCAATTCCGCCGTCTTCATGTTCTCGGCGAGAAAACCCCTCTCGTTGCCTTCGCCAACGATAAGGAAATGGAAATTGCTTTTCCCGGCGGCGAGAAGGCGTTTTTCGAGCTCGGCGAGCAATCGCACGTTCTTTTCAGCCCGAAGACGTCCGACAAAGCCGAATCGAAAGATCCCGTCATCGGCGGTCCGCTTGTGTGGTGAGAAAAGTTCTGTATCGACGCCGCGGATCATCAGGTGCGCCTTTCGGCCGGTGCCTGCCTCGAGCATGTCGATAAGTTCCTGATTCGGAGCGAGAAGCCGTTGGGGCATTTTGTAATACAGTTTTGCTCCGTCGAGGATCTTCCTCTCGAGAAATGCCGTCATACTATAGACAGGTTTCTTTGGTAAAAAGCTGAGCGTCGCACGGAGGCGGGTTGCGGCATATTCGTGCAAGTTTGTATGCCACGAGCCGACAAGTGCGACGTCCATTTTCCAGGCGAGATACGCCCCAAGGATGCTTACATCGTTGAGGCCAGTGATGTGAAACACGTCCGGCCGAAACTTTTCAAGCTCGCGGCGGACGAACCCGGCGTGCCTCTGAAAGAACGGATCGTAATGGAGGCCCTCGTCCATTTCGAACGAAGCAAAAGACCGCTTTAAAGACAACGAAGTGAAATTTCCGTCCGTAACCGATTCGGTCTTGGGGCCGGCGTGGACGTTTATGAACGGAAGCCCGCGCTTCTTTGCGAACGAAACAAGCCTGTTGCTAGTCATTGCAACGCCATTCACTTCGAGAAATGAGTCGGGGAAATACGCGACGCGTAAAGAATCTTCCACAAAATTAACCTGCAACTAAAAAATGGCGGGAATAGTCCCGCCGCATAATCTTTCCAATTTCCAAAAAATTCTATGAAGCGCTTTCTTGCGGAACGCTTCTCGAAATCTCTTCCAGCTCCGGGATTTCGAATACTGTCTTCGAAGCATCGCGTGGAACGCGGTCCCGTTTTTTTCGGGCGACTCGGAAAAACGGCCGCATGCGCGGACTGCCGAGAAAGCCGAGCGTCCAGATCGCCGCTCGAAGCCATTTCGGTCCGCCAAGACGCCACCCATGTGACGCCAGATTCCGAACCCCGACTCCGTCGCCGTTATCAAAGAAGACTCGATCGAACCACCGCTGTCGGCCATCATCAAACTCAGGATAATGACTCAGGATCTCGGCGAACGACTGAAGCTGGCGCGAATGAAGCGGATGCTCATATTCCGGCATCATGACAACTTCGCTCCGTTTTTCGATACGTATCTCGTTCACAAATTCTTCGAACGTGTCGGCGTTCGTCAGATTGATCACCGTATTTGGTTTGCAGCCGTGCCGGTCGCCGCCCGTTGCGATGGGTATCCCGAGAGCTTCTGCCATTTCGATAACGGACTTATTTTCCGACCATGATCGAAAGCCGTTAATTTCAAATGCGTGTATCCAGCGGCCGTGCCGCTTGATAAATTCCTTCAACAGAGCGTCATGCCGCTGCTTACCGACGATTTCGATGTCCCACAGCGGATGGTTCAAAATAACAAGAACGCCGGGAAGCTCGTTCAGCATCGCGAACGCCTCTGTCAGCTTTTCGTCCGTGTGGTTCTCTTCGACAAAAGTAACGTCCAGCAGCGACTTGGTGATATCAATCGCTCGATCGTTCGGCAGGTTGTGGACGCCTACATGAAAGAAACCGTAATCGAACGGAACGGTCCATTCGAGGGAAATGGGCGCTCGAGCCGTGTCGTCTTGCGCGTTGACCTGAAAATTTGCGTCGATGCTGTCGTGGTCGGTGAGGGAAACGATCGCCTCAAGGCCCACGCCGTTGATCTGGCTCTTTTCGATATCGTAAACCGCATTTGGCGTAAGCGGCGGAGACCAGTAAGCGGTCGAAAAATCTATTTCCTTACCTTCTTTTGCACGGTATTTGTCTTGTTCTTTTCGCCAGAATATCGAAATGATCGGAAGCTTTTCAGCGTAATGCGGGACGAAGTCAAGCATCTCCTTTGAGTGCTCGGTGTGACAGTGAAGAGACACGCCGGTCCTTGCCTTCGCGGTAAGATCTTCCGCCTGACGCAAGATATGCAGCCGGGTTTTTTTTAAGTTCATCACGTTCCTCGCGGGCGCCCTCGCCAATTAAACCCTATACGTTATCAAAAGGGTTGTAAGATGTAAAATTGCTCGTTTTGGGCGCTCGTTCTGTCGCCTCCAGCAGTAAAATGAATGCGTTCCGGTTCCATTTAGACTCGCCTCGTCACATTTTGCAATTAAAAGGAAAGGTGTTGCGTCAAACTGTTTAAGGTGGCCTTGTAGAGATGCATCCAAGTCCCGTACATGTTGCAAAGTTATCGACAGTACTCGTGTGAATCCGAGCTTTGAAGCCTGAACCCATGGTTCAACAGAGTGTCACTTAAATCAGAAAATAATTGTCATGAATCGGCTTAACGCGGTGTATTAGATTTAGATAGGGAACACCCCGCGCAGAACTGCGTTAAGGAGATGCGTTTATGAGTTGGTTATATTCATTAGTATTCGCCGGATTATTGTTTTCATCGAATGGTGATCAGGCTCTAAATCAGTCGCAGCATACCAGTCCGCCCGTTCGAGCGGCAAGGGCTATCGTCTCCGACGAGATAGAAAAATTCGAGCAGACGTACCCGCTCTCGAAAAACGGCAATGTAAGCGTGTCCAATGTGAACGGATCGATCTCGGTAGAGGCGTGGGATTCCAACGAAGTAAGGCTCGAGGCGACAAAGATAGCCGACAGCAAAGAGACTTTGGCAGACGTCGACATAAGAGTGGATTCAACACCGGATTCTTTCAGGGTAGAAGCGGACTATAAGAGTTGGAAGTGGAATGACAAACGTAGCGAGAACCGAAACCGCAGACTCGACGTCGAATTTCGACTCTTCGTGCCGCGTGCCGCTGTCCTAAATGAGATCGAAACCGTGAATGGTTCGGTCACCGTCGCGAATTTTACGAACGTGACGAAGGTATCAGCTGTGAACGGCAACGTCGTCGCAACGAATCTTCGGGGTGCTGCAAATCTTTCAACTGTGAACGGAACGGTCACCGCGGATTTTGATCGGGTCGATAGCAGCAGCAAGATCAATCTGAGTACGGTGAACGGTACGGTGAGTCTGATCGTTCCGTCTGATTTAAGCGCGACGATAAAAGCAGATTCGTTGAACGGAAACATCTCGAACGACTTCGGACTGCCGGTGCGAAAAGGTCAATACGTGGGCCGTGACTTGTACGGTCGCGTGGGTACGGGCGAAGCGCAGATCAAGCTGAACAGTGTCAATGGGAAGTTGTCGATCGGACGTAAGAACGATGGACGATCTCCGAGTCCTGCGACCAATCTACTCCCTAATAAAAAGGCCGACGAAAACTGGGATAACAATACCTACGATGAATCGGGCGGCGCCAATGCCGCTAAGGTTGATCGCGAAGTGGCACGTGCGATGCGGGAATCCCGGAAGGAGATGGCAGAGTCGATGAAAGAGGCGCAAAAAACTATTGAGGCGGTCGGAACGCAAGTAGAAAAGATCAAGATGGACGAGCTGCAAAAGCTCGAAAAGATGAAGATCGACATCGACGGTGAAAAGATTCGAGCGGATATACAGGAAAGCATGAGGGAGAGGGGGGCCGAACTGGACCGTATGCGTCCGGCGGTTTGGTTTTCTGGACCGCCGACAGTCGAAAAGAAACGGAACACATTTCCTGTCAAGGGAACACCGAAGGTCAATATTGAAGCCAAAGGATGCTCGGTTAGTGTGCGCGGCTGGGATAGATCGGAAGTGCAATATGTCGTGACAGAGGTTGCCGGACGGCGGGGTCAACCGGCGACCGTTACCGAAGAGAGCAAGGACTCGGTCGTTACGCTGAAAGTCGTTAGCAACGCCGCCGCCAGAAGCTTTGTGGAGCCGACGTTCCAGCCCGTACCAGAGCGGGTACGGATCGAAGTTTACGTCCCCAGAAAATCCAATTTGAAAATCGTCACGGATGGCGAGTTACGTGTCGACGGAGTTTCAGGCGATATCGAATTAAAGGGCGGAGATGAGTCCATCAATGTTCGAGACGTCGATGGCCACTTGAATCTTTCAGCTAACCAGGCGCGCGTTCGCGTTATCGGGTTCAAAGGTGACTTTGATTCGCAGACAGCATGCGGCGACGTGTTCCTCGAAGGAGACTTCAAGAAGCTTTCGGCCAAGGCGAATGATGGAACCGTAACGCTGACGCTGCCGGAGAACTCGAACGCCAGTTTTGTATCGAATACCGAGGTGGAGGCTGAAGGACTCAACATCGTTCGTGAGGGGGAGCATACCTGGCGGCTTGGCAAAGGCGGCTCTCAATTCAACTTCGACTTTAGCGGGGGCAAGCTTGTAGTTCGAAGCTCTGCGTCGATGAATTCAAACTGACAAAGTTCACGTCCGGTTTTTCTTTCCGGACATTTATTTTAAAACTTTCTGAACAATAATGCGCTTTAGTTAGCATATTTTGTGGGCCCTATTTTTTTATTTCATTCGATAGGTGCAGTCATGAAGAATTCTTACCCGGTGTTTATCTTTATCTTACTGGCCGTCTGCGTGAATGCCCAGACCCGTACTAGAGAAGAGCCAGGATCAACCTCAAACTCAGCTCCTGCAGTTGCCGTCGCCGCCTCCGCGAGCCCGGGCGCGGTTGCGGCAGAGAGAAATACCGCCCAGGCAACGCTAACAAGGAATTCCAAAGTCGAGATACCGCCCGAAAAGGCTCGTGCCGTCAGCGTGCCAAAGATCGATCCGGTCGGCATCACGATCGACGGCAGACCTGACGAAGAAGCCTGGAAGACGGCATCGGTATTCAAGGATTTTTATCAGACGAGTCCCGGCGACAACATTGCGCCATCCAGACCGACGGAGGTGTTGATGATGTACGACGAAAAACATCTCTACCTCGCGTTCAAGTGTTGGGACGAGCGTGACAAGGTCCGGGCAACGGTTGCGAAGCGGGACAATGTTTTCGGCGAAGACAATGTTCGTGTATGGCTGGACACTTATAACGACCAGCGGCGTGCTTACATTCTCGGGTTCAACCCTCTCGGTATTCAACAGGACGGGATTTTTACAGAGGGTCAGGGCGCAGATTTTTCTGTCGACATCGTCATGGAATCGAAGGGCGTGATCGAGGACTGGGGCTGGTCTGTCGAGGTCAAGATACCGTTCAAGTCACTTCGGTACTCGGCGGGTAAAGGAAAGCTCTGGGGATTCAACGCGGCCCGCAACATAGACCGATTTAATGACGAATTCGACCAGTGGCTGCCGGATGATCGCAATGTCTCGGGATTTCTGATCAAACATGGAAAGATCAGCGGCCTCGACGAGATCAAGTATGAACGCACGCTCGAGATCGTGCCGAGTATCACGCTCAGCGAGACCGGTCGACGGACGCGAGTTTTTCCGACGACAAACGCCATCCCGGACAGATTCGTCAACAACCCAATCAAGCAGGACATCGGTCTTACGGCGAAATTCACGCTGAGCCCGAATATTACTCTGGACGCAGCTTATAATCCTGACTTTGCCGAGATCGAGGCCGACGCGCCGGTTGTCACGGCGAACCAGCGGTTTCCGATCTTCTTCGAAGAGAAGCGGCCCTTTTTCCTCGAGGGTGCGGATATTTTTCAGTCTCCCTTGCGCATTTTCCATTCGCGGACGATCGTCGACCCCGATCTCGCCACGAAAGTGACCGGTAAGATCGACAGGACGTCCTTCGGGCTGCTTTTCGCACTCGACAAGGCCCCGGGAAATTACGGCGAGGACGATCTGAACAATCCCGCGTTGCTGCCCCGAATCCGTGAATTCGTCGATAAGAGTTCGATGTTTGGTATTTTTCGCGTCAAACACGATGTCGGAAAAGAGAACAATATCGGTTTTTTCGGTACATACAGGACCTTCCCGGAGCAGAAAAATCTGGTCGGTGGATTTGACGGCCGACTGAAATTGAATCCGCGATCGTCGTCCGCTTTCCAGGTCGTCGGGACCAGTTCCCGCAGATGCTTTTTCGACGCCGCGTTCGAGCCGACATTGAACGTCATCCAGGCTCAGCGGAACCGGGAAATTTGCGGCACAGGTTCATTCGACCCCGTCATTAACCAGACGGATCCGAATTCGCTGAACGGAAACGCGAGCACATACACCCGGTATCAAACTGGAAAGGGTATTGGTTATTACGCGAACCTTGATTACACGACCGACAAGCACGGCTGGTACACAGAGGTCGGCGGACGGAGCAAGTTCTATCGTACGGACGCAGGTTTCAATCGACGTTCAGATACGAATTTCGCCTTTTTTTGGAACCGGTTTAGTACCAAGTCGAATCCCAAGGCGAGCATCGTACGTGCAAACTGGTCCCAATTCAGCGGTATTGATTACGACTGGCAGGGACGTTTGCAGAGATGGCGCGGCGGATCCAACCTCGGCCTTTCGCTGCAGCGAAACATGTTTCTTTTCGTGGAGGCCGCGGGGGCGTATGAAAAAGTCTATGAGGAGGAATTTGGACTGAAGCGTACCGACACACGCGCTGGCCAGTTTGTTGGCGGGCCGGAGAGAGGAACCTGGCAACAGGTTTATTCGGCCAATCTGAATCAGAACGTAAACAAGTATTTCAACTATTTCATGTTCGTCGGATTTATCAACAACCAGTTTGATTTCTCGACGAATCGGAGCGACCCGGGGCCGGGCAAGCAATTCGACATTGAACTATCCGCGGAAGTAAAACCGATCGACCCGCTGCGGATTTCTGCAAGATATCGCAAGAGCCGACTTGTTCGAAACGATAACCGGATCCGAGCGTTCGACTCGGACATTTTGAGCGTCCGTTCGACCTACCAGTTTTCGCGGTTCCTATTTACACGTGCCCGGCTCGACTATGACTCGCTACGCGATAACTTCGCCGGCCAGCTTCTCTTCGGCTACAATCCGAGCCCCGGAACGGCTTTCTATGTGGGGTATAACGACAATTTTAATTACAACGGTGTAAACCCCTTCACCGGCCAGGTGGAGCCGGGTTTTGAACGTAACAGCAGGACGTTTTTCATACGGGCGTCATACCTTTTCCGAAAGAGTTTCTGAGTTTATTTGCTCCTCCTAAAAGCAAACTGGGACGGCGGAGATGTGCCTTTTTCCGCCGTCCGTTTTTTTAACAGATCGATTCTCCTAATCGGAGTGCGGAGCAAAGGGCAAGAAATAAGCTTTTCGCCGTAGCCGGAAAGCCCGGTTTACTTGGCCGAAGTCCCATGCAGCTTAAGCACCTGATTAATAAGTCTTGTAATTTCTTAAGCACTAGTGTATAAATCTCCCGGACATTCATTCTCTCGTTCGACCAATCGCTGACAAATTCATAGGAGGCAAAATGAAGCTGACCCGAAGTTTATTAGCTCTCGCCCTGACTTTCTCTCTTAGTTTGCTATCTTTCCTGGCTTTGCCATTTCATACGACTACCGCTCAGGAAGTAAGTGCCGCGTTACAACGCGGCTACCGTACCGGTTATTCCGACGGCTACATGGCCGGTTATCGCGATGTGATCGATAACGCCGCAAAAGATTTTCGCGTTCACGAGGAGCACTCGGAGGCGAATCGCGCATACAACAAAGATTACGGCTCGCTTGAGGATTACCGAGACGGTTATAAGCAGGGCTTTGAGTCAGGCTATGAAACGGGATTTGAAAAGCGTTCATTCGACTCAGCCGTCCCCAGCGGTCTAAGATTGCGCGGAGCGGTCGAGGTACCAGTTACGATCCGGCCAGTCGAAAGCTCATCTACGCCCGTGGAAGCTGTTACAGAACTCGCATCGGCGACGCAGGAATCTGAGATTGAACTACCTGTCCAAACCGAGTCTGCCGCCGAGCCGGCTGTCACGAATAGCGCGATCCGGCAGGTCAACTATCAGCGAAACACCGAGGATGCGGTAATCATCATCCCTCGTGATACCGAGCTAATACTTGAACTGCAGGAACCGCTCGATACCGAACGTAATCGGGAAGGCGATAAATTTACGGCAAAGGTCATCGCCCCGCATGAGATAGTCGGCGCGATCATTGAAGGCCGCATCGACAAGATCCAAAAACCCGGACGCATCAAGAAACGTTCCGCGATGCTCCTCTCGTTCGACAGGATAATAATTTCCGACACGCGATGGAGTAACTTTGACGCGATCATGACCGAGGTGTTGCCGGCGAAGGACGATAATGTCAGACGAGTCGACGGTGAGGGAACCGCGATCGGCAAGAGCACTTACAAACCGGATGCGATCAAAGTCGGTGCCGCGACCGGATCGGGCGCAGGTATCGGCGCGATCACGGCTGGCCCAGTCGGAGCCGCAGTCGGAGCCGGGGTCGGTGCTGCATTTGGCGTCGGGGCGGTGATCATCGAGCGCGGCAAGAATATTAATCTCCGCACCAGCCAGCAGCTGCGGATCAAGACATCCTACGAAACGCAGATTCGTTAAGGATCAGAACCGCCTGCGGTAGCGGGTAGTTCAATTTCCAATATCGGCCTTTTTCGAACTTTAGCCGCCTGTTAACGCAGGCGGTTTTTGACTTTGCAAGAACTTGCGTCTGAGATTCAGGCGACGTTCAGATTGTCTTCGCGGTGTGATTTCCGTCTGAAGTAGAAGTAGAGCGTGATACCAATAATGTTGTTCACCGTAAGCAGCGCATTGGTGACCATGAATACCCAGCTTCCGACCAGATAGCTATATATTGTGAATCCGACCGACGCCCCAAGCTGCCCAATAAAAAGCCACTTCGAAATGCCCTCGCTAGTGCCGTCTGACCACTGTTTGTAAACCTGCTTAATAAGTGTCGCGAGGAGTATCAGTGAACTCGCCCAGCCAATTATTTCGATCATCGCTTATGCTGGCTGCACGGCGGCCGTATTGGTCAAGTTTCCGATCCGCTCGACGGCGGCGTGAAGATTTTCCATTGAAGTCGCGTAGGATAGTCGTAAAAAACCTTCCGCGCCGAAACCGGCGCCGTCGGTGACAACTACATGAGCCTTATTGAGCATTTCGTCGGCGACATCTGCTGAAGATTTAAACTTGTCGCCGAGCATTTCGCGGACGTCCACAAATGCGTAGAAAGCGCCTTCGGGTTGTCCGCACTTAAAGCCGTCGATCGTGTTTAGAGCGGGAATCAGCCAATCCCTCCTGCGCTCGTATTCCTTGAACATCCGGTCGACGGCTTTAATCGTTTCGTCCCGATTTTGTAGAGCCCGCGCACAAGCGTATTGCACAAACGAGGTCGGATGCGTCGCTGAGTGACTCTGCAATTTAACCATCGCACGGGTCCACGTTTCATTGGCGATCGTATAACCGCTCCGCCACCCCGTCATCGCAAAAGTCTTTGAGAAGCTGCCGCCCACGCACACGAAATCTCGTAGCTCGGGGGCGAGAATCGCCGATGTAAACACTTCGCCGGGCGGATACGCGAAAAAGAGATAGCATTCGTCCGTTAGTACATAGACCCCCCGCTCCGCACACGTTTCTACGATCCGCCGCATTTCATCCGACGGGATCACCCTACCGGTTGGATTGTTCGGCGAGTTTAGTATCAGCAAGCGCGTCCGATCGGTTATTGCGTCGCGAACTTGATCGGCCGTTAAAACGAAATCGGTTTCTTCCGTTTCGATAAAGACACTGTTCGCTCGGCAGAATGTGACGATCTCAGGGAAGGTTACCCAATACGGCTTCGGGACCAGCACATCGTCACCAGGATTCAGAAGCGTACACGCCGCATTGAAAAGCGCCTGCTTGCCGCCGCACGCCGCCGCGACTTCGCTTGGCGAGAAGACCGCTCCAAACTGTGCCTCATAAAATTCGGATATTGCATGAGTAAGTGGTTTCATGCCCGCTGACGAAGTATATTTCGTGAGGCCTTTCTCCAATCCTTCCCATGCGTACTGTTTTATGAACTCCGGTGTGTCGAAGTCGGGTTCACCGACCGTCAGATCGATCACGTCATGACCCTGCTCGCGTAAATTGGCGGCCATTTGACCTGCTTTCAGAGTCGAGGAGGAGTGCATTCGAGCGACGTGTTCGGAGACGGCGAAGCGGTTCGTCATAGGCACATTCTAACAGCAGACGGGGATGATTTCAGGAACGGAATATCAATTTGTCACGGTCTGAATGAACTCGATCCTATTGCCAAAAGGATCACGGAATTCGAATCTCATAAAGTTGGGTATCTGAATTCCATCGATCACGTCGATGCCGTTCGCGGCCAGAATCTGCCGCGACGAATCGAGATCGTCGACAAGGTACGCGACATGAGCTTTCGATGCAGATCTCTCGATGTCATCTTCGGTACCGACATGAACCTGCCGATCGCCAACCTCGAGCCAAAAGCCACCACGACCCGCAAGTGCATCAGGCTTTGAAATTTCGTTCAAGCCTAGCACGCCGCAATAGAAGGCTCGGGCCCGCTCTTCCGCTCCATTTGGAATCGTGATCTGCGCGTGGTGAATTCCGAGGATCATGATGCGTTATTTAACTTCTCTCGCATTCGTTCTTCAACCAGTTCGGGGATCAATCCCGCCACTCGGCCGCCAAGCATGAACACTTGCTTCATCAGCGTCGAAGAAACGTACGAGTATTCTTCGTCCGCCATGAGAAACACGGTTTCAATTTCAGGGTCGAGCTTCCGGTTCATCAGTGCCATACGAAGTTCGTACTCATAGTCGCTAACCGCTCGGATTCCACGAACGATCGCGGTTGCTCCGACCTTGCGTGCAAAGTCGACCGTCAGACCGGCGAAGCTATCGACAGACACTTTACAATTTCCGTTTTGAGCGGCGGGAAGTATTTCACCCACAATCTCGCACCGTTCGTCGACGGAGAAAAGCGGATGCTTGTCCGGATTGTTCAGCACCGCGATGATGATCTCGTCGAACAGCGGCTGGCTGCGTTTGATAATGTCGAGGTGGCCGTTTGTCGGAGGGTCGAACGAACCGGGAAAAATTGCACGACGCATAATAGTTGATCTCGTTTTTACGGAAACTCTTGAACGCGGATTGAGCGGATGAGGCGGATTCGACGGATCTGACTCAATGTCAACCTAGCTTTTTCCTATCCGCCCAAATCCGCCTCATCCGCTCAATCCGCGTTCAAAAAAATCTGAACCCAAAGGCATTTAGAAATTAGTCGCTATCAGCCTTTTGGCTTTCTCAACGTTCTCGCGATGCTCGGGGATGTACTCCGGGTTCGGTTTCATCTGCAAAAGTTGATCGAGCTGCTTTCGAGCGTCCCGATCACGCTTTACAGCAAGATAGGCTTCACCCAGATGTAGCCGGATATTCGTATTCTCCGGAGCGAGCTGCAAACCTTTTTCGAGGAAATCCACCGCCTTTTGAGCTTCGCCGCCTTTCAGACGGGTGGCAAGCTCGACCTGCGCAAGAGCATCATAGGCGCTCGCGCCCTGATAGTCCGGCTGCAACTCGATCACCTTGTTCATGGCTTCCTGTATGTCGTCGACCGAACTCAACCCGACGGTGATCGGGCTTCGCTTTGAAAGTTCGCCGAGGTTGGCTGCATACCAGAAATATCCATCCGGCTTTTGCTGGTCGACGCGCGAGGCGATCTTTCCCGCGTCGCGGCCGAGACCGAACGCCCCTTCGGCTTCATCCTCATCGGGCGTAAACTTTCCGAGGAAATAGTTGTATTTGGCGAACGTCCATTCGACCTGGTAATTGCGATTATCAGGATCCCGGACCGCTGTCAGCGTCTTGATCGCGACACGGAGCTTATCGAGATCTTCTCGCTCTTTGAAGAGATTTTCCGAGTCGGCGAGCGCCTTCTGAATCGCTTCAGGCGAGACTCGTCTTGTCGGAATACTGGCAGTGGATTCCGACGAGCATGCAGAAAGTGACCACCATGTAATTACAATTGTAATCAAAATGTAAAGTTTGCCCCGCTTCATGTCACAATTTTCCAAATGCGTGGTAGTATTTCGATATTCGACGAAAAGCGTCATTAACATAGCACACTGCTCGCATGAAAAAAAACGGAAAAGCCGCCGCTTTTTACGATCTTGAAGGGACATTGGTCAGCACGAACCTGGTTCACACGCTCGGGTTTTATGCGAAGCGCCAACAGGGCCTGTGGCAGACCGCAAAGAAGAGCGTCGGCACACTGGCAAAGCTTCCTTTCTTCGGAATTACCGATCTCTACTCGCGAAACGTTTTCAACGAAGTATTTTTTCGGAGCTACGCAGGCTTTTCTCAGGACCGACTTCGCTACTTCTCCGACGAACTTTTTGAAGAAGTTTTGAAACCGGCGATCTTTCCGGGAACAGCTGAGCTGATCGCACAGGGAAGAAAGATCGGCCAGCGCCAGGTCGTGTTGACGGGTGCACTCGATTTCACGGTTAAGCGGCTGATGGACCATCTCGGCATCGACGACTGTGTCGCTAACCGTCTTGAGTTCGTCAATGGCTACGCGACCGGCCGCGTGTTGCCGCCCGTCATGGCGTCTGCGACCAAGGCCAAATGGATCCGCGAATACGCTGAGCGCGAGGATATCAATCTATCCGAATCGTACGCGTACTCCGATTCGATATCCGATCTGCCGATGCTCTCGATCGTCGGTCATCCGGTCGCGGTGAATCCGGATTTTCGTTTGAAGCAAACAGCGCGTCAACACGACTGGGCAGTTTTGGATTTGAAATGACTTTCAAATCGGTTTTTGGTTTTTGGTTTTTGGTCTTTGAAGTTGAACTCTAGAAGGAGTACTCCCATGACAACGAGAAAGACGAACTTTGAGAATTTGGAAATTTATACGCTTGCCGAACAATTGTCCGACGCCGTGTGGGAAATTGTGCTTAGGTGGAATCACTTGGCGCAAGACACAGTGGGTAAACAATTAATTCGTTCTGCAGATAGTGTCGGTGCAAATATTGCAGAGGGGAGCGGAAGGGGAAGCGAACAGGATTATCGAAGGTTCATTCGAATTGCGCGAGGTTCGCTTAACGAGACGCGCCATTGGCTCCGCCGGGCTTTCAGGCGAAGGTTGCTAACCGAGAGTCAGGTTAAGACCCTGACTCCGGTCATCGAAGAATTAACACCGAAGCTCAACGCTTATTTGCGAGCGATCGGTACGTTCAAAAGGAAATCTACGTCCGGCTGAAAGGCCGCTAAAGACCAAAGACCAAAGACCAAAGACCAAACGTATGTCCCTCCAATTACGACGCAAAACACACGAATCGATCGTGTACATCGACAAAGATTCCGCACCTCGGATAATGCCGAACGGCGAGGATTTTATTCTCGAAGATATCCCGATCGGGACTCGTGTGATCTATCCGAATCCGCCGATCAAAGGCTTGCCGAATCGCGAAGCGGCGATACGTTACGCTGTCAATCATCCGCTCGAGATGGATCCGCTCTACGCGCTGCTTGAGCCCGGAATGCGCGTGACGATCGCGATGGACGACATTTCGCTGCCGCTGCCGCCGATGGCATTGCCCGACATGCGTCAGACGATGCTCGAGGTCGTCCTCGATATGTGCGGTGCTAATGGCGTCGATGACATTCACTTGATCATCGCGAACTCGCTTCATCGAAAGATGACCGAGTGGGAAATGAAGCGGATGGTCGGAGCGGACATATTCAACGAATATCATCCCGATCGCTATTACAACCACGACGCCGAGGACGACGACAATCTCATTACGCTCGGACATACGCGTCACAACGAACCGCTCCGCGTAAACAAGCGTGCGATCGAAAGCGATCTGCTCATTTATCTGAACATCAACCTCGTGCCGATGGACGGCGGGCATAAATCGGTCGCGGTCGGTCTGTGCGATTACGAATCTCTCCGAGCGCACCACGAGCCGCAGACTATTCGCGATTCGCATTCGTACATGGATCCGCCGGCGTCCGAACTCAATCACAAGGTGATCAGGCTCGGAAAACTCGTCGACGAGCAGTGCAAGGTGTTTCACATCGAGACGGCGCTCAATAATAAGATGTTTCCCGAGGGCTACGACATCCTGACGCGTAACGAGGACGAGTTCTCGTTTATGGACAGGATGAAGTGGGAAGCGATGGCCCGCACCTTCTCAAAGATGCCGCGTAGCGCCAGACGGAAAATGCTCCACGCGATCCCGGCGCAGTACGAATTGATCGGCTGCTACGCAGGCAAGACGGAACCGGTGCATGAAAAGATACTCGAGCTGAACTATCGCCAGTACGAGATCCCTGTAAAAGGGCAGTGCGACATTCTGATATCGGGGATACCGGATATTTCGCCGTACAACGTGTATTCGGCGCTGAACCCGCTGCTCGTACAGGTGATGGCGCTCGGTTATCACTTCAACATGTATCGCAATAAACCGCTGCTCAGGAAAGGCGGCGTGATGATCATCACGCATCCGTGCTTCGACGAGTTCGATCACAATTTCCATCCGAGCTATATCGAATTTTTTCATCGTCTGCTGCCCGAATCACGCGACGCGTTTTTCCTCCGTGAAAAATATGAGCGCGAGTTTGCGACAAATCCGGCGTACGTCGAGATGTATCGCCGCGGCAACGCGTATCACGGAGCCCATCCGTTTTTTATGTGGTACTGGGGCGAGAACGGACGTCAGCACATCGGCAAGGTGATCGTTGCCGGTGCCGAAAACGCACATGTGCCCGAACTGCTCGGCTGGGAACGCGCGGACAATCTGACCGAGGCGATCGCGATGGGCCGTTCGTACATGGGCCGAAACGCCGAGATCACGATGCTCCACCAGCCGATCATCGGGTTGTGCAATGTGAGTGATTAAAGTTTGAGGTCACAAATTGTGACCTCAAACGAAAGTGCGGCCGAAACGTGCGGGTGGCTTGAATATGCCGACAAAAAAGGAACAGTCTATTCAACTCGCAGTCATTGAAGAAATTGGGGACAAGATATTCGTTGTACGCGGACAACGCGTGATGCTGGACAGCGATCTGGCCGAAGTTTACCAAGTAGCTACAAAAGTTTTAAACCAGTCGGTAAAGCGAAACGTACAAAGATTCCCCCAAGATTTCATGTTCCAGCTTTCCGAAGTCGAGACCGCCGGTCTGAGGTCACAATTTGTGACCTCTAACGCGAAACGAGGCGGCCGACGATATTTGCCTTTCGTTTTCACCGAACACGGTGCGGTAATGCTCGCGAGCGTTTTGAACAGTCCAACTGCGGTCGAGGCAAGCATCGTCGTTGTCAGAGCGTTCGTAAAGATGCGGGCTATGTTGGCATTACATCAGGATTTAGCCGACCGTGTCGAAGAGTTAGAGAAAACTACCGATTACCACGGTAGGAAATTTGGTGTGGTGTCTGATTTGTTGAGCCAGATCATGCGCGATCCGAAGTATCTGAAGCGAAAGATCGGATTTATCGAAACAAAGAAAAAAAAGAAATGAGTCAACAAATGCAGTTAGGAAAATATGAGTTTTATCCGTACGAAAAAGAAACTTCAGAGGACAAGCGATCGCTCGAAGAGTTGCTCTATTTCTTGAGCGCGAAAGCGACTGAGAAGAAGAAAGTTCGACGGCCGCTTCTGACCGCTAGTATCGGGCGACGTCGCAGGCGGCGCCGATAGGTCTATGACTGAGTAAGGAGAACAAGACAATGCAAAGTACACAGAGGTCTCTCGAAATGGAAACGTTGAAAAGCAAGCTTCGCGGTATGTGGATCGCGGGCGATTTTGGTGAGATCGCAAAGGCGATCGCTGACGGCGGGGCCGAGTTCGTCGAACGTCTCGATCTTAAACCGGGAATGAAGGTTCTCGATGTTGCTTGCGGAACGGGCAATACGGCGATCCCCGCTGCCAGAACCGGAGCTGATGTGACCGGCATCGACATTGCACCGAACCTAATCGATCAAGCAATTGAACGAGCTAAAACCGAAGGTGTCGAAGCGACATTCGATGTCGGCGACGCCGAGGCGTTGCCGTACGAAGATGCGAGTTTCGATGCGGTGATAACGATGTTCGGTGCGATGTTCGCGCCGCGGCCCGATGTGACCGCGAGCGAATTGAAGCGCGTGTGTAAACCAGGCGGGCTGATCGCAATGGCGAACTGGACGCCGGAAGCTTTTACCGGACAGATGTTCAAAGCGGGTGCGAAACACGTTCCGCCGCCGCCGGGAATGGCACCGCCCGTTCTTTGGGGAAGTGAAGACACGATTCGTGAACGATTTGCCGATGGTATCTCGGATCTAAAAATGGAACGGCGAAAGATCGTTTTCCGCTATCCATTCGCTCCGGCCGAAGTCGTCGAGCATTTCAGAAAATACTTCGGTCCGACGCAGAAGGCGTTCGAGTCGCTTGATGAGGCAGGGCGGGCGGCACTGCGTAAGGATCTGGAAGCGCTTTGGTCCTCGGCAAATCAGGCGACGGATGGGACTACGAAGGTTGAGAGTGAATATTTAGAGGTAAGAGCGACGCGGGCGTGACAGTGAGGATTTTGGGCTCTGCCCATCCATTTGCGGAGAAGCTCTGCTTCTCCGATCGTGGGCAAATAGATTTCGCGGCTCTGCCGCCCAGGCGGCGTAGCCGCAAGAAAATTAACCGGGCGACGGAAAAGCGGAGCTTTTCCGCAAATAGAGCGGCACAGCCGCACGAATGTTAGAGCGGCAGAGCCGCATGAATGTTAGGGCGGCAGAGCCGCATGAATGTTAGGGCGGCAGAGCCGCATGAATGTTAGGGCGGCAGAGCCGCGAGCTTTAATGAAACTTTCACCAACAGAAATATTCAAGGGCAAGAAGATCTTCTTCATCGGCGGGACAGGATTCGTCGGGAAGGTGACACTGTCGATGCTGCTCAATAACTTTCCCGATATTGGAAAAGTTTATACGACGGTGCGGGCTCGTGATCAACACGAATCGAACACGCGATTCTGGACAAGCATCGTCACAAGCCCGACCTTCGATCCGTTAAGGGAGAAGTACGGTGACGGATTCGATGCTTTCATTAAGTCCAAGGTCATTCCTGTGAACGGAGACGTCGGTAACGAATATCTCGGGCTCGACGAAAAGGAAGCGGCGAAGATCATGAAGGATACCGACATCATTATCAATGGTGCCGGTAACGTGACATTCAACCCGCCGCTCGAGACCGCGCTCCGGACGAATGTCGTCGGATCGAACAACATCCTCAAGATGGCGCGGATGATGAAAAAGCCTCGGCTTGTTCATGTCTCGACGTGCTTTGTCGCGGGCAAACGAAGCGGTGCGATCTGGGAAAATGAACCCGTCGTCGGATATTTCCCGAGAAAGAACGAGCTTGTCGGAACGACGTTCGATGTTAATCGTGAGGTCGAAGACTGCGCCCGACTCAGTGAACAGGCGCGACAGGAAGCTGACGATGCTGTCCAGGCGGCGAAGTTTCGCGAACTCGCACGCTGTCGCTTTATCGAAGAGGGACGCGATCCAGACGACGAATCTGAACTAAAATCCGCCATCTTTCGCGAACGCAAGATGTGGATCCGCGAGCGGACGACCGAGCTCGGTGCAGAGCGTGCCGAGTATTGGGGTTGGACGAATATCTACACATATTCGAAATCCCTCGCCGAGCAGATCATCGCTCAGCAGGACGATATCGTGAAGATTCTCGTTCGTCCGTCGATCGTCGAATCGTCGAATGTTTATCCGTTTCCCGGTTGGAACGAGGGGTTCACGACGACGGCGCCTTTGATCCTGATCGCGCTTCGCGGCCAGCCGATAATTCCTGTAAACGAAAAATTAGTCCTCGATATTATCCCCGTCGATATGGTTTCGGGCGCGATCCTCGGTGCGGCGATGAACGCTCTTGTCGACGACAATCCGCCGCTTGTTTTTCAGGCGTCTTCGGGCGACTCCAATCCGAACGATATGAAACGGATCGTCGGTCTCGTCGGCTTGTACAAGCGCCAGCATTTCGCAGACAAGGAAACGGGTAACAAGATCGCGAACAAAATCGCCGGCATGGTCGAGACTCAGACGGTGAAACAACGAACCTATGAACTCGCGTCTGCTCCGATGCTTAATAAGATCGCGAAGCGCGCCGATAAGATTCTTGATAAGGCGAGTCCGCGATGGGGCGGTGGACGGATCGGAAATATCGTCTCCGATCTCAAAAAGTCGGTCGAAGGGTTCGAGCGGATGACGCAGGAGACGATGGATGCATTCGCGATGTTTAAGCCGTTCATGATCGACAACGAGTATCTATATCGATCGGACAATGTCCGCGCCCTGCAGTCGGTGATCAAAGATAAGGAAAAACATCTGCTGCCGTGGTATCCGGAAAAGCTCGACTGGTACGACTACTGGCTGAACGTGCACTTCCCGGGAATGCGAAAGTGGGTGCTGCCGACGCTGGAAGAAGAACTTAAGATCCAGGAAAGAAGGTCTTATACCTACAGCGACCTGCTCGACCTGTTCGACACTTCGACGAAACGTTTCGCGACGCGTGTCGCGATGCGCATCGAGCGTAACGGACGAAAAGAGCAGTACACGTTCGAAGAAGTTCGCGAACTGACATTGCGTGCCGCCGGTTTTCTTGCCAGCAAGGGAATCCAGCAGAACGATCGCGTGATCCTTTTCTCGAACAACATGCCCGAATGGGGAATGACGTACTTCGGGATCTTAAAGGCGGGTGCGACGGCGATACCGATCGATCCGGCGAGCTCGGTCGAAGAGATAGTGAATTTTGCGACTGCAGGTGAAGCGTCGGCGATTGTCATTAGTCCGAAACTGGCGAGTGAGAATCCAGATCTACCGGATCGACTGGCTGCAGCTTTCGCCGCAAGCGGCGATGCAGGCAAGGATGCCCGCGCTCCAGTCATGTGGAGCTTCGATGAAGTCTTCGAAATGCCGAGCGAAACCGAAGAGGCAAAGCGGTTAGCTCTTCTGCCGGCGAAGATCTTGTCGAACTCCGTGGCGTCGCTGATCTTTACATCCGGCACAACCGGGAAGCCGAAGGCCGTGATGCTTTCGCACAAGAATTTCACGAACATGATCTCGATGCTCTCGAGTGTGCTCGATATGGATCTCACCGACGGTGTCTTGTCCGTCCTTCCGATGCATCACACTTTTGAGTTTTCGGCCGGTTTTCTGACACCGTTGTCGAACGGCACGCAGATCACGTATCTAAACGAACTGACCGCCGAAGATCTTTCACGGACGATGGAGAACGGACACGTCACCGGTATGGTTGGCGTGCCGGCGTTGTGGGAGATGCTGCATCGGCGGATAAAAACGCGGCTTCGCGAGCGCGGCGACTGGATCGCCGATCTCGCCGACAACGTCATCGAGTTCAACGCGTGGATCCGCGACAATACGCCATTCAATCTCGGCCCGATCGTATTTTTCCCGATCCATCAGGGCATGGGCGGGAAGATGCGATATCTGATCTCGGGCGGTTCGGCATTGAGCGAAAAGGTGCAGAGAGATTTGCACGGACTTGGCTTTACCATGCTCGAAGGCTACGGATTGACGGAATCTTCGCCCGTTCTTACCGTTGCACGCCCGGGAAATAAACTACTGCGCGGAAGCGTCGGTAAGCCGCTGCCCGGCGTCGAAGTAAAGATCGACAATCCGGACGACAACGGCGTCGGCGAGGTCCTGGCGCGCGGACAGAACGTGATGCTTGGTTATTACAATAACGAAGAGGCGACCGAGGCTGTGCTGCAGGATCGTTGGCTGAAGACCGGCGATCTTGGTCGAATCGATGAGGACGGAAATCTTTTCATCGTCGGCCGGTCGAAGGATGTGATCATCGACTCGAACGGTAAAAATATTTATCCAGACGAGATCGAAGATTTGTATGGCAAGTCTGGATTTATTAAAGAGCTAAGTGTTGTCGGTCTTCCGGATGATGACGGCGGCGAGAAGATCGCGTCTCTCGTCGTACCCGACTACGAACACGACATCGCGCTCTCTCGGGCCGAGGTAAACAAAAAAGTAGAAGATCATTTCCGCGAAGTGTCCGCCGGGCTCGCGTTCTTCAAACGCGTCAAGATCCTGCACATCACGCCGTTCGAATTGCCGCGTACCGCGACGCGAAAAGTGAAGCGTCCCGAAGTTGTCGAGATGCTGCAGGGATTAGAAGAACGTTCCAAGAAAAAGACGAATGCTGTCGTTCAGTCTAAGGGAGACGACAACGCGCTCTGGATCCGCAAGATCGTCGCGACGGTTTCGAATCGTCCGCTTTCGGACATTGCGATCGAAGATAAGCTCGCCGACCTCGGATTCGATTCGCTGATGTTCGTCGAGCTGCAGGCGGCGGTCGAAGACGCGGGAGGCCGCGTTCTTTTGCCCGATACTTTGAATGAAGTGCAAACCGTTCGCGAATTGCTGACCGCGGTTCAGCGAGTTGATAAATCGAAAAGGCTTGCCGACGAGCCGAAGACTGAAGAGAAGAAGGAAGACGAAGACATCGTCATCCCGTCGGTAGTTCGTCGAGCCGGGAACGCGGTCGTCAGTTTTGCGCAGAACACACTCTACGAAGGAGTGCTGGATACGCGGATCGAGGGCGAATCCAACGTTCCGCAGCACGTGAATTTCATTGTCGCTCCGAATCACACATCGCATATCGACACCGGCCTTGTTAAGAAAGCGCTCGGACCCGGCGTCGCCGACCAGACAGTTGCGGTGGCGGCGGCTGATTACTGGTTCGATACGAAATACAAACGCGCGTACATGAATAACTTCACGACGCTGGTTCCGATCGAACGGACCGGAAGCTTGCGTCAGTCGCTAAGGCATGTGACGCGGATCCTGAACGAAGGCTACAACGCGTTGATATTTCCGGAAGGTGGACGGCAGGAATCGGGACAGGTCGCCGAGTTCAAACCGATCATCGGTTACCTCGCCTTGAATCAGAAGATCGGGATCCTGCCGATCTACATCTGGGGAACTTATGACGCGTTTCCAAAGGGGACGATCATTCCCAAGGGCAGCAGCTTTGGAGCGAAGATCGGTGCAAAGGTAGGACATTTTCTCGAATACGACGAGCTTCGAAAAATGACCGAAGGCGTCCCGAACACCGAAGCGTATCGTTTGGTCGCATCACGCGTACAGCATGAGATCGAGAATATGCGTGATGGTAAGCGCGACAAGTTCGACGTTCCCGCGGTTCGCAAGCAATGGAAAGCCGATCGACGAAGATCGAGAAAGCAGGAGCCGGTGATTGATGAGTGATGAGTGATGAGCAAGACACTCTGGAAAAGGTGCTGGTAGATCTACCCAACCACTGGGCAACTGGAGGTGAGTCCATATGGGCGAAGCCACTTGGGGACGATACATACGAACTCAGGAACACTCCATTTTATGCGTATGGTCTAAATTGGGGCGATATTGTTCTCGCGGTCTCCTCGGGCACCGAACTTAAACCCGTAGTTCGGGAAGTGATCCGGCCGAGTGGCAATCGAACCCTGAGAGTTATCTTTGCCGATAGTGTTAGTCGAGAGTCGCAAAATGAATGTTTACACGGCCTCAAGGACCTTGGTCTAAGCTACGAACGAGCGACTGCCCATTTGATTGCTCTTGATTTAGAAGCGAATGGGGATTACGAAGCTGTGTGTGACGCGTTGTGGAAACTCGAGAAAGAAGGAATTCTTGAATACGAGACCTGCGAACCGCGAGCCGAAGGAAGATTTGACGACGGCCCCGAGGGTGATAACGAAATTGAAGATAACGAGTATGACAACTAAGTACTTCGTAACGCTTGTCCTTTCAATCGCGGTCAGCACAAGCGCTTTCGGCCAAACAACGAATCCGGTTGACCGAAAGAAACTCGCCAACGAGGTAAAAACCGAATTCCTTCACGCGTGGCACGGCTACAAGAAGTACGCGTGGGGCAACGACGATCTAAAGCCGCTTAGCAAATCTTTTCACAATTGGTACGCCGAGCCGCTTCTGATGACGCCGGTCGACGCGCTCGACACGATGTATCTGATGGGTTTCAGGAAAGAAGCCGACGAGACCCGAAAGTACATCACCGAGAATCTCCGTTTCGACAAAGACTTCGACGTACAGAATTTCGAGATAACGATACGGCTGCTCGGTGGGTTGCTCTCAAGTTATCAGATCACGGGCGATAAGAAACTGCTCGCGATGGCCGAGGATCTCGGCACACGTCTCCTTCCGGTTTTCGAATCACCGACCGGTCTGCCGTATCGATTTGTGAATCTCAAAACGGGGAAGACACGTGGCGAAGTTTCTAATCCCGCGGAAACCGGAACATTAATCATCGAGTTTGGGACGCTTAGTAAACTCACCGGAAAGCCGATCTTTTATGACAAGGCAAAACGTGCGCTTGTCGAAACGTACAAACGTCGATCGGCGATCGGTCTCGTCGGTACGAACATAAACGTCGAGACGGGGAAGTGGACTAACCCCGACAGCCATGTCAGCGCTGAGATCGACTCGTACTACGAATATCTTTTGAAGTGTGCACGGCTCTTCGGCGATAAAGATTGCCAGTCGATGTGGGAAGATTCGATCAATAAGATCAACTCGTATCTCGCCGATGAAGGCGAGAATATGAGCCGGAAGAATGTGACGGGACCGATCATTATTGGTGATCTTTGGTACGGTCACGCTGACATGAACACAGGTAAACGAACGGCCACCACGACCGGAGCTCTTGACGCGTTCTTTCCGGCGGTACTCGCTCTCGATGGTGATTTAAATCGCGCACGTGCGTTGCAGGATTCGATGTTCAAGATGTGGCAGGCGCACGGTATCGAGCCCGAGGTCTACAACTACAAAACGGGAAAGGTCGAGCACGCTGGGTATCCGCTGCGGCCCGAGATCGTCGAATCAACATACTATCTTTACCAGTTCACGCGCGATCCGAAATATCTCGCGATGGGCGAGCAGATGTGGAAAGATTTCGTGAAGCATTGCCGGACCGATATCGGCTACGCTCATCTTAAGAGCGTCGTGACGAAAGAAAAGTCGGACGCGATGCAAAGCTTCCTGTTCGCCGAGACGTTCAAGTATTTTTATCTTCTGTTTGCGGAGGACAAGGCGCTGGATTTCAAGAATGTGGTCTTTAATACGGAAGCACATCCGATCCGGCGAACTTGGAAATGAGTTTTAACGCAGAGATCGCGGAGACCGCGGAGATTTTTAGGCAGGATGTTGAGACTAATCTATGTAGAGAGGTAGAAACCATGACTCCCACAGAGTTGAATGAGATTACAGGTAAAATCATTGAATTTTCTATAAAAGTTCACAGGGCACTTGGTCCCGGGATGTTGGAAGGGGCCTATGAAATCTGCCTTACGCATGAACTTGTGAAAAACGGGTTTACAATCGAAAGGCAGAAAAAACTGCCGATCACCTACGATGGGGTTCGGCTAGATGCAGGGTATCGAATCGATCTGATAGTGAACGAATTGGTCCTAGTTGAAGTAAAAGCGGTTGAGAAATTACGCCCGGTCCATGAAGCACAATTGCTGTCTTACTTGCGAATGACCGGTGTGAAACTCGGCCTACTTATCAACTTTAACGTGAAACTGCTTCGAGACGGAGTGAAACGGGTCGTCAATAAACTGTAATAATCTCCGCGTTCTCCGCGATCTCTGCGTTAAAAAAATGCCGACAAAGAAAGCACCAGCGAAAATCGAAAAGAAGATTCTTATCACCGGCGGGACCGGATTTCTGGGGACGCACATTGTTCGTCAGTTGATAGATGCCGGCGAAAAGAACCTTCGCGTGATGGCGTCGTCGATTCCGGAGTGGATGACTGATGCCGGCGTCGAACCGCTTATCGGCTCAGTCGCGGATCGTGACGATGTCGCGGCGTCGGTGAAGAATGTATCGGCTATTTTTCATCTCGCTGGCAAAGTCTCGCGCAATAACGAAGACGCCGTCGCGATGAACAAGGTTCACGTCGAAGGAACCCGCATTCTTTGCGAAGCGGCGAAGGAAGCCGGCGTGAAAACGATGGTGCTCGCTTCGTCGAGCGGCACGATCGCCGTCAGCGAGGACGAGCAGATCGTTGATGAAACATTTCCGCAGCCGGTCGAGGTATTTTCGCGGTGGGCGTATTACGCGTCAAAGTATTATCAGGAACGAGCCGCACTCGAGAACTTCGACGGCGCCGGTAGGAAACTTGTCATTCTGAACCCATCGTTGCTGCTTGGCCCTGATGACGAGCGTTTGAGTTCCACCAAACCCGTCCTCGATTTTCTTGCTCGCAAGATCCCATATAGCCCGAGCGGCGGATTGAATTTTGTCGATGCGCGGGATGCAGCATCGGTATTTGTGTCTGCTCTGGAGAAAGGAAAACATCAGGAAAAGTATCTGCTCGGTGCGGCCAACATGACGTTTCCTCAATTCTTTGGACGCCTGGAAAGATTGAGCGGAATTTCGGCACCAAAGCTAAAAGTTCCGAAAAAGCTGGCGATGGCCGGGTCGACGATGATCGAATCCGTGTTTAGGAACTGGGGGAAAGCATCGCCCGTCGCATCGAAAGAGGTTGAGCAGGCAGAATATTTTTGGTACTTCGATTCGTCGAAAGCCGAAGAAGAACTGGGATTTGCCCCGCGCGACCCACAAGAGACACTGCAGGACACGATCGGCTATCTCAGGAAGAACTTTCTGGGTGGGGGAGTCTTTTCTTAACTGTGAGCTGTGAAGTGTGAGCTATGAAGTGTGAGCTATGAAGTGTGAAGTGTGAAGTGTGAACTATGAACTATGAAGTATGAACTGTGAACTATGAGCCAAACGACAACTACGTCGGGCCTCATTCGGGAATGCAGCTCATAGTTCATACTTCACAGTTCATACTTCATAGTTCACACTTCACACTTCATAGCTCACACTTCACACTTCATACTTCACACTTCAATAGTTAGACCCCGCAGGCGATAGCGAATTCCTTGATCTTTACTGGCCGGCCGTTTTTCATTTCAAAGGCGCCTGCGAAATCTCCTTCGTAATAAAATCCGTACAATACGATCTCCATCTTACCGTCGCCGTTGAGGTCGGCAATTGCCGAGATATGGTTCTCGGTCGGAGCGCCGAAATTGATCCGTCGCAGAATAAATTCGCCCTCTAAAAGGTGGTCCGTGACGGTCTTGCCCGTAACCTTACGCACTATGACAAACGAATAATCGCCGGGCTGAGCGGCGGATGAGAGACCGTTCTTGTAATAGGTTGCGGACAGGACTACCTCGTCAACACCGTCGCCTTCGAGATCGATCCGGAAAGCTTCTTTTATATTTACGACCGGACGGGCAATACCTTTGCGTTTCAAAAAACTTGCGGCGACGGCTCTGTAGATCGGGCTGGTTGGATCGATGGTCTTCGGCATGCGCGGCATCGGATTCCATTTCGCACTCGAGCCAAGCGCCACGCCGCTGTCGGCCTTCAGCTCGAACTCCATGCGGGTAAAATCCGGGCACACATCCTCTTGGCTTGCCTTTGTCCCTAGTGTCACCCCGCCTTCTTCCACCCCGTTCGGCCCGATGAGAATAAACTCGGTCTCCGCCGTCATTTTCCCCGCGACGCTCGACGGCGCGATCCACCTGCCATTCTGCACGCCGCCCATCAAACCGCCCAGTTTTATTTCAACGATAGGTACGACGACGTTCTGCGCACTGACCGCGAGCGAAAGCAGAAAGAGCACGATCGATACGAATAGAAGTTTTCTCATGAGATCTCCGACGTTGACGCGGGCGAGTAAGTACGATTGCCAAATATTCGGTATGCGAAGTAGACGACCAGCCCTATGCCTGCTGCGATCAGGATCGGCAGTCCCTCTTTTTTGAAGTCCACATTTACCAGAAGCCATCCGATCAATCCAAGCGAGAGGACGGCAGCGAGTATGCCGAGCGGGGCGGAAAACTTAGCCTGCGGAATGTCGCTCCTCTGTCTGAAGATGGGAAGGGCAAGGCACGTCGTTGCGTAGACAAGCAGTCGAGTTATCGCCGCAATTGTCACGGCGGTGAGGAACGTCGTGAAAATAGTTAGCGTGAGCACCACGATTCCGGTAACGATAATGGCGATATACGGCGTGCGATATTTTTTGTGCGTTTTCGAGAACACTTGTGGAATCTCATTTTGCGCCGCCATTGCGAAAGGGATCCGCGATGAGGAAAGGAACCCACCATTCAGATTCCCGAGAACCGAGATCAAAGCGCCCAATGCGATAAATCCTGCGCCAAACGATCCCATGAATTGACCGGCCGCATCGGCGAGCGGGGTTTTCGACTCCCCAAGTCCGGGCAGCGTACCGATCGCTACGATTTGAATAATGATAAAGAGCACGGCACAGAAACCGAGCGCCGTTAGCAATGCAAATGGAACGCTCTTCTGCGGATCTTTTGTTTCGCCGGCCGGGATCACCGCGGCCTCGAAACCCATGTACGCGTACATTAGCATCAGCACCGCACCCGCGAACGCGTCGGTGCCCGGTACGGACGCGAAATCGAAGTTGGCGGGCTGGATGAAGAAGATACCAACAGCTGCGAAGATAAGTAGTGGAACGATCTTACCGACCGTAAATACGTTGGTGACGATCGCACTTTCCCGGATCCCTAAAAGATTCACGACAGTGATTCCGATGACGACCGCCGTGATTATCAGGACGCGAAAAATTCCTTCGTTGACGCCGCCGACAAAGAAACCGAGGTAGGCGAGCATGGCATTACAGTTCGCGGCGAACGTTGCTACGCGCACGATCCAGTACAACCACCCGACCTGGAAGCCGATCTCGGGCCCAAAAGCTTCCCGGGCGTATAGATACATCCCGCCCGTAAGCTGAAACCGGCTCGAAACTTCCGAGAAACATAAAACGATCAATCCGATTATCACGGCGCATGCGATGAACGCCACCAAGCTGAACGTGCCAATGAGTCCGAATACACCGGCCGGCAGAATGAAAATGCCGGTACCGATCATCGTGTTGATGGCGACGGCGGTTAGGTCCCATCGGCCGAGTCCGCGAACGAGTTTTTCTTCTGTCATTGCTAACTTTAGACGAGTTTCTTTTTTGAGATAGGGCTTTTAGTTTATACTCTAAAAATTCTCGTTCAGTAAAGAAAACCAGAGGGAAATTTGATGAGTCAGTTTTTGCGGGTAGTGTTTTGTATTTCGCTGTTGTGTCTCGTGTCAGTTGGACAGAAGTCCCCGAAGGGTATCGAGATCACGGCACCCAGAGGCTATCAGGCGCCTAATTTTCACGATTCAGCGGAGCTCCGGACCGTCCTTAACGCAGCTATCGGCGAGGTGCTGAGTTCATACCCGGCGGCCGGATTCAAGACTGAGGATGTTGCCGCCACGCTGATCGATCTTCGCGATCCCCGAAACCTTCGATGGGCCGATATTAGAGGCGATCAGCCGATCTACCCGGCGAGCGTTGTGAAGATGTTTTATATGGCCGCGCTCCATCAACAGCTTCAGGACGGGAAGATAAAGTTGACGACGGAGCTGACGCGGGGCCTGAAGGACATGATCGTCGATTCGTCGAACGAAGCGACGCAATACATCCTGGATGTTCTTACCGATACGTCGAGCGGAGCCGAACTTCCGCAGGTAGCCTTCGACAAATGGCAATACAAACGGAATCGCGTCAACCGATACTTTGCATCACTTGGTTACACGGGAATAAATGTAAATCAGAAAACTTTCTGCGAAGATGCTTACGGCATCGAGCAGCAAACCAGAAAATATAAAGGCGAGAACCGCAACATGCTGACGACAAACGCGACCGCCCGCCTGTTGGCCGAGATCGCGCTTGGGCGGATGGTTAACGCCGATCGCAGCCGCCAGATGATGGAGCTGATGCAGCGTGATCCGTTCAGGGAATCGAAAGATGCTGACGATCAGGCGACGGGTTTCTCCGGACGGGCGTTGATAGAAAAAAAGCTGGCGGGTGCGAGACTCTGGTCGAAAGCGGGCTGGACGAGCAAGTCGAGGCACGATGCCGCGTATGTCGAAACACCTGACGGGTCGAAGTTCGTGCTCGTCGTATTTACCGAGAATCACGCGACTGATCGCAAACCGATACCAATGCTCGTGGCGAACGTCATTGACAATCTGCGGAAGCGGTGAGCAGTGAGCAGTGAGCGGTAGGCAGTAGGCAGAAGGCAGAAAGCAGAAGGCAGAAGGCAGTTAGCAGTTAGCAGTAAGCAGTAAGCAGTAAGCAGAAGGCAGTGGACCGTCGTTTTATAACGTGAACTTGAGGAAGATTATGAAAACGTATTTACTCCGATCGTTAGTGTTTGTTATTTTTCCGGGGCTTTGTCTGGCGCAGGGTTCGTACCGGCAACCGCCGAAGGACACGATGGATATCCTGAATGCTTCGACGGCGCCATCAGTGTCTGTTTCACCGGTGCGCGACCGGCTTGCACTGCTTGAACCGTTACGCTATCCGCCGATCGCGGAACTCGCTCAACCGATGCTTCGTCTCGCGGGATCGCGGGTAAACCCACGTACGAATGCCCCGCACCGCCAGCCGTACTTCCTCGGTCTGACACTGAAAACAATTGCCGACGGCAAGGAAACCAAAGTCACCTTTCCGGCGGGCGTTCAGATCGTCCAGCCTTCGTGGTCACCGGATGGCAAATTTATCGCCGCCGGAAATCTTACATCGGCAGGTGTCGAACTGTGGTTCATCGACACAGTGACCGCGAAGGCGTCAAAGGTTCCAAATATTTATTTGAACACCGCCTTTGGAGGTTTCTCGTGGGAAGATTCGCGAACCGTATCCGCGACCCTCGTTCCAGCAAAACGCGGGACCGCTCCCGGCTACCAGGATCTGACGCCAAATGAACCGAACATCCAGGAAACGAGCGGCCGCGGCGGCGCCGTCCAGACCTTTCAGGATCTTCTAAAAACTCCGAATGACGAAAAGTTGTTCGAATACTACGCGACATCGAAACTCGCAATGATCGATGTCGGCGGCAAGGTTCGCGAGATCGGCCCCGCCGCGATCTTTGATTCGGTAGATTTTTCGCCCGACGGCAAATATATCCTCGTATCGCGGATCGAACGTCCGTTTTCTTATCTGTTCCCGGCCTTCCGCTTTCCGAAAAAGGTTGAGATCTGGGATATCAGTGGAAAGGTTATTCACACGATCGCGAACATTCCGCTGCAGGATTCGATACCCATCCAGGGCGTCCAGACCGGACCCCGGAGTTCCGGCTGGATTCCGACGGAACCAGCGACGTTGATCTGGGCAGAAGCTCTCGACGGCGGCGACCCGCGTAAGAAAATAACACCGCGCGACCGGCTCGTGACCCTTGCTGCACCGTTCTCAAGCGCTCCCTCGGAGCTTTTAAAAATTGAGCATCGATATCAGGGACGCCAGTTCGGCGAGAAGGACGGCATGATGTGGTTTAACGATTTCGATCGAGACACGCGCCACAGGCGGATATTTATGACCGACTATCGAAATCCGTCGTCTGTTAAGTTGGTCGCCGACTTGAATATTAGTGACCGCTACAACGAGATCGGACAGCCCGTCACCCGGCAAATGCCGAATGGGGCCAACGTAATAAGAATGCACGGCGACGAGATATTTCTTGCCGGCACGGGAGCGTCACCCGAGGGCGACCGCCCGTTCTTTCGACGCATGAATTTGAAGACATTGAAAACCGAGGAGATCTTTCGCTCCGCGACGGGCGAGTACGAGAGTTTTCTCGGTATGATCGACGACAACGGCACCACGTTCCTGACGCGCAAGGAGTCCTCCATCGAACCGCCGAATGTTCATTTCCATCAGGTGTGTCAGCCCGGGACACAGTGCATCGCCGTCTTCGATCGTAAGATCACCGAGTTCAAGGACCCCGTTCCCCAGCTTCGGGGGATAAAGAAACAACTTGTGAAATACAAACGAGCGGACGGTGTCGAACTGTCGTTCACGCTCTACACCCCGCCCGGATACAAAGAAGGGACGCGGCTTCCTACCGTCGTGTGGGCGTATCCGTTGGAATTTTCCGACGCTTCCGTAGCGGGCCAGGTCACCGGGTCTACAGATCGGTTCACGCAGATCGGCAGCACCTCGCATCTTTTCTTTCTGCTGCAGGGTTATGCCGTGTTGGACGATGCAACAATGCCGGTCGTGGGCGATCCGGAAACAGTCAACGATACTTTCATCAAGCAGATCGTCGATTCCGCGAAAGCGGCGATCGACAAGGGCGTCGAAATGGGAGTCGTCGATCCGGAACGGGTCGGCGTTGGCGGGCATAGCTACGGCGCTTTTATGACGGCAAACCTTCTTGCGCATTCCGACCTCTTTCGAGCCGGAATCGCACGCAGCGGTGCGTACAATCGAACACTGACGCCGTTCGGGTTCCAGGGCGAGCGACGAAATTTTTGGGAGGCAACGAAACTCTACACGGACATTTCACCTTTCTTCTTCGCAAACAAGATCAATGAACCCATCCTGCTAATCCATGGTGAAGCGGATAACAACCAGGGAACTTTCCCGATCCAATCCGAACGACTATTCGCCGCTATCAGCGGTAACGGAGGCACGGCCAGGCTCGTGATGCTGCCACTTGAATCGCACGGATACTCAGCAAGGGAATCCGTCGAGCATACGCTCTACGAAATGCTCCAATGGTTCGATAAGTACGTCAAAAACGCCAAGCCGCGGAATGGTAAATAGTGAATGGTGAATGGCGAATGGTGAATGGTGAACCGTCGGAGCCGATTGTTCTTCTGAGCCTTCTTCTAAGAAGGGAAGTTAAGAGTTAGGTTTGGGACTTATTGAATTTGGGGGACTTCGACGAGGTCACCAGCAGGCTCGTACGGGCTCAGCGACAGCGATTCTTTTTCTTTCATGTGGTCGCGGAGGTACTTTTCAGCCAGGATCGAATTGCATGGGCGTGAAAAGAGAAAGCCTTGCCCGAGGCTGCAGCCGAGATGCCGAAGCAGATCCAGTTGACGTGCGCTCTCGATTCCTTCTGCTACAACTTCCATGTTCAGGTTTTTGCCAAGTAAGAGTATCGTCCTGACGATCGCCTCGCTTTTTGGATCGTGATCCATCTTGTCGACAAACGACCGGTCGATCTTCAGCCGCTCGAATGGGAATTGGTGGAGATAACTCAGACTCGAATATCCCGTTCCGAAATCATCCATCGAAAGCGAAATTCCGAGGGCCTTTATCCCGGATAGTACAGCGAGTGCCGTTTCGCTGCGCTCGATCACGGTGCTTTCCGTGACCTCCAGCTTCAGCGATCGAGGATTCAATCCCGTCCTTTTTAGAATTTCGTCGAGCTGTCCCTGAAGTGCGGGATGCATTAACTGTTTTGCCGACAGATTTACGCTGACCGAGAGGTTTTTGCATCCGGCGAGCTTTTCCTGCCAACGCCGGGTCTGTTTGCACGCCTCCTCGAGGATCCATTGTCCGATCGGAATGATCAGCCCCGATTCTTCGGCGACGGAGATAAATTCCTTCGGTGCGATGTAACCTTGGATCGGATGCTTCCAGCGAATCAGAGCTTCAAATTCCGAGCACCGCTTGTTATCGAGATCCACGATCGGTTGGTAGAAAACCTCAAACTCATCTCTGCTGAGCGCTCGTCTCAAGTCCGTTTCAATCTGTAGAAGGTTCATGTTCGCGGCGTGCATTTCTCGATCGAAAACCTCGCATCGAGCTTTGCCGGCCTCTTTCGCGCGATACATTGCGGTGTCGGCGTCGCGCAGGAAATCTTCCGCCTCGCGTTCGATCCCATCCGAAACGATGATCCCGATACTCGCCGAACTAAAGACTTCGTAATTCCCGAACTTGAACGGTGCCGTCAATTTTCGCTGCAGCCTGTCGGCGACCATAGTCGCGTCGCTCTCATCTTTTATCTTGTTGAGAAGGATCGTAAATTCGTCGCCGCCGAACCTGGCGACGATGTCGCGCGGGCGGACGCAGGTTTTTAGTCGCTTTGCAATTCCAACCAGTAGCTTGTCGCCTATCACATGTCCGAGGCTGTCGTTGATTATCTTGAACCGATCGAGGTCGAGGAAGAGTACGGCGCATTTAAATTCCGGATCGGTCTTAGCTTGTTCAACCGCTCCCTGCAGGTGACGCATGAATTCGGTGCGATTGGGAAGATCGGTCAGAGAATCATGAAGGGCGTTGTGAAGCAGCTGTTCCTCGGCCTCGCGGCGGGACGTTATGTCCCGGCCGATTCCCTGGACACCGATCGGCTTGTCGTTCTCGTAGATAAGTCGCGTACTGAGTTCGAGCATTACCCGATGACCGTCTTTCGCGATGATCTCGAGTTCGTATGAGCTCGGCAATTCACCTACAAGTTTTCGCAAGGTCATTCGCTGGGCGTATTCAAGGTATTCGGGAGCTACTACCCGGGATATATGCATTTTCAACGCTTCGTCGCGCGAATATCCGGTTATCCTCTCGCCCGCCCGGTTGAGCGATGTAAATTTTCCTTCGAGATCGTGCGTATAGATCAGGTCGTTGGCGTTTTCAAAAAGATCGCGGAACCTGGACTCGCTTTCCTTCAGCGCTTCCTGTGAGCGTTTTCGGTCGGTGATGTCACGAATGACACTAGTGAAAAATCGCTGGCCGTCTTTCTCGTACGCGGCGAAAGAAAGCTCTAGTTCGACTTCATAACCGTCTCGATGGAGCCCCGGCAACTCGACCGCTTTCCATGGAATAGTGCGCTTACCCGATCGAAGATAGCGTTTCAGGCCCGCTCCGTGCATGTCGCGAAAACGCACTGGAATGAGCATCGCCAACTGCTGGCCAATCATATCCGCTTCCTTATGTCCGAATATCTTCTCGGTGCCTGCGTTGACGAACGAGATGACGCTGCGATCGTCGATTGTGATGATAGCGTCCGAAGCGGTCTCAGCGAGCGTTCGGAACTTGGCCTCGCTTTCCTGCAGCGCTCTCTCGGCCTGTTTTCTTTCGGTAATGTCGCGCGCGATTCCCTGAACGGCTACTGGAACTCCGTCCTTACGAATTACGGTACTGTTTATCTCAAGGGTGATGCGCCTGGCGTCCTTTGTGATGCAGTCCATTTCATAGCTCGTCTGCTCCGCCCCCTCGATCTTCTTTTTCAGCTTTTCGCGCGCCCGTTTGAAATGTTCGGGTGCCGCGATCTGCTCCATGTTCATCTTCAGAGCCTCTTCACGCGGAAACCCGAATACTCGTTCGGCGGCCCGGTTGATCGAAATATAGTCGCCTTTGAGATCATGGACGTAAATGATGTCGTTGGCGTTTTCGAACAGGTTTCGGTAGCGGTACTCACTCTCCTCAAGTGCCTCGAGAGCCCTCTTTCGATCGGTGATGTCCTGCCACATCACCATCCCCTGAAATATGTCGCCGTTCTCGTCCCGGACCGGCATTAGGTATATCTGAAAACAGCTATCGCCCTCTTTTCGCTCAAGACTGAAATGCTCGCCAGCTAGGGCACGTCGATAATATTCCGACCATTCATCCGCGACTTCGTGGGAAAAGACTTCCCAAATGGTTTTGTTCTCGAACATGTCCTGCGAATAGCCGTGGCGCCCGAGCTGTTCACCGTCGGCCAGGGTGTAACGCAGATCGTGATCGAATAGCAACACGGCCGTCGCCGGTATGTTCTTAGCTAGTGTTCGATAAAGTTTTTCCCGCTTTTCTGCTTCATCTTCAGCTGCCTTGCTCAGCGTGATGTCGACTATCACACCCTGACGATGCGTAACCTTTCCGCTGTCATCCCGGATCAGGCAGCCGCGGTCGCGAACCCAATGCATAGTTCCATCGGCTGCGATGACCCGATATTCATATTGAACATTCTTTCCGGTCTTCGTTGATGTGACGGTCTCTTCAAAAATGCGGCTCCTATCGTCTTCGTGGATGACCCTTATCCAGATATCAGGATCGTTCAGCCAGTCGTCGAGCGGATATCCGAAGATCTCGAATGCGGGACTCACGTAGATCGGAGTGTAGGGCGGCTGCCACTTTACAGCGTAAAAAAGGACGGGAAGCTTCTCGATAAAATCCCGATAACGATCGTCGGATTCTGGAGAGGGGGGGCGTCCGGCCGTGGCGGGCTCGGACCGCTCTTGCCGAATGACGAGGTTGTCGCTCTTGCTATTTTTGCTGCGGCTTGTTCGAGATTTCAATGTCATTGTGGAGCGCTCGCGCGGATCAGCGAGGTAACGTATTATGTCACCCGACACGTAACGAAATTTGAGAGTTTCGTCCGAGAACCGCCAGGGGAAACGTCGGGCTTCAGAGCTTAAGTCCTAAATTTGCACAATTTAGCGTTAGTGGTAACGCAAACAACAGGGAAATCCCGTGCAATACGTGTACCAGTAAATGATTACGTTCGCGACAACATTCGGTCCCCGAGCCGCATCCCATGTTCAGGTCGAAAGCTTTGGAAAAAGTATCGACTCGAAGGAAGTTCCCTTCCTCCTCAAGAACGCCCTGGGACAGCTTCATAAAGCTGTCCCGTTTTTGTTTGAGTTCCGGATTCTACCAATTGACGCTAGACTATCAACTGTACGCACCTTAATTTAAGAAAAGTATGAAATCAGTAAATGCTCTGTGTCTAATCGTATTTTTGTGCTCGCTCGGTTTTGCTCAGACCATGCCGAAAGATGCTGACCGGAAGATCTGGGCTCAGGCCGTGAAGATCCATCGAAAAGCAATTATCGTCGACGGACATAACGACATACCGTCGCCGTTGGTCGATGATGACTTCGATCTCGCGACGAACTCCGTCGGAAAGTTTCACAACGACGGCGATCCGTTTCATACCGATCTTGCCCGCTTTAAAGCGAGCGGCATCACAGGCGAATTCTTTTCGATCTATGTCGGCGGAGGTCGCATGCAGACGCATGATTCGATGCGGCGGGCGATGGACATGATCGATGCGACGTACCGAGAGGTCGAGCGTCATCCTGGCGCGCTAACCATGTGTACGACCGCCGGCGAGATCCGGCGTGCGAAAAAAGCCGATAAGGTCTGCGTGCTCATGGGAATCGAGGGCGGCTACGCGATCGAGAATTCGTTGTACGCGCTTCGCAATTTTTACCGTCTTGGAATTCGCTACATGACGCTCACGCACAATGTTTCGCACGACTGGGCCGACGCGCATCGGGGCGAGGTAAAGAACAACGGACTGTCGGATTTCGGCAAGGAAGTTGTACGCGAGATGAATCGGCTTGGGATGCTCGTCGATATCTCGCACGTGTCGGTAAAGGTCATGAACGATGTGCTGGATGTTACGACCGCTCCGCTCATCGCGTCGCACTCGTCTGCTCGCGGAGTAAGCGATCACACGCGAAATGTCCCTGACGAAGTTTTGAAGCGCGTTGCTCAAAACGGCGGCGTGATCATGATCAACTTCTACGCGTCGTTCCTGGATGAACGAACGAATAAGGAAGAGAACGAACGGGCGGCGCGTCTAAAACCGCAGATCGACGCGCTTCGCGAACAATTCAAGAACGATCCGCTGGGTTTCAACGAGGCCGAACGGAAACTATTCGACGCGAATCCTATCTACATTGCCGACTACAAGCGAATCGTCGATCACATCGATCACATCAAGAAGGTCGCAGGCATTGACATCGTCGGAATCGGATCGGATTTCGATGGCGTACCCTTTCTCCCGGCCGGCATGAACGGTATGGAAGATCTTGTTTTGGTAACGTACGAGATGCTTCGACGCGGATACACAGAAACCGAGATCCGAAAAGTGCTAGGCGAGAATTTTCTGCGCGCGTTCGCGAAGGCCGAGCAAGTCGCGGGCAATCGGCAGATCAGCGGACAGGGAAGCCTAAAGAAGATCAAATAGCACACCGATCAATGACGGTACCGATCGCAACTTGACTCGCGCACTCATCGCGAGTAATACTCCCCCGTCTCCTTAATAAGCATTTTCCACAAACGAGTGAGCTTGCTTCTGCCAAACGGATGCGGCAGAGCTTTGTTTTTCTCTACCCTCGAAGCATCCCTGCCCCTTGAGAGGAAAAATTATATGCGGAAGATAATTCTTGTAATGACGGTGCTGATCACGGCATCGTTCCTATCAGCGTGCGACCCCGCAGCAACGACGAACTCCGGGAACAAACCCGCGAACGCCGTTAATAATGCGGTACCAGCTGTGAATGCCGCGGCGATCGAAACGGATATTAAAAAACTGGTGAGCGAAACTGCTGCCGCACTGGCGAAAAATGATGCTGCGGCGCTAGACAAGATGTACGCCGACAACTACATGCTTGTAAATCTTGATGGTTCGGTCCAGAACAAGGCCGACCGTTTGGCTTCACTGAAGTCCGGCGACACCAAGTTTGACTCGTTCACTTATGACGAAGTGAACGTCCGCTCGAATCCCGAAGGTACGGGGGCCATTGTCATAGCCCGGGCGACGGCGACCGGGATGAATAAAGGCAAAAAGATCGACGGCACCGTGCGCGTGACCCAGGTATGGAGAAAAACGGCGGACGGCTGGCGACAAGTGACGGGCCAAGCGACGCAGATCACAGGTGGATCGGCTGCAACTTCGGCCGCCAATTCCGCGGCAACAGCACCACCGGCTGCCAACAGCAACACAAATTAGGGTAAATGATCATGACGATCATGCCGGGTAAGGACGCGGGCACAGCGTCCATGCTCTCTGACTGGCATACAGCACTTTGGAGGAGCAGTAAATGAGATCTACGATACTTTTGATTACGATCATTCTGGCGACCGCGTTCTCAGCGGCTGCCGAATGCAGCGACGCGGACAAGAAAGCGCTTGCGGCGTTTGATATGGCATGGGGGAAAGCCGGAGAGTCAGGTGATAAGACGGCGCTGATGTCTTTTTACGCCGACGAGTATATGGGCTTTCCGGGAATGCAAGGCAAGACAGCGGCGATCGAAGCGACGATGGACACCTTCGCGCGCAATAAAGCGAATCCTGCCGGCGCCGACAAGGTGACGTACGATCATTACATCGTCTCCTGCACGCCGATGACGGCGACCGTCACACATCGCAACACGGTCTGGACACCGCACGGTGCCGGCGGAAAGCCGGAGACCTTTTACACCCGCAGCGTGCACTTTCTTGAAAAGCGCGGCGGGAATTGGCAGGTTGTCAGCAATGCCGGAAACGACCTCGACGACTACGCCGTACTCTGGTATCTCGAACAGGACTGGAACAACGCTGTGTGGAAAAAAGATAAGACGTGGTTCGAGAAAAACTACGCGACTGACTTCACGAGCATCAGCAGTTCGACCGCCAAGCTTATGACCCGGGCCGAGGACATCGCCGATACGGTCAACGACAAGGGTACGTTTGATCTCGTCGAGACGACAGGCATGAATATCCGAATCGACGGAAACCACGCGGTCATCACCGGCATCTTCCGTCTTAAGGGTAAGGACGAAAAAGGAGCAGCCTACGACCGGAAGATCCGCTACACCGATACCTGGATAAAACGTGACGGACGCTGGCAGGCTTGGTCATCGCAGGGAACGAACATCCCTGACACGCCGATCGTGGCGAAAAACTAGAAAAAAAGGGCGGCCTGACAGCCGCCCTTTTTTTATTTGATCCGACTTTCTGAATTAGGCCGGACCAGCTCGGCGGCACGAAGATGAAGAGACGCTCTCGAATTCTGATCATATCGGCGGCACTTGCACTTCTGTTCGGCTAGTAAATAGCGAACGAGTAAACGATAACGGAAACCACGTCGACCGGTTTACCGTCCTTGATGGCCGGCTCGAACTCGATTGATCTCGCAGCTCTAACACAGTTTTCCGTTAACCCCTCCGGAAGCGTCACGAACGGAAAAGTAAATCCTATCGTTCCATCCGCCTTAAACTCGACGGCGACTTTGACCGTCCCGGTGACCATGCTTCGCCGGGCGTTTTCGGTATATGACGCACGGGGTTTTCTCTTTACTTTTAAGTTGGTATCGACCGTCCCCTGCGAATCCTGAACAGTGAAATTCGACTTCATAAATGCCCGGATGGCTTCTTTGCTCTTACCTAATTTGACGTAGGAGGCGCCTAAGTAAAGCCACGCAAGCCGGTCCGTTTTGACAGCCGAAACAAAACCGTCCAGCTCCTCGACAGCTTTCTCATAATTCCCACTACGGTAAAGGTCGATACCTGTCGCATTGCTGGGTATCCCCTGAGCCCCGGCAAACGCGGAGCACAACAAGATGAATACCGAGCTAACAATAATTTTCATGACGTAAGCAAACCTCACACGACGCTAAATCACGCCCGCGCCGTGGCACTTCTTGAACTTCTTGCCTGATCCGCAATAGCACGGTTCGTTCGGCTTGACCTTCGGCTGATCGCGCTTAAAAGGCGTGTGGCGGAGTTCTTCAGTGTCACCCGCCGCGGTAGCCGTCGCCATTGCACCGGTGAATGCCATCCCCGCGGCCTGTCGACGAGCCCGCTGCATCTCAAGACGTTCGAGACGGTCTCGTTCGGCCTGCTCATCATGCGACACGATCTCAAGATGGAAGAGCGCTTTCGACGTGTTCGAGTCGATGCGATCGAGCATGTCCTGGAACATATCGAACGACTGCTTTTTGTACTCGACGAGCGGATCTTTCTGTCCGTAACCGACCAGACCGATACCCTGCTTGACCTGATCGATCGATAGCAAATGGTCCTTCCACTGCGAATCGATAATGTTGAGCATGATGTATCGCTCGTATGACCGCAGCGATTCTTCGCCGGCGATCTTTTCCTTCGCGGCATAATTTGCCGAAGCCACTTTCCAGATCTTCTCCTCGATAGTTACGGGATTATCGAGCCGGAAATTGACGTCGGCATCCTTCGCCGGATCGAGAGCATAGATGCTTTCGATCTCGGCGGCATACGTATCGACGTCCCATGTGTCCGGCGTGTTCTGGAGATTCAGGAAACTCTCCGTCAGGTCGTGAAGCAGGTCCTTCGCGACGCCGTTTTCACCTAGTAGGTACTCGCGATGTTCGGGCTCGAACATCAACTGTCGACGCAGGCCGTAGATAGTTTCGCGCTGCTTGTTCATCACGTCGTCGTATTTGAGAACGTGTTTACGAGTTTCGAAGTTGCGGGCCTCGACCGCTTTCTGGGCTCGTACGATCTGTTTCGAAACGGTCTTCGATTCGATCGCCACGCCCTTTTCCATCCCCAGCCATTCCATCATCGACCGGACCTTATCGCCCGCGAAGATGCGCATAAGATCGTCTTCCAGCGACAGCACGAACCGTGATGAACCCGGGTCGCCCTGGCGTCCGGCTCGTCCGCGAAGCTGATTGTCGATACGACGCGATTCGTGACGTTCGGTGCCAAGAATGTGCAAACCGCCGGCTGCGACGACTTCCTTGTGCTCCTCCGCAACGACGCGTTTCGCTTTTAACAGCTCAGCTTCGAACTGTTCGGGCGTCGCCTCGTCCGGATTGATCTCCTGGCGCCTCAGATACTCGGCAGCGAGAGATTCCGGATTTCCTCCGAGCAAAATGTCCGTTCCGCGGCCGGCCATGTTCGTCGCGATCGTGACCGCTCCCTTACGTCCGGCTTGCGCAATGATCTCGGCTTCGCGCTCGTGATATTTTGCATTGAGCACGTTGTGTTTGATGCCGACCGCTTTTAGTTTGTCGGCGATCAGTTCTGAGTTCTCCACCGATACCGTACCGACCAAAACCGGCTGTCCGCGTCCGTGGAGCTCTTTGATCTCATCTATCACCGCGTCCCACTTTTCCGGCAGCGTGCGGTAGATCATGTCCGAATTGTCCTTGCGGATCATCGAGCGGTTCGTCGGGATGACGACGACATCGATGTTGTAGGTCGTGCCGAACTCTTCAGCCTCGGTCTCGGCCGTACCCGTCATACCGGACAGTTTTTCGTACATTCGAAAGTAATTCTGCAGCGTGATCGTCGCCAGAGTTTGGTTCTCGCGTTCGATCTTCACGCCTTCTTTCGCCTCAACGGCCTGGTGCAGGCCGTCCGACCAGCGACGTCCCTGCATCAGACGACCGGTGAAGTCGTCGACGATGATCACCTCGCCATCCTGGACCACGTAGTGATGATCTTTTTTGTAAAGAGTGTGAGCTTTCAACGCCTGCTCGACGCAGTGGAGCAGGTCCATGTTTGCCGGATCGTAAAGGTTTCCGACACCAAGCAGCTTTTCCGCCTTGTCAACGCCCTGCTCGGTGAGCACCGACGAATGGTTTTTTTCGTCGAGAAGATAATCACCCGTAGTGACTTTTGTCTCCTCGTCTTTGTGACCGCGTTCGAGTCGCGGAATTATTTCGTTCGCCGTGAAATACTTGTCCGTCGCGTCGTCGGTCGCACCCGAAATTATTAGTGGCGTACGAGCCTCGTCGATGAGGATCGAATCGACTTCGTCGATGATCGCGAAGTAATGGTCCGGCTGGACCAGCGACTCGACATCGAACTTCATGTTGTCGCGAAGATAGTCGAAGCCGAACTCGTTGTTTGTGCCGTATGTGATGTCGCAGGCATACGCTTCTTTTCGCTCGACGTCGTCCATGTCGTTCTGAATACAGCCGACTTTCAACCCGAGGAATTGGTGGATCTTGCCCATCCATTCCGCGTCGCGCGATGCAAGATAATCGTTTACCGTGACGACGTGAACGCCGCGGCCCGTCAGGCCATTTAGATACGACGGCAAGGTGGCGACCAGCGTTTTACCTTCACCGGTACGCATCTCGGCGATGCGACCCTGGTGAAGAGCGATGCCGCCGACCATCTGTACGTCAAAATGCCGCATGCCCGTCGAGCGTCGCGAAGCCTCGCGTACAGTTGCGAACGCCTCGGGCAAGATCTCGTTGAGAATGTCCTGCTCGGCCTTTCGTCTTCGCTCCAGCAGAGCTTTCATTTCCGGCGAGATGCCGTGTCCGCGCCAGATCGGGACATTGGCTTCCTGACCTTCAGGGCTTTTGTCGAATTCGACCAATGCGTTCTTGATCCGTTCTTTAAACTTTGGCGTCTGAGCCTTCAACTCATTGTCCGAAAGCTTCTCGATCGTAGGCTCGAATTCATTGATCTTGTCGACCACCAGCCGCGTGTTCTTCAAAAAGATGTCGCTCGATGTTCCGAAAATTCTTTTAACTAACTTGTCTGCAAAACTATTAACAGCCATTTTTTCCTCATGTGGGACAAACTTCAGTTTGTCGCGTCCGTGCAGACAACAAACTAAGTTTGTTGTCCGATGATGGCGAGTAATTAAAGGATTGAAATATCGATCTGCTCGCCGCTACTTTGCGCTTGTCGCCAGCAGCGGATCGAGATCGGCACGGGCGAGGCGAGTGACGACGAATACCTGGTCGTTCTGGGATTTGAACGAGGTATTCTCAAAAATCTTCTGGCGAGCTAATTCACCTGGTTTCGGAGTAAATCGCGCGAATACGGAAACAAGGCTGCCCGAAACCCTTCTCGCAATTTCCGGCGAGCCCTTCTGGGCCACCACCTGTACCGAAAACGATGTGGCGTCGAGTTTGAAAGTGAATTTTGAATTTGTCGCATCCTGGCCGCCGAAGCGAGCGCTCGGCAAACAATCGGCGAGCGAATAGCCGTCGGTCAAGAGCTTGCTAAAGCGTTCCAGCGACGGCCGAAGTAGCTCATTCTTTACCTCGAACGTATTGGCTGTGTAACTACCGACAATGTTTGCCGCCACGCATGGAAGCTGTGTCGCCTGCGTCACTTCGAACGCGTCCCGCGACAGATCGAACTTACCGGATCGTCCTAATGTTTGAAGTGTCGTGAGAAAGTACTCGACGTCTTCAAGATAGCTTTTTATCGAAAGCGACAACATCGCCGCTTCGCTGTCAGGGTTCTTGTCGAGATCGTCGGTTACCTCGACCTCATCCTTAAGATCGAAGGTTCGCGTCAAGGCACCGTGGGCGAACACCTGCGGTGCGGCTCCGCCGACGAGCACAAGTCCGAGATAGACGCCGAGCGTCGTCAGGAATAGAAGTGAGTTGTTGGTTCTTCGGTTAGTCACCAAATATTATTTCTTCGCCGTATTATTGTTCGGCTTTAATTCTGCGTTGCCGTTTGGCTTCCCTTCTTTTTCCTTCGATTCCGCAAGCTTCCGCATGATCATTTCCTGCACGAGCGGTTTCGGGATCGTAAAATTCAGAATAAACGCCTTTCCTTCGGACGTTACCGAGGCCTTTTGCAAAAACATCTGGTCGTCACCCTGAGCAACGAGAACGGCACCCGCGAGCAGCAATCCCAAAGAGCTTGACTGAGTCTTTGCCTGATTCTCGCTCGGCTGATCCGCCTTCACGCTCGCAATTAGATCGGTGGCATTCTGCTCTACCGTAATGGTTATGTTCTTCGGTTTCGGATCGACTCTCGAAAGATATCCAAACCATCCGGCGTCGCCTACGGCAAGGATCCAGTCCTGGACAAATTTTTCCATTACCGGATCATTTTTCACGGGCGGATCGCTCGGCACCGGTTTCGGATTCTTCAATACGATCGTCTTTCCATCTTTTCCGAGACCCAAAGAACCGCTAATGACGACCTTAAACGGGCTGTCGAGTTTGACCGCGTTCTGCTCGATCTTTTCGAGTGATTCCAGAGCTTCAATTCTCATCGGACGCTTATTGATGAACACGCCAAACTTGTCTTCCTTTGCCTCATCGACATTCTCGGCCTGTGTTCCAGTGCCAGGATTAGCCGAATTCGTATTGCTGTTGCCGGGATCCGTGTTCGTGTTTGCAACGGTGTTTGAGTCCGTGATACGGCCACCGCGGCGTCCTTTACGGCCTCGTGAAATCGTCGGATTATCCGTCGAGGTACCTAGCGGCCCATCTGTCGGCAAAATTCCTTCGATAGCGTTTGGGTTTGCGTTCGGCGTGATCGGCGGAGTGTTAATGAGTCCCTGGCCGCCAATTGTGGGATTCGAGTACGGTATCCCCGGAGCTATAAATCCGTTCCCGGCGATCGGGTCTGTCACGTTACTGAACTGCTGTTCGGGATTTGCAAGCTGGAAGTAACCAGCCGGATAGCTAAGCGGCGGAGTGACACCGGTAACATCTACAAATGTCACATCGGCGTCTTCAAGTTCCGTCTTCGTGTAATCGACGTCGGCAAACTCGCTCTCGGTTCCGAACAGCACACTGCCGATATATACAGTATCGAGAACCTGGCAGACTCGCCCGACGAAGGGGCTGTCACAGCCACGCGTCGTCAGCATGCCCGATGACGCGATCACAAACAAAGCGACGACGTTGAAAATCGCCGACCCGGCGAGGATCTTGTACAGCCGGGGCGTAAAATTCCAATTCTTGATCTCGTAATTATAAAAGAGGTCGCCGGGGTGCGTTGGCACCTCCGAAAGCTCTTGACTGTATGATTCCTGCTCGAACATAAAACAAAATTTTGCCGTCTAAGGTCAGCACCTACTACTTGCCGTGGACTTTAGACGCTCAGCACCGCACCTCAGGTTGCGATGCAAATCGAGATTTTAACATTTCATCACTGCTATTGAATAGCTTGACGATGCATAAGCCGGCACGTAAGTAACGGTGACACGCTCAAGATGGTTCTAGCCGTCCGTTTCTGGTCGGAGTCATCAGGGCTTTCGGAGACTCCACTAATTCTTCCGCGAGGGCTTACGCACCTTTTTTGTTAACATCGAACGCATGGGACGTAACCGCGGCGACAATAGAAAGGGTCGTAAAAGACCTCCATCCGACAAACGCCGATCTAAACGAGAAAGTTCGCCCCAATATGCCGAACAAAGCCACACGCCCCGGCAAGCGGAGGCGGTTCGCGATCTCTTGCATGGAATCGGTGTTCCGCCGCGCTCCGAATTCAAACCCGACGATTTTCAGCTTGAAGCTCTGGAGGCTATAGAACACCAGGACGTTCTGGTGACCGCTCCGACCGGCAGCGGCAAGACATGGATCGCGAGTGAAGAAATTAGACGTCTTCTCGAACAAAACAAACGAGCCTGGTACACGACACCGCTTAAAGCTCTAACGAACTCCAAATACATCGAGTTTTCGGGGATGTTCGGGGCGGAAAACGTCGGCATCCTGACCGGCGATCGAAAGGAAAATACCGAGGCGCCGCTTATTGTCGGAACGACGGAGATATATCGCAATCAATTATTCGACGCTCTGCGTAACGGTGAGCAGGTGCGTACCGATTTTGTGATCCTCGATGAAGCGCATTACCTTGCGGACGAAGATCGCGGCCACGTTTGGGAAGAAGCGATCATTCTCACACCGCCGCGGATCCGGATGCTGCTGCTATCGGCGACGGTGGGCCGTGCCGAAGAGTTCGCGCGGTGGATCGAAGAGGTCCGCGGCACGCGTGTCCGTGTCATCAATCGGGCCGGCTCACGCCCCGTCGAACTCCGCGCGGCATATCTTTCCAGCAGCCTACAGCTCTTTCCGCTCTTCGACGATGCTGGAAAATTCAACTCGGAGATCGATCAATTCTCGCCCCGACGAACGCATTCGGATCGTCGACGCACGAGGTAGGCGGAAGGAGGAAGGCAGTAGGCAGAAAGCCGAAAGCAATAACAAAGCGGTAAGTTCGAGCTCTCGCTCTTACTTACCGCTTCGTATTTCCGAATTCTTCTGCTTTCTGCTTTACTGCTTTCTGCCCTCTGCCCTCTGCCTTCTGCCTACTTCTTCAGCGATCCAACCAGAATGTCGATGTCGCTCTGCGGAACCTGAAGATCAAGAACGACCTCATTCGCACGGACCGAAAACTTCACGTTCTCGATCATCCGTACGTAAACTTGTTTATCCGCACCCTTTGCACCACCAAGGAACGCCTTGCCGAGCATCTGAAGTCCGGACAGAGTCTCGTGCAAGCTTTTTGCCTGGGCGTTCTGCAGAGTGCGCGCCGTCATATGCAGACTCGCAACGTCGGCCGCAACGTTGGCACTGCCATAAACATACTGGATCGAATCGATGTCTTTGCCTAGCTCGTCGTTTTCGAGCGGCAAGAAACTCTTCATGCCCGCCGGAACTTTTGCTGCAAACGAAGTCACAGCCGTCGGGCTCCGTTCGAGAAGAGCGATCAAGTCCTGACCGACTTTGGTTTTTCCGTCGAGAGTTTGTCGAACGCGTGCCGGCGAGCCAAATGCGATCGTTGCTGAGTCGATGGTTGTGACGGCAATATCACCGTGAAACTTGTCAGCTTCGGATTTGCCGGTGATCTTCGTTTCCGAAAAAATATATATCGTCCGCTCACCAACACGCTCTTCGGTGTACTTTCCGTTAGCCGCAAGTTTTGCAGCCCCGATCAACGAGGCCGAGCTGACCTGCCCGCGGGCGATCACAACTGGATCAACATCGTATTTCTTATCGCTGATCTTAGTCGACGTCGCTCCGGCGGCGATCGAGTCGAATTGACGGATATCAATGCCGGACCTGGATTGAAACTTATCGATCTCACCCGTGACCTTAGCCAACATCGGCTGATTGCTCGATAACAATCTCGGCAACGCCTGGCCAAAGAACCGTTTGACGTCGATGGTAACGACGCCATCCGATGCCGGCAACAGCGAAACCAACTCGGTGGTATTCGATTTCTTAGCCTTTGAATCGGCGAGCGTCGAAGCCGCGAGATCTAATACCAGAACGGAGAGTGCCAAAACCGCAAATATCCTAAATTTCATTGAAAAACCTCTTAAGAACTTATCTAAGCAGACATCCTAACGATAACAGATGACTTTACGTCCGGAGAAGTTGTAAGCGGGATGATGAACTATGAACTATGAACTATGAACTATAAGAGGAAGTTTTTGATTCCAGTTCACAGTTCACAGTTCACAGTTCACAGTTCACAGTTCACAATCATTTAACCACCTCAAACTCAAAAAAGATCTCCTTTCCCCGGAAGATGTAGCTCAGATAATGCTCCCAAAATTTGCGTGCGAAGCGAAAGCCTGCGGCGTGCTGATCCAAATTGACGAGAAACTCGATCCCGAGCGCCTTCCACAGTCCGAGCAGCGATACATATGTGCTCACCGGCCGCAGACGCACGTCGGTGTAGAAATCGAAAACCGCGCGCTCCGGCATGAAGGTGTTAAAGGTGTACGAGTTGATGTGATTGCGATGTGTCGGATCGCTCGCCCAGTCGGGGTTTGTGTAATGCGGCGTGATCAATTTTATCCGCCCGCCGGGTTTGGTGATTCGGTAAAGCTCGGTGATGAACGCCATCAGATCAGGCACGTGCTCAACTACGTGGTTAGAAACGACCATCTCGAATTCGTTATCGGGAAACGGGTAAGGAAGCTTACCCAGATCGTGGATCACGTCCGCCGCGGTCTTCGGATTATTATCGAGCCCGATTGCCCCTTCGTGCTTATTTGTCCCGCAGCCGACGTCGAGGATCTTCATCGAAAAAACGTAACACACCACAGGCAGAAACACGACCGGTAGGGAGTGTGTCTTCGACTGTATGAACACGCTCGCTACCGCTCGGGTTTCCGCCTTTCACGTAAATAAAAATGCCACAACGATCGCGCGGCCACCGATCGATAGGGCGACCAACGTTCGGCAATTACGAGAAACTCGTCGGCAGTTGGACGCACCTCGCCTGAAAGTTTATGCCATGCCGTGTGCAAAGCAACGTCGCCTTTCGGCATGACGTCGGGCCGGAGCATCGCCGTCAGCAGGTAGATATCGCTCGTCCATTCACCGACGCCTTTTAGTCTTATGAGTTCATTTTTTACTTCGGCGTCGTTGAGCTCGTTCAAGCGTGCAAAATCTATCCGATTTTCGAGAACCGCATCGGCAAGGTGGCGGGCGTAGGAAGTTTTCTGCCGGCTGAACCCATCCTTTTTTAGTTCGACGTCGGAAGATCTCAGCAGCGACCGCGGAGTTACTGCTCCGACACGTCGACACAGTTTGTCGTAGCAAGCTTTTGCCGACGCGAGCGAGACCTGTTGTTCGAGGATTATTTGCAGCAGTGTTTCAAACCCCGTGGGCCGGTCCCACAGCGGCGGTGCGCCGTGTAGCTCATAGACTCTCGCAAGATGCGGGCAAGTGGAAGCGAGAGTCTTGCTGTGAAGTTTTAGACTGCGGTGGGTGAGCGGTTTCTGCATTCGCAACAATTATTGTACGACGACGTTTAGCTATTAATTGGTAATGCGGTAATTATTAATTTTGTAATGACCCCGCATTACCGAATTAATAATTACGTCATTACAAAATTACATGCTGGGAACAGAATTACCAGATCGACGGCACAGCCGATTCGTCGAACTCGATCGTTTCGCTGTTTGGCAAGATGTGAATGATCTGCGTGATGCCTTTCGCGCGCAGCATCGGCGCGAGCATTCCGACCCGGTGGCAGTTTGCACGTGGAATTTTGTGCGACGAAAGCGGTTTGGATTCGGAGCACATGATCGCGGTCCGCACATCCGATGCGATCTCGACTATTCGATCGACGCCACGCGCCAGATCTTCGGGTTTCGGTTTTGTCTTGCCGCCCGTTTCGGGGAGATGCTCGTAACCTATGCCGCTGTCGCGAAGCAACTCCGTCAACACCAGTCCGTTGAACTGCGGCCAGCGCGATCGCGCGACGCTACGGACGTCGCACAGAAATTCGATCTTGTATTTCTGAAGCAGTTCAAAAAAATCCGCGAAGGGATGGCGGCCGTGGCCGATGGTGTAGATTGCTGACACGTATTATTATGCCCGGGTGAGCCTAGCGAGTCTAGCGAGTCTATCGAGTCTGTCGAGTCTGTCGAGTCTGTCGGGTCTGTCGAGTCT
>JBGTIQ010000052.1:0-38347 GCA_041745575.1 Pyrinomonadaceae bacterium
CTTTTCACAGCAACAGTATCATCAACCCCAACGGTTCCCGCAACTTCGAGGTTTACTTAATGAATCCCGACGGAATGGATCAAACCCGTATAACGTTCGACGAACGCAACGATCAGCAACCGAATATTTCGCCGAATGGACGGCAAATAATTTTCGCCAGTTCCCGCATAACGGAGACAAACCTGGAAGGGAATCTTGAAATTTTCGTGATGGACATCGACGGAGGAAACATAAGGCAGTTGACCTTCACCGTCGCGGGTATTTCCAATGCTCAGCCGCGATGGTCACCCAGCGGGAGGCAAATCGTATTTCACTCGAATATGCACGGCAATTTCGAAATCTACTTGATCAATCCCCGCGGCACTGAATTGACTCGAGTAACCGAGTATCCGGGTGTTGACATGTTTCCTGAGTGGTCGCCGAACGGAAAACAGCTCGCTATTCTCCGAGATATGGACATCTACTTGATCGATCTCGACGGGACGAATCCTATCCAGCTTACCGAGAATGTGGCGCTCAATCAGATGGCTTCGTGGTCGCCGAACGGGAAGCAGATCGCATTCATGAGTGGCCGCGAAGGTTATTGCTCGGTCTTCGTTATGAATTCAGACGGCAGCGATCAGACTAATCTGACGCCCAAACCTGATGGAATTCCGAATAATCAGTTTTGTAGTCGCGCACCGGCCTGGAGCCGTAATGGAAAGCATATTTACTTTTCGTCCAGGCGGCCAGGGACCAACTCTTTCGAGAACATCTTTGTGATGAACTACGACGGAGGGGACGTAACGCAGCTAACATTCGATGCCAGTCTCAACTCAGTAGCTACTGTGCGCTAGCGGTATTTATGGCAGATAGAATTGAGGAATGGGGCTCTTCGAGGAGCCCCATGAGAAACGTTGTGCTCCCCGTAGTGCGGGAGTCCCGACCAGGCCTATCGCATCTTACCGGGATTGCCCAACCTCATTTAGAGCGCCCGCTCGTATTCTTCAGATCCTTGCTATCCGCGTCATCCGCGGTAAACGAGACTGGTATCTCTGGGTCGTCGGAATCATCCTGAGATGAGTGGTCGTATACTCGGTGACGCTTCGGGGCGTTGTGACTAGGTTGTCCGTATCATAGGTCGAACGCGGTGGCTGTCTTCGACTCAACCCGCCCCGGGGGGATGGGCGTGGATATCTATACATCGACGCGCGAATGTACGTCGTGCCCCTGGTCAACTCCCGTCAACTTTAGGAGCTGTGGTGAACAGTACCGCGATCGACGGAGGCGCCGCGCTTTCGTTCGACGCGACCGAGCTTTACTTTATGTCCAATCGGGCGGGCGGTTCAGGCGATCAGGACATTTGGGTGGCCCGGCGTGAGAAGCTGACCGGCGAACCCGACTAGTGACCATTCAGTTTTGGATTTCGGTTCTAATTAGGAAGCTATGGTTGCCACACCCTGAAAGCTTCACGATCCGAAATCCAAAATGTTAAATCGAGATTCCGAAGATGCCGAGAAGTCGCTCGACAGGTTTCGATCGAAGCGATGCAGCCTGAGCGTCAGATCATGTCCGGCGCGAAGTGATACACTCCCTGTCAGAACCGCCTGCGGTAGCAGGCGGGTTGAACGCAGATCACCCGAGCAACTCTCTGGCTTTCTCCGTTTGTAACCGCGGATCAAACGATTGGAAGCCAGCGGCTGGCGTTGCGAAAGCTCGATAAATGATTTTTGAGCGCATAAAAGAAGACGCCGGGCGTGGGATCACGGATTTCACGGACCGCGATCACGAACGACGCACGTATTATCGGATCATCGTCATCGGACTTGCGGTAAACGCTCTCTCATGGATCGTGGCGATAGTCACACCAGACGCGATCGCGGAATGGGTGGGATTGGCAGCCGACATCTCCGATCGGGTCAAGGCCTACCTTCTGGCGATTCCATTCTGGGCGATGTTCTTCGCGGCGTACTCGGCGCTGCGTACCCGCTCGTATACGAATCCAACGGCCGTCGTCGCCGATGATGACGTTCTTGCCTCGTATCGCAACACCGAACGCAGCAACTACATCCGAAACCGCGTTCTTTTCTCCCTCGCCATAGCCGCCGTCAATGTCTTCCTTCTTGTCTTTGTCGTGCTAACGCTTCGATGAAGGGTCGAAGGAACGCTGAAACGAAATTGACCCGATCAGATTCAGAGCGCCCTCCGGCCCCGAAGGGTCGTAGACACCCGATCTATTAATGCACGAGATGAAATAGGGGCGATGCGACAGCGAAGATTCGAACGCGGATTCGTCGCCAACTCACGATTCAGCGATGACCATTTATTTCGCGGAATACCCTCTGCCCGTCGGAACGAGGGTGAATATGTCGGAATCGGTTTCAAAAATTCCGTAATAGAGACGCTTCTTCCGGCCGGGTGTGAGGCTAATGAACGCGGCTTTCGGTCCATCAAGATTCCGCGTAAAGGCAACTCGAAATCGCCCTCCCTTCATTCCATTGAAGACGACAAGCGTCAACGGATAATCCGGAAAATGCTCTTTCGAAGCGTTCCCGCCCGGAAACTGGTTTGTCGGTTTGCCCGCACGATTCAACAGTACGGCGAAGTCGACAACCCGGTCGCCGTTGAGATCGGCAACCACATAGTTCGGCTTGAAACTCTTGCCAAGGCTCTCGCGCATGTACCGCAGGTATTCATCATTGACGACGCTTTCGGCACGAAAGGTGTTCTGCTTGTTCTTCGATAAAAATGTCCCAAGTTCAGCAGCATGCGCGGGGCTAAGGTCCCGCACCGATGCCTGCCCGAGTATAAAAGTCTGGCTCAAGACCAGGATACATAATACTGCTAGAAGAGTTTTCATAAGGTCCCCTGGCTCAGCGCGCGTTTCAACGACACTGACAGATCACCATCACGGCTTTCCTAGTTCCGCCGCTTTCTTCTCATCTGCCGCGGCGAGATCGTCTTTCTTCATATCGCGGTAGACCATCGCACGGGCCCGATAGCCATTTTCTCGTTTCGGGTCAAGCTCGATGACCTTTGTAAAATCGGAGATCGCCAGATCGCGACGACCGAGGTTTGCGTGGGCGAGGCCGCGGTTGATATAACCGTCGGCCTGGTAAGCACTATTGCCGGACATCATCGGAATGTACTTGTCGTAGTCGGCGATCGACTTCTCGAGCTCCCCTTTCTTCCGGTACAGGACGGCGCGGTTGTAGTAGTTCTCGGGGTCGTCCGGATCGTACTCGATCGCTTTACTGAAACCGGCGATCGATTCGTCCGTACGCGACGTGACGTTATAGAGGTGCGCCCGGCCCGCGTACGCTGGTCCGTACCGCGGATTCAGTTTCAGCGCAGCGGCGTAATCCGCGAGCGCCACATCAAACTTTTTAAGATCCGTATTCGCGTTTCCCTGGTTTGTGACAAAGGCAGGATTTGCGGGCACAAGCTGAGCCGCCTTTACGAAATCTTCGAGAGCGGGTCGGGGCTTCCCGACTCGTCGGTACGAAACTCCGCGGTTGTTATATCCATCAGCAAGATCTTTCGGCTTCACGCCCGGGATGCTGATGTACATGCTGTAAGTTTCGATCGCCTGCTTGTGATTCCCGCTCCGCTGCCACACTGATGCCAGGTTGTAGTAGCTTTCCGGATTCCTCGGATCGGCCTCGAGCGCCTTCATCGCCGCGTCAAGCTGGCAGCTGTAGTTCCTATCCGGACAACCGGGAAATGTCTGCGCGATGACAGGCACCGTGAGAACCGCCGCGATGAAGACGATTGCAAGTTTATTCAGGGGATACCCTCCGAAGGTTTGGTGAGTTTATAACAATTGAGGAACGTGAATCAAAAAACACCTTGATTCTCTACTGGTTTAGGAGGTGTGTATGCCGATGGAGTGATGGTTGGGCATCCACGATCTACCTCGGGCAAAGGCTGAAAAGGCCGGGTAGTGACCTGCCTTGAATCAGTATAAAGCTGGGGGACGAGAAGTAGAGCCATTACAACAACCGCGCCCCTGTTCTTTCGGTTATCGCCATCGCGCCGCCTCAGACTTCCGCCGGCTCAGAATCGTAGAAAACCCGGGAACCTTGTGCTTTCATCTGAATCTGCGGTAATATCGATATTAATGTAAGGATTCGCTGTAAAGGCGAATCCAAATTTTTGCAGGAGGCCTACAATACGATGTCAGCAGTTGCAACCCCAACGGTGGAATTAACGGTGACCGAGAACGCCGCCAAAGAGATCAAGACCTTTTTCGCTGGTGAGGAAGACCTCCCGGAAACTTCCGGACTTCGCGTACGCGTCGTTCCGGGCGGCTGTTCAGGTTTTCAATACAGCCTAAACATCGAGGAAGAATCGAAATCAGGCGATTTCATAGTGGAGAAACACGGCATCAAGCTGTTTGTCGATATGTTCTCGGCCCAGTACCTGAACGGGATCACGGTCGATTACACATCGAACATGATGGGTTCGGGTTTCACCTTCGAGAATCCGAACGCAACCGGCGGCTGCGGATGCGGAACGTCGTTCTCGGCTTAAGCTATATAGATATTCAGTTTTTCGCCCGGGATTTTTCCCGGGCTTTTCTTTTTCTGGAGACGGTTGTTGATTGCGACTTTCTCTTCGCATACGAAAGACAACTGAAGGCAACAGGCAGGAAGGGAGCAGCGGGGTTTTCTAAGACGGTGAATTAGAAAGCCCCGATGTTTACTGAAGTGTAATAGCTCTGTTGCTTCTAATCGGAAATAGCATTTGCCAGCCACTGCGTTGGGATGTTACCCTCATTTTTAGCTGAAATCCGAACATGCGGCCCCGGCCGCAACTCGATTCGGATTTGGGAACTACAAAAAGTAGTTCGGGCAACAACAAGCAAAAAGAAAATAAGAACAAGCTTGGGTCAGGATTTGGAATCACCAGATCCCATCTTCACTTTGCTTTCTGTGCACCGCGGCTTATTTACCCCGGCCTCGCCCCGCTAATAAAAAATTCAGGAGTATACGTTTTGAATAATTTGAAGAAGATTTTATATCTGTCGTTCTGTACTTTATTTACTAGTTTCGTTTTCGTCTCGACCGGTGCTGCCCAGGAACGGCAGCGGATCGTAAAGACAATTTCCAGCCGGCCTACGAACGAACCTCCGACCGCTGCACTCACGACAGATAAAACCAAATCTTTAGCTTCTTCAATACCTTCAAACGCTCCCGCTGCTCGCCCAGCTTTGATCAACCAACTAGTCGTCCCTCCCGCTGAAAACAAGCAGACATTGGTAAAAAAGACGGTGTCGTCGCTCGCTATGAACGCTGCGGCTGCGTCGCTGGCCGCAGGACGTCATGTTTATAACGGATCGATTTCGTCGGCGATCATGTACGGGATCGAATCTCGGCTGGGTATTCCCTATCGCTACGGTTCAAGCGGCCCGAATCGGTATGACTGTTCGGGGTTTGTATGGGCCGTCTTCAACGATGCGGGTATCAATTTTACCCGACAGAGTGCCCGCAGCTTGTGGTCCATGTCTGAGCCGGTCACAGGAGATGAGAGATTTAAGTTCGGAACGTTGGTTTTCCTGAACGGCCTCGGTCACATGGGCATCGTTGCTGACAAGCATGGTTTTTACCATGCGTCGTCGAGCAAGGGTATTACCTATTCGAGCTTTGACGGATATTGGGGAAACCGAATCGTCGGCTTTAGGCGTCTACCTGCCGTAACCCAAGAGAAAATAATTACCGCCGACCAGGAGCAATAGAGCCATATCAGCGAAAATCGTGAGTCCCGATTGGTCTGTGGAGATCACTCGGGACTTTTTCGTGTGTGGGAGCTCAACCGATAAAACCGGGCCGCGAAACTGCGTCTGCGCATTCGTAGACCGTTGCGATTTTGTCTATCGCGACATACGCCGCCTTTTCATCTTCGTCGCGAAGAAATAGAACGCCGTCCCTTACTTCTACAACCTCACCGCGGAGCATCGCGCCCGATCCGCAGCTAACGTCTATCTTTTTTCCTACTAGCTTTCGTATTAATTCTTCCATTGAAAATCGGCACCATCAAATATGGGTTTCTGTTCCTAAAACATCTTAGCGGTTTTGGACATCTTGAGCCAGACAAGCAAAGGCTTTTATCGTTGTAACTCCCCACGTTTCCTGCCATCCTCAGCCCCTTCTTGTACGAGCTCGAGAAACTTGCATCAGGCCTATCTGTGCGTCGTCGCACAGAGTGTGCCAACGCACCGACAACTTCAGTATGGTGTCGTACAGTTTGTTTAGTATCAGGTTAAGTCAGAGATCCTTGGCCATGACCGCGATCGGATTTACATTCTGACGGATCGCGTTTCGCAACCCAACTTTTCCTATACCTCATTGAGTCGAAATGGAGCTCAATATGCAAAGCACGATCCTTAGGAACAAGGTCTTTTTCCCACAATACAAAGACGGTTTTTCAACCCCTACATACTCTTCCAGCAATCGACCCCTTTTAGACTCGAGACCAATTGAAGTTGATCTAGTTTCGCACTCGGATTCGTCCGCCGTCGGTTTTTTTCTGTCGCCTCACTAGCCGCGTCGTCTTGAGCCCCAAACTGAGTTGATCTCGTTCGCCGTACGCCCGTAAAAAAGCGGAGAGTATGGCTCGCCCGACACAGACAAAAGTCGGTTCATCAACTTTTTCTTCGATTCGGTCAGGCTGACCGAAACACCGTTCATTCTGAAAATTAAAGGTTGACACATGATGTGCATTGTTTTATGTTGTTTAACAGAAGGGCTTTGGTCCCTCTCACTTTTTCCTCATCGAACGGGCCCATCATTATCTTCCGACTTTCAATCCGCACCGGAGTTACCTGCATGAAAAAATTAACAGTTCTTTCCCTCGCTTTCGCTATCGCCCTGATGGCGGCCGGAACTCTCCTCCCCGTCAAGACTTCGGGTCAGAAATCGAAGCTTCACCGCTCTAACCAAGCGATACCTAACCAATACATAGTTGTTCTTAACGAGGACTTCGTCGGTCGGACAGCCGTCGGCGTAGAGGTCGAAGCAGAGGCTCAGTTCCTTTCCTCGCTATACGGTGGTCAGGTGCGCGCCATTTATTCGAATGCTGTCAAAGGCTATTCGGTGACGATGTCGGCGAGCGAGGCGGAAGCGTTGAGCCTTAACGAACGCGTGCAGTTTGTCGAGGAAGACTCCGTGATTGCGGTCAGCGAAACACAGACAAATGCCGGCTGGAATTTGGATCGAATTGACCAGCGAAATCTGCCAATGGATTCAAACTACAGCTATCTGCAAACCGGAGCCGGAGCTCACGTATATGTTATCGACACCGGAATCCGCATAACTCATCAGGAATTCGGCGGTCGTGCGAACGTCGTATTCGACGCGTTAAATGACGGTCAGAACGGTATCGATTGTAACGGTCACGGTACTCACGTAGCCGGAATCGTGGGTGGAGCAACCTTCGGTGTAGCGAAGAATGTTTCGCTCCATTCAGCTCGTATACTCAATTGCAGCGGGCAAGGCCAAGTATCGGATCTTCTGAGTGCAGTAGACTGGATTACGGCTCATAGAATCAATCCAGCAGTGGTCAACATCAGCATAACCGCTGCCGGAGCAGTGTCTGCCCTGGAAACGGCAATTACCAACTCGATTGCGTCCGGGGTGGTTTTCACCGTATCAGCAGGTAACAATGCGTGGGATGCGTGCGACTATTCTCCGGGCCGCACACCTAATGCGATTACGGTTGGAGCAACTGCTCAAGGCGACGACCGAGCCCTGTTTTCGAATTACGGATCCTGTGTCGATTTATTTGCGCCGGGTTATGAGATCGTTTCGGCCGGTATTGCGAGCGACTCAGCGACACGTCAGCTAAACGGAACCTCTATGTCCGCTCCGATGGTCGCGGGAGTTGTCGCGATCTATCGTGCAGCAAATCCTTCCGCCAGTTCGACGACAGCCAGTCAGGCTGTGATGAATGCAACCACAAACGGCATCTTGACGAATATCGGTTCCGGATCGCCGAACAAACTTCTTTATTCATGGGTCACCGGCGCTCCAACCCCGACTCCGACTCCAACCCCCACGCCGACACCGACACCGACACCGACACCGACACCGACACCGACACCGACACCCACGCCAAGCGCAACACCCACGCCGTCTCCAACCCCAATCCTTGGCCGAATCACGATCAAGAAACGAGCCCAGACTACAAGCGGCGGCACATCTTCAACTACGTCATTCCCGTATGCGGCGGTTAACATTCCGACGCCGAGCTTTTCACTGCTCAACAATCAGGAGTTCACTGATCCTGACGTACCGGAAAATGGGCAGACCATCGTGGTAACCGAGAATGAGGTGCAGGGATGGCGGCTTATGTCAGTCGAATGTGTTGAGGTCGCCGGCAGCACCCCGAATATACCCAATACAACCGTAGATCTCGCAAACCGTCGTGCAAACATAATGGTAGAAAGCGGAGAATCGGTAACTTGTACGTTTACGAGCGAACCACTTGCTCCGACCGCGGGCGAAGCCACAGTAGAAGGTCGAATCGCCGATTGGCGAGGAAGAGCTGTGCGCGGCGTTACCCTTTCCCTCTATGACGCCACTACAGGTGAAACGGCTTATACCAGAACAAACAACTTTGGCTATTACACGTTCTCGAGGCTAGAAGTCCCGCACTATTACGTGCTGACTGCCTTCGACACATCACGTTATGCTATTTCCAACAATGTTCGCTCATTTACTCTCCACGACAACATTGCCGGGGTAAACTTCGTTGCGGAATTGATTGATCGTTAGACTAAGGTTTCCGTTAGCACGGTACCATTTGGCAGGCTTGAACTTAACGTTCAGCCTGCCCTTTTGCGCCTGAAAATGCTGATCTCTGCTTACGGCAAATTTCCGAAACCTAGGGCGTCCTTAAGGTTAAAGTTAGTGGATCTTTAAGTTGTGGGCCAAATTTCACCAGGCTGCTTTTCTGGAATTGTTATTCATTCGTGCTATATTGGTACCATACGATTTTATTTTCGTTGGAGACAGACTCCCTTTGGCTTTATTCGCCTGCGGCATTGAGGCACGAATCTGACGATTTGTGCGGTCGCCGCGGTGGTTGGAAAGGAGTGTTTCTTTTGAAATCATGTTTCGGAGCCGGTAGGTCTGTGGAAAAAAGTCTTGACATTCATGTGTTACTTTTGTTAAACAGTCAAACACGGTTTCAATTCGATTTTTTCGCCCGAAACTCAGAGGCAAGGGAAAAGTTTTGTTCACGTTTGTGGAACTACTCGTTAATTCGATGTTTCTGCGAATCAACAAGCTAGTCTTAAGCCCATGAAAAGGGCCTTTACGAGAGAGGAGTAAAATTTATGAGGTTTCCCCAATTTGAAATTATGACGAAACGGTTCGGGTTCATGGCTATGGGCCTACTTGCTTTGGTATTTTCGCTGACCACTTCTGCGGCCGCTCAGAAGTGGCTTGCACCGGAGGCCGCGGGCGCGTCTCCCGAACAGTGCCGCAATGGGGCACTGGGTTCGCCGGAGTTGTGCACCGGGAATAACTGGACCGGTGGTAACGCCGGAATGTCGAATTCTCACTGGCAAGAACGGCAATTTGTAGCGTATCGGATGCTTTTCAGCGGCATCGCGACCGGGACGAATACAGTAATCATTGGATATGACCGTATCCACAGCAGCAAGCATGCTCTCGATTACCTGGGATCGTATGACGCCACGGAGCCCAGTCCCGGTAACAATCCCTGCTCGGGCGTAACGGGTTGCACTGGCTGGACCGTATCGACGGTTCCCGTTCCCTTGGATCCCACGCTGCCTGTCACAGTTTCACAGGTTGCGGGCGATTTTACTATCTGGGGCGCAACATTTGTGGGCACTCCGACCTACGTGCCTTGCGGCGTATCCAACGAGTCGCTCGTTAGATGTGTGAGCATTCAGTTCGCACCGCAATCCGGTGTCACAAATCCGGTTCTGGCTTGGGGTGGTCACGTTGCATGGCGTGGTGAATGGGGCGCAGGACAATCCGCAGGCGGCATCAGCGGTTCGCCTTATCACATGCGACTAGAATCACTGAACGGATCCGGCGGTAATCAGGACCTTTCGCTCTCAGCGCAGGCTGTAACAGGCCCTGGCTCGCTTCGCATCATTAAATCTGTAACGACCGCAGGTCCGCCAGTTGGCTACTCCTCAACAGTGGAATTTTTCTTTCAGGCAGATAAAGCCTTTTCACCAACCCTTAATTTTACCCTTGTTGATGACGACGAGGTGGGATGCATTCCGCCACCAACAATACCAGGACCTGGGCAGGTCGCGTGCGGACCGGGTATTGACAATAAGCTCAGTGACTCGATCTTGACGTATAACGGCGTTGCGAACGTTATCACCGTCACCGAGGACACGGGATTATTCCCGGCGAATCAGAACTGGTCGTTTGCCGGCGTCTCGTGTACTGTCAACGGAGCCCCGGCTAATCCGGCGTTCCCACCGGTAACAAACGGAAATAATCGAGGTGTAACTGTTACGGTCCCGACTGAGGCAGTTGTTGTATGTACATTTAGTAACACGCAGCTCATTCCCAGTGCCGCTCCGGCGTCGGTCAGCGGTCGGGCGATCGATTCCTTCGGAAATGGAATCGGGCGGGCCCGCCTGACGATTATGAATGCGGCGACAGGTCAAACCTATAGTGCGATCACCAACCCGTTCGGCTATTACACGGTCGAAGGACCCGAGGTTGGGATCTTCTACATCATGACCATCTCGCACAAGGAGTTCACTTTTGCGGATGACACAAGGAGCTTTACCTTGCATGACAACCTGGCTGGCGTCGACTTCGTCGCCAACCCGTAATCACATAGAAAAAGAGCGGCCAAGAGATTGGCCGCTCTGTAATACTTTTAAGAGTGAACAGCAATGTTCGCTCTTTTTTTTATTAGCGGTTATGAAGAGTGGATCGTCCAGACAATACCCAACGAGACGTCCCGTATGAATTTGCCTGGGTAATGCCCTCGCTTTTCTTCGCAGTACTAAGAGCGGCAGCGATGATCGCGATGTCAGTCGTTTTTTCGTCCGGCGAGGTATTTTTGTCCTTCCTGCGTTCCATAAAGCGGGAGATAAAACCGGTGTCTAATTCGCCGCTCCGGAATTCCGCGTCATCCATTACCTCGCGGAAAAACGGCAGCGTTGTTTTTATCCCCGCAATCTCGTACTCAAAAAGCGCACGCCGCATGCGGTCGATAGCTTCGTCCCGACTGCGTCCAAACACCGCAAACTTCGAGATCATCGGATCGTAGTAGATCGAAACCTCCGAGCCTTCGTAAACACCTCCGTCGTCCCGAACTCCGGGACCGTGCGGGATCCTCAGGCGCGTGATCCTTCCGGGCGACGGAAGAAAGTTGTTATCCGGATCTTCGGCATATACGCGGCATTCGATAGCATGACCGACTAATTTAATCTCGTCCTGTGTGAATGAAAGCGGATCCCCGGCCGCGACGGATATCTGCTCACGCACCAGGTCGATACCCGTCACGAGTTCTGTTACCGGATGCTCGACCTGAAGCCGCGTGTTCATCTCGAGAAAGTAAAATGATCTGTCGAGATCTGAAACCAGGAATTCGACGGTACCGGCGCCAACGTAATCAACCGCCTTTGCGACCATCACGGCACACTCTCCCATCGCCGAGCGCAACTCAGGCGAATTTATCGGTGAAGGCGCTTCTTCAATAACCTTCTGATGACGTCTCTGGATCGAGCATTCGCGTTCGCCAAGGTGTACATGATTCCCTTGAGTGTCGGAGAAGATCTGGATCTCGATGTGTCGCGGACGCAGGATCGCCTTTTCGATATAAACTGCGTCATCCCCAAAGCTTGCCAAAGCCTCGGACTGTGCGGCAACGATTGCGGCTTTCAGGCCCTTCTCGTCATCGACGAGACGCATTCCTTTTCCACCACCGCCCGCGGAGGCCTTCAACATTATCGGATAGCCGAATGTCCTGGCGATCTCCGCGGCTTCCTCATAGGAATGGATGGGTTCAGTCGTGCCGGGAACGACAGGAACACCGGCCGCGATCGCGATCTTTCTAGCCGATATCTTGCCGCCCATCGCTTCCATAGCTTCAGGCGGAGGGCCGATAAATGCGATTCCTGCTCGGGCGGCTTGTCTAACGAATTCCGCGTTTTCAGAAAGGAAACCGTATCCGGGATGGATCGCATCCGCTCCGGCCGCTGTCGCTACCTCAATGATCTTTTCACCGCGCAAATAACTTTCGTTCGAGGGCGGTGGCCCGATGTTATAGGCCTCGTCAGACATCCGGACATGGAGCGCGTCGCGATCCGCGTCGGAATAGACGGCTATCGTCCCGATCCGCATCTCGCGGCAAGCCCGGATAATGCGACAGGCGATCTCTCCACGGTTAGCTATGAGAATTTTTTTGAACATGTTGATTGATCGTGGATCGTGGATCGTTGATCGTTGATCGTTGATCGTGGATCGTGGTTCGTAGTTCGTGGTTCATTTGATAGTTGGCCGCACATCAACAACGATCCACGATCGACGATCGACGATCGACGATCAACGATCAACGATCAACGAACCACGATCAACGATCAACGATCAACGATCAACGATCAACCATCAACGATCCACAAACTACTCAAGCATCGAATTCCCCTGATTCTTCGGGTCGTAACGAACGCCAACCGTTGCACCCGGAGCGTACCGCAGAGGATCGCGACGCTGTTCCTCATCGAGTAATTCCGAAGATTCAAAATCGACACCGTTCAATGTGTAAAGGTAAAAGACGATCTCGTCGCCTCGCCCGTTCGTCTCGGTATCGATGATCCGCCCGTCAGTGACGCGGCCGTGGGCCAGGAGGTGGGCACGGCGTTCGGCGAAGACGTCTCGAACCTTCCTACGTTTGAATAATCTGAGAATCCCCATCGGCTAGTCCATCACAAGCGGCGGCTTGTTGTATTTTGCGCGAAAACGGTTCACGGCAGCAAGAATTACAGGCCGGTTGATCAAACGAGCCTCGAGCGGACGTTTGCCAGGAATGTCCATTAATATCAATCCGATCAAAATCGTGAGAATTCCCTGCCCGGGTCCGATCAACATTACAAGTCCGGCGATCACCAACACTAAGCCCGCAACATTCTTGGCGACCACCGCACCCCATCGCGTGAGCCATGAACTGTTTGGCAAAAAATCGTGTTGGTAATGGGAGCTAAAATAGTTTTCCGGGATTCGGACCATTACGATACCAACGATCAAAAGGCTGACGATCATGGAGACAACGAATAATGCTGTTCCATACAGAAATCTCGTAAGCGTCAGCGATGCCCAGAGTCCGTCAAGCCAATCCCACATACGTTATGCCATCTCGATCCGTCGAAACTCTTTCCAAATAAAATACATCCGATGGAGCAGCGTCCAGACCGATCCTATCGCCAACACCCACAATACCTGCGGCATCCGGTTAAAGAAAAAGTTATTTGAGTTCCAGTCCCACGTCGAGAGCGCTCCGATGATCAGGAGAACGATGCGTTCGGGCCGCTGCAAAAATCCGACGTTTGCCTTAACACCCAACGCTTCGGAACGCGCGGTCGTGTAACTGACCATAACCGAGGCGATCATCCCGACACCGGCGAGGAAGACATTCAGCAGCGAATGTTGCGGCGAATTCCCCGCGTAGAACATCATGATGCCGAGGAAGACGACCATATCCGATAGTCGGTCGAGCGACGAATCCAGAAAGCCTCCGAATTTCGTCACATTACCGGTCTGGCGCGCGACGTTGCCGTCAAGCATGTCGAATACGTTGGCAATTATGAGCACAACTCCCGCCAGGAAAAATTCTCCGATCCCGAAGAGGATGGCGCACGCGATGTTAATGGAAACGCCGATGGCCGTCAGAATATTCGGAGGAACCCCGGCCGCAGCAAGAGCGCGAACCATCGCGTTGATGATTCGCATCGCACCTCTGCCTATACTTGCTCCTAACATTAAAATCAGTTTCTAGTTTCTAGTTCCTGGTTTCTAGTTCATGCTTCTACTTTCCGGATCTATTTGCCCACTGGAAACTAGAAACCAGGAACCAGAAACTAGAAACTCATGCTTTCTGATCGTGAATGGTGGTTAGCCCACTGATCTCAAAGTTGCGGACGCCGTTAGGTGTTATCACCCTGACCTCATCGCCCTCTTCCTTGCCCATCAACGCCTGGCCGATCGGCGAGACGGTCGAGATCAGGCCATTCTCCGGATCGCTTTCCTCAGACGTCACAAGACGGTACTTAATTTTTTCTTCCTTTTCGAGGTCAAACAAGACGACGCTCGATCCGTAAGCGACGCGATCGGTCGGGATCTTCGACAGGTCTATCGACTCCACTTCCCCGAGCCGCTGTCGCACCTGCATGATGCGCGTCCGAACGATCGACTGCCGTTCCATCGCGGCTTTATATTCAGCATTCTCTCGAAGATCGCCGAATTCCCTTGCCTTCTGAATTTCTTTCGGCAACTTGAAGTGAAGTTCTTCCTCAAGTCCGTCTAACTCTTCCTGAAGTTTTTTCCTTACTGCTTCCATAACAAAATTCTATACTACCGCCTTTGCCTCCGCCGCTGCGGCGAATGAGATCCCGATGTCCCGGGCCGTCCGAACAAGTTGTCCGTCGGTTGGGACCGTCTTGATGTTTGCACACGCCTCCGACAGTGGCACTGTAACAATCGTGCCCGCCTGCAATGCGACCATCTTGCCTATTTCGCCTCCGACCAGAGCTCGGACCGCGCACGCGCCAAAGTTGGTCCCGAGCATTCGATCGAATGCATTCGGGCTGCCACCGCGTTGCAAATGCCCGAGTACGACACACCGCGACTCTTTTCCTGTCATCGCCTCGATCCGATGTCGAACATGATCACCCATTCCACCGAGCCGCAGCTCTTTCTCGTCCGAATAGATCTCACTCTTCCCCGCTTCCTTGGCGCCTTCAGCGACGACGATGTTCGTAAATCGCGAGCCGCTCTTCTCGCGTGCGTAAACTTTTTGTGCAACCGATTCAAACGAGAACGGGATTTCCGGGATAAGAATGATGTCTGCGCTTCCGGCGAGTCCGGCGTGGAGGGCGATCCAGCCCGTGTTCCTTCCCATCACTTCAAGGATCATCACGCGATCGTGCGAAGCAGCCGTCGTATGCAGCCGGTCAAGAGCTTCGGTCGCGATGTCGATTGCCGTCATAAACCCGAATGTCAGTTCGGTCGCGGCAAGATCGTTGTCAATTGTTTTCGGAACACCAATAACGGGAAACCCGCGTTTGTGAAACTGTTCCGCGATGGCAAGCGTTCCCTCGCCGCCCAAAACCAGAAGCGCCTCGATGCCAAGAATATCCAGGTTCGCAAGCGCCTCGCCGATCGGCATCTCGGGATAAAACGGCTTTCCATCGACCATCTGGACAAAGCTCCCGCGGTTTCGAGTTCCGAGTATTGTGCCGCCCCGAGGAAGGATCCCGCTAACACTCTTTTGCGTCAGTGTCATGGTGTGCGGTTCGCCGAGGATTCCTTCGAAACTGTCCTCGATCCCGACACATTTCATGCCGTACTCGCCGATCGCCGTGCGAACGATCGCTCTGATCACAGCATTTAGCCCGGGAGCATCTCCACCGCCTGTCAAAATTCCGATCTGCTTGTACATACCACTAGAAATATTTTATGTGAAAACTGTGAGAACTAAAAAGACGAACCCGAATTCGAGTTCGTCCCTTTCTTGAATTACAAAAACTTCCCTCTACTTTGAGGCAACGTTTCGCTCCAGCATCCGCCGGGCCTCAGGGATAGATTCCATAGCTTTCAATATCTGCGGATCGACTTCGAGGAGAACCTGGATGCCGGCTTCGTTTGAATAATTCGCCGTTGCCAGTTCTTCACGGAGTCTTGTTTTCGCAAAGTCCGCCTGACCGTCGATATTCTCGACGCTTAGACCGCTTTTCTTGTCCGCGACGGTAAAAGCACGAAATGCTTCGAATAGTTTGTCGCCTATCTGCAAAGCACCCTGAGCAACCGTCAGACTCTGGTTCTGGCGATCGACCTTGTAATTCTCAAAGCCGGCGATCTTTCCGGCTACAAGCTGACGAGTAAAGTAGAACGCAGCATCATTGATCCGGAATCGAAGTGCGTTGTACTCAACCGCAGCGACCTTGACGTCGGGCTCTATTCCACGCCCGCCATACAACACGCGACCGTTAGCCGTCGCCACCGGACTGCCCACGGGTTTCGGCTTTGCATCCTCTGAGGCCGCGGTCGTCTCATCCTGATGCGAGTAATAATCGTAGATCGACCCACTCGAGTAATCACGCTGCAAAGAACGTCCATAGGGCGTGTAGTAACGCGCGGTCGTCAGCGTCAACCCGGTGTCATACGGAAGCTGGAAGACGCGCTGAACCAGGCCCTTGCCGAAACTTTCCGTGCCGACAACAACGCCCCGACCATAATCCTGGATCGCCCCGGCCACGATTTCCGACGCCGATGCCGAACCACCATTGATCATTACGACAAGTGGAAAGTTCTCGATCTGGCCGCCTTTGGATCGCAGTTCCTGAGTTTTCGCATACGCCGCACGGCCTTTTACCGAAACGACGGTCTGCCCGCTCGGCACAAATTTTCCGACAACGTCGATCGCCTGCGGCAGCAAGCCGCCGGGATTTCCCCGCAGATCAAGAACCAGGCTCTTCATTCCCTGCTTTTGCAGATCTTTGATCGCGGCCGTTAATTCGGCGGAGGTCGTTTCCTGAAAGCCACCTGTCAGTCCGACATATCCGACACCGTTTGGCAACATGAAATAACTGCGGATCGAAGGAAGCGGAACACCTCCGCGGATGATCTCAAAATCAAGAGGTGCCACGGACGACGCACGTTCGATCTTCACCTTGACCGGAGTTCCGCCCTTCCCGCGCACATTCTTAGAAACTTCGGCACTTGACCATTCGGTAGCGTCTTTCCCATCAACCTGTAGGAACCTGTCACCGTAGCGAAGCCCCGCCTTGTCCGCCGGTGTATTCGGGATCACGGATTGAACATAAACTCCGTCCCGGTGCTGAAGGATCGAAACTCCGACGCCGTAAAACTGAGAACCCTGTTCTTCGTACAGCTTCCTGAATTCGTCACGTGTAAAAAAAGAGGAGTGGGGATCAAGGGTCCAGAGCATGCTTTGGATCGACGTGTCGGCAACTTTCTCGTGATCGACCTTTCCGACGTAATTTTTATCGATAACGTCGATCGCTTCGGTATAGTCGGCAACGATTCTGCCGGCCGTGACGTTTGAATCTGCGGAGGTCGTGGATGACAGACGGCCAAACAAACCACCCACAACGGCTCCGACAACTACTAAAATGACGGCACCGATCGCAAAGTTTCTATTCATTAAAAGCTCCAAAATCCTTGAAAGTATAGCATAAATTAGTTGTCGGAAATTGAGGGCCGGTTGTCGCCGAAGTTGTCCGACGACGTTTATACGCACGATCGAGGTGTATTGTTTGTGCCCTAATCGACACTGTGTCCATTACGACCTAATCACGTACGGTTGGATCGAATTTACATTTATACGACAACGCTTTACCATTTACACTTTCTCCGATGAGACCAGACATCTCCATTGTTATTCCGGCTTTTGAAGAAGCGAGCCGCGTCGGTGAGTCGATCAAGCAGATCCTCTCGTTCATAAGCAACTCATCAATGCGAGCCGAATTGATCGTCGTGGACGATGGTTCGAAGGATCGTACGGCTGAGATCGCCGAGGCCGCCTTTGATATAGCCGGCGACATCCCGAGTAAAGTGGTGCGGTACGAAGAAAACCGAGGGAAAGGTTTCGCAGTCAAAACAGGGCTTCTTGCCGCCTCCGCCGATATCGCATTGTTCTCCGACGCCGATCTGTCTACCCCGATCGAAGAACTGCCCAAACTGGTGGATCCGATCCGCCGCGGTGAATTCGATGTGACGTTTGGCTCGCGGGCCCTTGACCGCACACTGATAGGTACGCATCAGCCGTGGCGCCGTGAGCAGGGCGGAAAGGTGATGAATCTCGTGATCCGTACTATGTCGGGTCTTGGATTTGCGGATACACAATGCGGCTTTAAGGCGTTCAATATGGCAAAATTTCGACCGCTGCTCGATGTCATGACCGTCGATCGGTTTGGCTTCGACGTCGAATTTTTGTTCGTCGCGAAGTATCACGGCCTGCGACTGAAAGAAATACCCGTCCGATGGAACAACGTCGAGGGTTCAAAAGTGAGCGTCCTCCGGGACACGAGAAGAATGTTCAGCGAGTTGGGCCAGATCAAAAGAAATGCGAGGAACGGAAATTACAACTTAGCTTAACCGCGAAGACGCGGAGACGCAGAGAAGATTTTTGTTACTTCTCAATCTCTCCGTCTCCGCGTCTCTGCGGTAAAATTCTTTCTATTATGACTGCGAAACTTAACGTCAATATCGATCATGTCGCGACCATTCGCGAAGCTCGTAAAACGATCGAGCCGAGTATCGTCACGGCCGCCGTCATCTGTGAGCAAGCCGGAGCGAACGGCATCACCGTACATCTCCGTCAGGACCGCCGGCATATCCAGGATCGTGACATCGAGGTGCTCCGCGAAGTGGTTACGACATATCTCAACGTCGAGATGGCTGCGACCGATGAGATGCTCGCGATCGCATTGCGGACGAAACCTGATGCAGTCTCGCTTGTCCCCGAAAGTCCGAATGAGGTTACGACCGAAGGTGGCTTGGATGTCGTCCGACATTTTGAAGCGATAAAGGCTGTGGCCGGGAGTCTAAAAGAAGCCGGTATATTTGTCAGCATCTTTCTCGACCCGGACCTCGAGCAGATCGAGGCCGCAAGTGGCGTCGGAGCACAGCAGGTCGAGCTGTGTACCGCCGAATACGCCGAAATGACCCTCAGCTCGCGTGCCGCACACGGTGAAGGCGCTCAGAAAGCTGCGTCCGAGATCAGTCGAATCGCGCAGGCTGCCGCCCGCGCAAAGGAACTCGATCTCATTGTCGCTGCCGGTCACGGATTAACCTACCGAAACATCGGGGCGCTTGCCGCGATACCCGAAATCTCCGAATTCAACATCGGCCACAACATCATCTCGCGCTCTGTCTTCGTCGGTTTGAGTAAGGCCGTGCGGGAAATGATCGACGCCATAGATCGCGGACTCTAAACTATTTCACCGTGAATTTTATATCGTTAGCGCTCTGAGCCAGCTTTCGGTCATTCCCGTTAAAGGCCGTAACCTCGACTACGTACGAACCCGGCTTTAGTGGTTTGTCTAACGTGAACGAGACGTCATCCACTCGCTTGTTTATCAAATCGTAGTCGGTCTCGCCGCCGCCCGACGTGTCCGGGCGAACACTGAACTTATAATAAGAAGCATCGGGATAAGCTTCCCACCTGATCTCGATATTCTCCGCGGGGATTTTGCTGCCCGCCTTAGGGCTAATGAGTTTGAGGTCACTCTTGAAAAGGTGCGAGTCAGGCGCAAAGTAGGTCTTATCGGCCTCGATCTGATATTTCGCGGCCGAGATGATACCGGACGTCGCAAAAACGAAGTAGGGCGTATCGAATACTCGAACGGTCAGGCCTTCATACACACCCGGCGGCACATTCTTGATCACATATTCGCCATTGTCATCTGTTTTGGCCGTAAAAGTCTCTCCCCCGCAACCGCCAAGGAATTGATTGAACGTCTCGCAAAGTTTGACGTCGACACCGGCCGCAGGCTTCTCGTTGAAAAATGCTTTGCCCTGCACGTTGCCTTTGCCCGACGCCGGCTTTTCTCGTTCGACGCCGGAGCCCGACGGTATTGTTCCATCCTCATTCGGCGAAACATCTGGAGCATCAGCCTCCGATGTCTCGGCAGGAGCGTTCGAGTTCGACGGTGTTTCGCTGACGGCCTTTTCAAATGCTTTACAGCCGAACAGAAACACGACGGCAACGACTAAGGTTAGTAGAGTTTCGGATCTCAATCGCATGAGCTAATCTCCTGATTTATTGTCTGGATATGTGAGCATTCGAAGCTCGGAGTGAGCTTCATTGGAACGAATAGCAGTGTAAATGCAAGAGCGAAAATTTGCGAGTTGAGCGGCCCAGGAATCCGGGATTGCAGGAATATCTCAAACGTCTAGAGCACCGTCTTCAACGCTTGGCCCGTATACGATTTTCGCACGCGTACAACTTCCTCCGGCGTTCCCGTCGCAACGACCTTGCCCCCGCCTGCACCGCCTTCCGGCCCGAGATCGATGATATAATCCGCGGATTTAATTACGTCGAGATGATGTTCGATGACGATCACGGTGTTGCCTGTATCGACAAGCTTTTGAAGAACTTCAAGCAACTTGTGCACGTCGGCGAAATGCAGACCCGTTGTCGGCTCATCGAGAATGTAGATCGTCTTGCCTGTCGCACGCTTTGAAAGTTCCTTTGCTAATTTGATCCGCTGTGCTTCGCCGCCGCTCAAGGTCGTCGATGATTGTCCGATCTTGATATAGCCGAGCCCGACATCGAGCAGCGTCTCGAGCTTTTGCCTGATCTGAGGAATATTCTCGAGTATCGGCAGGGCGTCCTCGATCGTCGTGTCGAGCAGATCGGCTATCGACAGACCCTTATATTTCACGGCGAGGGTCTCGCGATTGTAACGCTTACCGCGGCACACATCGCACATAACGTATACGTCCGGCAGAAAATTCATCTCGATCCGTTTCATCCCGTCGCCTTCGCAACCTTCGCAGCGTCCGCCTTTGACGTTGAACGAGAAACGTCCGGCCTTGTAGCCACGTGTTCGCGATTCCGGGAGCATCGCGTAAAGCTCTCGGATCGGCGTAAAGAGTCCGGTGTATGTCGCGGGATTCGAGCGCGGTGTCCTCCCTATCGGTGTTTGGTCGATCTCGATGATCTTGTCTACAAGGTCGAGGCCTTCGATCGAGTCGTGCTCAAGAGGATCGATCGCCGACTTATACACATGCCGATAAAGCGCGGGATACAGGATCTCTTCGACAAGCGTCGATTTGCCCGATCCCGATACGCCGGTCACGACGGTGAGCAGCCCAAGCGGAAACTCGACGTCGATGTTCTTCAAGTTGTGCGCCCGTGCGCCTTTCACGCGAATTCGGTTACCGTTCGGCAGACGGCGAACGTCCGGGATGTCGATCTTCAATTCACCGGAAAGATAACGACCGGTCAATGAGTTCGGATCACACGCGATCTGTTTCGGATCGCCGGTCGCGACGATCTCACCGCCGTGCGTTCCCGCGAGCGGCCCGAGATCGACAACATAGTCGGCATGTTCGATCGTTTCCTCGTCATGTTCAACGACGAGTACGGTGTTTCCCAGATCACGAAGCTGATGCAGCGTCTCAAGCAATTTCTGATTGTCTCGCGGGTGGAGCCCGATACTCGGCTCGTCCAGCACATAGAGCACTCCGCGGAGCCTTGAGCCGATCTGCGTTGCAAGACGGATGCGTTGGCCTTCGCCGCCCGACAAGCTCGCGGAGGTACGATCGAGTGTCAGGTAACCGAGGCCGACGGCTTCCAAAAACCGAAGACGGTCCTGGATCTCCTTCAGGACGAGTCCGGCGATCTTTTCTTCACGAGCATTCAACTTGATCTCGCCGATACTTTTTACCGATTCGTCGATCGGCAGCATTGTATAGTCGGCGATTCCAAGTCCGTTGACCCGCACGGCGAGGCTCTCCTGCTGCAGGCGAGCTCCATTGCAGACCGGACACGCAACGGGAGCGATCAGTTCCTCAAGAGCGAGTTTGGTTTTCTCGGAAGGCGGATTTTCCATCCGGTCGCGCATTACCCGCAGCGCTCCTTTCCAGTCGCTTTCGTACCGGTAAGTTCCCTGTCGAAACGTCATCCGCCGTTTCGTGCCGTGAAAGAAGGCGTCACGAATGAACGCAGGCAAATCACGAAATGCGGTCTTCACCAGCGTCGCCAAAGACACACTCGCTACCGCTCGTGTTTCTGCCTTTCGCCCTCGGCGCCTCGGCGTCTCGGCGGTGGAAAGATTCCCGGTCGCAACCGCTCCCGTTTCTGTCAAGGCATCCTCTGGCTGGCCGAGTTCGTCCGCATCGGTAAATTTCTCGATGATCGCATTGAGAGCCGACTGCAGATAGTTACCGCTCGCCTTATCTACACCACCCAGAAACTTCATCTTCCCGGCCTTCTGCGATCGATCGGGCACGATCTTGTTGGCGTCGATCTCCATCACGGTACCGAGCCCCTGGCAACGCTTGCACGCGCCGTATGCCGAGTTGAACGAGAACGAACGCGGCTCGAGCGTCGCGATGTTGATGCCGCAATTGATGCACGCCATCCGCTCGTTGTAGAGCTTTTCTTCGCCGTCGATTATCGAAACGAGCACCGCTCCACCGGTCAGACGCAGACCCGTTTTCACGGATTCTGTCAGACGCTCCTTCACGCCCTCTTTCATCAGCAGGCGGTCGACGACTACCTCGATAGTGTGATTTCGTCGTTTGTCGAGCTCGATCTCCTCATCAAGCTGGCGCATCTCGCCGTCGATCCGGGCTCGGACAAATCCTTCTTTGTGGAGCTTTTCGAGTTCCTTTTTGAATTCTCCTTTGCGGCCGCGAACGATCGGGGCAAGGATCATCACACGTTCGCCCTCGGGCAAACTTAAGATTCCGAAAACGATCTGCTCAACCGATTGACGCGTGATCGGCTCACCGCACTGGTGGCAATGAGGCTGGCCGATAGACGAGAACAGAAGGCGGAGATAATCGTAGATCTCGGTAACGGTACCGACGGTCGAACGCGGAGATCGCGAGACGGTCTTTTGCTCGATCGAAATAGCCGGGCTCAGTCCTTCGATCGAATCGACGTCGGGTTTTTCGAGCTGATCGAGAAACTGCCGCGCATATGCCGACAGCGATTCGACATACCGCCGCTGGCCTTCGGCATAGATGGTGTCGAACGCAAGCGACGATTTTCCCGAACCCGACAGACCGGTGATGACCGTGAACTTGTTCCGGGGAATCTCGACGTCGATGTTCTTGAGGTTGTGCTGGCGTGCCCCACGAACCGTTATCTGGTTAATGCTCATTACGGTGAAGAATCCGGCTGCCTACCAAAACGAGTATTTTAGCAAACCGAGTCCGAAGGCAGAAACCCGACCGGTAGGGAGGGTGATTTGGGATTTGGGATTTGGGATTTGGGATTTGGGATTTGGGATTTGGGATTTGGGATTTGGGATTTGGGATTTGGGATTTGGGATTTGGGATTTGGGACTTCCGAAGGGCACACTGATTGCGATGTGAAGCGTCTTAGAAAGAAACGTCCTGTCTCAGTACGGAAATAAAATTATGACAACAATCGCAAAGAATCCATGGTTTGCACAGCAAAATCCAGATAACCCGTCTCCTCAACCGATCGAGCCGATCACACCCGAACCGATCAATCCCACGGATCCGTATCCCGTGTCTGATCCAATCACCGAACCGGGCGGGCCTGAACCGGCACCGTTTCCGACTCCACCGGAGCCGATTCCGCAGTTTCCGCCGGATGTGACTTTCTAGATAAGCCAGAGGACGGCAGCGAGTGAGATCACCGAGACGACGATCCAGAGAATGGAGCCTTGAATCAACGGGCGCCAGCGTGTCGTCTTTATGCTCTCAAGCGTGAGGCTCGTGCCGATCAGAAATAGAGTCACTGTCATTCCGGCCTTTGCCAGATTAACAAGCGAATCAAAAAAGCTGGGCTGGATCCAGAGCGGTGCGTAGGTCCGTGCGACGACCGCCAGAAGAAAGACAAGGATGAACCAGGGGATCGCGATCTTCGCCTTGGCATTCGGGTATCGCCGTCGATAGAGGTACATCAACATCAGTGCAACCGGCGCGATCCATAACGCCCGGGCGAGCTTGACCGTCGTTGCTGTCGCAAGGGCCTCGCCTCCGTACGCGGCCGCGGCTCCGACAACCGAGCTCGTGTCGTGGATCGCGATCGCCGCCCAGATCCCAAATTGATGCTGCGTCAAATCGAGGCTGTGGCCGATCGTCGGAAACAGAAAGAGCGCGACGGCGTTGAGTACAAACACCGTCCCGAGCGAGATCGAGATCTGTTCCGGCTCAGCTTCAATACCCGGTGCCGCGGCGGCGATCGCACTTCCGCCACAGATCGCGGTCCCCGTCGAGATCAATGCGGATATACGCCCGCGAACTTTCAACAATTTTCCAAGTCCGTAGCCCAGTGCCAGCGTGCCAAAGATCGTTGCGATCGTCAGCAGAATGCCGTCCTTTCCGGCCGCGTAGATCGATTTCAGATTCATTCCGAAACCCAAAAGAACGACCGAAGTTTGAAGCAAGATGGCAGTCGGCTTTCCGTTGAGATGTGGAAACGGACTTCCGAACGTGAGCGCGACGACGAGCCCGAGCGCAAGCGCCAGCGGCGGCGAGCCGAAGGGTGTCAGTATGAAGACGATGAGGATGATGAAAAGGGCTTTCTTCACGAAGTGAAAAAGTTTAAAGGTGAAAAAGTGAAAAAGGAAATCGCTTGCTCCCTTTTTCACCTTTTCACCTTTTCACCTTTTCACGTTTTCACCTTTTCACTTTCTCACTTTCCCCTGGTTCGCGACGGCTTCCTGTGCTTTACGTATCGCGTCTTCGTCACCGAGATAATAACTTTTGGTCGGCTTGAGATCGCTTCCCAGCTCATACACGAGTGGGACGCCCGTAGGGATATTGTGATTGAGGATTTCGGCGTCCGAGATCGAATCAAGATATTTTACAAGGGCCCGCAGCGAGTTGCCGTGGGCGGCGATGATCAGTCGTTTTCCCTGCTTGATCTTTGGAACGATCTCGGTCTCGAAATACGGCACGACTCGGGCGACGGTATCTTTCAAACACTCGCCCTTTGGAAATTTTCCGGATTCGATCGAACCATATCTTGGATCTTTCCCAAGCCATCGCTCATCCGATTCTTCGAGAGCTGTCGGCGGGATGTCGAAACTTCTCCGCCAGATCAGGACCTGCTCGTCGCCATACTCGGCGGCTGTCTCCGCTTTATTTAATCCCTGCAGCGCTCCGTAGTGTCGTTCGTTGAGCAGCCACGATTTCGTTTCGGGGATCCACATCAGGTCCATTTCATCAAGGATGATCCACAACGTCCGGATGGCCCGTTTCAAAACCGAGGTGTATGCCTCGTCGAACGTGAAGCCTTCCGCCTTGAGCAGTTTCCCCGCAGCACGAGCTTCTTCCCTTCCCTTCTCCGAAAGATCGACGTCTTTCCAACCCGTAAAACGGTTCTCCTTGTTCCATTCGCTTTCGCCGTGGCGGATCAAAACTAGTTTATGCATATGAAATAATTTACTACAGCTTCTCCGGAAAAACTGAAAACTGAAAGGTGAAAACTGAAAACTTAAGAATCTGCTTCCGTTTTCACTTTTCAGTTTTCAGTTTTCAGTTTCTCCGAAGGTTCAGCCGTCAGTATCCTGCGAACTTCGCCCACAAGGTAAAGAGAGCCTGTCACGAGGACAAGGTCCTGTTCGCCAGAAACCTCGCATGCCCTTTCGATCGCCGAGGCCGCGTTTGGAGTGATAAAGACGCGGTCTCGATCCAAACCATCAGGGAGGAACACAATCATGTCCTCAGCCCTAATAGCTCTCGAATTATCCGGCGTCGTCAGGATCAGCCGTTCAGCTCGGGGAAATAGACTCGAGGCGATGGCTTTAATGTCCTTGTCATCCATCGATCCGTAGATCATCGTGATGGGTTCCTGAACGAACTCGTCCAGATACGCCCGCAACGCACGAGCACCGCCGATGTTATGTGCACCGTCAAGTAAACACCGCCCGATCCATTCGAGACGGCCGGGATGGCGGGCGGTTTTCAAACCGATGCGGATGTCGTCATCGGAAATCGCGAAAGATCCCTCGATAAGATGGGCGAGAGTGATCGCGATCTTCGCGTTTTCGACCTGATGTCGGCCCGCGAGGCCAAGTGGCGGAAACCCGACCTGTAGGGAGGGTGTTCGGGTATTCGCATCTGCGACACCTTCACTACCGGTCGGGATTATGCCTGAAGTCGCCAGATACGGCTCGACGCCAACGTCGCGACAGCGTTCCAAAACTATTTCCATCGCTTCGGGTTCCTGCTCGCCCAGAACAACACGCGACCCATGACGGATGATCGCCGCCTTCTCGGCCGCGATCTCTTCGATCGTCTCACCCAGATATTTCTGATGATCGATGTCGATTCGTGTGATCGCGGCGATCTCGGCATCCGCGGCCGTCGTCGCATCGTGCCGGCCCCCAAGACCCGTTTCGAGAATCGCAATCTCGACCTTGGCCTCGGCGAAAGCGAGAAGCGCGATCGCCGTCACCTGTTCGAAAAACGTCGGAATGTTTTCGATCTCACCCGCCGCGTAGAGCCTTTCCGATGTGTCGCGGACAACGGTCGCGAATCTCGCGAAGTCCTCGTCACCGATATCAAAGCCGTCGATCTGCACACGTTCCGTAATGGATACGAGATGCGGCGAGGTGTACATTCCGGTTTTTATCCCGGCCTGCAAACAGATTGAGTTCAGAAACGCACACACAGATCCCTTACCGTTCGTGCCGGCCACCTGAACTTTCAAGTAGCTTTTCTGAGGATCACCAATCGCGGCGAGAAGCTTCCGAATGTTCTCGAGACCGAGCTTCATCGCCGACACTTCGTTGCCGAGCGATAGGAGATATGATTCTGTTTCCCTAAAAATCACTGAACATATTTTTAAGAACAGCCGCCAGGTTAGCAAACGCGTTATTGGAATTTCCGCCGATCGGGGTTAAAGTTTTAATCACGAAATGACAGAGACCAGATCAATCATAGCCGGCACCGGATGCTTGATCCCCGAGCTGCTTGTGCCCAATTCCCACTTCGAAGCAAGCGAATTTTACGATCGCAACGGAGCCCGCATGGAGAAAAGCGGGGCGGAGATCGTCGCCAAACTCGAATCCATCACCGGCATTCGCGAACGTCGCTATATCCCTTTCGAGCAGGATTCGATCCAGTTGATGACGGACGCGTCGCGTCTCGCGGTCGAGGATGCGGGACTGGATGTGAATGATCTTTCCGGTATCATCGTCGCTCACAATGCAGGAAACATGGTGCCGGATACGGGTGCGTTCCATACCGTGCCAAATCTCGCCGCCGCGCTAAAACATGAGCTTCACTCTACGAATCATAATTGCTTTGCGTATGACATTCTGTTCGGTTGTCCGGGGTGGCTGCAAGCGATCATCCAAGCTCATCACGCGATCCAATGTGACGGTGCCGAGCATATACTGGTCACCGGGCTGGAGGTCGCGTCGCGTCTCCTCGATCCGCACGATCCCGATTCGATGATCCTCGCCGACGGTTGCGGAGCGTGCGTCGTTTCGCGCTCGCACAGTGACGCCCGCGGCTTGATCTCGTATTCGACTTTCTCGCACGCGATGCAAGACGTCCGGATTATCTATCTCGGGCCATCAAACAAGCCCGGCGTCGATGGCAGCTGCTATTTTCATATGAACGGCCGTGCGGTCTACAAATATGCGACCGAGTGGGTACCCGCGGTTATAAAGAGCGCGCTAGAAAAAGCAAAGCTGGATGTCACCGACATTGATCTGTTTCTTTTTCACCAGGCGAACGCAAAAATGCTCGAAGCGGTTGCTGCGAACCTCGCGACGCTCTCCGACGTTCCGGCGGATAGTTTTGCCGGCAAGATTCCGACAACGATCGATTTTTTGGGGAACACTTCCGTGGCGACGATCCCGACGATGCTCGATCTGATCCGGAAACAAGAATTGGAAGGCTATCATATTGCCGCAGGCGACGTCGTCGTAATGGCGTCGGTCGGGGCTGGTATGCACTGCAACGCAATTGTGTACAAGTTTTGAGATTTCGAAGTATCCTACTTCTGCCGGATGCACTCCGCGACAAGACACAAAAATGAAACAAATTACCTTCCTCGCGTTACTTCTCATCGGCTCTGCGGTCATCAGTTCGGTAGCGGCGCAGCCACAACCCCAAAATAGGTCAGTGGTCCCAAGCCTGCTTTATGAGGTCAGCGGCAAGGGTATAAAAAAGCCGTCGTATATTTTCGGAACCTTTCACGCTGTCTGCCCGGACGATACGGTTCCGTCCGAAGTCCTTGACACTTACGTTGCCCAAACTGAGCAGATGATGATGGAGATCGACATGGACGACGCCGCGGAAATGCAGCTGATGACAAAGGGAGTTGTAATTCCCGACGGAAAAACCTTGAAGGACTTTCTAACGCCCGAGCAATATTCAAAGGTTGACGAAATGGTGAAAAACTTTCTCGGCTATTCCGTCGAGAATGTAAAGATGGTTAAGCCGATGATCTTAAGCGTGATCGTATTGATCAGCCCCAAGGCTATCGGATGTGCACCGACCGTCCTCGACCTTTCGCTGATGCAAAACGCGGTTGCGAAAAAGAAACCTGTGATTGGTTTGGAAAGCGTGGCTTCGCAAATGAAGGCGATCGACAGCAAGCCAATCGAGAAACAAGCGACAGAGCTCTATGACGTCGCCCGCGACACACAAAAGTCCATCGATCAGCTAAGGAGTCTGATGGCAGCTTACAAACAACGTGACCCGGACAAGCTGTTCGAACTGACGGATAACATGATGGCCAGCGATAGAGAATTCCAAACTCGACTGCTCGATGACCGCAACAAGGCGTGGATCCCAAAACTCGAGATCGCGTTTAAAGAAAAATCGACATTCGTCGCAGTTGGAGCGGGTCACCTTGGTGGAAAGAGCGGAGTGATAGCCCTGCTTCGAGCAAAAGGTTACGAAGTCAAACCAGTCAAACTTTAGCTAGTAGTCGGCGATGATAATTGATCTGACCGAGATGATAGTTAAAGTGCGTAGCAAGATGCGTCAGGAAGTACGCAGTCGTCATGGGGTGTCCGTAAACTTCGATCGGATAGTTTTTCGAGAGATCCTCGTCGGTCAACTTCGCGAGCGTGTTCTTGACGGAAGCCTCAGCGGCGTCAATGTCCGCCAGAAGATCCGCCCTCGTCGTTCCTTTCGCCGCAAACTCAGCATCTCGATCGCGGACGTAACTGGAATCGCCCAGAACAGCTCCAAAAAAATGCTGCAGATTTCCTGTCAGATGCTGGCACAGATTCCCCGCCGAATTCGTGATTCCATCGTTCGTTTTCCAGAGATCGGCTTCTTCGCTAAATTGTTCGATCTCATCGCGGAGCTTGTTCAGATCGCGTTCGTAAAGTTCGATCAGTATCTTCGCCAGCATAAAGGCTACCTCAGGCGGCAATTTCCTTGTTCATCATGAAATTCAGCGACCGAATAATCGCATCGCGCAGTTCGCGGCGATCGACGACCATGTCGACCATTCCATGTTCAAGTAAGAACTCGCTTCGCTGAAATCCCTTCGGCAATTTTTGCCGAATCGTCTGTTCGATCACACGTGGACCGGCAAACCCGATCAAAGCTTTCGGTTCGGCCATGATCACATCGCCGAGCATCGCAAAGCTGGCCGTAACGCCGCCGGTCGTCGGATCGGTGAGCACGGAGATGAACGGCAAGCGGGCTGCGTGGAGCATCGAAAGTGCGGCCGAGATCTTCGCCATCTGCATCAGGCTCAGTGTTCCCTCCTGCATCCGGGCACCGCCCGATGCTGAAAAGATGATCACGGCACCGCGGTTTTCCATGGCACGTTCGATCAGCAGTGTGATCTTTTCCCCGACCGCGGACCCCATCGAGCCTCCGATGAATGACATATCCATCGCACCGGCGTAGACAAGATGCCCGCCGACGTTGCCCGTTCCCGAGACGATCGCTTCCGGCAAGCCGGAACTCTCCCGGGCCTGAACAAGTCGATCTTTGTACGGCTTTGTGTCGAAGAATTCGAGCGGGTCGCCCGAGATTATATCTTCGTCAAGCTGTTCGTATTTTCCATCGTCGAATATAGATTCGAGTCTCTCGCGTGCGGCGAATCGAAAGTGATGGTCGCAATGTGAACAGACCTGAAATGATTCGATCAACTCCCGTTTATAGAGCGAGTTGTCGCATTCGGGGCATTTCACAAAAATGCCCACGGTCTTTACCTTGCGTTCTTCGTCAAGATCCTGATCTTCTATCTTCGGCTTGTCTCGTCGGAACCACGACATAATTAGGTTGCGGATTAAGCTCTAAAGGTTAGCACACGCCTTTTCGCAAGGAAAAGCGAGGCGATAGATAGAAAGCCGGAAAACCATTGGCGCCGAAATCGCCTTGTGATACATTCTTCAAAAAACTGATCTTACTCAACTATTTATGCAAATCGTCATTATCCTCGCCTTGGTTCTCACTGCCTTTTCATCACAGGCCTTCTCGGCCGTTCGCACGTGGGACGGTGGCGGGGCCGACACTAACTGGCAAACGGCTGCCAACTGGGCAGGTGACGTCGCCCCGACAGCGAACGATGATCTTGTCTTTCCGGCGGCTGCGGCACAATTCACTGCCAACAATAACTTTCCCCTCTTTACGACGTTCAGCTCGATAACGATCGAGGGCGGGGCGTACACCCTGAGCGGAAACCTCATGCGTCTCGCGAACGGGCTGACGGCCGCCACTGGCACTCAAACGGTCAACATTGGAATTACTCTGACTGCTGCACAAACTATTTCCGCTACAGGCGCCGCGGCGACGGTTACGATCCTGAGTGTTTCGACGGGCTCATTTGCTCTGACTCTGGACGGAGCGGGAACTGTCGGGATAGGTTTGATCTCCGGCTCCGGTTCGATAACGAAGAATGGCGCAGGTATCGGTGCGCTTATCAGCTCGTTGGGATTCTCGGGGCCGATCACGGTCAACAACGGGATCTTCATCATCGACGCCAACATACCGAATAGCGCCGTCACGGTGAACAGCACGTCGAGCGGCGGGACACTCGGATTGAGCGGCGTCGGCGGAACGGGCACCGTCGGAGCGGTAAATGTCACACAGGGCGGAATAAGTGCGGGAACCCTCACCTCACCGACCGGGATATTTAACATTTCAAACGGGCTCACATTTACGGCGAATGGTGCCTACCTTTGCAAGATCGGCGGTACGGCTCCGGGTGCGAATGGGCATGATCAGCTGAACGTCACGGGTTCTGTGAATCTCGGCGGCTCCAGCCTCGCTCCGCTTCCCTGGAACGCGTTCCGCCCCGCCGTCGGCGATTCATTTACGATATTAAGAAACGACGGGACAGACGCGATCATCGGGAGTTTTCTCAATGCCCCGGAGGGTACGGTTTTCGCCGGCCCTCTGAACACCGCATTTCGAATCACATATCTCGGCGGCGACGGGAACGACATCGTTCTGACCAGGGTCGCACGAGCAATGTTCGACTTTGATGGCGATGGCCGCAGTGACGTATCGACATTCCGGCCTGCTGATGGAAGTTGGAATATCGTCCCGAGCTCCGGAGGACCGAATACTACGACGCACTGGGGACTTGCCTCGGATATTGTCGCTCCGGCGGATTTCGACGGCGATAATCGGACGGACGTCTCCGTTTTCCGACCATCGAGCGGCGTTTGGTACATTCTCAATTCGTCTACGTCGACAGTGACGATCACACAGTTTGGCTCGCCAAACGATATTCCGCGGCCGAGCGATTTCGACGGCGACGGCCGAGCCGACATCACCCTGTTCCGGCCGTCCGACGGCACATGGTATGAACTGCGCAGTCTTGGGAATCAGTTCTTCGCGCAGCAATTCGGTCTTAACAGTGATCTGCCCCAGATCGTAGACTTCGACGGTGACGGCGTCGGAGACCTGTCGGTTTTCCGTCCCTCCGATGGCACGTGGCATTTCTTTCAGAGCGGCAGCAACACCTACGTCGCGTTTCCGTTCGGGATATCGACGGATAAACCCGTACCGGCGGACTACGACGGGGATGGCAGAACTGATGTCGCTGTTTTCCGAGCGTCGGCGAATCCGAACGAGCCCGACTTTTTTATCCTGCTGACGGGCAGCCAGTCGTTTCAGGGTGCGTCATGGGGAACCGTCGGCGATGTGCCGGTGGTGGCCGATTATGATGGCGATGGGAAAGCGGATATCGGCGTCTTCAGGCCGTCGACGAATGTGTGGTACCTGCTTAGAACGACATCAGGCTTCGCGTCGCTCACGTTCGGCCAGGCCGGCGACAAACCGATCGAGTCGGCGTACACTCCTTGAAAAAGTGAAAAGGTAAAAAGGTGAAAAAGTGAAAGGGTGAAAAGGTGAAAAAGTTTCCGGGCGTTTGCCCTCTTTCACTTTTTCACCCTTTCACTTTTAAACTTTTTCACCTTTCACTTAAGCACTTCAAGCATCTGACCGTGAATAGCGCCGTTGCTCGCGACAATCGGTGGATGATAGATGCTGAAATTCGACCCGTCGTAATAGCTCACGACGCCGCCGGCTTCCTCGATCAGCAGCTTCCCGGCCGCGACGTCCCACGGATTCAATCCTTCTTCCCAAAAACCGTCAAACCGACCGCAGGCAACGTACGCCATATCGATCGCGGCCGATCCGTCACGTCGCACGCCGCGCGAGCTGAGAAGAAAGTCAGTCAGATGGCGGGCAAAGTTCTCGCGCTGTTTGAAGTCGTAAGGAAAGCCGGTGACGATAAGAGAGTTACCAAGCTTATCAGCTGACGAGACCCGGATCGGCTTTCCGTTAAGCGTGGCTCCGTGCCCCCGCTCGGCCGCAAAAAGCTCGTCACGTGTCGGATCAAATGTCACGCCGATGACAATCTCACCTTCATGTTCGAGCGCAAGCGTAACGCAAAAGCACGGATAGCCGTGCGCATAATTCGTCGTTCCATCAAGCGGATCGATGATCCATTTCCAGTTCGTGTCACCGCCGATAACAACCGCGTCGCCCGCCTCTTCGGCGAGGATCGAATGTTTCGGGTAGTGCGATTTGATGCGCTCGATGATGTGATGTTCGGACGCGAGGTCGGCTTCGGTCACGAGATTGATGTCACCTTTTTTCGTGACAGTCGTGATCCGGCCGAATTTTTCGAGGAGAATTTGTCCCGCCTGACGGGCGGTTTCGATTGCGAAATTAAGCATTACGTTGAGTTTACCGCAGAGACGCCGAGACGCGGAGCAAAGAGAATTTTCTTTTCGGTGGCCAAATTACCAAAGACTCAAGCGATATGCCACATAAAAAAGACACACCACAATCAACCATAAGACGACGAGTCCGCCCATCGCCCAAGTTAGCGTTTTCGGCCAGTTTGTTGGTTTCCGGTCCACTTTCTAAAAATTCTCGGCGTCTCGGCGGTTCAAATCATTTCATAATTGCCAAAATCTCCGTCTGATGAGGCGCGGTAATGATTGCGTCATGATCAGAAACGTAGACATCGATCTCCGATCGCACACCGAATTTACCTTCGAGATAAATTCCCGGCTCGATCGAGAACGCCGTCCGCGGAATCAGCCGACGCGAATCGCGAGTTTCAAGATTGTCGATGTTCGCACCATTGCCGTGGCCTTCCTCGCCGATCGAGTGACCCGTACGGTGGAGAAACTGATCTGCATAACCGGCCTTGCGGATCACCCCGCGCGAAACATCATCGACATCGGCTCCGCGGATCGGCTTGCCTGTCTGGAATGACGTTTTCACAAAATTAAACGCCGCCTGCTGTGCCTCATAGACAATGTTCCAGATCTTCACATATTCGGCGGGAACGGTTTCTCCGACGTATCCCATCCACGTCAGATCGACCGCCGGAGCCATCGGCTTATTGAGCTTCGTGACGGAGTCGATCAAGACGAGATCGCCGCGCTTGATCGGCGAGTTACGTTCCTTTGTAGGAAAATAGTGGGGCGAAGCGGCATTAGCGTTTACCGCGACGATCATCGGCGACGGCTGCATTCCCTCTTCCGAGAATCGCTTCATCATGAACTGCTGAATGTCGATCTCGGTCGTAGGCTCGTTCGCGATCATCCGCCGTTTGATCTCGCCGAACGCTTCGATGATCACCTTCTGCAACTTCGCACACGCCTCTTTGTGCATCGCGAGTTGATCGTCTGTCCAGACTGCTTCGAACTGCTGTACCAGATCGGCGCTCGAGACGATCGTCACGCCCAGACTGCGGACCATCTCGATCGTCCCGGCGTCGACGCGCGAGATATATGGAATGTCGTTGTTCGGCGAATACTGCATCGCGATGCGCTTGCCGGGGCCCATCGCCGCTTTGACTTGCGATTTCAGCAGCGACCATTCGCGATATATCAGTTTCTTGCCGGGGAGCACATCGATCTGTCCGGGTTCGATCGCGTGTACGACCTTGACCGGATCGCCCTTCGCCGGGATGAAATAGAACCAACGGCGCGATCCGCCGAGCCGCTCAGTTTTCAAGATCCGAGGCGTCAGGATATCGCTACCGCGAAAATCGTAGAAGAGCCATCCGTCGAGTTTTTCTTTTTGAAGTGCAGACTGAATTTCTGCGATGCGGACGGACTGGACGGTTTGGGCATCGGCGACAAAACCGCAGAAAACGACGGTAAAAAGTACAAATGCTAAATATTTCATATCGAGTGAAACGGATGCTTCAGCCTACCGCATTTTAGGCCCTCGCGTCGCAAAATTGCAGCGTCATTCAGCGTGTCAACCGACTGGAGCGCAGGCATCCTGCCTGCATGAGGGCGAAGCCCGAAAAAACTCCGGCGACCTGAGGCCGCGATGGTTCGACGCCGCTTCGCGACGTTGCAGGCAGGGATGCCTGCGCTCCAGTCGCATTCCAGTCAACGAAAATAAATATCAACGTAATCCGTCACCGGATCGCACGGATTGTCCATCTGCTGCAACCGCCAGTATCGCCGCTTGCCGGTGATCTTGAATGTGAATTCACCGTCACGCGTGCACGGCTCGCCGCCGTTGATATGGCTGACCTGCGTGATTATCGTTCCGCGAAAAATAAAATCCTTTGCATCGATGGCGGTGATAGTGCCGTCGATTCTCACGAAGTCCGAATTATTGCCCCGGCCCTTTTGCTCGCCTTTGATCGAATAAACGCCGCGGCGATTCGTGACGATGGCGACACCGAAGTAGTCCCAGCTCACCCACTGAAGCGAAAGCTTGTGACGGCCGACGAGCATTCGCGCCGCCGTGGAGTTGTGGGTGTCAGTTCGCTGTTGGCCAACTGCCACCAGACCGAAAAAGAAAATCGCGATGGTTGCACTTACAATTGCTTTCATTTCTTTTGAGAAGGCGGTCGCTACCTTGCTCCGAAGCGTTTCGCGGCCAACTCCAAAAACTCCAGCACTTGCGCGTTCCAGTATTTCCAATTGTGCCCACCGGGAAGTTGGCGGTATTCGTGTGGGATCTTTTTCTCGAGAAGCAGTGCGGCAAAATCCTGATTATTCTTAAACAGAAAGTCCTCGGTCCCGCAGTCGATGTACACGAACGGAAGTGTCTTGATCTTCTCCGGCGTGCTTCCGCGAACAAGAACGAAGAGATCGTTGGCTGCCCGCGTCTCGCTGCCGGACGCGCCAAAGATCGCGTCGATCGATCGACCAATCGAACCCGGGATCTGTTTTTCGGTTATCGAAGCCGCGCCTAACGCACCGCTAAAGGACCCAGCGAGGACGAACAACCCGGGATACTTAACGCCAAATTTTATCGCGCCATATCCGCCCATCGAAAGTCCGGCGATCGCTCGATGGTCCCGGTCGGCGACAGTTCGAAACTTCTTGTCGATCTCCGGTATCAGTTCCTTAATTATGTAGCTTTCAAATTTGTCACTCGCGATCGTGGCGCTGTCGGTGTACCAGCCGTCGGCTCCCTCGGGATTCACGATAATTAAGTTGTGGGCCGCCGCGTATTCAGCGAGCTTTGTCTTGTCTGTCCAGTTGTCGTAGTGCCCGGTCAGGCCGTGAAGCATGAAAACTACCGCGTAGCGTTTAGCCGAATTCGCCGCGTCCGAGTAGCCTCCGGGAAGAACGATTCGGTACGGCATCTCACGAGCCATCAGCGTACTGGCCAGCTTTTCAGTTCTAACCTCGTGCTCACCGTACGCCGCGGAAAATGTGAACTCTCCTTTCCTTAAGCCCGGGCCGTCCTGAACCTTGAATATGCCGGCTGGACTCTCCAATGGCTCCGGTGAGGGAGTCGGCGCTGTTTTCTGAGCTGAGGCAGAAATCGCGAGACACACCGCAATGACTAGCACCAAGAGTCCGGAAAGCCCCTTCTTGTTATTTGTCCTCATCTCAATAACCACTAGTCAAACAACTTGCTGAACCATCCGCCTTGCTTGTCCTTGTCGATCACTTGTGCAAGTTCGCCGGCGTCGAACCAGACGCCGTGACATTTGTTGCATACATCGACTTTAATGTGCTGATAATCGGCTTCGAGCAGCTTCCCGTCGCAGCGCGGGCATTCCATTTCCGTGCTCTGCGCGTTCTCGATGGCCAGGTGGCCCCTCAGCTTTTCGATCAGCTCCTGCTCTTTGCGGCGAAAGTACTCGTTCTCGAGCGCTCGTCCACGATCTTCCAATTCAATCGGCATAGAAATTCAAGTCTCCCTTTTCGTAACCAGAATCGATACGAAAAAAATACCAGACGCGAGAGTATATGAAAACCATAGCCCGCGAAATACGCGAAAAGACGCGAAAGTGAATTGCTTCATTTTCGCGTCTTTTCGCGTATTTCGCGGGGAGAATCTCTTAGGCTTCGGTTTTATGGATCGACCGCATTCGATTGCGGGCTTTTTTGGATCGGCGAATCGTATTCCGACGTTTGAGACTGCTTTCTGCCCATTCTGAAACCTGTCTGAGCGGATGCCATTCGAAGCTCTCGAGCGGTAGCACTTCGCTCGACGCGTCGCGGAGTTTTAGAGTGCTGAACGCGACAAAGAAAATGGCAAAATTAAATACCAACCCAACAGTCATCACAAACCATCCCGGAGCCAACCCGACCGTCGCGCGCTTCTCGAAAACATCCCAAAACAACCGGCGGTCCTCAGCCGTGATACTCGGTATAGGCGACGGATGAATGTAGATCTTCAGTGTCCACGAGACCGCAAGTAGAACAAATATCCAGAGGTAATTCGCACGCAGACGACGGCCCAGAGCTTCCCAAACGCTGATCGTAAAGTGCGGCGCGATAAGATCGGCCGAAATGTGTTCGGCCCATTCCTTGTCAGGCGCGATCGTCCGGTGCGAGAGCATCGGCGCGAAATAACCCGTCTCAAGAACGCGGACGCGATTGGCCCAGACCTCGTAGTATCGATAACGGCGCGCTTCCATAAACAGGAAGATCGAGACGAGTATCGAGTTGATCGGGATCGCAAAGTGCGGGTTATCGGGTGAGCTGAATACGAACGAAAGTGTGGCTCCGCCGGTGATCACCGCCCAGTTCGTCGTTGCATCGAGCCGGTTTCGCCAGACGTTAGATCGCTGGATCTCGCCGCGATAAAAATGCACCATCGCCGTGTTAAACTCGGCGGGCGCGAGTTTTTGCGGAATGGTGAGGGGAGTTGTACTCGGTTTTTGATTACGCTTGTGGACTTCTTCGGCGAAAGCTCGAAAAGACTCGGGGACGGTTGTGTTATGGATATCATCTTCGGCCGCGCGGCCCCCGGTCCGAACATTGTCTTTCATATTACGCTCGAGGGGTTTGAGGAGCGAGGCAGCAGCGAGCTGTCGCCCAACAAAATTCTACACTAATACGTATCTGTTGCAAAGAATTTGCGTAAGGACACCGCGGTGATATCAGAACTTGACGACGACTGGATGCGAGAGGCACTCAAGGCCGCGCGTGACGCGGCAGAGCTTGGCGAAGTTCCCATCGGGGCGTGCCTCATCGATGATGCCGGTCGCCTTATTGCGTCGGCGTCGAACAGGACGTTAACGGACAGCGATCCGACAGCTCACGCCGAGATCCTCGCCGTGCGCGACGCTGCCCGTGCAATTGCAAACTATCGGCTGACGGGAATGACGCTCTATACGACCGTTGAGCCGTGCGTGATGTGTGCCGGCGCCCTTGTGAATGCTCGGATCAAGCGTCTGGTTTTCGGCGCCCCTGACGAGCGGTTCGGGGCCGTCGAAACGCGTTTCCGGCTTTGCGACAGCGATTCGCTTAATCATCGAATCGAGATCACATCAGGCGTGCTTGCCGACGATTGCAGAGCACTAATGCAGGACTTTTTCAAAGCGAGGCGGTAAGAGTTTTGAGTCCCACCTTCGGACAGCATGGAGATCTGACATCACCATCCGAACTCGAAACGTCGCCCTATTGCCTCATTAAAAAATCTACTTGAACGAGTATTGGTTGCCTCATCAAAAATCTACTCGAAATGTTTTTGATGTTTCAGGCCGCCACCCGGCTGACGCCATGGATGTGCCGGGCCTGCATTGGAGTTTTTTCGCC
>JBGTIQ010000053.1:0-1763 GCA_041745575.1 Pyrinomonadaceae bacterium
ATATCGCCTGAAACTTCCTGAGGCGTGAAGACCTCGACGTCCATTATTGGCTCAAGGAGCGTCGGACGAGCTTTCTCCATGGCCGCCCGGAAAGCCTTGCGACCGGCGGCACGGAACGAATGTTCATCAGAGTCGACCGAATGGTAGCTGCCATCAATTAGCGTCACCTTAAAATCGACAAGCGGGTATCCCGCTACGGCACCGTTTGTGGCGGCTTCGATGATCCCCTTTTCGATGGCCGGGCGGAAATTCTGAGGAACGGAACCCCCAAAGATCTTATCGACCCATTCGAATCCCGCACCGCGATCGAGCGGTTCGAAGATACATTTGCAATCGCCAAACTGTCCGCGCCCGCCCGATTGCTTCTTGTGGCGGCCCTGGACCTCGACCTGCTGCGTAATAGTTTCCTTGTACGGGACCTTAGGCGGATGCAGCGTTACCTCGACATGGTAACGGTCAGCGAGTTTTTTAACGACCGTTTCAATATGAAGCTGACCCGATCCGGAAAGGATGAATTCCTTGGTCTGCGGATCGCGGTCGAAATGAAGGCTCGGGTCTTCCTCGAGGATCTTGTGAAGGGCTACCGAGATCTTATCTTCATCGGCACGGGATTTGGGTTCGATCGCGAAGGATATCGCCGCTTCGGGATACTCGACCTTTGGGTATACGATCGGCTTCACTTTATCGCTGAGAGTATCGCCGGTCTGAGTATCTTTGAGTTTCACGACCGCGATAATGTCACCGGTTGCGGCCTCATTGACCTTATCCAGCGTTTTGCCGGAGATCACGTGAAGGGCTCCGAGGCGTTCGGCCGTGTCACGTGTGGAATTAAAAACAGTTGCGTCAGAGGCGACCTTTCCACTCACGACCTTCATCACATTAATGCGGCCCGCGAAGGGATCGGCGATGGTGCGGAATACGTACGCCGAGAATGGCTCGTCGACGGAATATTTTCGCGAGATGCGATCGCCCTGCATATCATTATCCGTAAACCCGTATTCGGACTCATGCGTCGCCGGATTTGGCGCAAATTCGACCAAATGATCAAGGAGGATCGAAAGGCCGACTAGATTCGTCGACGAAACCGCATACACCGGACAGAGCTTGCTGCTGGCGATCGCCTTGGCGAGATTCGGGTATATGTCTTTTTCGTCGAGCGTGCCGTTTTCAAAATACTTTTCCATCAGAGCGTCGTCTGATTCGGCAACGATCTCGATCAGCCTCTCACGCGTCCTTTCAAAAACATCGCGGCCTGATTCCGGCAAAGGGATCTCTTTGGCTTTCCCCGTGTCGTCAAATTCGTACGCTTTCTGATGCACCACATCCACGACGCCCTTAAAATCTTTTTCTTCTCCGATGGGCAGGGTGAACGGAACGATCGACCGCGCAAAGCTGGATGTTGCCGTTTCAAGAGCATGGCCGAAATCGGCGTGCTCCTTGTCCATCTTGTTGACGACCATGAAGCGAGGCAGCATAAACTCATTGGCGTATTGCCAGGTTTTTTCCGTCTGTACCTCGATCCCGTGGACTGCGTCCACCACGACCAAAGCACAATCAGCCACTCGCAGCGCAGGCCGCGCGTGCGAGACAAATGCAGCGTATCCCGGTGTGTCGATGAAATTTATTTTGGTGTCTTTGTATTCGAGATGGGCGAAGTTGTTGTTGAGGGATACCTTTCTCTCGATCGAATCTTCTTCGAAATCAGTAACGGTCGTTCCTTCATCGACCTTTCCCCAGCGTGGTTGCGTTCCGGCGACGTAGAG
>JBGTIQ010000054.1:0-4529 GCA_041745575.1 Pyrinomonadaceae bacterium
ATCTTTAACGAGCTTTGTCCGACCGAGCGTAAAATGTTGCGCCTCCGTCCAGCCGTGACTGCGTCACGACTTCGCCTTCGGTTTCGGCGCCGGCTTGATGACGGTGATCTTCACATCGAAACCGCCGACGTTTCCTTCGGGAGCGTCGTCGTTAACAGTGAGCCACAAGATTCCGCTCCGTTTGACCTTGATCTCCTTTGCTTCGCCGTAAACCCACGTCTGCGTCGCCTGGAATTTTCTTCCGCTTCCTAGAGTGATCCGGCCGGCAAGCCCGTATCGCATTTTGGTTTCGAGCGGATAGTATCCCGGTGGCTGCTCGGAAAAGTTCGTCGTTCCCTCGGGACCGTGAGACCCGTACGATCCGCCGACATCGACTTCGCCCTTCGCATCGAGACGGACTGTATCGCCGGCGACGACCGTGAGGCCGGTGTTCACCCATTTCAGCCCGGTCTCACCGGAGATTGTCATCTCTTTTGTCACGTCAGTCTGGGCTGAAGCAAGTCCGGCGAAGATCAGGACTGCGGAGAAGACCGCAAGCGAAAAAGGAAGACACGTATATTTGAAAGCTTGTTTAAGGTTCATTTGTTCTCCATTTGGATAGTCGAGTTAATTATGGGCAACCGAGGCTGGTTGATCGATGGTCACATTTAAGCACACCTTTGAACGCGATGGCATACAGCTTTTGCTAATAGGAAAAAAAGCGGGGCATCTATCCTGCAGTTTTGTGTGTTAATCTTGACCCGTTTTGAAGGCGTAACAACCGTTGACCGCTGATTTTGGATCGGGGAGTAAGTGCCCCGTTTTCCGATCTCCTTAAGCAAAAATGGACTTCGAATATTCCGACAAGTGCAAAGACTACCGCGAGCGGCTTGATGCTTTCATGCGGGAGAATATTTATCCGAACGAACAGGCCTTTACAGACCAGATCGATTCCGGTGACCGGTGGCAGCCGCTCGATCTCATCGAAACGCTGAAGGATAAGGCCAAGGCCGCAGGCCTCTGGAACTTGTTTCTGCCCGGCATCTCGGGCCTGACTAATCTCGAATACGCGCCGCTTGCCGAGATGATGGGCCGTGTCGTGTGGGCATCCGAAGTTTTTAATTGCTCCGCGCCCGATACCGGCAATATGGAAGTTTTGCATCTGTATGGAAGCGATGAGCAGAAAGCGACCTGGCTTGCGCCGTTACTGGACGGCGAGATCCGCTCGTGCTTCGCGATGACCGAACCAGACGTTGCATCGTCGGACGCTACCAACATCCGCGGATCGATCATCGCCGACGGAGACGAGTATGTCGTTAACGGCCGCAAGTGGTGGTCGACGGGCGCCGGCGACGAGCGCTGTAAGCTCGCGATCTTTATGGGAAAAACGGATGAGACGGCGCCCAAGCATCTGCAACAATCCATGATCCTCGTTCCGATGGACGCACCAGGCGTCAAGGTCGAGCGCATTCTGAACGTGTTCGGTTATGACGATGCTCCAAACGGTCACGCCGAGATCACCTTCGCCGACGTGCGCGTGCCGAAAGATAATCTGTTGCTTGGCGAGGGCCGCGGATTCGAGATCGCGCAGGGCCGTCTTGGGCCGGGTCGTGTGCATCACTGCATGCGTCTTATCGGCGTAGCCGAGCGTGCGCTTGAACTCATGTGCGCTCGAGCCAAATCGCGCGTGGCGTTCGGTAAGTCAGTCTCGGATCAAGGCGTCGTGCGGCAATGGATCGCCGATGCGAGGCTCGCGATCGACCAGGCTAGACTCCTCGTTCTCAAGACGGCATGGATGATGGATACCGCGGGGAACAAAGCAGCCAGAAAAGAGATCGCCATGATCAAAGCAGTAGTTCCGCGGATGGCCCTCAAAGTCATCGACCGAGCTATTCAAGTTCACGGCGGCGGAGGCGTGTCGCAGGATTTTCCACTCGCCCAATTTTGGATCTACGCCCGCTCACTACGCCTCGCGGATGGACCGGACGAAGTACATCTCGAATCAGTTGCAAAGCTCGAGTTGCAGCGTACCTGACCTAATTTCCCCTCCGTTGCGGCAATCAACTTGAAGGAGCCTACCTGTCATTTTGACCACATTCAAATCAGTTTGCGTTTAACGTTGTAAAAAACTGTTGACAGCGTATCAACGTTCCTGTAATTTATTTTAGTGACGGTATTCAAAACCGTCTCCCTTCGCCACCCGATGCGAAACAGTTTTCTGAAATACAATTCAACCCGCTGCTTGTAAAAGTCACGCGAAAATCTGGAATGAAGGCGGTGTTTAGCCACTACACTCAGTTGTCCGGTCAGTAAAATCCTGTCGATAGCGCAAATTCAAGAAGGTGGCAAAAACTTCTTACCTCGATTGGGCCTACACCGCTTTTCATTCCAATTCTCAGAAAACTGCTAAAAAGACGCCAGTGAAAGCTAATAAGGAGCAAGAAAACAATGCTGTTCGGTAAAAAGCAAAGTATTGCCGGTCTGGATATAGGTTCCAGTTCGATCAAGATGGTCGAGCTCGACGGCAAAGAAAACAACCTCAATCTTGTGAGTCTGGGTTTCGAGAACTTACCGGACGATTCAATAATCGACGGCCAGATCATGGAGCTGAACGTCGTCGCGGATTGTATCCAGAGCGTGTGCAGCAATCACCAGGTCAACGCCGACCATGTTGTCACCGGCGTGAGTGGCCATTCGGTGATCATCAAGAACATTGTCCTGCCGCCGATGAGCCGCGAAGAGCTTGAGGAATCCATCGACTGGCACGCCGAAGAACATATTCCTTACGACCTGGCCGATGTGAGTCTCGATTACCAGATCACGGAAAACACCGCCGACTCCACACAAGTTCTTATCGCAGCATGTAAGCGTGAACGCATCGACAGTATCCGACAGGCGATCCAGCTTTCGGGAAAGCAGGCGGTCGCGATCGATGTCGACACATTCGCACTTCAGAACTGCTACGAAGTAAATTATCAACCCGTCGATTCGGACGTCGTTACTCTTTTGAATATCGGCGCGTCGACGATGAACGTGAACATCGTCAAGGGAACTCGCTCACTCTTCACCCGCGACATCACGGTCGGCGGCAGCCAGTTCACAGATGTATTGCAAAGAAGTCTGGGGCTGAGCTTTCAGCAGGCAGAAGCGGTTAAGCGGGGCGTGAGCCACGCCGTCGAAGGCGTCGAAGAGAAATCTATCGAGCCGTTGATGAACAACGTCACGGAGATCGTTGCGATGGAAATCCAAAAGACATTCGATTTTTACCGCGCGACGACCGAGGACAATCAAACGGTCGTCCAAAAGATCCTTATCTCGGGCGGCGGATCCAAACTCAGCGGTCTCGCGCAGGAGCTTTCGCGTCGTCTCGAATTGCCCGTCGAGGTTCTTAATCCGTTTCGCAATATCAAGGTCGACTCACGCAAGTTCGACGCTGAGTACATTCATGAAATTATGCCGGAGATGGCAGTTGCCGTCGGTTTGGCGGTAAGGGGAGTTTAACTACCATGATCAAGATCAATCTACTGAATTCGGTAACAGAACGACAGGGAAGCACGGCAATGGCCGTCGATCGGAAGGTCGGAAGCCCTGCGTCCCGTCTACTCCTTTTGACGTTAGCCGTCGGCTTTCTTCTAGCGGCCGTGATCGGATGGGATGTGATCAGCACCGAAATGGCGAAAGTTGATGCTGAACGCCGGTTCGAAGAGCAGAAGCAGATCGAGAAGGAGCTTGAAGCGGTAATAAAAGAGCAGAAAGAGCTCGAGGAAAAAATCGCCGCGATCGACATGCGCATCGCAGCTATCAAAAAGCTTCGCGACGAACAGAAAGGCCCGGTTGCGGTACTTGAAGCGATGCGCGAGCGCATTGCGATGGTTCCCGGGATCTATCTGCAGAACATCGAGCAAAAGGGCGAACAGCTGGAGATCAAAGGTAACTCCCCTGACGAATCGCAAGTCACCCAGTTCGGACGCAGCCTCGAGTTTTCGAACGGCTTGTTCTCGAATATGAGTATCGAAACGAAGCGTGAGGAAGTTCAGAATCAAATGGCTGTCGCGCCGGTCGGAGGCAAAGAAGCCTCGAAAGTGAACGTCGTGAACTTCACGATCAAAATGGCGTACACGCCGTCAAAGGCGAGCTCGGTCAATCAAGCAGTCCCGGCCACAGCTTCGGCCGGCGGCCCCGCAACACCTGCCGCACCGACTCAGGTTGCAAAGAACTAGTCGTCATCAGAAGAAATTGATCCAAGAATAAAGAAGGACACAACAATGTTAGAGAAAATCAAAACCCTACAATGGCATTTCCAACTGCTGCTTCTGGTTGGCGTCGCCTCATTGCTCTACTTTTGCGTTTACTACTTTGTCACCAGCGAAACGCGGGTCGAAGTTCAGGCATTGAGCGAACAGGTGGCGCAGCTGCAGGCAAAGAACGAAGCCGCCCGCATCGCTACCCAGCGGATAAACGAATTTCGCGCCCTCTATGCGAGCAAGGCACTGGAATACGAAGAACTCAAGGTTCTGCTGCCGGAACAGCGTGAGATCACGAATGTTCTG
>JBGTIQ010000055.1:0-94221 GCA_041745575.1 Pyrinomonadaceae bacterium
AACGACAACGCTTCCAAAGAACTGCGGCACGCCGCCGAACCTGACCGTCTGCACGGCTGACGTGCCGAAAGTGAATCCGTCAGCCGATCCATCGAGCAATCGCTTGAACGGCTACACGTTCGACCCCGCCGGCAACACGAAGCTCGATGCCGAGAACCGAAAGTTCTTCTACGATGCCGAGAACAAGCAGACGAAAGTCATCACGGTCGATTCGAACGAGAACCAGACCGGAACCGTCGGCGAATACTGGTACGACGGCGATGGACGTCGAGTAAAGAAGCGTGCGTACACGAACAACGTCCTGACCGAAGAGACGATCTTCGTTTACGATGCCGCTGCGAAACTCATCGGCGAATACTCGAATGAGGTTGCGTCATCTCAGGATGCGAAAGTTGCCTATCTCACAAACGACCACCTCGGCTCGCCCCGCATCAACACTGACGCGAACGGTGCAGTCACGGCCCGCCATGACTATCATCCGTTTGGTGAGGAGATAACGACGGCACAGCGAATGACGGGGATCGGCTACGCCGATGATACGGTTCGAAAGCAGTTCACCGGCTATGAACGTGATAATGAAATTGAACTGGACTTTGCAGAGGCCAGGTACTTTGCTTACAATCACGGACGCTTCACCTCCCCTGACCCATTAGCCGCGAGCGCAAACGCGTTTCGCCCGCAGAGTTGGAATCGCTACACGTATTCTTACAACAACCCTTTGCGCTACACCGATCCGAGCGGAATGATCGCCGGAGACTACCTTGATGAGAATCTAAATTATCTCGGTTGGGACGGTGTGAAGGATGACAAGCTTTACGTCGTTACTGATGGAAAGCAAAAGGACCTAATTCGTAAGAACGAAAAACAAGGCGACACGACCGCGATGAGCGCGGTTTCATCGGCATTGCAACTGCCCAGCCAATTGGTTAGAGATGCGATTGGAGCCGCAGCCGACAGAACGAAAAGGCCGACTGCTGACGATCTGAAAGGCAATTATCACGAAGAAGCCTTTGTTGCCGGTCCTGCGGTTGCAGGTGGAGCAGAGACAATTGTTAATGCGCCGCCTGGAGCCTTTGCAGACCTCAGCAATCCGAATGTTAAGGTAGCCGAATCGAATCCACTTGGCGGGAATGTTTCAGTTCTTGCTGATGTAACAGTTGACGTATACACGCATCCAGGTGGTGTATTTAGTAGTGCACCGAAGTCAACTCTTGGTCAGACAACAATCGGTGGGACAGAGAGCACTGCTTTTTATAAGCAATCACCAAAAGACTCACCAACAGATTTCCCTCGCGCTGGCAGAAGTCCGTTCCCGAACGTAATGTTTATAGCGGTTGGGGTGGGAAACAACAAAGTCTATATCTATGACAGTTCAAGAGTGAAAGCGACCCTGCCACTCGATAAATTAAGAACAATTAAAGCGAGGACCCACTAAAATGAAAAGGATTGTCATTTGGATTTTTCTTGCCTTGTCCTATTCGTTGCTATTTGCTTCTCACCTTGTGGCGCAGGACAAAGAAGTCGAATTTAGATTTGAAGTGGACGGAAAACCTGTTCGTCAGAAATTTAAAGTGCAACTGGATATCAATGGCAAAATAGTCGAGGCAAAACTGAGCAAAAATGGATTCTATGTTCCAGCGGAATTTCAGGATTGCACGAATTGCGATATTTTCACCGTGAGGTTCACTTCTAAAAAATACGTTCTCGCATTCGATGGCGTTTATCGCAAAAATCTTGATTCGGATTGGGTGCTCGGCATCGACAACAAGCCATTTGATGCTGACAACACAAACACTTCCATCTCCTATGAAAATGTCTCAGTGATTCATTATCTGAATTTCCGTCCCAAAGACGATGAGATCGCGACCGGGCTGACGGTTCGTTATCTGAAGGACGCCAATGCGCAGACCAATTGCGTGAAAGTGAAGTTCGAGGTTGACGGAAAAGAGATCAAGCAGAAGTTCAAAATCCTACTTTACGTCAACGACAAAGTGGTAGAGCCTTCAGTGTCCGAAACCGGGTTCACCGTGCCGCCGGAGATAAAAGAGGGCGAAGAAGTCAAAGTGCGCTTTCTGTCTGGAGAGCATGATCTTTTCTTTGACTCGGTACACTCCTCTACGTTTGGAACGGACTGGGTGGTGGGTGTGGATAACAAGCCATTCGATAAAGAAAATACCGAACCCGAAGAACCTGCTCCAGACGGCAAGGAGTTATCAAAAATCTACTACATAATCTTTCTTTCTAAGAAAGGGCTAGATACAAGACTGGTGATGAAGGTGTACAAGTAAACTCACGCCTTTTCCTTTTGCTGGTTGTCGAGGACGGTGTCGAGGAATTGGAGGACGAACTTTTGCTTTTCACGCGGGAGGAGCTTGACCTGCTTGAACTTTCTCTCCAGCTGCGAAGCCGGGCCAGGTTTGCTTTTGACGGAGTTCGTCTCGCTTCCCAATGGTTACTCGCCGCCGTCGGGCGAGATCTCGATTTTGACGTCGAATGAGCCGGAATTGTCGTTAAGGTTCCCTTCGTTTAGGCCCAAAAACAGAGCACCGTCACGAGCGGCGGTGAATTCGCGCTCACTCCCGATGTAGATGAATTCATTATTGTCATCACCGATGACGGCTATCAGAGCGCCCGTCGGGACACTTTTCAGGAGCTTGTCCTTGTCTTCGAGGTCGTAGAGTCCGGACGGCCCGGTCTTTCTGCCGCGGCCGATCGATACTTCACCGTTGCCGCTGATACGAATTCTCTGGCCTTTCTTTACGACCCAACCCGTATTAGTCCAGCCGTTTGCCGTATTGTCGGCAAGAACCTTGACGGAAAGTTCGATCGGTTTTCCAAAAGATACTTTCTTCGCCGTGGACGACGTCGAAGGAGGGGCACTCGGTACGCTTACGACCACGTCTTCCTCTTCCTCTTCCACCGGAACGGCAATCGGCTTGTTATCGGCAACTCTTCTGTTTTCTACCTGAGCAGATGAGGTGGTTCGGTTCGACGCCAGAACGTTGGACGCCGGTGATCGCGGTGTGTCGAAATCGATCGAATCGATGTCACCCGCCATCAGGGTCAGCTCTCGTCTGCGCGACCCTTCGCCGACAGCGACGATAAACTTACCGCCCGAAAAGCTGACGATCTTCCCCTTTACCTTACTGCCGTCCTTGAGCCGTATCGTGTCCGCAAACGCACCAAGGCTAAAACAGACGACCATGAGGCCAGAAACTGATATACGAAATATTTTGGATCTAAACGACATAATTCCTCCAAGGGCTTTGCGGTTTGGGGAAGAGGATTACAACAGACTTTTTGAATGCGGACCCTACCGGTATTTACCGGAAGACAGATGCAAAACGAGTTCGATTAGTTGGACTTAAAACCACTGCGGAATTATACATCGTTTGAAAAGCCGCTCCCGTAATTTTTTAGACGGCGCAAGTTGCGATCCGGAGTTTCGTTCAAGAATGGGCGGCCTTCGGGTCGCGGTACGCTGTTTGATCATAATAATCAGGAACGAAAAAGGGGAGACATACAAAATGAAAAAGCTATTAATATTTATCGCGATCGTATCGGCGTTCGCAACGTCGGCGCTAGCCCAGAGGGGACAAATCGGCGTCCGTCAGTGGAAGCTTGTCAGGCTGAACGGAGTGCACGTCGCCGCTACTTCCGTGGCATATCTCGAATTGAATGCCGATCAGACACGTTTCACCGGCAATGCGGGCTGCAATCGGATGTTCGGAACGGTTGACGTCAGACGGAATCGTGTCACCTTTTCAAATATCGGGACGACAAAAATGGCCTGCGTAGACCGGCGCGCACAGCGTTTGGAATCCGACTTCATCCGCAGTCTTGAAAACGCCGATCGATTCGAACGCGGGGATAACACGCTTGAGCTCTATGTTCGGCGTCGCCTTGTGATGAAGTTCATCGCGCTCACGAAACAACCTCCGGAAGATCCGGGTGCGACAATCCGGCTCGAAGATAAGAAGTGGATGCTTGAAGCCATCGGCGGAGTGCCGGTTTCGAAGATCGGCCGTACGGCGTTCGTTGTTTTCGATAAGCAAAAGGGAAGTGCTGGTGGAAATTCGAGCTGCAATGTTTTTGGCGGAAGTTATTCAGTGGCTGGCAGCACACTCAAGATCACCGAGATCATCGCGACCATGCGAGCGTGCATCGAGGACGACCGGATGAATATCGAACGCGGGTTTTTCGACGGCCTCGAGAAAACAAATCGCTACGACATTCAGCGCGGGAGACTGATGCTATATCAAAACAAACGCTTGCTGCTGACCTTCGTCGGCGAAGCGAAATAATACGACTGGAGCGCAGGCAAGATGCCTGCGGTCCAGTCCATGGGCGACGCAACAATATTTCGTGGATGCGATAAGATTAAGTCATGAAACGCGGCGGGTTGATAACTCTCACGTCAAGCGGTCTCTATTGCAAGCAGGGCGATTTTCATATCGATCCGTGGCGTCCGGTGAAGAAGGCCGTCGTCACTCACGCCCATGCGGACCACGCATATCGCGGCAACACCAGATACCTGGTTGCAAAACCCGGCGAGCGGCTCGCGCGGATTCGCCTCGACGAGGGTGCGAAGATCGCCACACAAGACTACGGGAAAACGACATCGGTCAATGGCGTCAAGATCTCGTTCCATCCAGCCGGCCACATCCTCGGATCGGCTCAAGTACGCGTCGAATACAAAGGCGAGGTTTGGGTCGCGTCAGGAGATTACAAACTGACACCCGACGCTACATGCGCTCCTTTCGAATCGATTAAATGTCATCACTTTATCACTGAGGCAACGTTCGGTTTGCCGATCTATCGCTGGCCGCCGACGGCTCAGATCTTTGACGAGATCAACGATTGGTGGCGCCGAAATGCGGAGAAAGGGAAGGCCTCGGTGCTGTTTGCTTACGCCCTCGGTAAGGCTCAGCGCGCGATGAGCGGCATCGATAGGAGCATCGGCCCGATCTTCACGCACGGTTCGGTCGAACGGCTGACGCAGGCCTATCGAGAAGAGGGCGTCGATCTTCCTCAGACCACGTACGCTGGCAGTGTGACGAACAAGAAAGAATTCGCGGGTTCATTGATCGTCGCGCCACCATCGGCACAGGCATCGACGTGGCTTCGTCGATTTGGAAAGTTATCGACGGGTTTCGCGTCGGGATGGATGATGGTCCGCGGCGCTCGCCGTCAGCGCGCAGTCGATCGCGGATTCGTCCTTTCGGATCATGCGGACTGGCCCGAGCTGCTCACGGCGATTCGATCCACCGAAGCCGAAACTGTCTATGTTACTCACGGGTTTGCGGCCGAGGTCGTTCGCTATCTCAACGAAACCGGAATGAACGCAGTACCGTTGAAAACTCAGTTTGTCGGCGACGATACCGCGGGCGATATGATCGATGAGGAAAATGAAGCGGGATTGGCAAGCAGGGATAAAGGGGATGAAGGAGATCAATCCGAATAGACGGCTTCTTATCGCTTTCATCCCCTTTATCCCTGTAGACAGAACTCATGAAGCTTTTTACCCAGCTCTATGTTGAGCTCGACCAGACGAACAAGACGAACGAGAAGGTCGAGGCGATGCGGTTCTATTTCGAGCGAGCCGAGCCGGCGGACGCGGCGTGGGCGTTCTATTTTTTATCGGGCCGAAAGCCAAGACAGATCGTGCCGTCAAAGTTTCTTCGAGCCTGGGCGATCGAGATGTCGGGAATTCCCGAGTGGCTCTATCTGGAATCACGCGACACGGTCGGCGATAGTTCCGAAACGACTGCGTTGCTGCTGCCCAACAACCTCGAGATAGACGAAACGCCTCTCCACGTTTTGGTCGAGCGTGAGCTACTGCCGCTGCGCGGAAGCGACGAAGCGACACAGAAGGCCGCTGTCACAAAAGCGTGGGCCGAGATGAATTATTCGCAGCGATTGGTTTACAACAAACTTATTTCAGGAGCATTCCGCGTCGGCGTGTCGCAACAATTAGTCGTTCGAGCATTGTCACAACTGTCCGAGCTTCCGGTCGACATCATCACTCATCGTGCGATGGGCGATTGGGAACCGACGCCGCAATTTTTTGCTGAGCTGTTGAGTCCGCACGCAGACTCTGACGAAACACCGATCGCGCGGCCTTTTCCGTTTCACCTCGCGCATCAGATCGATGTCGCGCCGGATGAACTCGGCGACATTTCCGATTGGCAGGCCGAGTGGAAATGGGACGGCATTCGATGTCAGGTCATAAAGCGCAAAGGCGAAGTCTTTATGTGGTCGCGCGGCGAAGATCTCATCACCGAACGTTTCCCGGAGATCGCCAATGCGGCGGCGCAACTGCCGGACGGCACGGTGCTCGACGGAGAAGTGCTGCCGTGGATCGACGATCGTGTTTTGCCGTTCACAGAATTGCAGCGACGCATCGGACGTAAGAATCTCTCGGCGAAAATTTTGTCCGAAGTGCCGGTCATCCTGCAGGTTTACGATTTGCTTGAGTCAGATGGGAAGGACATTCGCTCACTCGATTTTCGAACACGTCGGGAGATGCTCGAAGGTTTGTTCGATTCGCTCGAGCCGGATCTACGTAACGTCTTTCAAATTACGGAGACTGTCGAAGCCGCTGATTGGAAAGATCTTGCACAGCGACGCGACAAAAGCCGCGATCTCGGTGTCGAAGGTTTCATGCTGAAACGTCGCGAGTCGCCGTACCGAACCGGACGCCATCGCGGCGATTGGTGGAAGTGGAAGATCGATCCGCTAACGGTCGACGCCGTGTTGATCTACGCACAAAAAGGAAGCGGAAAGCGGTCGAATCTTTTCACCGATTACACATTCGCCGTTTGGCGAGAAGGCGAGCTTGTCCCGTTTGCAAAGGCGTACTCGGGTCTGACCGACGCCGAGATCCGCGTCGTCGACCGGTTCGTTCGCGCAAATACTATAGAGACATTCGGACCGGTGCGAAGTGTCAAACCGCAGCTCGTTTTTGAGATCGCTTTCGAGGCGATACAAAGATCTAAGCGGCATAAATCTGGTGTTGCGGTCCGCTTTCCGCGCATCGCCCGCTTTCGCGAAGACAAATCGATCGAGCAGGCTGACTCGCTGGAGACAATTCACGAGATGCTGGATAGTTTTCAGACATGATGAATAGCGGGGGCAAGCCCGCCTTCCTAACCTGCGAATGTAGCAATAGCTCGTCGGTGATCTCAAAACGACTTGTTTTTCGAAACGTTAAATAACATTCGCAGGTCAGGAAGGCGGGCTTGCCCCCGCTATTCTTAAACCCATGGGATACAAATTCTCCATCGCCGGCCAGCCGGTCCATCCGCACATCAAACTCACGCGTGAATTGTTCCCGCGCGCACTGGCGACGCGGATCCTAAGAGACGACGGCGACGAATATTTCGGAGCATTTTTGAACCGGACGTCGGTTCGCATCCTTATCGATTTTCTCAACCGGACATTTCGACTTCGAAGTTGCACGATCGCCATCGACGGCAGCTTTCCTGTTCCGTGCACACAGTATTACGCAAAGCGATGCGTCGCCCCGTGCGTCGAGAGTTTGTGCGATCGCGAAAGCTATCTTGAGATCGTCGAGTTTGTTCGTCTATTTCTACAAAATGAGCGTGAGCAATTTCTGGCTGCGATAACTGAAAAGATCGAACGTGCTGCGGCGGAACTCGATTTTGAGTCTGCGACATTCTTCCGGGACGTTCTTCGATCGGTGGAACGTTTCTGGTCGAACGCACGTTGGCAGGTGTGGCTCGACGATACTGTCGATACGTTTGAATTGAAAGAAGAAAACGGCGCCGTTTCCGTGATAATTATTTCCCAGCGACGAAGTCGTACGCTGGGCGAGCTTGTATTCACTTTTCCCACACGCCCCGACATTTCTGCGACACGAGCTATATCCGATGTCATCGCGCAGCTCTACCAGTATCATCTACCGCGCGAGATCCGCGTCCCGCACGATTTCGAAGGCCGCGGCAGATTAGCAAAAGAACTTGGTTCGAAATTTGGCAGGAAAGTAAACATGATCGTCGCGACGAGTTCGGTCCGTCGCGTAACTGCAGAGCGCGCACTTGATCGGACGATGGAACGCATCGCCCTTCAGGCGTTATCCGAGAAGCCGGATCCGCGACACATCAAGAAAGAACTGGCTCGGATCTTCGACTTGCGCAAGCCGCCGTCGCGGATCGAGGTCTTTGACGCGGCGCACATCTCGGCGACTGGATTTACCGCCGGCGTTTCAGTCTGGAAAGACGGAGCAGACGTTCCCGACGAGTACGAACACTGGCTCTCTGATCGGAATAGCGAACTCGAAACCCTGCAAGCGTTCATCGCGGACCGAGTCGCACGCACGTTGCCGGATCTGATCGTGATCGACGGCGGCCGTTCGCAGTTGAAGGCCGGAGTCGAAGCTGTCAGGCACCTCGCCGATCCACCGCGTGTGGTCGCCGCGGTGAAACCGAAAGGTAAGCATACGTCGATCTCGCATCTACTTACCGACGACGAACGAAGGATCGAAGCCGATCCGGATTCGGCCGTCTTTCGACTATTCCAGCGCCTCCGTGACGACGCACACAGCCTCGCCAACGCCACTCATCGTCTCGGCCGCGACATGATGCATTTTTATGAGTTGGCGGCGATGCTGGCGTCGCTGAACGAACGCGAGCGCGAAACGCTGCTACGAGATGTGGGGTCGATAAAAGCTATCGTCGCCCTCGATGCAGACTATTTCGAAAAACGATTCGGGAAAAAGAATGCCAAGTCTATTCTGGTAGATCTCGTGACATTTCGAGCCGGGAAGTCTTCGGCACCTCAGCCATTTATCGTGCCGATCCGTTTCGTCGAGACCGATGGAGCGGCCGCCGATCTTATTCCGATCGAATCGCGACATTGACTAGCGCCGCGAGCCCAGTGGTGTGAGACTCACACGCATGAGTAAAGCAACGCTAATAATCCTTTAGGCTGGCGGCATCGTCACGTGTTCGATCACCATGTAGAGCATATCTACTTTTTTGGTTGCCACCGTTCCATCATGTAGAGTTTCTGCCGGGCGGGTTTGTCGCCGTTAGCCGGCCATTCGAGGATCGCGATCCACGTTCCATCCGACTGTTTCTCAAACCTAAAATTATTGCCTTTGCCGGGAACCGCGGGAACAAACTGAATGTAATCTTCCGCGATCTCGCTGGCGGCGGAACGCTTGTCCCCATCGCCCTTGCCGAACTCGCCGTTCTTCAGTTCAAAACGACCCGGCTCGTCTTCCGGGGAACCGTCCTCTTTCAACCCCTCGACGATCATCGCGTTTTCTTCGATCTTGTAGCGTTCGAAGAACGGCTTATCGCCATCCATCCCGCGCCATGTGCCTTCGATCCATTTCAGCTTTGCGATATCCGCCGTAGTAACGTTCCTGGATGGAGTTGCGGTCGGCTTAACTGCATCAGGAGTGGATGGCTTCTGAGCCTCTCCCGCAGGCCCACAAGCTGCGATCCAAATGACGACGACTAGAATCAGAATTGTATGCAAGGTGCTATTCATGACGGATATTATAAACCTATATGCGAATCCTCAAAGTTCCAAGCAATGCTGTGACGAACGCGAAGCCTATACGCAAGCGGTTCGTCATCCACGAACACCACGCAAGCCGTCTGCACTTCGATCTGCGGCTCGAGATCGGCGGCACGAGGAAATCGTGGGCGTAGGCAGAAGGCAGAAGGGGCAGTAGGCAGTAGGCAGTAGGCAAAAGGCAGTAGGCAGTAGGCAGAAGGCAGTTGGCAGTTGGCAGGTAGGGGGAACGCGGCTACGGTATGAAAAAGTACGTGATGATGCCGCTAACGCGGACCGGCTTTCCATCGATCTGCGTCGAAGAAAATTTTGCTGAGCATGCGGCATTGATTGCCGACGACCGAAGTAATGGATGCCCGCTCATAGCCTCAGCGGTGAAAACCTTTCCCGCCTCATCAACTAACACTCGAACTGAGACGGCCCCGCTGGCACGCACTGACCGAGCGGCGCCGGGGTATTCCGGCTTGGGCAATCTGATGGCTCTTCCGTTTACCACTCCGGCCGTTACAAGCTTTTTCTGGTCACCTGCGTCTGGAGTCCCGAACGCGTCAAACGTCGAGGTCAACCAGATCGTCGTCTTAACAGGTTTGCCGTCCTTCATCGCGGGAGCGAACTTTGCTTGCCTTAGAGAGTCGACAACAGAATCTCGGAGAGCCTGTATTCGTGGATCGTTCGTGCCCCCTTTGCACAATTCCGTCGGGCCAGTCGGATCACCCACGGACAAGACCTCACCAGACTCGCCGACAGTCACACGGACCGTAATACGCCCGCCGATCCCGGCGTCTTTTGCCGCTTTCGGATACACAGGCTGCGGAGCGCTGAGGAGAGTCGGCTGGGGCGGCTGATCGATCTGTTTCTGAGCGTCAGCCCCGAACACAACAACCGCACCAATGGTCAGAAGAATACAAACGAGTCTTTCCATACTGAGTATTATAAGCATATGCGCGTTTTGAAAGTTCCTCGCAACGCCGTGACGAATGCGAAACCCATACGCAAGCGGTTCGTCATCCACGAGCACCACGCAAGCCGTCTGCACTTCGATCTGCGGCTTGAGATCGGCGGTACAGGAAAGTCTTGGGCGGTGCCTAAGGGCCCGTCGATGGACCCGGACGACAAACGCCTCGCCATCGCCGTTCCGGATCACAGCCTGAGCTATTTTAAGTTCGAGGGAACGCTCGACGAAGGCACGTACGGCGCCGGCGAGGTCCGCATCTGGGACAGCGGGAAGTACGAGACACTCGTCGATCCGCAATTGCAGTACGACGAAGGCCGAATCGAATTCACTTTTCTCGGCAATAAGGTACGCGGCGAGTTTATCCTGATCCGCATGTCACCGCGTGCTTCAAATCCCAAATCCCAAATCCGAAATTTCAAATCGAATAATTGGCTGCTGATAAAACGTGAAGATCAATTCGCGGATATCGACTGGAGACTGAAAACGATCCTACCGGCTAAGTAGCGTAATTCAGATCACAAATCCGAGATCCGAAATCGAGTTTTGCCGGTGGTGTCCGAAGACGATCATTTACGGGTCAAGAGAGCCGGATGAACGTTGGACGCTATCTGACGTCGAACTTCAGCGGGGCGACGGTCGCGTGGGCTTCGGGATTGTAGTAATCGTACACGATCGACGCCGGCGTCTGAGCGTTTATTGCGTAACGCGGCCGGAACTTGAAATTGAACTTTGTCCCGCCAGCCTTCGACCACATGTAGAGAACGATGCGGTCTGGCAAAACGTCGTAGCGGCTCAGACTCCAATCGCTTTCCAATGCGGTCTCGAGCGATTCGCGGCTCACATCGGCGCCCGGTGGAGTGCCGATCTCGGCGAGCAGCATTCCGTACCCTTTGAAACCGATCCGTTCGGCGTCGACCGAGCATGTGATGTCATCCATTATCGCCGCGTTTGGCTTGTCACACTTGTAATCGAGCTTCAGTTCGCTTGAGCTGTTCGCCGTCGTGTTGGAACTCTGCGAATCGCGCCAATCGATATAATGCGTCCCCACGATTTGGGCCATCAAGGGTGAGCTGATCGACGAGCGCACTTCGATCGTGTTCGATGAGGGCGTCAACTTTCCTTGCAGGTCGACGTTGATCGGATCGATCTGCTCGGTGGGGATCTCAATGCTCGGAAGATTCACACCGTTCACTTCGATTTGGATAGTTCGCACCTGCGACGGGCCTGCGTTTCCCAGAGTCGCGAGAAGCGCGTCGAGTACATTTATGGTCGTCTGCGTCGAATACCATACGCCGTAACGGTCCTTGTTTTTGAGCAGGAATTGCAGCCCTTTGGTAGTTACGTCACTGCCTGATCTTGATTCCAACTTAGCGATTCTCGTCAACAGGTTAACGGCGAGAGCGGTCGTTTCAATACGGCCGGCCGTCCCCCAGCCGTAAAATGGCGTATTGGTTTCGAGATTCCAGTAAACACCCGTGCCTTCGGGTAGAGCCATTTTCTCGAGCTTTGATGCAATCTCTTTCGCCGTCCCTTGATCGCCGGCGTCGAGCGATGCGAGTCCGAATAAAGCGAGCGCGTATGGCTCGTCGATCTCGGCGTTCCGTGTTTTCAGATAGGCGAGAGATTTTACGAGGGCTGCGTTTCGCCCAGACGATCTCGTACCCGCACTCACCGCGCCGAGCATCGCCAGCGATCTGGCAACATAGGTCGTCGTCAGTTTTGTTCTCGATCCATTGTCCGACGTTTCCCAGTGGTATCGTTTTGTCCAACTACCGTCGGCGCGCTGCTGAGTTATCAGCCAATCTTCGGCGCGCTGTATAACTTGGTTATCAACAGCGACAAATTCTTTTGCGTCGTGCAGGAACCGCAGGGCGTACGCTGTTAGCGATACGTCAGATGTGTCCTTGCCTCCCCAGTATGTGAATCCGCCATCGGCCACCTGATAACCGATCAGGCGCTCGTATCCTTTCTGAAGATAGCGCTGCGCTTTTTGACGGAGAAGCGAATCCTCCTTCACGAACTTCAGGATCATCAGGTTTGGATATGTTGAAGAAATAGTCTGTTCGCCGCAGCCATAGGGCCGCTGGAGCATTCCTTCTACCGACTCAGCCACATGAGAGAAAAGGTTTGGGTAAATCTTCAGCTCAATTCTCTGAGTGTTCGTGAGAGCATTCGAAGGGAAGTTGACGTCGAATTTAGCCGACGTGTCGAAAACTTTTGATTCGGTTCGAACTATCTCTTCGCCGTTTGGTCGCACCGTAACGGGCTTCTCGATCGCATCCGAATCGGACTGTCCGATGGCCGTTACGCGCTGCTTACCGGCTTTGACCGGGGTCACGGCCTTGAAACCGAACACCGCGTTCTGACTCGTACCCGTTGCGACATCAATGTGCTGTTTTCCTGCATTTCCGATAAACGTAAACCAGTCGGCTTTGTCCATCGACACATCGACCTTTTGTTTTTGCTCCGTGTAATTGCGCACCTGCGAGGGCAAATGAATTTCGTCGCCTTCGGTCAAAAACTTCGGCGGATCGAGATCGACAAAGAACGATTGAAACGCTGTGATCTCTTTCTCGACGACGCCGACCTTGCCTTTTTTATCGGAAGCAATGGCGAACATTTTCCACGTCGTGATGTTGTCAGCCATTTTGAAATTCAACTCGGCCTTTCCTTTTTTGTCAGTCAGAAGTTCCGGACGCCAGACCAGACTCTCGGGGAAATACTCGCGGAGACGCGGTGTAGATGTCTGGTCCTTGTACGGTAGGTCGACCTTGAAGCCTGTGGCAGTCGAAGTCGAAGTGCTAATGTTCGAAGCGGTCGTATTGACCGTTTGGTCAACTTCGGCAGCGGCGGCCACTGTGACAACTTCGGTGATGCCCGCCGGGTTCAGAGTGACGGTGACTTCAATTTTCGACTGCGGCCTCACATGAAGGTTCGCATGCACACCGGTGCTGAAGCCCGGGGAGGAAACATGGATCGTGTACTTTCCGGACGGAAGATTGGCCAGCAGAAATTTTCCTTCCTCATCGGAGTTTGTCGAGTAATTTAGCGATTTGTCCTCTTCGTGCGTGGCTGTAACCGTGGCAGCCGGGATCACGGCACCCATAGAATCGACGACGGTCCCGGCGATAGCTCCTTTCGCACCCGAAAAAACAAGCGTGCTGACCTCTATTTTCGAAAAGTCGGTACCGCTATGTGCGGCGGTAAGTGCGGCGGAGAACGAGGCTAATTCCGAATCGTCGGCCCCCGTATTCGGATCCGCACCGCCGCTGCAAATCTTGAAAATCATGTACTTTTCACTCGCCGGCGTGATCGTCGTCTTTCCATTTTCGATCCGGGTCTTGTCCGTGTAGCGCGATTCCAGCTTCGGGACTATGTAAATAGGGCGGCCGTAACCGTCTTTGAAGTCCGCAAGGTCGAGACCGCCTCGGTGAAGCATCTCAACAAATTCCACTTCGGTGCGTGGAAAGGGTGTTCGTTTTAGATTTACTTGCTCGCGGAGAATTCGGTTGACCTCGCGTTCCGTTTGGGCAAAGTAATCGGTGTATGTCTTCCAAATCTCGAAATCGTCGCTACGGTACGAGGGGTCTTTAATACCGTTCGGACCCAGTGAAGATATCCTGATCAGATAGTTTCGGCCGAGGACCTCGAATGCGATCTGATAGTCGTTTCCCCACGAATCTTTTAGCTTAGCGAGATCTATGCCGAATCGAGCAAGCTCGGTCGACAGGGACTGCAGGTCGCGAACGTATTCTCCGGTTCGGCTGTGGTGATCGGCGACCGCCCGGTCGATAGCCTCGCCCGGCTTTGTAAAATAAGCGAACGATGCTGTGCCGGAACTGAAGTCATCGGGTGTTCCGCGCTTTTTATCGGCACCAGCGGTCTTGATCTCTAAGACATTTCGCGTTCTGTCCACCGAAAACACCACGAAATAGCTCTGGCCCCAAGGGTCTTTTAGCGGGGAAAGGTCGATACCTCTCGCACCGAGTATTCGATCCAGCGATGCCTGATCGGTCGGAGCGTCGCCATCGGCGGCGAACTGTTCGTTCAATGCGGCGATCGCCGGCTTGAGCTGGGTTACCGTCTGATCGCGGTACAAACCCCTCGCGTCACTGTCGATATTTCCGCTGTGATAAATCGCGGGGTAATACCAGTTACCGGCAACGATGATCTCGGCAGCCAGTTGCATTTCGGGCTCGATCGGACGCGTCATATCGAGGTCGTTCAGGTCCTTGAGCGACAGGTTTCCGAAACCACGGTCGTATCCGAGGAGGCGGTAGAATTTGCTGAAGTATCCTCCGCTGAACTCGGAGTCCGTTCGCGCTCGTTCTTCGATAGCCTTGTCGAATATGCCCAGCCCGATCACACTCTCGACCGGTCTTCGCGAACCGTCTTGCACCGAGAAACGGACGGCGGCATCCTCGTTTGGGCGATATTCCCGCTTCGAGAACTTGGCGTCGACGATCAAGTTTCGTTGCTCGGGAAAAATTATGCCGCGGACCGCCCGCATTGTGCGCGACCACGATCCTTCGTTCTTGTCCGTGTAAGCTGCTATCACGATCGCGCCTTTGAAGGTCGGCCGGTAGGGAATTCGAAGCTGCGCCTTTCCGTCGCGAAGCTCGATGACACTCGAATCGAGCGGCGTCCAGTCCTTTGCGACGTCGACATACACGAGCCCCGTTTTCTGCGTGGAGCGAAACTCGGCTTCGACCACGTCGCCAGGTTTGTAGATCGCTTTGTCCGTAGTTATTTGGATCGAATCCTCGAAACTGATGTCGAATGTTCCGTCTAACGTTCCCACATTCCCTTTCTTATCGCGGGCTGAGATACGGACCGCATATTCAGAGAGTTTTACCTGTTCTCGAGGGATGTCGAGCGCAAACTTGCTTGCTCCCAGAGAATTGGTCTTGACCCGGGCGAGGATCTCCTTCGCATCGCGCACCTCGATGTTGCAGACTGCGGGCGTTCCATCCGCGTAGAACGTGGAGACTAATGCGGGAGCTGGTAAGTCGGGATGTTGGTCTGCCCAGTTGATGAAGTAGATGTGTATCGGTTCTTTCGTAAGTCGAATGTCGAAGCGACGTTGCTCCGTTCGGTTCGTCGTCGCATCCGTGAAGTAAGCGGCCAACGAGATGTCTTGATACCGGACCCACTCACTAGCCATCAATGTTTTTTTCTCGTTAGCCAGGTCGAATTTGGCGACGTACTTTCCGTTCGCATCTGTGCGGCCTTCGAGAACCACACCTTCAACCACGTCGTATGCCTGCTTTTTGTAATTCCACTTGCGATCGCTTTCCTGAACGACGCGAACTTTGCCGCTCGTCACCGGCTTTCCGAAAATGTAGTCCGCGTTGACGGTTATATTCGCCTCGGTGTCCGACGGCAGGTAGTAGGTCTTGTCCGCTTTTGCCGTGACGGCGAAATTGGGCAGGTCGTATCGAGTCACCTTAAAGCTGAGCTGGTCTTCTCGGAGATCTTCGTCAGCTTCGACCATGACGCGATAGGTTCCGAGCTTCGTGCCCTCGGGAATGGGCCACGAGATCGAAGCAATGCCGAATGCGGACGTCGTAACCGTCTGGCGGAAGACGACGGTATCGTCGACGTCTTCGATGCTGATTTCGAGTTCGCTGTTCGGGACAACGGTATTGTTCGGGTCCAGATACAGAGCCCGCACGTTGAAAGTTTGGCCGGGCTGATAGAGGGGCTTGTCTGCCATCAACAGCACCGAGCCGTCGAAATCCTCATCCTCGAGTTCGTCTTCGATCGTTCTAACGACACCGTTCTTGCGTCCGGTCAGGACGATCTCGGGATCGTCTTCGAACTTGATGTTTGCGGGGATATTGAAATTCACGATGGCAAAGCCATCACGGTTCGTCCGTGCCGATGCTTTCAGCGTGAGTTTGTCGTCATCGGATTCGGCATCTATCGACAGCTTCAGCTCGGCGGATATTGAAACGCCTTTGACGGGACCCTCGTTGAAGGGGTTCAGTGTCCGAATCCGTACACGTAACGGAGAACCCGGAACTATGCGCTGGAACGCCGCCGCCCTGAGAACGAAATCATCGGTCAATAATTCGGAGAGTGAGACGATTCCGCGAAGGTTGCCGACGCGGTAGCTTAGGCGCCACCAGGCGACGTCGTCGCCGCCTTTCTTCATGAGGCCGGTGTGAGGTATCGCGAACTTGTATTTTCGTTTTCCAGCTGTGAGCCTCGTCACCTGAGAGAGTGCTGCCTGCTCTCTACCGGTTTCGTCGAGGATCGCCAGCTCGACCTGAACCGCCGCCGATGAAGTCCGGCTTTCGATCGCCAACGCCACGTCGATGGTCGTTTCCTTTATAACGACCGACGATTCATCTTCGACGACCGTTTGTGCGACTGCCGAAAATGAGTACACGAATAGCGATAGGAAGAGCGTCAATAGCCTTACTTTCATGCCGGTTATTTGCGATTAAGGATCGCTGCCGAGGAATTTTGTGCCTAACTGGCGGGTGTGATGCACCGTCAATTTATTTTGGTTGTATCGGCGGCGGGAAGCGGGAGCGGACGGAGTTGGCCTGGCTGAAAGCCGAGGGCACGTGCTAGTGATAATTACCAGTTGCTTGTTCAGATCTTCAATCGCTCGTATTGTGCAAAGAGTGTTGTGATCTCGGCATTGATCTTTTGTTTTTCGGCGAGGTTTGTAGTCTTGTCCCGACGCTTTACCAATTCTTCGATCTGCTGGGCGAGGGCTTCCTGTTTCGTCGCGGGCTTTTTACTCTTACTAATGTTGTATTTGTCGTCCATGGAGTGAGTGATGGGTGATAAGTGATAAGTGATATGTGATGGGTGATGAGTGATGACTGTAATAGGTGATAGGCGATAAGTGACGATTTGCCCTCTTATCACTTATCACCCATCACCCATCACATATCACTTATCACTCATGTCCGTTTACGGTTTCTTTCCTTTGCCGCCGCCGCCATGATCCTTCCCTTTTTCGGGCTTGTCCATTTTCGCCGGCTTCATGTTGTCGTGGTCGGGCTTATTCGGATTTCCTCTATCAGCTCCGCGCTCGGATTTTGACGGATTGCCGCGTTCGTCGCCACGATCGCTTCGCGGCGGATTGTCGCGACCCGGTTTGTCGTCCGTTTTGAACGAGTCGTTCCGATGCTCGCGCTTGCCATCTTTGGCGAAGTGCGACCTGCCCGGATTGCCCTTGATAAATTCCGCCTGTTCCTTCGTCGGCTTCACGAGCATGGCGTGGATCTGTCCAAGATGCAGACCGTTGTTCGGCGACTTGATCTTGATCTTTTCGAAATACGTCGGAACTGACGTCGTATATACGAACATCGGTTGCGGATAAAGCTGCTCGATCCGCGTGCGATAGATCGGGGTCTCGACGATGTTGTAAGTCTGGTAACCCGACGGATAGTTGTCGTAGTAATACGGTGAGCGATATCGATCGTGATTTCCGAATAGCGTCGAGACAAGCGGGATAGTGCGGTCGAGCCAGTTTGCCTCGTAGTAATTGTTGTCGCCGTATAGCTGTTCGTTCCCGTTTATCAAGAAACGAGCACCTGGCGAATTCTGATTGTCGCGATATAAGAAAATCTTCGCGATCTCCTGAATCATATTCGGCCCAAAACGCGAGAACAGAGACAGGCCGCGCGAGTTAGAGTCGCGGTCATCGAATTCCTCGACGCTGATATAGTCGGCATAACCGTCGCCGTTAAGGTCGAGATTGTTTAGACCGTCGTTCCGGTTGAGATAAGTCTCGAATTGTTCAGGCGAGTCGGATCGTTCGAGCAGATCGCCGACCCGCTGTAGGTCAAAATTATCTTTTGCCCAGTATTCATCACCTTCCGTTTCAATGACTGCCGCATCGTTTGAGTACGGTTGAGCTCCGGCGAGCTGATCTGTCTGGTCTGAATTACAGCCAAATATGAACAGACTGACTGAAAAAAATGTTGCTGCTAACTTAATTACTCTCATATAAATGTCCTCTTCTTGATCTAAGCGTCCGAAATTAGGGCGCGGTTGGTTACTTGGTTAGTCTGCAATCGGCGAGCCATGGGTCGGGAGGGAGTGAAAAAGTGAAAAAGTGAAAAAGTGAAAGAGTGAAAGAGTGAGGAAGGGAGAAACGGAGAAACGGAGAAAGGGAGAAAGGGAGGAAGGGAGAAAGGGACATCTGACACATCGACCACTGACCACCGAACACTGACCACCGACCACCGACCACCGACCACTGACCACCGAACACTGACCACCGACCACCGACCACTGATCTACAGAACAAAATAGATCGCGGCGACGAGGACGACGTGAGCGAAGATGTGCGCGAGCATCGCCGCTTCGAGTCCGCGGCGCCAGTAGAGAAAGCCCGCGACGATACCGAAAATCGAATTGGCGGTGATGACGTAGATCACGATCGGCACCGTCAGCCCGCCCGCGAGTAACGATGCGACCGGCAGATGTCCCAAACCAAAAACAACCGCCGAGACGACGATCGCAATGATGAAGAAAATTCCGCTGGGCCGGGAAGAAGGATTGGGCTCTCGAACCGACTCGTCGGTCGATACCGCGGCCTCATCTTTCGCCGAGCGAGCAGCAGGTTTGCCAAAGATTGCGAAAAGGATCCAAACGAGAAATGTCATCAGTCCCCAACGCAGCAGCAGCTCTTCGGTAAAGCCACCGTAGAGTACCCGGACCGCATGTGGAATGAATTTGTTGAACTCTAGTGCACGAGCAACGAACTCGGCGGGCAGGAATGGTTTTGTTATCACCCAGACGGCGACGATAGCGACGCCTGACGCGAGTCCGGCAACTAAACCGGGAACGATCTGCGGTCGTAACGCGGGCATGAACGGGTTGCGTTCGGCGAGGGCCTCTGAGGCCGGCGCGTGAAGCCCGACCTTCGGCGCGAGCCAAACACCGATCAATACGGAAAGGGACATCAGCACGGTCGGCTGGATCAAAGCTACCAATTTAAGAAGCTCGGGCGATGGAAGCTCGGGTGATGCCGTTCCCTCGGGCAGGGGCAATGCCTCGATCAAAGCAGTAAGATCGATAAGAAGGAAAGACAATACCCCAGCCATTCCCGCAAGCCAGAGAATCACAACGAGCCGTGTTTTCGGGGCCATCATGAGCGACACTATAGCATCGAATTGATGTCCGGGTTGACGCCGGCGGGGGGCTTGCTTGATACTTGAACAAAAGGTCAGGATTAAGATCGGGCCGCGAATCGTTAGTAAAGAGGAAATATTTTATGCCATATCCAGAAGTAATGATCCACGGAATGCGGGCCGAGCTCGCACAGTTGGGTATCGAAGAAACAAAAACATCCGAAGAAGTGAAGTCCGCAGTCGAGACAACCGACGGAACGGTGATGGTTATCGTCAATTCCGTTTGCGGATGCGCCGCTGGCGGCGTACGTCCGGGCATCGCGATGGCGCTGCAGAACTCGGATGCAAAACCTGATCGTGCGATCACGGTTTTTGCCGGAGCCGACATCGACGCGACGGACACCGCTCGCGATTTCTTTACCGGCTATCAACCGTCGTCTCCATCGATCGGCTTTTTGAAGAACGGAAAGCTCGTTCAGATGTTCGAGCGTCGCGACCTCGAGGGCCGTCCGCCGCAGGTTATCGCTGAAGCGTTGAAGGAAGCGTTCAACCAGCATTGCGGTAAGAACGAAGCAGTAGGCGCGTAGGCGATACCCGTGCTCCGTAGGAGCGTAATGTTGGTAGCGTAGGGATCAATTGAACAACGAGCTCCATAGGAGCGACACTTCGGATATGTCGCCCCTATGGAGCTTAATCATTTTGGATATGTCAGGGCTACCCACGTTACGCTCCTAATGGAGGTCCGGTCCATCCCGTATCAATGCGTATAACAGCCCGAATTGAAGTATTTTGCAGATAAAATACTTGTTGCCTTTAGGCTTGGCGAATCGCTAAAATACTAACAGCCTCTCGCGGACCCGCCCGCCCCTTGCAGACTTCAAACCCATGTCGATCAACCAACGAAAGCACGTACGATTCTCACTCGATATTCCGGCTGTTCTAATCACCAAGTACGGTGAAAAACAGAACACGCTGCTGCAACAGATCAGTGTCGGGGGATGCTTTACGGACTGGGAAGAAAATCTCTACGTGGGCGACGAGTTTCGTCTCGAGATCGAGCTGCCCAACAAAAATCGTCTGCCGCTGAACTGCAAGGCCGTCTATCGTTTTGAAAACACGGGCATTGGTGTGAAGTTTTTGAATATCTCGCAGTTCGAGCAGGAGCTGATCTCGAAGATCATCGCCTATCGGATGGATGTCGAAGGCGTTCCGTTGAGCGTCTCGCCTTTTGAAGAACCGAACACTTTTAGTTTCCCGAAAGAGCTGCGGGTGGCAACTCCACGCGAAGAGCGCGAAGAGATGCTGACCGAGGCAATGTCGAGTGAGTAAACTCGATTTTGGATTTTAGATTTTGGATTTTGGATTTTTCCAGCCGGGCAGGTCTCTGACTTCTACCTTTTACATCGCACCGGGGAACTATTAATAAATCGTCCCCTTCAAAATAATTCGTCGAGAGCCTCTTCCAGATTCTTTACACCGACGACGCGCGTGCCGAGAAGCTTTTCGAGGCCGACCTTATTTGATGCCGGCACGATAAGTTTTTTGAAGCCGAGCGTCTGAGCTTCGCGTGCACGTGTTTGGGCCTGAAGCACGCCGCGAACTTCGCCGGTCAGACCGACTTCGCCGAACACAGCCGTCTCCGGCGGCACCTGAAGATTGCGAAAGCTCGATGCGATCGCGGCAACGACGCCGAGATCTGCCGCGGGTTCATCTACTTCGAGGCCGCCCGCGATGTTTACAAAAACGTCGTCGCCCGCGAGCTGAAAGCCAAGCCGTTTTTCGAGTACGGCGATCAGCAGCGAAGCGCGATTGTAATCGAAGCCCTGCGCCATACGGCGGCCGGATGCGGATTTGTTTCCGCTGACGAGCGCCTGCACCTCGACGAGCATCGGCCGCGTCCCTTCCATGCACACCGTGACAACTGAACCACTCGCCCCTTCGGGGCGCTCCTGCAGAAAAAGCTCGGATGGATTTCCGACAGGGACCAACCCGGCGTTCGTCATTTCGAATACTCCGATCTCGTTCGCTGCTCCAAATCGGTTCTTGGTCGCACGGATGATGCGGTGATTGTGGTGACGATCGCCTTCGAAATAGAGAACCGTGTCGACGATGTGCTCAAGCGTTTTCGGCCCGGCGATCGAACCTTCTTTTGTAACGTGTCCCGTCAGAAATACCGGTGTGCCGGTTTTCTTGGCGAACATCATGAACTCGGCGGCGACGTCGCGAACCTGCGACACGCTGCCGGGAGCCGATTCGATCTTGTCGCTGAAAATTGTCTGGATCGAATCGACGATGACAAAATCGGGTCGCAGCTTTTCCGTCTCGGCGACGATGTTCTGCAGATTTGTTTCCGGAAGAATGAAAAGATTTTCGGCCGTGAGACCTAACCGTTCGCCTCGCATTTTGATCTGACGCTCGGACTCTTCGCCCGAAACGTACAGGACCTTTGCTCCGGTCCGTCCAAGGTGGTCGGCCATCTGAATGACGATCGTCGATTTCCCGATCCCGGGAGCGCCGCCGATCAAAACCAGTGAACCCGCGACGATTCCGCCGCCAAGAACGCGGTCAAGTTCATCAATTCCGGACAGGGATCGCGCATCGTCCTGAGATTCGATCTCTGAGAAAGCGACCGGTGCAGTTTGTGTAAACCGCGACGTGAATCCGCCGCCGGCTGCCGCGGCCTTTGCCGATGCGCGAAACCGCTCTTCGACCATCGTGTTCCATTCGGCACAATCCGGGCACTGCCCCGACCACTTTCGCGACTGCGAGCCGCAACTCTGACAAACGAATATAGTGGCGGGTTGTTTTGCCATAAAAGGTTAGAACGCTTAGTTCTAAGATGATACATCCAACCGTCAGTTTTTATACACGCCTCGCCTTGGGCAATTTATAAGTCGGCGAACTAGTGGGCTTACTCGACAAGGCACGCTGCTTGTCTTACACCGTATTACCTCGCTTGATCGCAGAGCAGGAATCTATCGTTGGAGGACTACAGATGGCTAGCAATAAAGATAATCAGGATTCGGCCCCGAAGAGCACGATGGGAAACAGTTCTGGCCGCGAGTGTGATGGACAAGGACAGAAAAGCGGTCGGAGCGATGGAAAAGTGAACCCATCGCAGTCGCGCGAGGACGAACGAGAGACAAGTACGGCCGGCGGACGCGAAGGGCAGTTTTCGGAGACGGAGCGCGACAAAGATGAGCAATGGAGCCCGGGCTCCAGCCAGTCGTCTGACGGATAGGTCGAAATTCGAAAAAAAAAGCAGTTTGGGGATGACGCAGAAGGGCTTATGGCTTTCCTGCGTCTCTCTATTTTGAGGTACAGAGGCACAGTTTAGGGCTAAAACGACCATTCTCTGAGATGAACGGCTTTTTGGTTCTTTAGTTGTAAATATTTCGTGGTAAAATTGCTGCAATGAAATGGGATGTCCTCATTATCAGGTTATTTTTCGTGGTACTGCTTGCCGCCGTGGGCTATCTACTTAACCCGCTTGCCCAAACAACCCATCTCACGAGTGCGTTTAAAGAACGGCAGATAATATCAGCCATCGTAGGTGCAATGGTCGCGTTATTTATCATTGCTTTCGAAATGCGTGCCCGGAAAGCGAGTTTGCGTACACTGATCGGCGCCGCGATCGGTTCCATTATGGGCATCATCGGTGCATACCTGATCGGGATGCTTATCAGCGCCCAGGACGTTAACACCGTGCCGGGCGAACTGCGAACATTCTTGACGATCGTGTTGGCGTGCTTCATGGGGTACATCGGCCTGATGGTCGGGGCCGCGAAGGGTGATTATCTTGACCTATCGGTCCTTGGTGGAATATTCAGCGATAAAAACGTCAAGCGCGATTACAAGATCCTCGATACGTCGGTGATCATCGATGGCCGCATCGCCGACGTCGCAGAAACCGGTTTTCTTGGCGGCAGTCTTATCATCCCAAATTTTATTCTGGCGGAACTGCAGCAGGTCGCGGACTCGGCCGACTCTTCAAAGCGGCAGCGCGGACGACGCGGGCTAGATATGCTCCAGCGGTTGCGGAATAACAGCAAGCTCGACATCCAGATCATCGAAACCGATTTTCCCGCTGTCAAGGAAGTTGACCTCAAGCTGATCGAGCTCGGGAAACAGCTCGACGCCGTGATCGTCACCAACGATTTTAATCTGAACAAGGTCTCGCAGCTCCGCGGTGTTCAGGTCCTGAACATAAACGAGCTCGCAAACGCACTAAAACCAGTCGTCCTGCCGGGCGAAGCGATGCGTGTCTTTGTGCTGAAAGAAGGTAAGGAATATAACCAGGGCGTCGCTTATCTCGACGACGGAACCATGGTCGTAGTGGATAATGCCCGTCGCCTTATCGGTAAAACAGCTGACATCGCCGTGACCAGCGTGCTCCAGACCACCGCAGGCAAGATGATCTTTGGCCGTCTCTGGGAAGATAAAGACGAGCATCACGAATCCAATGTCGGCATTCATGACTCGCGCTCGCTCGGGTTCAATAAAGCCACGCGCGAGCTGCGACAAACGACTATCATCGAAGAGCTGAAATAGACGCTGTGAAGACAACAGCGATTATCGTCGCCGCCGGGACCGGCTCACGCTTCAAATCCAAAACTCCAAAACAATTTCTCGATCTCGCAGGAAAGCCGCTTATCGAACACACTCTTGAGCGTTTTCAGAACGCAGCGTCTATAGATTCGATCGTCCTTGTTCTTGCGAGCGATCGTATCGATGAGAGCTCATTCGCATTTGATAAGCTTGACAAAGTAGTCGCCGGTGGAGCGACACGGGCAAAGTCTGTTCTCAACGGCCTTAACGCGGCGGGTGAAACCGACATCGTTGCCGTGCACGACGGAGCCCGGCCATTCGTGTCGACGGACGAGATCGATCGTACGGTCGCGAAGGCGAAGGAGATGGGAGCCGCTTGTCTGGTCGCTCCGGTAACGGATACGATCAAGTCGGTCAGGGGAAACGAGATCGTAGCGACGTTGGATCGCGGCGAACTTCGTCGGGCACTGACGCCGCAAGTATTCCGGACAGACGTGTTGCGTCGAGCATTCGAAGTCGGCGAGCTGACTGAGGCCGTGACGGACGAATGCTATCTCGTCGAAAAACTCGGCCACCCGATCGCGTTGGTCGAAGGTAGTGCGCGGAATATCAAGATCACGAACGCCGACGATCTGCGACTGGCCGAGATGATCTATTCAGATGATACGTAAGGCTTAAGAACTGGAAACTGTCTACTGCATACTGGTAACTGGCTAAGAACCATCGTCGAAGTATTTTATCATCAGCCCCGAGTTGCGAGTTTCCAGTTGCCAGGTGTGGTGTGGCTTCGAGTCGCATTTTCTATTCGGTGATTCGTATGTTCAGAATCGGCTACGGAAGTGACATTCATCGACTGGCTTCGGGGCGTCCGCTGATCCTCGGGGGCGTCGCGATCGAATCCGACGTCGGAGCCGTCGGTCACTCCGACGCGGACGCATTGAGCCATGCGATAACCGACGCCATATTGGGTGCATTAGCGCTCGGCGATATCGGCTCGCATTTTCCGAACACTGACGAGCGATGGGCAAACGCGGAGAGCTTTGTGTTCCTGCGGTTCGCGATCGGACTTGTGAAGCAGAACGGATATTCGATCGAGAATGTGGATTCAACGGTCGAGCTCGAACACCCAAAGCTGCGGCCATATATCCAACAGATCATTGACGGCCTGGCTCAGGTATTGGAAACGGACAGCCGGTCGATAAGCGTCAAGGCGAAATCCGGCGAAGGCGTCGACGCAGTCGGAGAAAAACGAGCGGTTAGGGCGACGGCGGTAGTGATGCTCAGAAAAGATAATCCTCGGTAGGCAGGAGACCACCCGGTTATAAAGATGCGGCCACAGGACATCATCGAAAAAAAACGCGACGGACTGGAGCTCTCAGTCACTGAGATCTCTGAGTTTGTCCTCGGCGTATGCGAAAGGACATGGGCCGACTATCAGATCTCGGCGCTCCTAATGGCGATGTTTATTCGCGGCTTGAACGAAGCTGAAAGCGAAACTCTGACGCGCGAGATGCTGTACTCGGGTGACGTCCTGGACTTTTCCGACATCGAGATGCCAAAAGCCGACAAGCACTCGACTGGCGGCGTCGGCGACAAAACGTCTTTGCTGATCGCTCCGATCGTCGCTGCGTGCGGTATCGCAGTTCCGATGATTTCCGGTCGGGGCCTTGGGCATACGGGCGGCACTCTCGACAAGCTCGAATCGATCCCCGGCTACAATGTAAAACTCTCGACCGACGAATTTCGGAAGATCGTAAAGTCCTGCGGGTTCGCAATGGCCGGCCAGACGGATCAGATCGCGCCCGCCGATAAAAAACTGTATGCGCTTCGCGATGCCACGGCGACCGTTCCGTACATCCCGCTGATCGTCGCGTCGATCATGTCGAAAAAACTTGCTGAGGGTTTAGACGCTCTTGTTCTGGATGTGAAAACCGGCTCAGGCGCCTTCATGAAGAGCCTCGAAGATTCGAAAACGCTTTCTCACGCGCTCGTACAGACCGGCTCAAAGTTTGGCGTTAAAGCACAGGCGGTCGTGTCCGACATGAACCAGCCGCTTGGCCAGTTTGTCGGCAATGCTCACGAGATCTACGAATGCATTAAGATCCTCCGCGGCGAAGCGGACGAGCGTGCGAAGGCGACGACGGAATTGTCTGTTGAGCTTTCGGCCAGGATGCTCTTGCTGACGGGCGTATCGGATTCCGTCGAGTCGGCCCGCGCTCTGATCGAATCAAAAATTTCGGGTGGCGAAGCACTCGAACTTTTGCGAAGGAATATCGGCTGCCAGAACGGCGACCAGACCGTTTGCGACGATCCCGAAAAACTTTTTGAAAGCGGCGTTAAGAAGCATGAGATCAAAGCTTCGCGTTCGGGCTTTGTTACGGCGATCGATACTCTTGCCATAGGGAATGCTCTTTCCGAGATTGGCGGCGGGCGTGTCCGGGCGGAAGACGAGATCGATCATGCCATCGGTTATGAATGCGTCGCACAGCTCGGAGATGAGATCTCCGCGGGTGACCCGATCGGTTTTCTCTTCTGTCGAGCGGCGACCCATCTCGAAACGGCCGGCAAAACGATCGCCGATTCGTACAGTGTTCAAGATGATCCCGGGTCGGACAATCCTCCTCTTATTCACGACGTCATTTCGGCGTAAAACTTTTTCTGCAAGAATCTTTCGCGCTCGGCGTTCGGTAAATATCAGTCACGTCCATTTGCGGGCAATTATTTACCATAGAGGAGCGTTTGTATGAAAAAGATCGTCGGAACATTGTTTTTCCTGTCGCTGTTAGTTTTTTCTCTTAATCTCAGTTCGTTGGCCCAGAGGCACGTCACGAAAGTCCCGGTTAGATCAAAACCGGCAGCGGACAACCGCGATACGCTCGAGATGGTTTTTGTTCTCGACACAACGGGTTCGATGGGTGGCCTGCTCGATGGTGCGAAGCAGCGAATCTGGGGAATTATCAATGAGGTGATGCAGAAGCCGTCGAAGCCTCGAGTCCGCGTAGGCCTGGTTGCGTATCGGGATCTCGGCGACGAATACGTCACCAGGATCCTGCCGATCACCGAAGACCTCGACAAGGTTTATACGACACTTATGGATTATAGAGCCGACGGCGGCGGCGATACGCCTGAAAACGTTAGAAAAGCCATGGCAGATGGCGTCAGGAACTCCGGTTGGTCGCCTGCAAAGAAGAACCTCGCGCAGATCGTTTTTCTCGTCGGCGATGCCCCGCCCCAGAGCTATCGGAAGGAGCCGGATGTTCTGGTGACGACCGCCGAAGCAGTTCGAAAAAATATGATCGTCAATACTATTCAGTGCGGCACTCTGGATGGGACGAAAGAGGTTTGGCAGTCGATCGCGCTTCGCGGCGAGGGAAAATATTTCGCGATCGCACAAGACGGCGGTGTCCAGGCCATATCGACACCGTATGACGCAAAGCTTGCCGAGCTCGCCGCCAAGGTCGGAAAAACTTACGTGACCTATGGCGACAAGAGAAAGCGTGATGAGAATGTCAGCGCGCAATCTGTCTCCGAGCTGCGGATAACGGCCGGCGCCCCGATGGGTGCGCAGGCGGACAGAGCCGTGAACAAAGCCGTCAACAGCTTTCAATATGACGGCGACCTAGTTCAGGATGTTGAAAACGAAAAGGTCAAGATCGAGAACGTAAAGACCGAGAATCTCCCTGAGAATTTGCAGAAGATGTCCATCGCCGAGCGAAAGAAAGAGATCGAAAAACGGATCGCCGAGAGAAAGGCGATTCGGGCAGAGATCCTTGTCCTCTCGGAACAGCGCGACGATTTCATCGCCGCGGAGCAAAAGAAGCAGGGGAAGACCAACGGATTCGACACGGCTGTTTCCCAGGCGTTGAAAGAACAGCTGTTGAGGAAGGGAATTAGGTGATCAAGACTCCCCTCCTGGATAGGAGGGGTGGCAGCCGCTTCGGCTGACGGGGTGGTGGACAAAACGAATCGGATTTCTCTCATCCACCACCCCGCCTCGCAAAACCTCGGCACCCCTCCTATCCAGGAGGGGAGTTTCGTCATTCCACCCAACTCATTCCTTGCCCAATCTATCCAATGTCTGTAATCTAGGTTCGAAAATGCGAATCAAATATCTTCTGCCGCTCTTAGTACTTGCACTGGCTGTAGCCTCCTGCGTGAACCGGACCGAAGCTCGGCGCGAAGGCTGTCAAATAAAGGTCGGGATCGTCTTCGACATCGGTGGCAAGAATGACCGTTCATTCAACGCCGCTGCATGGGAAGGCGTCAAACGCGCTGAGCAGGACATGCCGATCTGTCTTTACGATGTCGAGCCGGGAAATCCGACGTCGATCGAGCCTGCGATGCGTGCCTTTGCCGAGAAAGGTTTCGATCTGATCGTCGGTGTTGGATTTGCTCAAGGGCCGATCCTCAAACGAGTCGCGACGGATTATCCGAACATTAAGTTTGCGATCGTCGACGGCGTGATCATGGAAGACGATGAAAAGACGCCGAAGTCGAACGTCGCGTCGCTGGTTTTCCGCGAACACGAGGGATCGTATCTCGTCGGCATGATCGCGGCGGAAAAGTCGAAGACGGGCGTGATCGGCTTTCTCGGCGGGATGGATATCGGGTTGATCCACAGGTTCCAGAAAGGGTACGAAGAAGGGGCCCAGTCCGTGAACCCGGACGTAAGAGTCATTACAAATTATGTCGGCGTGACCGACGGTGCATGGAACAATCCGGGTAAGGGAAAAGAGCTTGCACTCGCGCAGATCGAAAAAGGAGCTGATGTGATTTTCACCGCTGCAGGGAACTCGGGCTTGGGCGCGTTCGATGCGGTCGAACAGTACGGCAAGAATCCGCAGGGCGAAGCGAACAAGTTTGTGATCGGCGTCGATTCAAATCAGAACGGGGTCAAGCCCGGCTATGTCCTTACATCGATGGTAAAGCGTGTCGACAACGCCGTCTATGACGTCGTCGCCGAAGTTCTTAGTGGAAAATTCGAAGGCGGGTTTCACGTCTTTGGTTTAGACAAGGATGGCGTTGCCTACGCACTCGATGATTACAACAAGCCGCTTATTTCGGCTGAAACTTTACAGCGCGTTGAGGAAGCGAAAACAAAGATAGTCGACGGCGAGATCAAGGTTACGGATGCCATGACGAACTAGTTAGTTGTTCGTAGTTCGTTGATCGTTGATCGTTGTCATTGTCGTTAGAATGTAGGTTAAATTGGAGGCGAATTCTTAACGAACTCGCGCCCCGACTCGACGCTTATATCAACTCCCTCAAGCGAAGGCCACGAACAACGATCAACGATCAACGAACAACGAACAACGAACAGCGAACAACGAACAATCAAGATGCTTGAACTAAAAAACATCACAAAAACCTTCGGCACCGTCGTCGCGAACAACGACGTGTCGATAAAGGTCCATAAAGGAACGATCCATGCGATCGTCGGTGAGAACGGCGCGGGCAAATCGACGATCATGCGTATCGCGTACGGCTTCTACAACGCTGACAACGGCGAAATATTCGTCGACGGGCAACACGTCCAGATCCGCAATCCGCACGACGCGATCGCACTCGGCATCGGCATGGTCCATCAGCATTTCATGCTTGTCGACACAATGACCGCGGCCGAGAACATCATCCTTGGTGCCGAGACTGGAAGTGCAGCGACCCTCGATCTTGATCAGGCAAACCAAGACATTCTTGCACTTTCAAATGAGCTGCGCCTGGGAGTCGATCCGAAGGCGTTAGTCGAGGATCTTTCGGTCGGTCAGCAGCAACGTGTCGAATTGCTGAAAGCGCTCTATCGAGACGCCGAACTTTTGATCCTTGATGAGCCGACCGCGGTCCTCACGCCACAAGAGGTCGAAGAGTTTTTTGGGATCCTTCGTCGGATGAAGGCGCAAGGCAAGACGATCATCATCATCACGCACAAACTCGAAGAAGTGCTGGCGATCTCGGACGAAGTAACCGTCATGCGTGACGGAAAGGACGTCGGCAACGTCAAAACCTCAGAGACGAGCGCCAAAGATCTCGCCCGGATGATTGTTGGACGCGATGTTTTGCTGCGAGTTGAGAAAACCGACGCGACGCCCGGCAAGACAGTTTTAGAAGTGACGAATTTACGAGTTGGCGGCAAGCAGGGCTCGACGCTCGAGGGTGTCAGCTTTGCGGTGAGCTCAGGTGAGATCGTTGGCATTGCAGGCATCGAAGGAAATGGCCAAACCGAATTGATCGAAGCGCTCGCGGGCTTGTGCAAGGTTTCATCTGGAACGGTTGAGTTTGAAGGCAAGGATGTCACGAATATGAGTGCACGTCGGTTGAAAGAGCTGGGCGTGGCACATATTCCAGAGGACCGGCACAAGCGGGGCCTGCTGCTGAATTCGGATCTGGCTGAAAATTCGATACTCGGGGTCCACTATCGTCCGCCGGTCGCAACCGTGGGATTCATGAGCGGTGCGGCGATCGACAAACGGATCAATGAGATCGTCGAAAACTTCGATGTGCGTCCGCCGATCCCGGAGCTGACGGCCAAATCGCTATCCGGCGGAAATCAGCAAAAGCTGATCATCGGCCGCGAGTTTGAGTTGAATCCCAAGCTTCTTCTCGTTTCGCAGCCTACGCGCGGCGTCGACATCGGGGCGATCGAGTTTATCCACCGCAAACTGATCGAACTCCGCGACTCCGGCGGCGCTGTCTTGCTTGTCTCTGCCGAACTTGAAGAGGTAACCGCACTTGCCGATCGGCTTCTCGTCTTGCGGAAAGGCAAGATCGTGGGCGAGGTTGATCCGCGCACAACCTCGACCGAAGAGATCGGCCTGATGATGACGGGCGGATGACTAAGCGTTAAGCCTCGATGCACGGAAAAAAGACCGCCATTTCGGACGGTCTTTTTTGTTTTAGGGTTCACGGCCTCGTCTCTAGGGAATGAACGCCGAGGGTACCGGCTTATCGGTGGCGATGCCCCATTGCAAGCCAACGGTCACGCACGGACAGCTACTGAAGATCCACCAGTGCCCGTCGCTTGGACGGAAGACAGCGAAGTCCGCCTTGCCGTCGTTATCGTAATCCGCCGGGACGGGAACGTCGCCGTTCAATCCCCATTGCTCCTGCCGTATCAGACCGTTGCCGCTCTGTATGACAAACCAGAATCCCGTCGAGGGCCTCCAGACCGCGACATCATCCTTGCCGTCGCCATCGTAGTCGGCTGGCACAAGCTTATCGCCGGCGGCTCCGAAAGGTTGGACGAGGACTCCGCCCGTGCTTCGCAAGATGTGGAACGAGAGGGTCGAAGGCCGGTAGACTGCGAGATCGGTAATGCCATCGCCGTCGTAATCCGCGGGAACCGGAAGATCTGTCGAAACTCCCCAGTTCCGAACCAGGCTTCCGCCGGTGCTTCGGAAGATCCACCATTGGCCGGTCGATGGACGGAACACCGCGTGGTCGGCCTTGTTGTCGGCGTCATAGCGGCCGGGGACGGGGATGTCTCCGGTCGTACCCCACGGAAACGCGTCGTAGTTTGTCCCGGCATTGAGACTGGTGTACCAAACGCCCGTGCTCGGACGGAACACCGCGAAGTTCGCCGTTCCGTCGCCATCGTAGTCGGCTGTCACGACGCGATCGCCGCCGACGCCAAACTGCGGTGCCTGGACCGTCAAGTCGGAGCTGCGAAGAACGAACCAGAAGCTTTGGTCGGCTGACGTCGCACCGGCACGATAGACCGCAATATCCGCTTTTCGGTCGCCGTCGAAATCAAAATCCGCGGCTGCCGTGGGCGCGGCCGTAACGGATATTGTGAAGTTTTTTACGGAGGTGAGGCCGCAACTGTCGGTCGCGGTAACCGTGATCGTATGCGGAGAGCCCGCGATCGGCCCCGAGTTCGACGCCGTGACGAAGCCCGTTGCCGGATCGACGGAAAGCGTTCCGGTGAATGTTGGCGATGTTGCGGTGACGCTTGCCAATGGTTGATTGTCAGATGGCACAGCGTCTGGTCTGATGACTAGCTTGCAGCTCGTGACAACCGTCTGGTTGGCGTAGTTGCCAAGTGTCGGCGATGGATTCGCCTGGACGTTGATCACGAGATTCGCATCTTGAGTCAAACCTTTGCCATCGGTCGCCCTCAGCACGATCGTGTTGTTGCCCGTCGCCGCGTTGCAAAGTGCTCGGACGTCGGCCGAGATCGAACCGTTCGTGTTTACGATGTTCGTGACCTGCATTCCGGTCGGGACCGTCTGTGCGACAACGTTGACGGCACCGGGTACGGACACATCGTCGGACACCATCGCAATCACGGAGTTGCTTGCCGGATTGCCCTGAATGCGCGTCAGTCCCGCGGTTGGAGTCACGACCGGCGGTCCGGTTATTACCTGCGGATTGCCGGTCAGATTACCCGTCGACGTGTTAAAGCTCGTGTCGCCGCTATAGACGGCCGAGATCGTGTGATTGCCCGGCGTGAGCGCATTCGTCATGCACGCCGCTGAGTTCGCGGAGACCGTTACCGCCGTGCAGCCTGTGATCGGCGTCGCTCCGTCGCGGAACTGTACGGTGCCTGAGGGTGCTCCCCCACCCGGAGCCGTGACGCTGATCGTCGCCGTGAACGTGATCGTCGTACCCTGTGGTGCCGGGTTCTGCGATGAGGTAAGACTCGTTGTCGTATTTGACACGCCGACGGCCTGTCCGCCCGAAAGGGTGCCGATGTTTGCGTTGTAACCAGTGGCGCCGCTGCCGCCGCCTGAGTACTCGGCGGTGATGACGCGGGTGCCGACTGCAAGTGTGGAGATGCTTGCCTGGGCCGTGCTGACATTATCGTTCAAAGTCCCGACCACGACAGGTACAGCCGCACCGATATTCACGTTGTCAGCTTTGAACTGCACCGTTCCCGGCGGATCGCTGACACGCGACGGCACGCCGGTCATTGTTGCGGTGAACGTAACATTTTGGCCAAAGACCGATGGATTTATGTTCGACGCAACCGCAACGGTAGTGTGATCGATGTTGGTCACGGTCGGGTTTGCCGGGCCGGCGATGTCCGGATCGTCGGTCAATACCGTCGTGAAGTTGCCTGATACAGAACCTTGGTTCGAAACCGTTGTCGCTGCCGGCAAGGCATTCCCGATCACGGCGCGGAAGGTAATAGTGGTTGACTTGCCTGGCGGAATTACAAAGCCGGTTCCGCTGCCGTTGACCGTTATGGTCTCGCCCGATTCGGGTTCCTTTGTGTCCGGCTTTGTGCCCTCATCACCTTTCAGTTCCTGCGAGTAGGCTGTTGGCGAGATCATATCTACGAGCCGAGCCAGGAATGCGACTACCGTCGAGGGATCGTCACTAATCGGCGTATTACGGATGTCAGAGATCACTTCTGCCGTCCGGACTCCAGCTTCAGCGCTCGCCATAGCGTCCAGCAACTTCGCCTTCGCGATCTGGCTCTCGAGCGACGCAAGATCCGTCAAAATAGTTGGCTGGCGGTCAAAAAACATCACCAGGAAACTCAAATTGTTGTTATCACGCCCGCGCGGATTTTCGTTCGCAGTCCTCTCTGAGAAAGCCGGTACCGACGGTTGCGTGCAGGTCGCTCCGCCAACGAATCCGCCACCGGTTGGAACTGTGTTTGAAGCCGCGCCGTTTCCGACGGTAACGGTGTTTCGTCCTTGAAGAAAAGTGACGACGGCGGCGTCGTTATTGTTCGCACCGCCATACCCCGGCAATCTCACAGTGGTTGCCTGCCGTTGTCGCAGTCTAAATTGTTGATTGTTTGGCGGGGTCACGCCGTTGCCGCTGCCCACGAGGTTGTTCGCCAAACCGCCGGCCCCGCCCACATCTATGCAACTCGTGAAATTATCCGTTGCGGCTACCGTACCGTGGTTAAGGTGAAACCCATTGAATTCGGAGTTGATGTTCCCCGGTGAATTCACGGTATTACCCGTCACCGTAGCGTTGACGACTGTCCCATCATTGATCTCGTCGCCCACATCAATGCGGATACCGTGGTTATTGTATTGGAAGACCGAGTTGTTGGTGATGGCGACATTTGCGTCGCCGCCGCCGTCAACAAACGCGAAGATGCCGCTGCCTTCGGAGGAGCCGGAGTTCGGAATACCCGCCACCCCGATGGTGTTATCGCGAACGCGAGCGTGAACGGCCCCGGTCAACGCGCCGGTTGCCGTCGAGCGCACTCGGATCGCCTCGCCCTTTGAGCCTTTCATTGTATTGTTACGGATGTCTACTGTTTGAACGCCTACAGCGCCGAAAACGACGCGATTGCCGCCAGCCGCAGCCCCGGGATGTACGAAGCCCGCAGTAAGGTTGTCAAAGGTGTTGCCGAGAGGGGAAGTGCTGCCCCCAATGACAGCATCCATCACTGAGTTGGAATTGTTGCTCGCATTGAGCCAGTCCGCGCGGGCGCCTTTTATGATCGAACTCTGTAGCGTGAAGTTCAAAGTTGTGCCGGCATTCTGCGATTCTATGAGGATGTTGTTGTTTCCGTTCGTCGTATTGTTAAAGCCGAACGTCGTGCCGGTAATCACCAGACGGTTGAGCGTGCCACTAGTGTTGACGACGTTCAGGTTATCTTCGAAACCGCCGTCAATCGAACAAGACGTAATGGCCGCGGCTCCCGTGAGGTTGTCGAAATTCACGCTGCCTTCATCTAAAGCTGCACTTGTGCCATTCGTACCCGTAACGGTCGAAAACTCCATCGTAAAATTGCTGGAATTGATCCCGCGAATGCCATGATTCTGATTCGTGCCATTAAGAGTCATTCGACGCAAGGTAACGCCGGTTGCATTTTCGAGATACACCCCATTACCGGCAATTGCACCATCAGCTCCCGTCATATTCGTGACCGTTCCGCCCGTGCTATTCCCGCCGACTGTCGTATTTGTCCCGTCGCCGTTTACGACAAAGCCGCCCGGACTTCCAGAACTAGTAGTGTTTCGCAGAATAATTCCGTTTCCACCGCCGCTTGCGGACACACTCGTCAACTGAACATTGAGCGGAGTTCGGATTGCCGCGCTCGTGCCGACGATTTCAACCGACACCGCCGTTCCGGATGCGGGAATGGTTCCGCTTGTCGATGTGATCACTCCGGTGTTGCTTGTCGCATGCAGCGGCCGCTGGCCCGCATCGGGAGAAATATCGAGGCCGGCAAACGAAACGGCGCCGGAATTAGCGTTCAGAAAAACACCCGTGCCGCCGCACTGTGTCGCGTTTACGTTGGCAAATGTAACGGCCGTCGTGCTGTTCTGAATATCAATGCAGCGCCCACCCGGATTAGTAAGGGTAGCTTGCCCACTGATCGTCGCCGCGCCTCCGCCGACACCGTGAAGGAATCCAACACCTGAACCATTAGTCGTCGACAATGTGCCGAATGACCGCGTGCCGGCCGAATTATTTTGAAGGGATATACCGTCGGTACCGGCAGTGATAGCGGTATTGCCAAAACTGATATTGCCGGTACTGGTGCCGACGAGTATGCCTTGTGTGGTCGAACCGACAGTAGTGGACCCGAAATTGGCAGCGAGGCTGGAGCCGGAGATGGAAATTCCCTGCGTGCCGGCTCCGGAAACTGTAGTTGACACGGAAACGGTTAGACTGCCACCGATCGACGTCAAGCTGACACCCGCTCCGCCCGGAGCGCTTGTTGTCGCAAGACTGCCAAATGTCGCGGCGAGTGAGCCCGTCGTCAAGTTCAGAAGGCGCCCGGTCCCGGTAAGATCCATATCCGCGATCGTCAGCGTTCCGATGCCCGTCCCTGAAATATCGACAGCGGTCGTGTTACCAATATTGAATCCGCGCAAGGTGTTGCCCGAGCCAACGTTTACGCCGTTTGTGCTTGCTCCAGCCGTTGTCACGGCCGGTCGTGCGCCGCCCGTCGCCGGCAAGGCATCACTTCCGCTCGGGGGCGTCAATCCCGTAATGGCGGAGAGCGCTGCGGAAGCGCCTTGACCGATCAATCTTTGATTCGCAAGGAGAGTAAGACCACCTGTATAACTGCCGCTAAAAAGAAAGATATTGTCGCCCGCTCCGTCCGCGGCGACCGGATCGAAACAGCCCGCTCCCACCAGACAGTTGAAAGGTGCGGAGAGGCGCCCATCGCCTCCTCCGGGCGCGCTTGCGTTTACGAACCAGATCATCCCGCTGACATTGAATGTTACGGTTCCGGTGCCGGTCGCGCCGCCCGGGTCGGTTACTGTGTAGGTAAACGTATCTGTTCCCTGGAATCCTGCCGGCGGGTTGTAAACAAAACCGCCGTCCGGGTTCATCGTCACGTTTCCGCCGTTTGCGCTGGTCAGACCAGCACTCGCGGTGAGGCCGATGTTGTTTCCGGTGTTGGGATCTATATCGTTCGCGAGAACTCCGCTGCCTGCCGCGACGGTGATCCGGACGTTCCCGGTCGCTGTGTAAGAATCGTCAAAGCCGATCGGCGAAGCATTGACCGAACCCGGAACCAGCGTCAGCGTATTTGGGAGCGTATCCGTAAAGATAGCACTCGTTGCTGGGTCTGGGCCGGTGTTATTGATCGTCACCGTGTACTGCAATGTGTCGCCGGGATCCGCGCGGCCATCGCCGTCTGCGTCCGTGAAGATCGCATCCACCTTCGTGGCGGAGATCAGTGGTACGAGCGCCGCGGCGAATTCAGAATTCTTATCCGCGAGCGATATCAAGCTTCCCCAAAAAACTCCAACGAAAACCGCGATGGAAATGGTAACGGTCAACGAGAAGCGGAGGCTCCTACGGCTTAATGGGTTCGACATAAATTTACCTCGGTCTCGGGGTCGGGTGAATGGATCGATCGCCAATTTCTGAGTCTTACACTGAAGGCAAGACAACCATCGCAGCCCTCACGTGCGGGGCGGGAAAACCCCCTGCAACGCAATGCAGAAGTTAAGCGTGAGGTACGGCATCATATTGTTATGCGGGAGATTTCCGCCCGCGGGAACCAGCGCCTCGGGCGCCATTTGTGTGTTCGGATTGGCCACGACATACAAATTGCTCGATGCCTTCGCCAGGCTCCGGCCGGATGTCGGGATAGCGAGATCGGCGTCATCCAGCGACGCCCGCAAGGTATGCGTGTGCGACGGTATTTCCGACTGCAACAGCGTGACGGTCTGCGAACCACCGATTTCGCCGAGATCGTGAAGCGAGAGTCCAGGACCTTGGCCCCAAAACATTGCGGCGTTCCCCTGGAGGTTAGGCAGGGCAAACGTCGACTGCCCGTTCCCTCCATAGGTCGTACCCAGCAAGGAAAAGAGGGCAGTGTTCTGGGAAATCGGCAGTAGTTGCCCGTTGCAAAATGCCCAGCCCGACGGAGCGAAGTTGAAAGGAAAAATTCGTATTTCGGCTACAAATGGATCTGCCATTAACTTGTCTCCTCAAATCTTTGGTAAGAGGCAGTAAACAAAACTGCACTCGCGGTGCGCCTCCCGTGAAATTGTGCTCATGTCGGCGAGGGAAAGATCCCGAACAAGGAAATGATAAAGCTGACGCAAAGGTACGGTTGAAAATTGGTGTGCGGCTGTGTACCCCCTACCGGTGTAATAGCCAGTGGATTCATATTGAGCGTCCCGACGTCTTCGATGTACGGGACTGCCCCTTGAGAATTGCTTACCAGATTGCCCGTCGTATTAAGCGAGTTTCCCAGGCTGCCCGATGCCAGTAAGGAATGCGTGTGGAGCGGGAGTTGATTAACCGTTAGCGTTACCTGCTCCTCACCGCCGGTTTGAGCGAGAGTGAATCCGCTGCCGAAGTGGATAGGAATACGGCCACGAAGGTCCGGCAGTCCGAAGGTCGATTGTCCGTCTCCGCCGTACGTCGTTCCGATCAGCTGGAACAACGTCTCGTTTTCGGAGATCGCTAGCAGTTGGCCCGAGCAAAACATCCATCCGGCGGGGGCAAAGTTGCCACCGAACATCCTAATCTCGCCTACATATGGTTGCGCCATTTTTACTCCTTAATTCTGGCTCGGAAAAATTCCCTGAAGAGCGATACACAAATTCAACGTGAGGAAGGGCTGCATATTGAGGTGAGCCTGGGACCCGCCCGCATTAGCGACGGCCGTTGGGTTCAACGGAACCAGACTCGTCGGTGCGTGATAAACCGCCGTAGCGTTCGCCAGGACGGCTCCGTTCGGATTATTTGTCGCGGCGTTGCTATTTGAGGCTTGCAACGCGTGTGCGTGCGTGGGCATCTCGCTTTGCGTTAGGGTGTGAGCCTGTTCACCGCCCAGCTCGCCGAGGAAACGCCCGCTGCCAGTATGGATGGGGGTTCTGCCTTGAAGATTCGGCAACGCGAAATTCGTTTGGCCGTTGCCTCCGTAGGTCGTGCCAAGGAGCGAAAATAGCGCCTGGTTTTGATTGATCGGCAGAAGCTGTCCGTTACATAGTGCCCAACCGCGTGGTGCAAATCCAAAACTAAAAATTCTTATCTCTGACAGGAAGGGTTCGGCCATCTGGGATCCTCCGAATTTCTCGATCGATTTAGGATACCTGCTTGTAGTAAAAAAGTGCGGGGTGAATCGAAAAAGGGGCAACGAAAAAGGGAGCGTCGTCTCCTTTCGACCAACATTCTGTCATCGTTATGACGTGTGCGATAGTAAATCTTTCAAGGTCTAGCGTCAAGGAAAATTAAGGTTTCAATGTAAATACAGGAACGCGCTTGTGTCCCATGGGAGCAATGCCATCTCGACGGCGCGCGTCTCGGCGTAGAGCGACAACACGAACTCCGCGTCCCGATCCGTTATTGGTCGCAAGCACAGGTTTGTCGGGTATTTATTCCTGTTCGATGAATCGATTGAAAACCGCTTCGTAATACACGAATTCGGAATCCTTCCTTACAGGAACAAGAAAGATCGAGACATCGCCGAGCTCTTCATGTCTCAATTCGTAAATCATCTGCTGAAGAAAAGGCTGGAGCGGGCCGCGGAAGAGGATCGAGAACTGTTCGTGTTTTGGCGTTGATCCAAGGTCGTTGCATTCGATCAATTCAAGTTCGACCGCATCCGCGTCGTTGATCCGAATGCTAAATTCGGTATTCAAGTTATCGCGAAATGTATTTTCAGAAATGTTTTCCATAGTTTGCGCGTCAACCCTTGAGGCTGGACCATCGGACCCGGCTGCGAACTCCATCAAGAAATGTCCCCCGTTTTCCTGGACGATCTGAAAACCCAGTCGGATGTAAAGCTCCCTTGCCGGATTGAGAACTCCAACATGAAGTCGGACCGGCTTGCCCGACCCTCGGGCCGATTCGAGCAGCCGCTGGATCATCATCGTTCCAATTCCTCTTCCTTGCTTTCGCGGCAAGAGGGCTATGTCGACGAGCCGAAACTCTTCTGTCAATTCTGCGACAAGAATACGGCCGATCACTTCATCATCGAGCAAAATCATCGAGTCGTGCGCATCGGGGAATTGTGCCGCATAACTCTGCAGCCTGGCGCTATACTGCAGTCGAACGAACGAATCTTCCTGCTCTTTTGTCCAACCCCAATCCGCCATTTCGTCCTTTCGAGTGTCTCGATAGAGCTCGAACAAAAAGTCGGCGTCGGATGCGGCAATATCACGAAGAACGACGTTCATAATAAAAATATTGCAACGATCAGGAATGAAAGCTAAACTTACGACGATTCTGGCTTCACCCCTTGATTCATTGTAACGATAAACGAGGTACACAAAGAATGAAGATCACACGACGAAAGTTCTTGAAATCCGGCTCGTCCGTTGCGGCTCTTGGCGCTGGCGCACTGTTTTTGCCACGATTCGCGGCCGGGCAGACCGGGGAAAATGGTTCTGCACTTGACGCCCCAGGCCACCTCGGCGGATGGGATCCGTTCAATGCGATCGCTAATTTTAATAAGGCCGATTTCGAGAGCCAGGTCGGGACGGAGTTCACACTTCTCTCACAGACGTACGGCCACCGGATCGCTTCTCTGGTAAGTGTCCGTGAACCATCGAAGCTCAAAGGTGGGCGTACCGAAGGCTATTCGCTGCTCTTCAAAGGACGAGAGTGGCAGGACGTGAACCAGGACGTGTACTACGTCAGCCACCCCAAGCTCGGCTATTTCCACGTATTGATGTCTCCTGTTCGCGAAAGCAGAAAAAGTTCCGGTCTCTGTTATGAGGCCGTTATCAATCGACTTATCTAGCGGGCCGGAAGACACACCTTTCCGATAACATCGCTTGTTTCTCGTTTTCGTCTTGGTTAAAATACGACATTAGACGTAATTACGGACGGAAACGAGATAATAATGAGTACAGGAACAGACAGTACGGCCGCAGCGGGACTTCGCGGAGTAGTTGCTGCGCAAAGCGCGATCGGCGACGTCGACGGTGAGAAGGGAATATTAATTTATCAGGGTTACGATATCCATGACCTTGCGGAAAATTCGACCTTCGAAGAGGTCGTTTTTTTACTTTGGAACGAACGCCTACCGACTAAAACAGAACTCGAGGAATTAAGTTCGGAGATTCGTGAAAATTACGCCGCCCCCGCGGAAGTCATCGAGATGATGAAGCGATTTCCTAAGGATGCCGATCCGATGGACGTACTTCGGACGGTGGTTTCGGCACTCGACTTTTATGACAAGGACGGGCACGGAACCGACCGTGACAGGGCGGTCAGGGCGGCGGTTAAGATCACAGCCCAAATCGGAACCCTTGCGGCCGCATGGGACCGAATTAGAAACGGCAAGGACGTCGTTAAGCCGGACACGACCCTGGGCATCGCGGAGAATTTTCTTTACATGCTTCGTGGCGAGAAGGCTGATGCCGAAGAGGCCCGGATGTTCGACATTGCTCTTATCCTTCATGCCGACCACGAGCTGAACGCTTCGACGTTTACGACCCGTGTCGTCGCCGGAACGCTTGCCGATATGTATGGCGCGGTGACCGCCGGTATCGCGGCACTTGCCGGCCCACTTCACGGCGGTGCGAACACCGCGGTGATGAAATCACTGCTTGAGATCGGCGACCTTGATAACGTCGACAAGTGGGTTGAGGATGCTCTCGAGAACAAGCAGAAGATCATGGGCATCGGGCATGCAGTTTACAAAACCGAGGACCCGCGTGCGACGTGGCTGCGAAAATTCTCGAAGCAGATGGCCGACAAGAAAGGCGAGACGAAATGGTTCGAGATGTCGCAGCGAATCGAGCAGATCATGCTCGAGAAAAAGGGAATGTACCCGAATGTCGATTTCTATTCCGCGTCGACATATTACTTAATGGGCATCCCGCTTGACCTGTTTACGCCCATCTTTGCCGTTAGCCGCATATCCGGCTGGACCGGTCACATCCTTGAACAATACGCGAACAACAAACTGATTCGTCCGCGTGCGGAATACATTGGCAAGCGCGATCAGAAATATGTGCCGATCAGTGAGCGGTGAGCTGTGAGCCGTAAGCGGTAAGCAGAAAGCAGAAGGCAGAAGGCAGAAGGCAGAAGGCAGAATGCAGAATGCAGAAAGCAGAATGGCTCCGGACAATCGGGGCCTTTTTCTTGCGCCTTTGTACTCACGCCGTTTGCGACCGCAATAAGGAGAAAAGCGCTTCTCCGCGTGCGGTGCTTTCTTCTATTTCGTGATGTAGTTTCGGTGGATCCAGTCGTTGCCGTGATCGCGGTCCCGGGTTTCGATAAAGACAACGCTCCTCGATTCCCGAGTGAGCATCTTGATCCGATCGGTGACAGTTCGTTCGTCCGTGAAACGTGCGGTTTCTGCGTCCGTCATGAAATCGCGAATCTCATTAACGGTGACGGACCTGGCGGATGAGCGGCCGTAAGATTCGGACACTGCCTCGATCGACGCAGCCTTCAAAAGCTTGGGCCAGAGCTTTGCAAACAGCTCGTCAGACGCGTATGTGTCAGCGCTATTGATCTCGCCGTTGATCGCAAATACAAATCCGATCACATCGTTTCTGCCGTCGATGATCGAACCGAGTTCGTCGATGTATTCGTTAGCATTCGCACGCACTTCCTTGTTCTCCAATGACAACTGCAGGCTCGAGCGCGAGACGTCGGAGGCGACATTTGTATTCGAGGCCGCACTTAGACCGCTCTGGGTCTCGGCAACGCTGCCCCAAACCTCGGCCTGTGATCTTGAGTGCTTGGCGGCGAGCTTTAGATCTTTGGATGGCACAGTTTCTTTGGATGAGCTGAACTCAGCGGTCACCTCGTCGCCGCGTGCAGTCCACCTTCCGTGTTCGACGCAGAATGCACCGATAGGCATTCGCCCCGAATGCGCCGGAACGATCAGATCAACGGCAAGAACGCGGTCTTGCTTGCCTCCTTTCACGATGTCGCCCGCTTGGACGTAAACTTCTTCCGTTTTTGAAACGTTCTCGATCTCGAGTTCATTTACCGAACTGGTTTCGTGGACGATCACCAGCTTTCGCTCCATCGCTTCTTCGAGCGTGAGCGGCGTGCTTCCATTCAACCGGTTTTCTCCGTGCACCATATAGACTGTCAGGTTTTTATGCGAATAAGGGCCGGATAGATTCTGCGAACGCTGTGGCAGATCAACGGGCTCGGGCGGCAGCGGCGGTAACGCCGGGCCTAGTCCGATCATGCGCACAACTAAAATTCCGAGCGCAAGCGATGCCGCGCCCATTCCGAAAGCGAAAAGATATCGTTTGTCCATGGCCAATCTCCTTCGAAGTTTAAGTAATCTGCAGCCCAAGAACGTCGTTCGAGGCGTTACTTGCAAAGAATGTTTCGTTAGACACCGGGGAGGGTTTCTGGTTCCTGGTTTCTGGTTTCTAGTTCCTGAAGACTAGAGATCAGAACCGGGAAAACGAACCTAGAAACTAGAAACTTGGAACTAGAAACCAGAAAACTTGGAACTAGAAACTTGGAACTAGAAACTAGAAACGTGGAACGAGAAACGTGCTTGCCTTGACACGACGGGCGTGGTTTCGTAGCATTGCAATTCGCTTCTTTGTCCAAAAGAGGCTGTTTTTTTGATAATCAAAGTGGGCGCGGCGTGCGGTAGCGGTGTAGAATTAACAAAGTTTTGGGCACGTACGTCAATTGGTAGACAGCCTCCCTTACAAGGAGGAAGTTAGGGGTTCGAGTCCCTTCGTGCCCACCATTTCGATTTTGGATTTTAGATTTTGGATTTTGGATTCCTACCTCTTACATGGCTGGCTTCAATCCAAAATCCAAAATCTAAAATCCAAAATCCAAATGCGGGGTCGTAGTTCAGTTGGTTAGAACGCCAGCCTGTCACGTTGGAGGTCGCGGGTTCGAGTCCCGTCGGCCCCGCCACTCAACATCGAAGAAAGCCGTCACGAGCGAACGTGGCGGCTTTCTTGTCTAGAGTCGTCGTGAGTTTAGCTTTTTCTGAGTTCGGTAAGGACCTGCTTGGCGACCGCCTTTAGCGTATCGAAAACGCCCGTGCCGTCCATCGCGACCGCTTCGAACACCGGTTCGCCCTTTCTTTGAAGCTCGACGACGAGATCCTGAGTCGGAGTTACGTTCGGAAGGTCCCGCTTGTTCAATTGCAGTACATAAGGTATATTCGCGAGCTCGTAACCCTGCGTTTGCAGATTTTCTTCGAGATTGTAGAGAGATTCGATGTTGGCGTCCATACGCTCTTCCTGGCTGTCGGCGACGAACACGACACCGTCGACACCCTTCAAAATCAACTTTCGTGAGGCGTCGTAATAAACTTGCCCGGGAACCGTGTACAGATGGAACCGCGTTTTGAATCCGCGCACCGTGCCGAGCTCAAGCGGCATGAAATCGAAAAATAGTGTGCGGTCGGTTTCGGTCGCGAGACTGATAAGCTTGCCCTTTGCCTGGGGGGCGGTAGAGTCGTAAATATACTGCAGGTTTGTCGTCTTGCCACACAAACCGGGACCGTAGTAAACGATCTTGCAGTTGATCTCACGTGATGCGTAATTGATAAAGGTCATAACTATTTTGGCTTTTGGATTTTGGCTTCCTCGGATCAGGTCGTGGCAGTATATCTGATCGAAAAAACAAAATCTAAAATCTAAAACTAACTAAACAGGCTGTCGATGTCCTCGTCCGTGATCTCCGCGAACGCCGGGTTGTTATTCATAGTGAACACCGATTCGCGGACCGCGTCATCGAGAATAGAAGCGACTTCGTGGCTCGCCCGTTTCGCTCGGATCTTAACCAATCCGACCGTTGATCGTTTGTCGAACACCACGACAAGCAAGCTCCGGCCAATGATGCTGATAAAAATGCTTTCTCGCTCACCTTCGTGAACAACGGCAGGGAACGCATCTTCGCCGATCAAGTTCGCCATGCTGCTTGTCGCCGCTACATTTCCCGCAGCGAGCGACGAAAAGCTTGTCGTATCCATATCACCGATGTCACCGTGGAAAGCTATGGTCTGACCATCGCGGTCGACCAGAAAGACGACTCGCGCGGCACACTCGACGCAGAGCCTGGCAAGGACGGTTTTCAACCGCTGAAACTGTTGTTCGTGAATAATGAAAGGCGATTGTGCCATTTGGTGATATCTCGCAGCTGAAAAGATTAGCTCGGTGTGGTTATCGGCGATTGAATTCGGTAAACAGGTAAGGCGGGTTTGCGACAAACCGCACTATCCAATCTAGCATACGCAAGGAAAGCCCTTCAAGTCTTTTTTTTATAGAGGGCCGCGGGTAAATTCCAATACGCAAACGAGTTGCACCAAGAGCGGAATTTAGCTAAATTCCGATTTAGAAATGCAAAACGTGCGAACAAACGGACTCGATCTGGTTGCGATCGGCGGCGGCACCGGCCTGTCGACCCTGCTTTCAGGCCTTAAAAAATACGTAGGCCTCCAATCCGACGGATTATCTGTAAAGCGACTTTCAGCGATCGTCGCCGTCTCGGATGACGGCGGAAGCTCCGGACGACTACGTGATGAACTGCAAATGCCGCCACCTGGCGATATTCGCAATTGCATGGTCGCGCTTTCCGAGGACTCGCATCTGTTGTCCAGGCTTTTCCAGCACCGGTTTTCGGGCGACGGTGATCTGTCGGGACACAATTTTGGCAATCTATTTCTCGCCGCTCTGTCCGAAGTCACGGGTGATTTCGCCGAAGCGGTACGTCTGTCTTCCGAGATCCTCGCGAGCAAGGGGCATATCTTTCCGGCGACCGTCTCGGATGTGCGGATTGCTGCCCGTCTTGCTGATGGTTCGGTCGTTCAGGGTGAAACCAATATTTCGAAGACCGGCGGGAGGATCGTGAATCTTTATCTCGAACCCGAGAACTGCAAGCCGCATCCGGACGCGATCGCGGCTATTAATAACGCGGATCTCGTCACCGTTGGGCCCGGATCGCTTTATACCAGCCTTCTTCCGCCGTTGCTCGTAAGCGGCGTAGTTAATTCCTTAGTGGCATCATCTGCTACGAAAGTATTTGTCTGTAACCTCATGACCCAGCCCGGTGAGACTGACGGGCTGACGGCTCGGCGGCATTTGGAGATCGTTCGCGAGTACGCTCCCGGACTCGACTTCGATTACGTAATCGTGAACAACCGCCCGATCTCGGAGCTTCAGGCCCGTCTTTATACACGCGACGGTGCCGAGCAGATCGGTGTTCACGGCTCGATCGATTCGGAAACGATAGAGGGAGCAAAGGTCATCTCGACAAACCTGCTCCATGAAAGTGAGTTAGTAAGACACGACCCGGACAGGCTGGCTCGATGCGTGATGGGATTGAAATAGCTGATGTCTTACTGAGGATCAAGGTCGGGGCGTGAGGTTTTGCCTGCCGATTCAAAAAGCTTATCATTGCGATTGGCATTTGTTGTCGCTATTTCCGTTTATGGCAGATGTTCAGGAAGAGCATAAAAGGCTCGATGTTTTGGTACTCGCTGCGGGTCTCGGCACCCGTATGCGCTCGGATCTCGCCAAAGTCCTCCACCGCCTCGACGGGCGTCCGCTCATCAATCACGTTTCGAGGACTGCTGCGGCGCTCGCGCCGGAAAAAATCTATGTCGTGATCGGGCATCAGGGCGTAGATGTAAAATCGGCTGTACTGAGTGAGTTCGATTCCGACGACGCCGTTTTTGTCGAACAGAAACAGCAGCTCGGGACCGGCGATGCGGTAAACGCCGCCCGCGATCTGCTTTTGAATCATGACTCGACGCTGCTTGTTCTGTCCGGCGACGTTCCCCTGATCCGGCCGGAAACGCTCGCGGGCCTGGTACAGCATCATCACGGTCACCGCGGAAAAGGCGCGGTGTGCACGATACTCACCGTCAGACTCAAGGATCCCACCGGATACGGACGGATCGTCCGTGACGCAGAAGGCTTGTTTGAAAAGATAGTCGAGCAAAAGGACGCGGACGAGAACGAGCGCCAGATCACTGAGATCAACGCCGGTATTTATGCTTTCGACACGATAAAGCTGTTTGCCGCGTTGGAAAAAGTTCAAAATCACAACTCTCAAGGCGAATACTATCTAACGGATGTTCCAGCGTTGCTGCGAGGAGACGGAGAAGATGTAGCGATCTTCCAACACGGCGACGCCTACGAGGTCGAAGGGGTAAACAACCGGGCCCAGCTCGCCGATCTCGAGCGTCTGCTGAATCGCCGGACAATCTCACGCTTGATGCTCGACCATGGGGTGACGTTCATCGATCCGAAGAGCGCATACGTCAGCGAACAAGCGCGGGTCGGGCGCGATACGGTCATCTATCCGAACGTCACGATCGAAGGCGCGACAGAGATAGGCGACGGCTGTACGGTTCATTCCGGAACGCGCATCACAAATTCAACCATCGGACATGGAGTGGAGATTCGCGACAACTGCTTGATCCAGGATTCCGAGATCGGCAACAACTGCACAGTCGGGCCAATGGCGCACCTCCGCGGCAATGCGAAGATGCTGCACGACGGCAAGGTCGGAAATTTTGTTGAGTTGAAAAAGACGACCCTCGGTGCGGGATCCAAGGCGAGCCATCTGACCTATCTCGGCGACGCTACCGTTGGAGAAAATACAAATATCGGTGCCGGCACGGTAACCTGCAACTACGACGGCAAGAACAAGAATGAAACGCATATCGGCGATAACGTCCGGATCGGCTCCGACACGATGCTCGTCGCACCGGTGACGGTTGGGGATGGTGCGGTGACGGGAGCTGGAAGTGTGGTGACGAAGGATGTGGATGCAGGTACGCTGGTCGTCGGGGCTCCGGCACGAACTGTAAAAACCGTGGGACAAAAAGATTCGCGCTAGCAGTTGACCGATGAGATACCTGATCATTGTCTTATCACTGGGCAACGGCTTGTGGATGCTTGCCGACGGGATTTACGTCAGTCTCAACGGCAAGTACATCGGTCCGGAAAAGCCGGGTCCGTGGGCGTGGCTTATCGGACTGACCGGAGTCGATGTATTTAAGATCGGCCCCGTCTTCATTGCACTTGGTATCGCCTGGCTGATCTTCGTCAGTTCGTTCTGGCTCCGCGCGTCCTGGGCCCGGAACCTTGGCCTGATCTTGTCGATACTGACGCTATGGTATCTGCCGGTTGGAAGTTTGATATCGATCGTCGTCTTCATTGTTCTCGCGTTTGTTTTGAAAGCTGGTTGAAATTATGTGTGGAATTGTAGGATACGTTGGAAATAAACAGGTCGTACCGTTGATCATCGACGGTCTCAGGAAACTCGAGTATCGCGGTTATGACTCCGCGGGCATTGCGGTAGTTGACGGCTCGAAGCATCTTGAAATGCGTCGCGCCGAAGGAAAGCTGCGCAATCTCGAGGAGTGCATTCGTTTGAATCCGCTCGACGGAAATTACGGTATTGGCCATACGCGCTGGGCGACACACGGGCGCCCGACCGAGGAGAATGCTCACCCGCACCGCGATCAATCGGGGAAGGTCGTTGTCGTTCACAATGGCATCATCGAGAATTATTTGACGCTCAAAGAACGCCTTGCCGCCGAAGGCAGTGATTTCAAGACGGAGACGGACACCGAGGTCGTCGCTCATCTGATCGGACATTACAAAGACAATGAAAATCTTTCGCTTGAAGTAGCCGTCCGAAAAGCCGTCAAAGAACTGCGCGGAATTTTCGCTCTGGCAATAATCTCCGTCGACGAGCCCGATACTGTCATCGCCGTACGTGAGGGTCCGCCCGTTGTCATAGGTCTCGGCGACGGCGAATTTTTCGTCGCATCGGATATCCCGCCGATCCTTCAGCATACGCGGGATGTCTTTTTCCTGGGTGATCGCGAGATCGCCGTGCTCACAAAAGATTCGGTCCGCGTCACCGACTTTGACGGAAACGTAGTCGAGCCTGAGCAACAAAGGATCACATGGGACCCGATCATGGCGGAGAAGGGTGGCTTCAAGCATTTCATGCTGAAGGAAATTTACGAGCAGCCGCGTGCGGTTCGCGACACGGTGCAGGGACGCGTCTCGCTCGACACAGGAAAAGTCTATCTGGATGAGATGAACATCGCCGAAGAGGATTTTCGATCGCTGACGTCGATCAAGATCGCCGCGTGCGGAACCAGCTGGCATGCCGGTCACGCTGGTAAGTTCATGCTCGAAAAACTCGCACGTGTCCCCGTCGAAGTCGATTATGCGTCCGAGTTCCGGTATCGCGATCCGGTCTTGACGGAAAACGATCTGCTCATCGTTATTTCGCAATCGGGCGAGACGGCTGACACCATCGCCGCGATGCGTGAAGCTAGACAGGCGGGCTGTAAGGTTCTCGCCATCTGCAATGTGCAAGGATCGATGATCCACCGCGAAGCAGACGGCACGATTCTGACGCACGCCGGGCCGGAGATCGGTGTTGCGTCGACGAAGGCTTTCACGTCACAAATGGTGGCGCTCTACTTGTTCGCTCTGTATCTCGGCGAGCTTCGCGGTGGAATCTCGCCTGCCGAAGGCAAAAAGCTGATTCAGGATTTGGCGGAACTTCCACTAAAGATCGAACAGCTTTTGAACGATGCGGATTCGATCGAAGAATTGTCGAAAGAATTTTTCCGTGTACAGGATTTTCTGTATCTCGGTCGAGGGATAAATTTTCCGGTCGCCTTGGAAGGAGCTTTGAAATTAAAAGAGATCAGCTACATTCACGCCGAGGGTTATCCGGCGGGCGAGATGAAACACGGCCCGAACGCGCTGATCGATGAGAAGCTGCCGGTCGTTGTCGTCAATACTCGTGAGCTCGGGAATGAATTGAGCGAACTGCGTTATGAGAAGACGCATTCGAACATCGTGGAGGTGAAAGCCCGCGACGGTATCGTGATCAGCGTTTTGACCGAGGGCGATCAGATGAGCTCGAAGGTTTCGAACCACGTTATAGAAGTTCCTGAAACTTCCGATCTGCTGGGTCCGATACTATCGGTCGTTCCGCTACAGCTCTTGTCATATCACATCGCCGTGCGCCGCGGCTGCGATGTCGACCAGCCGAGAAATCTCGCAAAGTCAGTGACGGTGGAATGATGGAACGCCGGCATCCTGCCGGCCTTTATTTTTCTCGAAGATTTTGCCGGCAGGATGCCGGCGTTCCCTATGAAAGCAATTGTAGTTAACGAATACGGTGAGCCCGAGGCGATGAAGCTCGAAGATGTGCCGACGCCTGACCCGGGCGACGGACAGGTTCTTGTCAGGATCGAAGCCGCCGGTGTGAATCCGGTCGATACATATCTTCGATCGGGGAATCACGCACACGCTCCGAAACTTCCTTACACACCCGGAAAAGATGCGGCGGGTGTCGTCGAGAAAGTGGGCAACGGTGTTACGAAATTCAAACCGGGCGATCGCGTATACACTGCTGGCTCGATCTCGGGAACCTATGCGGAGTTTTCGTTGTGTGAAGAAAAGCATCTTGGACCTCTTCCCGACAATGTCACATGCGAGCAGGGAGCTGGAATCTGGACGCCGTACGCGACGGCATACCGCGCATTGTTTCACAAGGCCGCCGCGAAAGAAGGCGAGACGGTTTTGATCCACGGTGCGTCAGGTGGTGTCGGTATCGCCGCGATCCAGTGGGCGAAGAACACCGGTCTCAAGGTGATCGGTTCGGCGAGTTCGGAGGAAGGAAAAACACTTGCGGCCGAACAGGGTGCGGATCACGTTGTCGATCACACCGATGACGCACACCTCGCGGAGGTTCGTTCGATCACTAACGAAAAGGGTGTCGACGTGATCATCGAAATGCTCGCGAACGTAAATCTTGCGAAAGACTTCGAGGCGCTCGCAATGTTCGGACGCATCACCGTTGTGGGCAATCGAGGGAGCCTCGATTTCAATCCCAGGCTGGCGATGGGTAAAGACGCAACCATATACGGCATGTCGCTGTTCAATGCACCGGGAAATGCCTTAACTGACATCCACCGCGCGATCTTTAGAGGCTTGAGCGAAGGTTTTCTAAAGCCAATCATTGGCGAATCGGTGCCTCTCGCCGAAACTCCCCGTGCGCATCGTCAGGTCATCGAGAACAAGGCATTTGGAAAGATCGTCTTGATTCCGTAGCCGGATTGAAAAAAGGTTCCAGACTCCAAATCCAAACCCTCCAACAACGTTACGAAGACGTATGGAATGTTCTTTGCGACTTCGCGGGGGATGTTTTTTTCGCGCAAATCTCGCGGCCCACGCAGAATTTGCTTGGCACACGCATTGCACTCCTGCTGCCTTGTATCGAAACCAAACGGAGGGGAAACAAGAAATGAATGCAGTCGAGTTATTAAAACAAGATCATGACAAGGTGGACAAGCTTTTTCAGAAAGTTAAGGCGACACCGGACGGCGACCACAAGGACTTGTTCGAACAGATCAAGGCCGAGCTTGATGTGCACACGCATATCGAAGAGACGATTTTTTACCCGAAGCTGAAAGAAGACGGCAACGAGGAAATCAAGGACATCGTGCTTGAGGGAATCGAAGAACATCGTCAGGCAAAGATGTTCCTGAAAGAGCTCGCCGCTCTTACAGATGACAGCGAAAAGTTTGATCCGAAGCTGAAGGTGCTTATGGAAGACATCTCACACCACGTGCAGGAAGAAGAGGGAAAGATGTTCCCGATGGTCGAAGAGCAGTTCGACGCATCCGTTCTCGAAGAGCTTGGCACTGAGATGGAGAAAGAAAAGGAGAGCTTCGGAAAATCGCAGAAAGCAGCGAGCGGAAATTAGGACTCGTTTATCAACTAAAAAGCGGAGCTCGCGATCAGGCAGGCTCCGCTTTTTTTATCTTCGATTCGTCGAGAGCGTCGAATACCTGCAGCGCGTATTTTACATTTCCAAACGGAGCAGAAACCTGAACTCCCTGGATAACGTCACGAACTTCCAATAAAGATTCCCGCGCGATTGCTATACCTTCTTCGCGAGCTTCCTCCTTACTCTTGTCTGACGCGACCCGCATTCGCTCCAGAATTTCCGGCGTGACATTCACGCCGGGTACTTCATTGTGAAGAAACTCCGCATTACGAAAGCTCACGAGCGGCCAAATGCCGGCGACGATCGGGATCTTTACGTGATCGATCTTCTTCAGAAACGAACGAAGCTGTTCGGTATCGAAGACCGGCTGTGTGATCGCATATTCTGCACCAGCCTCCACCTTCCATTCAAAGCGGCGGAGCTCTTCTTCCATATTTACCGCGCCGGGATTTACACCGACGCCGATCGAAAACGCCGTCGGCTTGCCGATCGGATTGTTGCCGATGTCGAGTCCGTGATTTAGCTTGCTGACCATATTCGTGAGACCGATCGCATCGATGTCGAACACCGCGGTTGCGTCCGGATAGGGTCCCATCTTTGGCGGATCGCCGGTGATGATCAGCAGGTTGTGAAGCCCGAGTGCGGCAGCTCCAAGCAGGTCGGACATCATGCCAAGGAGATTTCGATCTCGGCAGCAATAGTGCAACACGGCCTCGATCCCGATCTCACGTTCGACAAGCACGGCGGTCGCCTGTGCTGACATACGAGTTTGAGCTCGGGGGCCGTCCGGAATATTGACGCCATCGACGCCCGCGTCCTTCAGTAAACGGATCGAGTCGAGCGTATTTTCCGCGTCGCAGCCCTTTGGCGGGAGAACTTCAACCGAGGTTACAAACTCGCCGCGGGCGATCTTCCGTCCCCACTTCGAGCGGTCCTCGGCCGGGACAACTTGTATGTCGACGGGAGTCAATTCAGCGATGTGAACACTTTGTTTTCTCGCCTCGCTGATCGACTGCCGAGGACTTACCGAGCGGATCGCCTCGGAGATGAGCTTGATATGCGTCGGAGTTGTCCCACAGCAGCCGCCGACGAATTTCGCACCCGACTGGACGAAACGGCGCGAAAATTCAGCCATGTACTCAGGCGAGCCCATATAAAACTGCCGTCCCTGAACATCGCGCGGAAGACCGGCATTCGGCTGGGCAGAAAGCTTTTTCGTCGTCAGCGGCCGCATTTTATCGAGAGCGTTGAGCACATGGTTCGGCCCCATTCCGCAATTTAGGCCGATGACATCGATGTCGAGTTGGTCGAGTCTGGCGGTGAAGACCTCTGGCGTTGTGCCAAAGGTCGTCTTTCCGTCCATTTGGATCGCCATCTGAGTAATGATCGGCAAGTCGGAGAGCTCGCGCACCGCAAGTATCGCCTGTTCAAGAACGGGAAGCTCGGAGAACGTCTCAAGCACGAATAGATCGACGCCCCCTTCGAGTAACCCTTCAGCCTGCTCTCGAAACATCTCCTTCGCTTCATCGAAGGATGTTGGTCCGAACGGCTCAATGCGCAGACCGAGCGGCCCGATCGCGCCGGCGACAAAGATCCGATCGCCGGCAGCTTCGCGTGCGATCCGCGCGGCGGCGATGTTAATCTCGCGAATCCTGGTCTCGAGTCCGTAGGGTTGCAGCTTATGACGCGTCGCTCCGAACGAATTTGTTTCGATCACGTCGGCCCCCGCCTTGATGTATTCCTCGTGAACCTCGCGGACAAGGTCGGGTGCAACGAGATTAAGCTCGTCGTAGCTCCGATTGATATAGACGCCCTTGTCGTAAAGCCGCGTGCCGACCGCACCGTCGAATACGTAAACGCGATCGTCCCCGATGATCTCTCGAAAGTCTTTCATAAGAATTTGCGATTTTCGATTTTCGATTTGCGATCGCAAATCCAAAATCCAAAATCTAAAATCCAAAATCGAAAAAGTCTCGCCAAAACAGCGAGACTTTTCAAATCTGAATCAAGTTAGGCTGTTTAGCGGTTTATTTAACGTGGTCGCAAGTCGCATTAACTCACCACGAATTATTAGACGCCATGATGCGTCTTTATGGAAGCAGTGTCAAGCACCATAAAGACAGGCCCATTTGGGTCGCTCACACGGAAAGAATCTCACTGATTTTCAGGCGCTCGCGTCGATACCGGCGAGTTTGCTTGTACGAACAGGATCACCTTCGCTGACAGACGCGACAAAAGTAGGTCGAGCGTCCCGCCTGGACGATCCGCGTGATGGGCGAGTTGCAGTTCGCGCACGGCTCATCTTCGCGATCGTAAACGCGCCACTTCCAGTCGCTATCCTTGCCGTAGATACTTCCCCCGATGTCGTGCGGAACGACAGGCATCGATGAACCCAGAGCGATCGCGTCAGACAGCACGAGACGTATGTTTGCAAAAAGGGCCGCGGCCTTCGGTTTCGAAAGTTTAGAGGCGAGAATGCGAGGGTTCGCTCGGGAAAGGAACATCGCCTCGGCTGCGTATATATTTCCCAAACCGCAAACCTTTGTTTGATCCAGAAGGAACTCCTTTAGGCTGCGTTTCGACGTCCGTAATGTCGCGCGTAGATACTCAAATGAAAAGTCTTCGCCGAAGGGCTCCGGCGCGAGTTTTTTTATTTCCTTTGCTTCGTCTAGTTCGCCCGTCTCGACTATCTTCATCAGCCCGAAATGGCGCTGGTCCTGAAATACCAGACGCGTCCCGTCTTCGAAATGAAATACGGCGTGCGTGAATTTCGGATCGGGCCACTCGCCGTCCAGCAGCATGAATTTGCCGCTCATTCGGAGATGCGTGATCAGCGTCCGGCCGTTGTCGAGATCGAAGAGGACGTGCTTGCCGCGGCGGTGTACAAAACTAACGCTTGCTGTATTGAGACGGGCGGAGAATGTTTCTGGATCTGTATCGGGGGCCAGTCGCGGACGGAGCAATTCCGACGAAGCGATCTTGCGCTTCGCGACAAGCTTATTCAGCGACCTGGCGACGATCTCAACTTCCGGGAGTTCAGGCATAGATTAAGGGAATCGTCGAATACGAACGGTCACGTCCTTGAATAATCCGGAAGGGAAGTTTTGTCACCCAGAACGGCACCCGGACGAATGTCGCAATTTCTGCCGATATAGCAGCTCTTCCCGATCACCGCGCCGTCGATCTCGGCCGAGCTTGAGATCCTTGTGTGGGCCCAGATAACCGAATTCGCGATCGATGCCTTTTCATCGACATGGACTCCCGGACCGAGAACCGAGTTCGTGATTCGGGCGTGCGCTTTTATAACGCTGCCTTCGCCGATTATCGAAATTGAATCGACGTCTGCGGTGGTGGCGATGTCGCTTATGCCATCGCCGGCGCTGAAAAAGTTTTTGATCCTTCCGCTAAGAAAATCATGGTGTGCCGACAGATAGCTGGCGGGCGTGCCAACGTCGCGCCAATACTCCTGGTCAATTACGTGGGCAAAAAACGGAAGTCTTTTTTCAATAAGGGATGGGAATACGTCGTATTCAAACGAGCAATTTTTCCCCGCAGGTACGAGATCGAGAACACTTGGTTCTAGAACATAGAGGCCGGCATTAATGTTCTTTGTTGTAAGATCCGCCACCGACTCCGGCGACGGTTTCTCGAGAAATCTAATTACCTCACCTTTCTTCCCCGACTCGACGAGACCGAATTTCGATGGATCCTCGACCGGCGTTAGCAATATCGTTGCTTGTGCCGAATTCGCTCGATGCGTTTCGATGACGCTCGCGACATCAACGTCCGTGATGATGTCACCGTTAAAGACTACGGTTGTTTTCTTGAGAGCCCCGGCCGCGAACTTGTACGCTCCGGCCGTGCCCAGCGGGCTCGGTTCTGTTATGAACCGGAGGTTTACAGCAAAGTCAGATCCGTCACCGAGGAGGTCCTCGATCTTATTCGGCTGGTAGTTCAGTGAAAGGGTAATATCCGTTATGCCCGCGCGGGCGAGAATTTCGAGCTGATATTGAAGCAATGGACGATTTAGTATCGGCACTATTGGCTTTGGGGTATAAACCGTCAATGGACGCAGTCTAGTTCCTTTTCCGCCGGCGAGAATGAGTGCTTGCATATGAAAGTTGTTCTGAGTCAGAAGCTTAAGCCTAGAAAAAACATTCGGAAAAATCAAAGATTCGTCCCGCAAAGTCATAACCTAAGGTGTTTAACCCAGACAAATTTTGTTGACACTTTTTTCCGGCCTGTGCTAGTTTATTCTTTGCAGGTATGACCATTTACACGCCTGTACGCTCTTACAGACATTTAGCAAACAAGGCCGTTTCCTCCTTTTGGTCCGCTGGGTTCCAGATCGTTTACAGTCCACCATGGTTTTCGACAAAACAAAGGCTATGCGAAATGCCGAACGGTATCTCGCACAGGGGAAGATTCAGTCTGCTATCGGGGAGTATAAGCAGGTTGTCGCCAATGATCCGAAAGATTTTGGGACGCTGAATATGCTCGGCGATCTTTACACCAAGAACGCCGAGAAGAAGCAGGCTGTTAGCTGCTATACAAAGGTAGCGGAACATTACAGCAAGCAGGGATTCGCCCAGAAAGCCATCGCGCTTTACAACAAGATCGCGAAGATCCAACCCGATTCGATCGAGATCACTGAAAAGCTCGCCGAACTCTATAAACTCAAGGGTTCGATAAGTGAGGCACGTTCACACTACAAGGCTGTGGCCGAATATTACGAGAGTGAAGGCCAAAAGATCGATGCCCTTGAAATTCGAAAGCAGATCGCTTCGCTCGATCCGACCGACACGACAATTCAACTAAATCTCGCATCTGCATATCTCGCCGAAGATCAACCGGAACAGGCGGCGGAAGCATTCAACGAAGCCGGCGTTCGCCTCGCGAAGAAATCGAAACATGCGGAGGCGACCGACGCGTTCGAGAGTGCTCTCGAAATAACGCCGACTGATCCGAACATACTCGCCGCCTTTGTACAATCGCATTTCGCCCTTGGAACCGCGGCGAATGCGGCCGGGCGACTGGAAGAAATACATTCAGCTGAACCCGATGACCGAGATGTCCTGTATCTACTGTTCGATTGTTATCTCGAGGCGGGAAATACTATCGACGCCGAGAAGACTGTCATAGGACTTATCGAGAAGGAGCCGGCGACCTATCCGAAGCTTGTCGCGCTTGCCCGGATCTATCTGAAAAATAGTGATGCTGAGTCGGCCTGCCGGGTGATGGCCATGGCCTCCGAGCACCTGCTTTTAGCCGGCGAGGCCGAGGAGTTCCAATCGTTACTCAACGAGCTGATGCTCCTCGATCCGGAACAACTCGAAGGATTGAGGCTGCGGGCTCGGCTGTCGGCGTGGCAGAAAGATGAGGCGGGCATGCACGAGTCGCTCGCTCAACTGGCTAAGATTGCGAGGCAAAAGGAATCGGTAGATGACGAGCGATTCGCTCTGTCGCAGCTCGTGATGATCGCCCCTTATGAGGTCAATTATGCCGATCGTCTAAAGCAGATCAATGAGCAGTTTGGCTTCGACGATACTTACGCGACAGTGAATTTATTCGATGAGCAGTTTTTGAAATCGCTTAAGCCGCCTGAACCCGAGTTGGAAACTTTCGCGCCGGAAACGCCTCAGCTGCAGGAGGAATCGGACCTGACCAGTTCAGACGATACTCAATTCGCCGATTTCGCGATCGTCGACGAATCAGCCGATGGTACAGGGACAACGTTTGCGGAAGCCGGCGAAAATACAAACGAAGAGCGCCTGCTGCGCGAGATGGACAGTATCAGGTTTTATATTGACAGCGGCTATCTCGAGCTCGCGGACAAGGCGATTGGCGAACTTCGGAGCGAGTTCGGGGATCGGGTTGAGATCCACGAGTTAGAGGCACATCTCAAGCTTCAGGAAACCACGCAAGAAGCCGAACCAGTACAAGCCGCACCGCCGCCGCTGGACGCTTCGACCAATGGAAACCACCCCGCCACTTCTTCGGGATTTGGCATCGATGATCTGCGAAACGAACTCGGGATCGACGATGTCGATTCGGCAGCTGATGCGGATTACGATACTCACTATCACACCGCCGTCGCATATCAGGAGATGGGATTGCTGGACGAGGCAATAAGAGAATTTCAGGATGCTATCGGGCTTGTCCAGCCAAACGATCCGACACGCCGCTTTTTTCAGTGCTCGAATCTGCTGGGCCATTGCTTCATGCAGAAATCCATGCCGAAACACGCATTGACCTGGTACCAGCGAGCACTTGAGACGCCGAGTCTTGGCGATGAAGAAAAGCAGGGAATTTGGTACGAACTTGCGCTTGCATACGAAGCGGAAGGTGATCTCGATAATGCTGGTCGTTATTTCGAACAGGTTTATGCTGAAAATATCGATTTCCGCGATGTAGGCGAACGTGTAAAGAACATCGCTGTCGGTCGCTAGGTCGCACTGTCGCTAAAAAAAGAAAGAAGCTATAATTTGACGGTATGGTTGAGAAACTGACCGTCATTTTTTTCATAGTTCTCTGCCTGTTGCTGGGCTTCTACCTCGTCCTTTCGCCCTGGGACATGCTTTTTGGGAATTGGGGCGAGAATTACCTACTTGTATTTGTGACGGACCGGGCGGGCTTCGCGATCCTGCAAAGAACCGTCGCTTCGAATTGGTTCCGTGGCGCAGTTACAGGTCTCGGTGTTCTGAACATTGTGATCGCGTTCTGGGAAGCGGCGCACTTCGACCAGAGTGTCGCCATGCTCCGCGGTGAGAAAACCGGACAACAGTGAAACCCCTTCTTGACGGTCCATACACCTGCCTGATCACCGCCGGCGAAGCCGATCCTTCGAATTTCGAAATCAAAAAAAAGGGAATTTTGGAGACGATTCGGGACGCTGTAGCGGACGGCGTGAATCTGATCCAGATACGCGAAAAAGCTTTGCCTGCCCGGTTATTAGTTCACCTCGTGAGAGAAGCCGTCCAGATATTGAGCTCGACGGATGCGCTCGTTCTGGTTAACGATCGTGCGGATGTTGCTATTGCGGCGCGGGCCGACGGGGTTCACTTGCCGGAAACTTCTCTTCGGCCGGATGTTGTGCGGGAAGCGATCTCGAGTAACCTGGTGATCGGCGCTTCGACCCATTCGATCGAGCAGGCTTTAGCAGCAGCGGGCTCGGGGGCCGACTACATCTTTTTTGGCCCGATCTTCGAGACGCCCGGAAAGGGCCCGCCTGTTGGCATCGAATCGTTGAGCGCCGTCTGCCGCAAGCTCAGAACTTTTCCGGTCATCGCACTAGGCGGCGTGGATCAAAACAATTTCGAAAATGTGCTTTCCGCTGGAGCGGCCGGGATCGCCGCGATCCGTTCGCTGAACGACCAAGCGAAGCGCCGCGCGATTTTGCGAACGTCTATAATTTATCCGGTACGCCAGTAGAGGTTTTGTTATGTCCAAACCCGTTTGTTTGACGATCGCCGGCCTCGATCCTTCGGGCGGAGCGGGGATCATCGCCGATATCAAAACGTTCTCGTCATTCGGGTGCTTTGGCTCGGCGGCGCTTTCGTCGATAACTTTTCAAAATACGGTCGGGGTATTTGGCGCCGAGCATCAGACCGCCGAAACTGTCCGCCGTCAGATCGAACCGATCATCGAGGATTACGAGATCGCGGCATTGAAGACCGGCATGCTTCCGACCCGCGAAGTGATCGAAGTAACGGGTGAACTGATAGGTCTGATGGGTGCCGCGAAATTGATCGTCGATCCGGTAGTCCGTTCGACGTCCGGATTTGATCTGATCGATGACGATGCTCTTCGATCGCTGATAAGGGTCTTGTTTCCACTGTCTGAGCTGGTCACGCCGAACCGGGCCGAAGCTGAACGGATAACCGGGCTGCAGATAGAAACCCCAGCGGATGTTCATGCGGCGGCTAAAGAAATGCAGAGGATGGGTGCCAGGAATGTGCTTATCAAAGGTGGGCATCTAAATCACGAAACGCAGTCCGGGCGAAAGGCGGTCGATCATCTATTTATCGGTGACGACATTCATACATTCGAGGCTGATCATATAGAGACCACTGCAACGCACGGAACCGGATGCACGCTGGCGGCCGCGATCACAGCGAATCGGGCGCTTGGGAAGAGTCTCGTCGACGCCGTCCGCATTGCCAAGAGATTTGTTACAGACGCCATACGTACCGCTCCGATGCTCGGGCACGGACACTCGCCGATAAACATTTCTTAGGGTTTATTTCGCTATCGGGACGAAGACAGGTGAAAGATAGGTCACCCCGAACGTTACGCCGGAGCGCGGGCTGAATTTTGTCAGGCCGAAAACCGCAGCGGTATCGAAACGAAGGCCGGATGCCCGGATCTGGGTTCCAACGCGAAACTGCCCGACGCTTTCTGTGCCCAGAGGGGCCACGCCGGATCGCGAGCTGTAACGTCCGTTTACTTCGCTGACCAAATTGATGCGATCGGTCAGCTCAAAAATTCCAGCCAAACCATAAAGGATCACGTCGTTTTGAGTAAAGTTCGCGAGCGGAGCGTTCATGATCCCGAGGCCGATGTTGCCGTAAAGATTTGCACGCGAAGCCCGCCCCGCCCGCTTACCAAACTTTTTCTGGACGATGACCTTGCTAAAAACGTTTATCTGATTGGTCCCGATACCTCGTGCCTGATCGGTATTCGGCATTTGGAAACCGAATTTGATACCGAGTGCCGGGGTGTTCCGCGTTTCGCGTAGCAACAGGACTTTTGCCGATACGACGATGTCGTCAAAATCACTGGTCGAATTGCCCGTGATATTGAGGGGAATCGGAGATGGAAGTGTTTGCGAATTGATGGCAAGAAAATTTTGGATGACGCCTTCGACTTGCAGTTCCACATTCGATGCAAAGCCGTTTCGGATCCGTATGTCGCCGACGCGGGTCAAATCTCCTCTCAATCCGGATAACGGATATTTGACGTTCTGAAAGAAATCGACGCCGGCCGAGATCTCGATCGCGCCGGCAGGTGTAATGTCGATGTCGTCGGTGATCAGCGGACGCTGCTGAGCAGACACACCGGCAGCGGAGAGCAATGACACAAACATCAGAAGAAGAAATCGATTCATTGATTAAAAAGAATTCCGGGCCGGATCCATGTTAGCAAAAGCGGGTTGAATTACCGAGCGTCAAACGAAGCGGTAGGAAAGTCTCCCCAGCTGGCCGCGGATCTCGGCTCCGCTAAAATTCACCGAGTGCACATTCACATATCCGAGATGCTGTCTGATATGGCTCAACTGGAGCGGTGTGATGCTCATGGAGCCGGTTATCGTTCCGGATGTTACGCCCACCGTTCCTAAGCTCTTACTGAATAGCAATCCCGCGCGCGCCCTCAGGTCAACGATTTTTCTGCTTGGAAGCGGTTTTCTACCCGCTTTTGGACTCTCGAAGGAAATCTGGCAGAATGATTTTTGGCTTAAGTTAATGAGTTGAACTCGATATTTGCTGGGTCGAACGAATGGAGCCTCAGAATTTAAGAAAGGAAACTGGAGACCAGAGCGGGCTGCGCCTCGTCGGCGATACGACCGGTTCGGTTGAGGAACCTTCGCTCGAAAAGCAGTTTGTAAATTTCATGTTTTTTCGCGTGAATCCGGATTGGCGGAAGCTGGACCCGGAAACCAAGAGCATCTTCAAATCTGAATTTCAAAGCGTCTTTGATAAGTTCCGCGACAATTTCCTCCTCTACACGTATTCGCTTGTCGGGTTCGATTCGAAAGCTGACATCATGTTTTGGAGGATCGGCAACTCTCTCGATCTGATCCAGGAAATGACCGCAAAACTCTATCGGACCAACCTTGGCAATTATTTCGAGGTGGTCGACAATTATCTTGCCGTGACAAAGCGGATGATGTTTGTAGCCGACGGTTCCGATGACCGTTTCCACGTTCCGGCCGGTGAAAAGAAGTATCACTTCGTCTATCCGTGTGCCAAACATAGGGAATGGCACGAAAAGACTGGCGAGGAACGCGACGCTCTGATCGAAGAGAACTTCATGGTCGGGAAGAAATTTCAGAACATAAAGATCCATCTGACGCATGCGTTCGGTTTTAGCGAGCAGGAATATGTGATCTCGTTCGAGACGGATGAGCCGAACGACTTTCTTGCGCTGGCCGAGGAATTGCGTCAGACACCGGCGAGTAAGTTGACCCTTCGTGGGATGCCGGTCTATACATGCCGGCAGCGTCCGTTGATGGAATGTCTCGATGCGCTGGGCTAGTCACGATGGTTGTTGCAAGAAAGTTCTTTATTCGTGGACTGGTTCAAGGCGTCGGCTTTAGGTATTTTGCGCAGCGTTCAGCTGCTCGTCACCAGGTTCGCGGGTATGTCAAAAACCTGGACGATGGTCGCGTCGAGGCTCTCGCGCAAGGAGCGGAACGCGCGGTCGAGGCCTTTAAGCATGATCTAGCCGCCGGTCCTACATACTCCAGTGTTGAGGATGTTGAAGAGATCGTCCTCGATCCCGATCGGACCTTTTCGGCTTTTCGAATAGAGCGATAATAAAAATTGGAGCTAACTTACTCTGACTACTGACTTCTGACTACTTCACAAATGGAAAACTTAAAAAAATTAATTCGTGAGGTGCCCGACTTTCCTAAACCGGGCATCAACTTTTATGACATTACAACTTTGCTCAAGGACCCGAACGGCCTTGAGGAAACGATAGACGCGCTCACCGAACAGTGTCGCGGTCTGGACATCGATACCGTGATCGGAGTCGAGTCACGGGGTTTTATTTTTGCGACACCGCTCGCATATCAACTTGGTGCGGGATTTGTTCCGGTCCGGAAACCCAAGAAGCTTCCCGCCGAATGTGTTTCGGTCTCGTACGACCTCGAGTACGGACAGGACACTCTCGAGATGCACAAAGACGCGGTTGGTGAAGGTCACCGTGTTCTGATCGTAGACGATCTGCTGGCGACCGGCGGTACCGCAAAGGCGGTGGTTGATCTGGTCGAAGGGCTTGGTGGAAAGGTCGAGGGATTGCTCTTCGTCGTCGAGCTCAACTTCCTGAAAGGCCGCGAGAAATTCAACGGCTACAACGTGAAGTCGCTGATAGATTACGACTCGTAGCCGATTTGGGATTCGGATTGGGGATTTGGGATTTGCGGGTTTGGGATTTGGAAGACGCACGACGGAGTGGACGGAACCCGGATCTCAGATCCCAGGTCCGAAATCGCCTTGACAATCCGCAATCCGAAATCCACAATCCACAATCGATATGCTCCCGTAGCTCAGCTGGATAGAGCGTCCGCCTCCTAAGTGGAAGGTCGCGTGTTCGAATCACGCCGGGAGCACGTTTTTGAGAATGTTTGTCCGCTAACTTCAGAATTCTCCTAAATTTATGGAAATGCGTGTCGAATGAACCTTTCTATTAAATGAACGGAAGAATCGATGATCAAGTACAGTGGCAGACATTTATAGGTCCGCTAACGGACGTCGAACTCTGTCTATTTACAGCTCCAATGTTTTCACGGAGACCGCATTTCAACTGATGCGGTTTTTGTGTTTTTTCGCGGCTTGTTTCTGCGCCCCGACCTTCGGTGTCTTCAAATTTTCAGCCGATTGTGGCAAGTTAAAAACATGCAAAAGATCGTAACCGCCGAAGAGATGCGCGAGATCGACCTTCTCACTACGGAGCGATACGGAATTCCGCAGGTGCTTTTGATGGAGAATGCGGCGAATGGCGCGAGCCGCGTGATCGTCGAGAAACTAGGTGGTTCGGTTGAAGGGAAGTCCGTGTTAATACTTTGTGGCAAAGGAAACAACGGCGGCGACGGTGCGGCACTCGGACGCATTTTGTGGCAGCAGGGGGCAGATGTCGAGGTGTGCCTGTTCGGCTTGGTGGAAGACACGAAGGACGATGCGCGGATCAATTTCGACATATTGAGGAAGATAACCCAAGACGAAGGGTTTGAGCTGTCACAATCCGACCTCGCGTTCGAGGAGATCACGGGGCTCGAAGAATGGCTGGATTACGATAGCCTGAATTTTCATAGCGATGATCCGGACGTCCTTGTCGACGCACTTTTTGGAACGGGGCTGACCCGGCCCCTGGACGGTGTGTTCGAACAAGTTACGGCTTTCATCGACGCATTTTCAGATCCGGACAGCGATTCCGGGACTCTTGTGGTCTCGCTCGATCTTCCGTCAGGATTGTGTGCCGATAAGGCCGAACGAATAGGTGCGAATCCCCGGGCCCACGCGACCGTCACGTTCACCGCACCGAAACTCGCGAACGTCCTGCCGCCGGCATCGAACTGCAATGGCGAGCTGTATGTTGTAAATATCGGTTCTCCATGCGAGTTGGTAAACGCGGCCGCGTCGCGGACATATTTTCTGCAGAGTGATGACGCGGCCCGATGGCTGGCCCAGACTGAATTTACAGCCGATTCTTACAAGAACAAGCGGGGCCATGCCCTATTTGTCGCGGGGTCGGCAAACTACAGCGGAGCGGCGGTCTTGTGCGGCAATGCGGCGATACGTTCCGGTGTTGGCCTGGTTACGATTGCGACCCCCGAATCTTCACGCGGTTCCGTGACTGCACGCGTCGCCCCGGAGGTGATGGTCCGCGGGATCGCGGAAACCCGCGAGGGAGCGGTATCCGAGATGGGCTTTGATGAGATCCGAGAGTTTTCTAAAAACGTCGATGTCATATCGATCGGTAGTGGCCTCAGCTCAGGCGATGAATCGACACGAAAACTCGTTCGCCGTGTGGTCGAAGAACGGACCACACCGGTCGTTATCGACGCCGATGGATTAAATGCGCTCGCACCTCTGGATCTTAAAGGCTCGGACGAATTGCCCTTGATCCTGACGCCGCATGCCGGCGAGTTTCAGAGACTATTGGGCTCGACGAATAAAGTCGATTTGAGTGATCGCATCAGCTCCGCTCGTTCGTTTGCTGAGACACATCACGTTATTCTCGTGCTGAAGGGCGAACGGATCATCATTGCAGAGCCGGGCGGTCAGGTGTTCATAAATCCGACGGGGAATTCCGGTTTGGGGAAAGCCGGAAACGGCGACACGCTGACCGGGATCATCACGGGTTTTGTCGCACAGGCTGTCCCGATAAAAACGGACATCCTCGACGCGGTGATTGCGTCGGTCTACATCGCCGGACTGGCGGGTGATATCGCTGAGAAGAAATTTGGAAAGCGCGTTATGACCGCTTCGGACACTGCCGAGGCGTTAGCCGACTGCTTTCAGCTATTCAATGACTGACCGGAAGATCATCTCCAATTCGCCCGACGAAACTTTTGAGCTTGGAGCGTCGATTGGAGCAGAGCTGCGCGGCGGCGAAGTGGTCTTGCTGACCGGCGGGCTCGGCGCGGGGAAAACACTACTGACGAAAGGTATTCTCAGCTCGCTCGAGTTTGACGTCGATGAGGTTACGAGCCCGAGCTTCACGCTCGTCAACCTTTACAAGACAGAACCCTTCAATATCTATCACATCGATCTATGGCGTTCGGATAGTAATGACCCGGCCTTTTCCGTGGGTTTGGAAGAAATACTTGAGGACGAAAAGGGAATCGTTATCATCGAATGGGCCGAGAAGCTGGAGAAATTTCGTTTCGACACTCGGGTCTTTAAGGTCGATCTGACAGGCGACGGTGAAGAGCCCCGGCATATCAAGCTGAAGCGAATGGAACAAACCCCGCGAGAAGTGTCTACGTCCCAATGAGGCTGTGCGCCATCCTTCTCCTGTGTATTGCGTTGACCGCGTGTTGGCGGCCTGACGGCCTCGCCACGAATTCGGTGACCGCACCTGCACGAGACGACCGAGTTGCGGAGCTCTCAGAATCCAAGAATGCGCTCGTGAAATTTTCACGTCCCATGGTTGTGCAGGATGGCGACTGGCTGGCGTCCCACCCCGAAAATGGCGAGACCTTCGAGGAGTATGTAGATTCTCAGCCGACGCTTCCGACGACTGATAGAAATACGATCTACATTCAGCCGATCGGTGCGTTTTCGGCAGAACAGAAGAAAGTGATTCGATTGACTGCCGATTATATGCGAGCGTTCTACAATCTCCCCGTGGTTCTTCGAGATAAAAAGCCCATTGGTGAAGTTCCAAAGGGGATGGAAAGGATCCAATATCCAAACAACCGACAGATCCGGACGAGTTACTTTCTTGACGATCTACTGCCGGAACTTCTGCCTTCCGACGCAGCGGCGTTGATCTGTTTGACGAGCTATGACCTTTATCCGGAGGAAACCTGGAATTATGTTTTTGGCCAGGCTAGTCTGGAAAAGCGCGTTGGTGTTTGGTCTCTTTGGCGTCTGGGAAAAGACAACGGAAAACCGGCCGGCAAAGATCTGTTTCTCGATCGCGTGCTAAAGGTTGCGATGCATGAGACTGGGCACATGTTCTCGATGCGGCATTGCACAAAGTACGAATGTCTCTTGTCGGGTACAAATCATCTTCAAGAAACCGACCGGCGTCCGCTCGACACATGTCCGGAATGTACAATGAAGATCGCGTGGGCAATGAAGTATCCGGCGGCAGAACGATACAAGAATCTCGCGGAGTTTTGGCGCCAGCAGGGACGAGTGGATGAGCAGAAGCGGATGCTGGAAAAGGCGCAGGCTGTCAGCGACGTGAGGGGATAATGTCATGATGGAGAGTGTTGGAAAAAGATTTACGATATTTTTGATCGTGGCCGCGGTATGCTCGATTGCATTTTCCCAGACATCGGATAGCTTGCGAAATGGAAACCTCATGATCGGCCAACTAACAGATCCTAAAATTATCATTCGGAAAAAACTTCGGTCGCTCGAGGTTTATGACGGCGACAAGCTGATCAGATCATTCACAATTGTTCTTGGATTCGAACCGATAGGCGACAAAGAGATCGAAGGTGACGGGAAAACTCCCGAAGGCGAGTTCTATGTCTTTACGAAAAATGCCGAAAGCAAATTTCACCTCAGTCTCGGCCTGAGCTATCCGTCAAAAGAGGATGCCGAACGCGGATTTGCCAAAGGACTGATCTCTAAACCCGAGCGCGACCAGATCTTTTCGGCTATCAACAACAAGAAAATGCCACCGCAGAAAACGGCCCTGGGCGGCGAGATCTACGTCCACGGCGGCGGTACCGGGCGAGACTGGACGTGGGGCTGCGTCGCGCTTGAAAACGACGAGATAGAAGAATTATTCAAGGCGATTCCACTGGGCACAAACGTCACGATCACGCCGTAGCTACAAACCCCGAATATTTTCAACGATGCTTCGCCGGGAGCGTTCGTCTATAATTAACCTCACACGGTTATGAGTCACGGCGAGAACAAATCCCAAAAACATTCCGAAGCGCCTAACGATACCGCCGGAGGGGACGCCTTTGACGGAGCCACTTTGTTCAATCGCGAGGTGAGCTGGCTCGAATTCGACCGGCGCGTCCTCGATGAGGCGATGGAAGACGATCTGCCGGTGCTCGAGCGCCTAAAATTTCTGTCCATATTTTCCACAAACCTCGACGAGTTTTTCATGATCCGTGTTTCGGGTCTGAGGGAACAGATCGAAGAACATGTGGAAGAACGATCGCTTGACGGACTGAGCGCGGCCGAGCAGTTGAAAGAGATCGGGAAACGTCTCGGGCCGTTGCTGAAAAAACAGGTCGGCTATCTTCATGAGAAAGTGTTCCCTGAACTCGCGAAAGCCGGGATAACGGTTGAACCGTACAAGTCGCTCGACGCAAAGGACAAAAAGAAGCTTGACAAGTATTTTCGAGAAAATTTGTTTCCGATCCTGACGCCGCAGTCAGTCGATTCGTCACATCCGTTTCCGTACATCTCGAACCTTAGCCTGAACATCGGCCTGATCATTGAACCGGATCGTACGTACACGCAGGAAAGCCTCAAACATCTTTTCAAACAAAAACGGTTCACGCGGATAAAGCTACCGCCGACCGTGCCGCGGCTCATACCCATCGAAGAAAAGAAAGGGCGAGGGCGCTACACGCTGCTCGAAGAGGTTATTGTCGCGAACGCGAACGCTCTGTTCCCGAACATGAAGGCCAGCGAGGGTTTCCTATTTCGTGTGACGCGAGACGCCGATATCGAGCTTCGCGAAGACGAGGCAGGCGACCTGATGCGAACGCTCGAGCACGAGTTGCAACGGCGCCGGTTTCGTTTTCCCGTCCGGCTCGAGGTTGACGTTGCGATGCCCGACAAGATGCTTAAGGTCCTGGCGAACGGCATTGGGGTGTACGAACAGGACATTTACAAGATCGACGGATTCGTTGACATCCCGGATCTGATGCAGCTCTACTCACTCGACCGGCCGGACCTGAAAGACAAACCAATACCCCTGGTTCATCCGGCGGTATTGTCGGAAAAGAAAAATGTTTTTGAGGCGCTCAAGAAACGGGACGTACTGCTTCACCATCCGTACATGGCGTATTCCGCGCTCACTGATTTCGTCGCCGAGGCCGCTGAAGACAAACACGTGCAGGCGATCAAGATCTGCCTTTATCGAACCGGAAAGGATTCGCCGGTCGTTAATTCTTTAATCAGAGCAAGCCAGCACGGCAAGCAGGTGACGGCGCTCGTCGAACTGAAGGCCCGGTTCGACGAAGAGATGAATATCGAGTGGGCTCGGCGTCTGGAGAACGAAGGCGTTCACGTCGTCTATGGCATCAGCACTCTGAAGACGCACTCCAAGTTAATGCTTGTCGTGCGCCGCGAGAAGGGAAAGCTTTGTCGTTACGTGCACATTGCGACGGGGAATTACAACCCGATCACGTCTCGGCTTTACACCGATGTCGGTTTGCTGACGGCGGACGAAGAGATCGGAGCCGATGCAACCAGCCTTTTCAATTTTCTGACTGGATATTCTCAACCGACGACGTATCATCGGCTGTTGGTTGCGCCGCTTAACATGCGCGAGAAATTGACCGAGCTGATCCGCCGCGAGAAGCGAAACCGGCTTGAGGGAAAAGACGCACGGATCATTGTGAAGGTGAACAGCCTGACCGACACCGAACTTATCGAGGAGCTATACAGGGCGTCGCAAGCGGGTGTCGAGATCGATCTGATCGTCCGCGGCATCTGCAGTTTACGGCCCGGAGTTAAGGGCTTGTCGTCGAATATTCGCGTGCGGTCGGTCGTTGGGCGATTCCTCGAGCACAGTCGCGTGATGTACTTTGCGAACGGCGGCGACGAGAAGAACGAAGAAGTGTACATGGGGAGCGCCGACTGGATGCAACGCAATCTCGATCGGCGGGTCGAGGTCGTAGTACCGATACTGGCCCCTGAGATCAAAGCGTTTTTCAAGAACGTCTATTTGGACGCCTACCTCCGAGATAACGTAAATGCCCGGGAGCTTCGTTCCGACGGCACTTACCGCAGGATTCTCGGCACGGATCCCTTCGATGCGCAGATGTTCTTTGTCGGACAGGATGTTGTCTGAGGCGGAAGGCGGAAGGCGGAAGGCGGAAGGCGGGCGACGTATGAAACTCCCAGGTCCCAAGTCCCAAGTCCCAAGTCCCAAGTCCCAAGTCCCAAGTCCCAAGTCCCAAGTCCCAAGTCCCAAAGTCCCAAGTCCCAAGTCCCAAGTCCCAAGTCCCAAGTCCCAAGTCCCAAGTCCCAAGTCCCAAATCCCAAGTCTCACGTCCCAAGTCTCTCATCTTCATCCGCCGCTTCGCTCAAATTTCGCTTCCGCGACGTCGCCGTTCATCTTTCCGTACTTGATCGTTAGCCGTGGGTAACCGCGCGGTTCGTGTTCGATCTCTTTTAGCCCGAGTTTCTTTTCAGCTTTCGCGATCGCGTCGTCGGTACCTTCGATCTCCATATAGAGTCCGAACGGGAGCTCATCAAGGACAACTTCTACATCACCCAGGCGCCAGTACTTTCGACGCTTTTCGTAAACCGCGGTTAGCTGGTACCCGAGATGCTCGATGATCTTTTCCGCGGCGTCGACATCAGACACAATTGTCTCGAATTCGATCTTTTTCTTCGCACCGTTTTCCGTCTTAACTCGTTCTTTGTAGGTAAGCAGGGTAGAGTCGCCGATCTTCCTTAAACGTAGAGTGGCTCCGCGTTCGTCCATCTCACCGCCGCGATGCTGGTAGTTAACCTCGAAGACTTCCTTATCAAAGGTCGCCCCAAGTCCGACGAGCTTTAGCGTGATCTCGTCGACGCGTTTTGAGCCAAGGTGGTATTTTTTTTCGGTTTCGATTGCCATCGCTCGCGGACGTTGAGGATCAGGTCCTGTCGGCTTTATAGTAGGGAATTGTGAAATTACTGGCAACCTTCCGTTTTTCGCCCGATTTTGTTCTTTAGCGGCCGGTGGAACATAATTAGCTTCGCATCCCTAGTCCCTGCGGAATCCCATATCCGCCCTGTTTAGCTAAGACGAAACATGAAACGCGGTCGAGCATCTGGAATTCTTTTGCATCCGACATCGCTGCCGGGCGAGTTCGGCATCGGCGATCTTGGGAAGCACGCTTTTGCATTCATCGATTTTCTTGTCCGAACGAAACAAACCTACTGGCAGATCCTGCCGTTAGGCCCGACGGGATTTGGCGATTCGCCATACCAGTGTTTCTCCGCGTTCGCCGGCAACACGCTCTTGATCTCGCCCGAGGGGCTCGTCGAGGACGGCTTTCTCGATGGCGAGGTTCTCCGGGACAAGCCTTTCTTTCCTGAAGAAAAAGTGGAATATGGTCCCGTCTACGAATGGAAAAATCGCATCCTGCCGATCGCGTTCGACGGGCTCGATAATGTCACCGGCAGCAATCTTCGTGAAAGGTTTGAACTATTTATTCAAGAGAATGGAAATTGGCTTGACGACTACGCGTTGTACCGCGCGATCAAGGCATCGCAAGGACAGAGGCCATGGTACGAGTGGGACGATCCGCTCAAGCTTCGCGACGCCCGAGCCCTCGCCGGAATCTCGGAAAAACTCGGTTCAGAAATTTTGGCGGAGAAATTCTATCAGTTCATTTTTTTTAACCAGTGGCGGCGCGTCAGAGAATATGCGAACCAAAACGGTGTCCTTGTCGTCGGCGATGTGCCGATCTTCGTCGCGCTGGATTCGGCTGACGTGTGGTGCAGCCAGCGGCTGTTCAAGCTCAATGAGGTTGGATCGCCCAAGTTCGTTGCCGGTGTTCCGCCGGATTATTTTTCGACGACCGGACAGCTCTGGGGAAATCCGATCTATGACTGGGAGGCGATGCGGCTCGACGGTTTTCGATGGTGGATCGAGCGGGTGAGAGCAACTCTAAAATGCGTCGACGTTGTTCGGATTGATCATTTCCGAGGCTTCGCCGCAGCGTGGGAAGTACCCGGAGGCGACGCTACGGCCGAGAATGGCAGCTGGGTGGATGTTCCGGGCAATGAACTCTTTAACGCGCTCAAGAATGAACTTGGGAAACTCCCGTTCTGGGCGGAGGACCTTGGCGTGATAACACCCGATGTCACCGAACTTCGTGACGAGTTTGGACTCCCTGGAATGCGGATTCTGCAGTACGCCTTTGGTGGAGACGCCCGAAACCATGATCTTCCACATAACTATATAAACCGTTGTGTAGCGTACACGGGGACCCACGACAACGATACCGCGGTCGGATGGTGGAACTCGCAAGCGGGTGCGGGATCGACACGAGACGGAAGCAACATCACACACGAGCGCGAGTTCTGCAGGAAATATCTGGGTGCCGAAGGCAGCGAGATCCACTGGGATTTTATCCGCGCCGTATGGGCGTCGGTCGCCGACTCAGCGATCGCACCGCTCCAGGACTTGCTCGGGTTAGGTTCGGAGGCGCGCATGAACCTCCCGGCTTCGACCTCCAGAAACTGGCAGTGGAGATTCAGGGACGGAGATCTCACCGATGATATCGCCGAGCGATTGAAGGAACTGACCGAGGTCTATGGGCGAAACCAACTATGAACTATGAACTATGAACTGTGAACGGTGAGTGGATGTGGCGAGCGGAATTAGCAGATGCTCAGAATCTAAAATAGATCCGGCTCCCCCCCCCCCCTTGTCCAGTCGGTCTGTCGAACGATCGACTAGATCGCCGGCGGTGGCGGTGGCGTTTCTATACCGGACGTTGGCTGAGTCTGTGAGTTGAGCGTCCGGCAAGCCAGGAATCCACGGATGATGAAGAACAGTGCGAACGCGTGAAATGCGGCGCCGAACAATTCGCCGAGCAGCAGCAGTAACAACGCGTCGAGAAGATAAATAACGATGCCGATAACGAAGGCGACCGAGAACCGCTTGCTGGCGTAATAACCGATGAATGCGAAGAGTGCGACGAGGAAAAAGTTGAGAACGATAGCTACGATCTTCAGGGCGTCGGGTGCTCCGTTGTCGATCGCGACATCGACGAGCGCAGCTGCAAGCTGCGTAAAACCAAGACCGGCGAGAAACGACACATTCGACCCACTCATGTAAGCGATCGAGTTGATAGCCGAGAGTCCGGCGATCCAATAGAACCAGTGGGCACCGCTCTTCGCGGTCGCTGCAAGCTGTTCCTGATCCACGTCCGATCGGCGTTCGCCGCGGGTGCTTTCCTCATTATCCAATCCGAGTAAACTGCTCATATTGTTTTCGCTTCTCGTCAGAAATATTTGCTCGAGTGTGTTCCGGTTGCCTCAATTCAGAATGAGCCGATAAATCACATTTCGATGAAGGAGCCGCGAGCCTTGGCATACCGCGAGGCGTCACTATTAAATTTTGTGCTTGAGACGGGAACTATTTAGCCGCGTGATTTAGCATCGAATTTGTTCGACGGTCAAGGTAGCCGCGTTACGGCCGCGGTCAGAACCGCCTGCCGTAGCGGGCGGTTGAACTCATGGGACAGGGCACGAGATTGTCATCTTTAACCGCCCGCTACCGCAGTCGGTTCCGACCATTGAACACGTGACCCGAGCAACTATTTAGGGAACAAACGCGTTCGGTAAAGGTCGGTCGCCAGTAGCACCGAATTGCACGATCTGTGTTCCGCCGGTCGTGCGGCCGATGAACCAGGTCGCGGATGACGGACGGAATACCGTCGCGTCGAACTTTCCGTCGCCGTCGTAATCGCCGGGTGACGGAATGTCACCATTCGCGCCGAACGGGAAGCCATAGAACGAGAAGTCTTCACTTCGGACAATGAACCACTCGCCTGTGGATGGTCGCCAGATCGCAACATCAGCTTTTCCGTCGCCGGTGTAATCGCCTTGAACGGCTTTATCGGTCGCGTTGCCAAGCTGGAGTGCGAGAAGACCAGCCGTCGAACGGTTGATCCACCACTGGGCAGTTCCGCCTGCGTTTCGGAAGATCCCGACATCGGCCTTTCCGTCGCCATCGTAATCCGAAACCACAGGAACATCACCCGAGATTCCAAACTGTTCGATACGAGTTGGTGCTCCCGACGATTGCGAGATGAACCACGTCGAGGTCGACGGACGGAAGACGGCGAAGTCGGCCTTTCCATCATTGTCGTAGTCGGCCGGAACGGGAACATCGCCATTTCTCCCAAACGGTAAAGCGAAGAACGAGTAGTCTTCCGAACGAAGCACATACCATTCACCGGAAGCCGGACGGAAGAATGCGATGTCCGCTTTTCCGTCGCCGGTGTAATCCGCCGGCGCGATGCGATCCGTCGATGAACCGAACTGGAGTGCGAATGTCACACCGGTCGAGCTCCGATTGATCCACCACTCTCCGCCAGATGTGGCCGGACGGAATATACCGATGTCCGTCTTTCCATCACCATCGAAGTCGAAGGGTGTGAGTGATGGAATAATTTCATTAGTTTGTCGTTCATACGCTCCGATGTCTGAGCCATTTCCGTCAGGTGCATTCGGAATCGAATCGAAATCGACCGGACGTATAAATCCCCTTTGATCGTTCAAGAGAGAAGGGTTTACATAAGCCCCCTGATCGATCGCCGGGCTGCCTTGGCGCAAGGCAAGTGTCGGGATGGGACCGCCGTTGTCTCTTAAAGGACCCAGCAGCGGATCAACGCCGAAAATATTTCCCGTCGTGATTGGACCTGCAATGGTGGCGCCCGTCGTATCCTCGATTAAATTATAACCGTACGAATCCACAAACCCGAGCCAATCATTAGAAGTTCCAGCTGTTGCCGAGTTATTGGCAACGATCGAATTCCGTGTGTAGAAGAACTCGGGATTTTCGACGCCGCCGCCGTTACCAGCGCGATTATTAACAATAGTGACATTTGTGATTATGGTCGGTATTACAGGTGAGTTTCCAACATTAGCTATTCCACCTCCATTCAACGTGGAATTGTTTCCGATGATCGTAACATTATAAAATAAAAGACTACTGGCGTTAAAAACACCTCCGCCCTTACCGGAAGCAGAGTTTTGGATTATCAACGAACCCCTTATAAGCAACGAGGGGTTAGCGTTAAGTCCTTCACCATCATTAAAAATTCCGCCGCCTCTACCGGTTGTGGTATTACCGGAAATTATTGAGCTGCTGATATCGAGGGTCGATCCGGACTGACGATTGTAGATCGCTCCACCGCCCTCGGAATTGATCGCAGTATTGTTAGAGATTGTTGAACCTGAAATTGTAAGTCTCCCGTATGACTTGATTCCGCCGCCGCCGAAAAACTCCGCCCGATTATTAGTGATGGTCGAATTGGTAATACTAATTGATCCGTTTGTTCCTGAAATGCCGCCCCCGCCTTGCCGCCCGACGTTGCCGCCAATTATCGAGCCGTTAAGTGTTACATTACCGCCGTCATTGTCAATTCCGCCGCCATCTCCCAATGTGAAGTTATCGCTTACAGTTGAAGATTGCAGATTTAACGTGCCGCCAATGTTCTGGATGCCACAACCCTCGACATTGCCAGTAACTGTCGAATTAATGAGCGTGACTGTAGACTCGTATATAAAAATTCCACCACCCCCTAAGGGACCACGGTTATTCGAAACGACTGAATTGGTCATCGTTAAGGTCGCGTTGGCAATAAAAAAACCACCCCCTTGCCCACCATTCACTCCATTGTCGGTTATGACAACATTATTCAAGTTCACAGTGCAAAAATTAAAAAACTTGATGCCGCCGCCGTAGGAATAATTGCCTACGCCGTTACCACCGGTAATTTTTAGACCATTAATATTTGCTTGCGCGCTTTCACCGACAAATAGAACTCGGCTCTGATTATTTCCGCTAATTGTTAAAAGGCTCGGTCCGGGTCCGTTAATCGTTAAATTTGTCCCTGCGCCGATAGTAAGCTCGCTGCCCCCTAATGTAATTATTTGAGCAGCGTTGAACACGGCAGGATCAAAGTTGACAATGTCGACCGTAGGTGCGGAATTCGCTGCGACAATTGCTTCGCGCAGGCTACAATCCGAGTTACAAACGCCATCGTCAGTGTCGGCGGTTTTTGTAACGATGAAGGTTGTAGCACTAGCTTCCAAGCATAAAAAGAGGCAGCAAAGAATAACAAAACTCAATCGTATGATTGTCATATATCCCCAATACCTCGAGTGATACTAGACTGTTTTACTTTACCAAACAATATACCCGGTCGTATCAAAATACAATGATTTGTTGGGCGGAATAAAAGGCTTTCGACCGATCAAGACAGGCCTCATCGGCGGGTTTAAAGTTACGCGTTTACGCAGAGAAAGCATCGGACCTGAGGCCGTAACTCTGACTTTACGGCGTGGCCGGGTATTGACTGCGGCGCCTTTTCGATGTGCGAGGCACTTGTCGATGCGGGAAGCATTGCCGCCGCTGTGGCCAGCAGAGCCTAATCGGAGGCGTTCGCCGCCTTCGAAACCTTCGGCGATGCCGTCGAACGGGCATTCCATAAGGTGGCGGTGCGCGAGCTCACGGACATTTTCCTCGCGATGATTCTTACGAGCGGTGTCTTTGTCTCGAACACTTCCCTCGCTCCGCCAAACCGGAGGCCTGCTCGCTCCCTGTGTCTCAAGAATTTAACGCGTTTTAATCGTCGTCCTCATCTTCCGCGACCGCCAGCAGAGAAGCGCTGGTGACGCGATCGTCGTCGCCGGTTTTGATGAGCGTGACGCCCTGTGCGCTGCGGCCGGTCTCGCGGATCTTGTCGACGCCGAGGCGGATGAGTTTCGCCTGCTGCGTGATGATCATGATCTCGCTGTCCTCTTCGATCGGGAACGATGCGACAACCTTGCCGGTTTTCGCCGTCGTCTTCATGTTGATCACGCCTTTGCCGCCGCGTTTTGTCAGTCGATAGCTCGAGACGATCGTCTGCTTGCCAAAGCCGTTCTCAGAGATCGAGAGTATTTTTTCAGTCCCTTCCTGCGAAACCGCACAAACTGAAACGACCTCGTCTCCCTTGCGAAGATTTACGCCGCGAACGCCGCGAGCCGCTCGGCCCATCGGGCGGACGTCCTTCTCATTAAAGCGGACCGCCATGCCGTCGTGTGTCGCGATGAATATCTGACACTTGCCGTCGGTGCGGATCACCTCGAGCAACTCGTCGCCCTCGTCGATGTTGATGGCGTTGATGCCGTTGACGCGAATGTTCTGAAAGTCGGCGAGAGCAGATTTTTTGATCACGCCGTGTTTCGTGACGAAAGTCAGATATGTCTCTTCTTCGAAATCACGAACCGGCATAACCGCGACAAGCTTTCTTTCGCTCGAAAGCTGAACGAGATTCACAACCGCCTTTCCACGAGCCGCAGCTGCCGCTTCAGGGATCTCGTGGACCTTCATTTTGTAGACCTGGCCGTCGTCGGTGAAGATCATCAGATACGCGTGCGTCGACGCAATGAACAGATGCTCGACAAAATCTTCGTTCTTCGCCGTTGCACCGAGCCGCCCTTTGCCGCCGCGGCCCTGACGCGAATAGGTCGAGACAGGCGTGCGTTTGATGTAGCCGGCCTTTGTAACCGTGATCGCGACATCCTCGTCCTTGATGAGGTCTTCAATATTGAACTCGGCTCCCGCATCGACAATGACCGTCCGCCGCTCGTCGCCAAAATTCTTTTTGATCTCTTCCAGCTCATCAACGATCACCTGACGCAAAACGCTTTCGTTCTGCAGGATGTTTTCAAGCTCAGCGATATGTTTGATGAGTGCTTCATACTCGTCGAGTATCTTCTGCCGCTCAAGCGCCGACAGCCGGCGAAGCTGCAGATCGAGTATCGCCTGCGCCTGGATGTCCGAAAACGCAAGACTCGAGATTACTTTTCGAAGATCTTTGACGAAGGCGTCGGTAGATTTGTCACCGGTTACGCCGCGCCATTTCTTGATCTCGGCAATCACATCGAACTTTGCAGTCAGCCACGATTTTGCCTCGTCGACCGAACGGGAGTTGCGGATCAGCGGAATAATATAATCGAGTGCGTCGATCGCCTTATTGAGGCCTTCTAAAATGTGAGCCCGGGCCTGCGCTTTTCGCATCTCGAACTCGGTCCGGCGCCTGACGACCTCGCGGCGGAACTCGAAGAAATACTCGAGCATTTCCTTTAAGGTCAGCAGGCGAGGCTGTCCGTCGACGATCGCGATGTTGATGATGCCGAATGACGATTGCAACGGCGTCAGTTTGTAAAGTTTATTGAGAACGACTTGTGGCACGGCGTCGCGCTTGAGCTCGACGACGATCCGCATTCCCTCGCGACTAGATTCGTCACGGAGCTCGGAAATTCCGTCGAGACGCTTTTCGTGCACGAGCTCGGCGATCTTTTCGATCAGTCGAGCCTTATTCACCTGGTAGGGAATTTCGGTGATGACTACGGCGTTGCGTTCACGATCCGCCCGCCCGATGCGATCGATCGCTGCCTTGGCTCGCATCTGAATGATGCCGCGGCCTTCGCGATACGCCCGGTGGATCTCTTCGCGGCCGTAGATAAAACCGGCAGTCGGGAAGTCGGGTCCGGGAACGATCTTGATCAACTCGTCGACCGAAATCTCCGGTTTCTTTATGAGAGCGACAACCGCATTTATTATCTCGGTCAGATTGTGAGGCGGTATCTTTGTCGCCATTCCGACCGCGATCCCTTCAGAACCGTTTACAAGAAGGTTTGGAAAACGGGCCGGCATGACCTTGGGCTCGGATAATGATTCGTCGTAGTTCGCCTGGAAATCGACGGTTTCCTTTTCTATGTCCGCCAGTATTTCATTGGCCAGTTTTTCAAGCCGAACCTCGGTATACCGCATCGCAGCCGGATTGTCGCCGTCGATGGAGCCGAAATTCCCCTGACCGTCTACTAACGGATAACGCAGCGAAAAATCCTGGGCGAGTCGGACGACCGTGTCGTAGACCGCGGTATCGCCATGCGGGTGATATTTACCGATCGTGTCGCCGACAACGCGGGCAGATTTCTTGTACGGTTTGTTGTAAGTGTTACCAAGCTCGTGCATCGCCCAGAGTACGCGTCGATGCACAGGCTTAAGGCCGTCGCGAACATCCGGCAAGGCTCGCCCGATGATGACGGACATGGCGTAATCGAGATACGATCGCCGCATCTCGTCTTCGATGTTGACTTGATTACGTTCTAAAAGTGAATCCATTTGAAATCGTGTTTCTTCTTAAACTTGTATACTTTGCGCCGGAGCGTTGCTACAGGCGGGCTCTAAAAAAATGTTGAGAAAAAGCTCCGTTTGATGTTATCCTCTATTTTACAGGCGGAAAGCCTGTTTAGCAACCTCCTAACCCACCACCAGGGCCCGCTAAATTCTTCAAAACACAATCTTTTCGTAAGACGAACTCACCGATGGTAACGTTCGCCCCAAGCAGAAATGTCAACTATCGTCACAGATCAGGACAATCGCCGAATTCAGAGGTATCCGCTTGCGTTGCCTGCCCGCGTCGAGGTAAAAGTCGACAGCAAATTGGCCTGGAATGAGATCACCCGTCTTGAAGATATCTCGGCATTCGGCGCTGGATTCAAGCTCAAGCGACCGGTCAAGAGGGGCAGGCTAGTAATGATGAGCGTTCCGATGCCTCGCCAGTTACGCTGCTACGATTACCTTGAGCCGCAGTATCGGATATGGGGGCTTGTCCGACGATGCATTCCCCTCGGGAGCGGTAATGTCGCGGAGGCCTATGCGATCGGAGTCGCGTTTGTCGGAAAAAACCCGCCCGGAACATATCTCGACAATCCCTCGAAGCTTTACGATCTCGCGAGCCGAGAGGACGGTGGTCTTTGGCAGTTAGTCGAAGCTCAGACGATTCCTGATGAAAGCGATCTGCCTGGTTATCTACGCCGTCACACACGCTTTGCGATTCCCGAATCGCTGCTTCTCGAAATGCTTGACGAGAACGGCGACGTCGCAGCCAGTGAGATCAGCGTTACTGAGAACATTAGTCTCGGCGGCGCCGCGGTTTTTACGTCCTTCAATGTCGAGCCGGGGGCCTTCATTCGCGTGAAGAGCGACCGTCACGACGTAAGTATCATTTCGATCGTCCGCGGAAAACGCGTCGGCGACGACGGCATTGTCCGTCTGCACCTGGAATTTATTGACCACATGTTTCCGCTTGAGGGAATCGAATAACTCAGTGGTTTTTCTCCCCACAAATTAATAATGCTATCAATATTTCGACCGGAGAGAGGCCTTAATGTCAGTCTGCACTGAACTGCCGAAACAGAAGGCAGACTTTATGTCTATGTCGTTGCATGCTGTGGTAAAAGGGAAAGACGAGGGCGAAGGCAAATGGAAAGAGGTCGCCGATCTGATAAGCGTTTCCGCAACGGGTGCAAGCTTTAACCTTGCTCGTAATTGCGAACCGGGAAACCTGATCTCGCTTATGATCCCCCTCCCTGTACACCTGCGCTGCTACGATTTCGATCGAGAACTATACCGCGTTTGGGGATTGGTGCAGCACTGCGAACCGATAACGACGGATGACCCGTCGAACTTTCACATCGGCGTCGCCTTTATTGGAAAGACGTGTCCCGACAGTTATAAGGCTGATCCACTGCAGCACTACCGGATCGCAGGCGTCGGTGACGACGGAATGTGGAGCGTTGCCGAATTAAAAACGCCGTTCAAGAAACGCGCGGATGTAAGATTTTGGAAACCTGTAGATCTCTACCTCGCGTTGATCGACACCAAAGACGGATCAACCGGCGGCGAAAGGACGGTGGCTGAGAATGTAAGCCGGAGTGGGGCCGCGGTCTTGACGACGTTGAAGGTCGGGATCGGCGACCGCGTTAAGTTTATCAGCGAAGAATACGACTTCTCGGGACTCGCTGTGGTGTGCAATATGCAGCCGGGCGACGATAACCGAACCCGGCTTCATTTAAAATTCGTAAACGCCACTTTTCCGGTCAAGGCGTTGATGAACTCCGATGTTTTGGTGGAACAAATGTGAGAAAAGTGCAATGACGATCGAAGGGCCTGATCCAGTTGGAATCCGGCCCTTTTAATTTTAAGGAGTCCGATCGGTAATATCGAGTATCGACGTCTAAAAAAGCCAGGCTCAATTCAAGAGCTTGTCGTCGAACCAGCGTTCGGTCATGTCACACCACATCGCGAGCCCCTTCCACTCACCGAACTTTGTGTAGTGGCGCTCGATCTTTTTATCCGGACACACCTTTTCGCGATTGTGCTTTTTGTAAAACTGGGATCGTAGCCATGAGTCGAGCGCAAGGCCGTCGTACCTTCCGATGAGTTTCAGCAGATTGTCGGCGGCATAATCTCCGAATCCTTTGACGTTCTTAATTTCCTTTCTCAATTCTGTCGTCGGAAGCTCGGAGGTTAGCCACGATTCGGGATCGAACGTGCCCGAAACGACGGCCTCGGCCAGTTCGAGGAAATAAGGCGATCGATAGCCGGCCCGGATCTCGTCGCGATAGAATTTCTCGGAAACGGATGCCATAGCTTCCGCCTTGGGAAAAGCCCGGCCACCTCCGATCGCCGGTTCGCCAAGTTTGTGGACCAGATTGCGCACCATATTCTTCGTCAACGACCAGGAACAGTTTGTGGTGCACGTGGTTTTCACCATGTCCTCAAAAACCGTCGCTGAGCGGATCAACCGGCCCGCTTTTGCAACAGAGACCCAACTCAGCCGCTCTTCGTTGTCGGTCAGACCGTAAAACTCTTCCAGCGGGTCATCCAGCCGCAAAATGTGTCGAACATCAGCAAAGAGTTTTTGTTCATTGAACTTCTTTCCGGAAACGTCGATACTTAGCCCGCCGTCCGACTCGTAAATGACCGCCGAGATCGGCTTTGCGAAACCCGCATCCAGCACACATTCCAACCGCCACTCAATGTCATCGAGTTGAAGCGGCAGGAGCTCACTCCAGCCGTGGCTATAGACCGTGTGACGGAAGCTAAAATTGGCCGGGGTTTCCAGAAAGAGTTTTGTCCGCATTAACGAATTTTAGGGCCAAGAGCCTCGGTCTTACAAATCTTTGCAAATTTTTAGACCAATGCCCTTTTTTCATCGTCTTATCATCGTAAAAAGGGCTACATTACTGAAGATTCTGTAATAAATAAAGCTTGTGTTTCTTGAAGGATTGGTCTAAATTGCTAACTGTAAAACATAATTTAACGGCCACCGGCCCCACCTTGCCGTTTTCGAGAAATCCTTCACAGATATAGAAAAATTGAATCAGTTGCCTAGAGGAGGAAAGGGTATGTTCAGCTTGAAATCGCATGCGCTGATGCGAATGATAAGCGTGTCGGTTTTTGTTCTCCTATCGTCGGTAATAGTACCGGCGCAGGACGATCCGGATCCGAATTCACCGACGCCGATCTTGCTTAGCGAGAACGATTCGACGCGGGCTCTTGCAGCGCCAGTGGGCAAGAGTAGACGGTTATCGCGCACCTCTTCACGGGTTTTCTGGCCGAACCAGAAAATCCAGATGTTTGCGACAAATATCGATCTGCTCGATGGCGAGGCCGCGAACGCGTTCCGCGTTTACATTCAAGACGCGAAAGGACGCGAATACCGCTTTCCTGTCCTCGATATCCGCCCCTCCGATCTTCAAAAGAATGTCTTCGAAATAGTCGTCGCGTTGACCGACGATCTTCGCTACTGGGCCGAGCCGCCAGTGGACGGAGATGTTTTGGTGCGTCTAACGTGGCGCGGTTTGACGAGCAATCGTGTTCGGTTGGCTCTGGGCGCGATGGGCGGATCGATCAAAGACGATCCGGATGCAAAGCCGACTCCATTGTCGGCGGTGAACGCCATGGCCGAGTCTACAGGGTCTAAGGAAGACGAGGGTCCGACAAGCGAAGCAGTCGGCTATCGTTGGTCGGGCGACAGAGCGCGTTTTCTCGAGCAGGCGACCTTCGGGGCCTCACCGATGGAAGACTATCGAGTGCGACGTATTGGTGTGCGTTCGTGGCTCGCAGATCAGTTTTCACAGCCCTATCCTTCATCAGCGAATCCATATCCGAACATTCCTCTGATGAGCGTGAATACGGAGACGGCTCCGCCGCTCGGATGCGGGCCGCAGCCGGTCCCCAACACGCCAACATACCAGGCATGTATCCGCGACCATTACCAGATGTATCAGGTGCAGAAGTGGTTTTTCAAAGAGGCTTTCTACGGCACGCCGCAGCTTCGGCACCGAGTAACGTGGTCGTTGGCCCAGATCTGGGTGATCGCCTTTCCCGATACACAGCAATCGTCGCACATGATCGAATATCACCAACAGCTGAGCAAGAATGCCTTTGGCAACTGGCGGACGCTGATGTACGACATTACGCTGAACCCGGGGATGGGGAACTATCTCGATATGATGCGCTCGACGCGGACAAGCCCGAACGAGAATTACCCGCGGGAGATCCTTCAGCTATTCAATATTGGGCTTTTCATGCTGAACCCGGATGGAACGCTTCAGGTTGACGGCATGGGGAATCCGATCCCGACGTACGATCAGAACACCGTCAATAATTTTACGAAGGTCTTCACCGGCTGGCGAGATTGCCGTCCGGCAGACCTCAATGCGAGCTGCCCGGATGCTGTCACAGGGACACAGGATTATAAAGATCCCATGTCATTGAACACGGTACAGCATGATCTGACGGCCAAGACGCTATTGACCTATCCCGGCGTCACGAATCAAAACATCGCGGCCTGCACCGGCTGCAACGCGGCGCAGGTCTATACGTACGCTTACTCGTCTCTTAACCAAGCGTTGGACAATATCTATAACCATCCGAACGTGGCTCCGTTCGTCAGCAAGCTCCTGATCCAGCACCTTGTCACCAGCGATCCGACGCCGGGCTATGTCGGACGTGTTGCCGCAGTTTTTAATGCCAACCGTACGAGCCCGACACAGATGCAGGAAGTCGTAAAGGCCATCCTGCTGGACCCCGAAGCGCGTGGCGATGTGAAGACAGATCCACGGTACGGAAAGCTCCGCGAGCCTGTGCAGTTGCTTACGAATGTCCTTCGAAGCTTCAGTGTCAGCTCAGCCGATCTTGCCGGTCAGAGCGACGGCGTCGTCAACGGTTCGGTTGCAGCGTTGGGTCAGAGCGTCTTCCAAGCGCCGACGGTATTTAACTACTATCAGCCGAACTACACTGTCCCGGGATCAACAATCCTCGGTCCGGAGTTTGGTATTTACACAACGTCGACGTCGATCGGACGCGCGAACCTTTTCGCGACGTACGCCTTCAACGGGCTCACCCTTGCACTTCCGGACCGACCCAACGGCACGCGGATCAACCTGGCAGAGGTCCAGGCGGTCTCGGCCAGGGATGCGACGGGAAATCAATTGATGGATTACCTGGATACAAAGATGATGCACGGTACCATGTCGGCACAGATGCGAAACGCGATCCTGCCGGCGGTCACGGCGGTCGCGTCAAGCAACCCGACGCTTCGTGCGCAAACGGCTATTTACTTGATCGCGACCTCGTCGCAATACCAGGTGCAGAGGTGAAAACTATGAAACAAGATAGACGTGATTTCCTGAAGAAGACGGGCTGTACCCTGACAATGACGGCGCTCGCTACCCAGATGGGCCATTTCGGCTTGATGAGTGCGATCGCACAAGAGACAAAGGATAAAGCCGAAGCACTTGTTCCGAGTGATTACCGAGCTCTCGTATGCATCTTTCTTTCCGGCGGCAACGACGCAAACAACACGGTAATCCCCAATCACAACGACGGGACGATAAGCAACTACACGGCCTATTCAAATGCGCGCTCTGGACAGGGGTTGGCAATTGCCCAGGCAAGCCTCGCTGGCACATCGATCGCAGTTCCGCGGATGGGCAACCTCGCTTATGGTTTGCATCCCGGTCTGGGCGTTCAGGTTCCGGCCAATAATATCGTAAATAACGGTATTCACGAGCTATGGGGGATGGGGAAGATGGCCATCGTCTGTAACGTCGGAACTCTGGTTCAGCCGACGACCCGGACGCAGTTTCTGACGGCGGGCTGGCCAAAGCCGTTCCAGCTTTTCTCTCACTCGGACCAGGTCTCACAATATCAGGGCGGCAGAAGTGACACCGACTCGTACACCGGATGGGGCGGTCGGCTTTCCGATATGCGAACATCGCCGGACAATCCGACCGGTCTGATCCCGATGGTCACCTCTATCTCGGGTGCTCAGTTGTTCACAGCAGGTCAGACGACACTGCCGCTCGCGATCGGGACCGGGACGTTGGGAACAGTCCTTAACCCGCTCAGCCCAAACAACACGGGCACGGCGATGAGGACGGCCTTCAACGGACTCCGTGCGGTCGATCTCGACCACGACTTACAGGCGGCCGCCAGCCACATCACTGATTCGGCGATGTCTGCGAATGCGGTTTTTCAGACGAATCCGTATGATCCAACGGGATTCCCCGCGACGAATATTGGAAACCAATTGCGCCAGGTCGCACGCGTGATCAAAAAGCGTACGGACCTCAGCATCAATCGCCAGGTGTTCTTTGTGCAGCTCGGCGGGTTCGATACGCACAACAACCAGGTTGTTGGTCATAACAATCTGCTCGTGCAGCTTAGTCAGGCGATGCGGGCCTTCTATAACGAGATGATTACACAAGGACTGGAGGACAAAGTTACTCAGTTCACCATGAGTGACTTTTCACGAACGATGAATCCGGCGGGAACCGGCGGGACAGTCGGCAGCGATCATGCTTGGGGAAGCCATTTGTTCGTCGTCGGCGGCGGCATAACCGCCTCTGACTTTTACGGGATGAACGGTGTGAATGGTACGCCTTATCCCCATCTTGCATTTAACACGGGCGACGATGCCGACAACGGAACCGGAGCTCGCGGACGCTGGATACCGGCGACGTCGGTTGAGCAATACGCGGCGACGCTCGCTCGCTGGTTTGGTTTACCGGACGCAAATCTCGTCAATGTCTTTCCGAAGATCGGCAATTTTGCGAACACCAACCTCGGATTTATGCAGCCGCCGGCTGCTTAGATTTGAGTAGACTCTCTGTTTTTCCGCCAGGCAGGACGCTGTGATGCGTTCTGCCTTTTTTCATCGTTCTTGAACTTTGTCCGCCTCGAACCTAGAATCGATATGACACCGTGAATCTGCCGAACTATCTAACTTTTGCAAGGATCATAATCGTGCCGCTGCTGGTCGTCGTTTTGCTGACTCCGGTGGCTGATCAGTGGTTCGGCGTCAGCGGATACGCGCTTGCGATCTTTATTTTTTTGATCGCCTCCTTCACGGACATTCTCGATGGCCATATCGCGAGGCGGCGGAATCAGGTTTCGACACTCGGAAAATTTCTTGACCCGATCGCGGACAAGCTCTTGGTGTCGGCGGCGCTCATCGTTCTTGTCGAAAAACATCTCGCACCGTCATGGGCGGTCGTAATTATTCTTAGTCGCGAATTCATCGTCACGGGATTGCGGTCGGTTGCGGCCGCCGAAGGCATAGTCATCCAGGCGCAGAGCATCGGAAAGCTGAAGATGTGGGCCCAATGCGTCGCGATCGTCGCGCTCCTCGTGGCGGCAGCAAATGGGACGCCGCCCGTTTCTAACTTTGGTCTGGATTATCCGGCTATTCGTTTCTGGGATGTGGCCGAGGTGCGAACGGCGTTTTCGAATCTGACTACTTTAGCTTTGACTGCCAACGATTGGAAAGTTTTCGGCTATCTTGTCGGTCGCGGAGCACTCTGGGTCTCGGTCATTACGGCCTGCTGGTCGATGTACGATTACTTCGCATACTTTTTCCGGGAGAAACAGAAACCGGTGATAGGTGAGAATTGATAGTTGATAATTGATAATTGATCAGGGACAAAGGACAAAGGACAAAGGACAAAGGACAAAGGACATTTGTCCCTATCTTGGCTTATCCGACACGAAGAAAAAATCACCCGTACCATCGTACGTGCGCAGCATTCGCGTCATTTCGTTGAACGTGAATGGACGAGCACCCCGCCGACCGAAAACCGCAATTTGATTTCCACTTTCATCAACCGCGCGATCGCGGTCGAGTCCTTTTGAAATTGCGAGCGCGTTGCCTTTTGTCTTTAACGTCGCGATAACCCGCGGCTCGGGACGCGGGCTAAAGCCTGCGTATTCGGGCATCGTTTCCGGATCGGTCAATTGCAGAATCTTCAGTCCGTTCTTTCCATCCGCAACATACGCGTAAAGACTCGCATTCGTCATCGCGAGTTTCACGGAGCGTGAGTCGTTGAGATTGCCGCCGTCGCTAAAGATCTGATCGAGCTTCGGGGATTCAGGACGTTCGATGTCGACAATGGCGACACCGTCGCTCCCATTGGCGATGTACGCGTAGGTTCGAGCAAGATAGATATCGCCTGCATCCCGAAGCGGAACATTCCCCGATTCAACCCGACGCACCTCGCCTTTCGATTGCAATTCCCTGATGTTGATGACATGCATGCCATCCGCATCGACGACGAACGCATATAGGAATTGGACGGCGACGGCTTTCGGATAATTGAACGGCATGCGCGACACGATCTTCGGCTGAAGTGGCGCCGAAAGATCGACGATAACCAATTCGCGATCGGTCGTGACGTACGCAAAATTTCCGGCGATGGTCAGGTTCGTCGAACCGGTCAACGCATCTTGCGGATTGAACGTCAGCGCACGCGTTAGAAAATTATTACGCGGGTCGCCGTCGAGCAGCGTCGCCGCATTGACGAGGATGATGCCTTCGTACTTGTCTGCGACGTAGATGTAAGCGTAGAGCGGATGGATCGGCTGCTCTTCATTTATTACCGGACTCGGTTTGCCGCTCTGCACGGCTGCCTCGTGCATTTTCACCGCTTCATCGGGCGGGATCTGCCGATAGCTGCCATCGTCATTTCGAACCGTTCTCGACCGCGCCGGATCGACCGCGAGTGTCGACGGTGCGGCCACCGCCGTTGCGTATTTCGACCCGACATAAAATCGCTGACCGAGCGGCGAAACCGGAGCCGTGACAATACGTTCCGAAAATCCCTTGTGATCGATCTGTGCGATATCGTAGACGCGCAGCCCACCTTTTCCCGCCGCGACGTATGCATACTCGCCCCGCACCTGCACCTGCAGAGCTTCCGGCCGCCCTTTGTTCTCGTAGTATTCGTGCAGCTCACGACCGCCCGCGACAAATTTTTCAAAGTTATCCTTGTACGCAAGTCGATGGAGGTTGCTACCGTACACAGCCTGCGGCTCGGTGTGCTCGGTGACCGCGACGGCTTCGAGTGCATCGCCGGCCGCGACGAAAACATACCGGCCCATGAAATTCACAAAGTTCGTTCCTTGCAGCATGACTTGTGCGAGCCACGCATTGTTGTCCTTCTCTTTTGAAACGTGACAATCCGAGCAGCTTTGCGTTTCGCGGCCGCGAACTGTATGCGGTACGTGTGTGTTGAATGCCTGTCCCGAAAAGCCTTCGGCGGAAACCGTCTGCTGCTGATGATAGATCCACTCTCGGTTTTGGTTTCGAGAACTGACAAGCACCGCCGAACTCGAACGGACCGGAGCAACCTTGTGGCCGGTCACCGTCCCGTCCCGCCCAAGCATAAAAATGTCATCGCGGATGACCTGATAATTGTAAGACGTGAAATTTCGCGAGTCGCCGCCTTCGTTATGGCGGTTCGGCATCTTACGATTCGCTTCCATGCTCAGATGGCAGCCGAAACAGCTTGTGACCCATGACGTGTGGCACGCATAGCAGGTCATCGAGTTCTCGCGGTGCGCGAGCTTTTCGTTGCCGACAGTCGTATCGCCCCACGTCTCATTGTCCTTCTGCATCGTCTTCGCGTAGGCGCTCTTTTCGTTGTAGTCGGAGTTTCCCGGCGTTACCGTGTCGGCGGTCTGCTTTACACGCCACCAGCGGCCGGGCTCGACGATCGAGTTCTGGATGACATCGCCCTTCTTCAGATCGATCTCGTTCCCATTCGCGTCCGTGCGTTTCGTGTCGCGCGTCAGGATCTCCATGACGGCGAGGCGCCGGCCATCGGGCGATCGAAATCTGAGCCGCGTCAGGTCGCGGCCGATCAGAGACTTATTTGTCCGTTCACGCTGTGCGATCTCGTTCTTGTTCTCCGGTGCGAGCGCCGCCGAGCCGCTCGTGATACCGCTTGCACGATCGCGCATCGAACCGTGGCAATCGACACATCCGATCTCAACCGCCGCACGCGGTTCGTTATAAAGAATTCCGGTGCCGTGATTATCCTGCCTGAAGTGACAGTCGGCACAGTGCATTCCTTTTTCAAGATGTATGTCCGCGAGATGGACCGCTTTCTTAAACTTCTCCGGATCGTCGGGCGCGACAACACGATCCTCGGCATCGAGCAGATTTCCTTTTCTATCTTTTTTGTAAACTTTCTTGAACATCCAGCCGTGGCCATGCGTGTCGGCAAACTGCACGGACTTCAATTTACTATTGAAAAGATCGGTGCCGGTCTGCTCGAGAAAGATCGAGTCCGACCAAAGCCCGCGCAGGCTTGCGCCTTCCGGATTCTTGTCGAGCTTGCGCGCTTCTTCAGCCTGTGTCGGATTGATCTGTCGATCCGCGGGATACATAAATTTTCCGTCCGATTCGTTGTCCCACCATGTCTGGCCGAGATACGTCGCGACCATATTCGTCCCCGGATGCATGTGGCACGTCATGCACTGCTGTGTAGGGATCCGTGAAGTGAATTGATGTTTTATTGGATGACCGGATTGGTTTTTTGGAATGCTCGTATCCGCCGACCGCGACATCCCCTTATTTCCCGCCAACGCGTACGGACCGGCGGCCGCGACACTCGTGTCGTTTGCATAGATGACGTGACACGACGTGCAGCCCGACGAACGATAATCGCCAGCGTGATCGTTTGTCCCAAAAAAGTTCAACGTCGGGTCCATTAGACGTGTTTTTTGTATGCCGAGATAGACGGGATCGGTGCGATTGTTCGTCCCGAGACCGCGCGGGCTGAGGCCCTTGTCCGGTTTGCCGCCTTCTTCTTCCTTGTCGGCTAATCCGACTTCGAGACGGCGTCGTCCGCCGCGTTCAAAGACGCGAAGAATGTTACCCGGCTGCGAAATCTCCCATCGCGAAAGCGGATGGAGCGACGGAATGAATCCCTTGAATGCCTGCTCTTCACGGGTAGGTTCCGGAATTTGAAACAGAACCTGCGGACTTCCATCCGGTGCGTAGCTTTCGCCGAAACGAGCATCCTTGATCGGGTACGCTCCGTTGTTATAGAGCGCGGCGCCCCAAAGCATCGCACCGTGCGCCATCATGCTTCGCGATACTTTTTGATTCTCGTCGGTGTGACATTCACCGCACGACTGCGCAACGACGCGAAAATCTCCCGGGTTGATGAACCGTACGAATTCCGAGCTCTCTTTTGTAAGCAGCGTACTCGTCCGTTCGGGGTTTCGGCTTGAGCAGTTGCCGTCCTTGCAATTCCATTGCTTCGGAAACCGCGGCTGAACGTGAGCTTCTTTCTGCGTCGTTGCCGCTGGATTTCCGCCGTGACATGACGTGCACGACAGCCCCTGCGCATCTCTGCCTTCTTTAAGTTCATAGAAAACATCGCCGCTCGCGTTGTACCGATGCATCGGCTCGATATTGTTATGGCATTTCAGACAGCCTTCGGCGGGGGCGGTTTGTTCCCTGATTATCCCAGGCTCGGTAAGGACGGCGTCCGGGATGGCGGGATGCGGAGATGTCACGGCCCTCGCCCCAATCGGTTCGTTCTTCCAGGATGCCGCAGCGACACAGACGGCAAACAGTCCAACTACAATGATCTTTAGCTTCGCCTTGTTTTTCATCGCATGCAGTGTCCTCAGTCGTCGCCACGCGACGCGAATCCTACGCTGACGATACCGTGGGCTGAAGCCCACGGCTAAATTCAATTGCCGCTGACGCGGCCCAACCAACCACGAACCACGAACCACGAACCACGATCAACGATCAACGAACAACGATCAACGATCAACGAACAACGATCAACGATCAACGATCCACCAACTAAAATATCAACTTCATCTGACTAAACAACGTGTACTGAGTCTTCGTCGGATTCGGAACGGTCGGGCCGCAGAAACTCGGGATCGGGCAGTTCTGCGACCGGTCGGTGTACACATCGCGAAATCCGCGGCCCGGCAAAAAGATGTTTCCGCCGAATGTAAACGTCACATTATTTATCAGAAGCGGCCGATAGACCACACCCAGGCTCAAGTCGGTCCCGATCTCGTGACGCACACGCGGCTGAAATAAAACATACTCGAGCGATTCCGTCCGGTCGAAACGCATATAGTTTGCGTTTGCCACGGCTTTTACCGTCTGCGTTAATTCCGCATCGACACCGAGATTGAAGATCATGATACCCGGATTCACAAAATTTGCCTGGCCCTCGGTTTTGCTCGAACGCAGACTCGGCAGCAGGCTGTTCGGCTGGACAAGGCCGATCTCGGTCGAGACAAGCCTGATCCCGTTTCGGCTCCAATACGAGAACTGCCCGCCGGCAAAATTCGGATCGTCAAAGATCGCGTCAAAACCGGTCGCGCGTCCGTCGGTCGGATCCTTATCACCCGAAGCGTAAAAGATCGACGCGCGATAGCGCAGCCAGTCGCGATCGATCGAAGCTTCGGCGGCGGCCATGTGAGCGCGTATGTTCGTGCGTCGTCCGGCGATCGGGTTGAAGTCGTCCTCACCAAACGCGAAGTAATAAGAGTTCGAAAGATTTAGCAAGCCGATATGGCCGTCGCCGTTGACGCCGACGTAACCGGCCTTGATCGAGTGCGGCCGGGCGCTGCCGACAAGCGCCGGCCTGACGATAAAGCCGTTGCTGTCGTAATGCGTACTCGCCCGATCGTCGTTGAAAGCGGCGACACCCTGGATCGTGTAGCCCTTTACCAGAAAATCTTGACGGAAAAAGTTCGCGATATAGACGTTCTGATTCCGCGGCTTTTCCGTGAGGGAGTTCAGATTACTGTTCGTATCTTTTTCGAGCTGACGAAAATATGCGATGTTGAATTGCGATTTGTTATTCGAGAATGCTCCGAACACGCGTGCGCCGAGATTGTTGTCCGAGTACAAAAATCCGCGAAAGTCCGCATTGAACGGCTGGATACCGGCACGCACCGAGACCGCATCGTAGTTGTCGTTGACATCGAACAACTTCACCTCGGCGAACGCCTCCTCAAGCGACGCGTGCATGTCGACCCGATTCGTCCCGCGTCGGACGTCGATGTTGACTATGCCGCGCTCGCGGGCGTTCAGATAGTTCGGCACGCTGAATGTCGGCGAAATCTTTATCGCCCATTGCCGCGGGCGGAAAACTGTCTGGCCCTTGAAGAACTCGAATGAAAGCTGGATCGTCTGGTTGAAGGAAAGGCTCTCGGGGCGACCGAAAAAGTTGTTGCTGTTGGGTTCGTTCGAGCTGACGTTGTTGCCCGAAGGAGTTCGTCTAATCTCGATCCCGCTCGTGCTGACGCCCGACAAGATCAGGAAATAGTCATCACCGAAGATCGGCAGATCGCCCTTCAGGACGTTCTTTTCGTACGGGTTGTACCAGCGTCCCCGCCGGAAGGGAATATCGCGGCCGCGAGCTCCTTCGTCACCGTAGCGATCGTATTCGGGAAACTCGATCCGCCAACGATCGCGAAATTCCCGAGCACCTGGCTTCGCGTTCTCCGCGACGCCCGACACATCCGTGGTGTCGTCCACTGTCCGTTCGACCTGGAAATCGATCTTCCGCGTCACGTCGCCCCCGACGATTATGTTCTCCAAAAGCGCGCAATTCTTTTTCGACTCATCGCAGATGACGTTCGAGTAAACTCCGTACTCCTCGGTCTTGCCCCGCTCGAATCGCGCCTCATACGGCGGACGAACGCCGATTCGATACGCACCGGCACCCAGTCGAAACGCGTAACTTCCATCGGCGGCCGTGACACGCGACGACGATTCCGAACTCGTCTGATTCGTCGCGACGATCGTCACCCCCGCGACGGGCTTGCCGTCTTTGTCCGTAACATTCCCGGACAAGCGTCCGCCCGATCTCTGTGCGTGAACGCAGACGACCGTTAAGAGGATCATACCGAGCGAACTTCCAAGAAATTTGGCCCAACTCGTCGACATCGCATTTAAGAATTTATTTCCGAGTGCAGCAATCGCGCCGAGCGCGACCGCTTTGGTAGCTAAACCGATTGTCCTTCGGTTTCGATTTTTGGGCAAGTCAGAGCGGCTCGAGGCGATTACACAGGCGACGAAAAAGCCGATGTCGCAATCTGGCGACCGTCAAGGGGCGGCACTCGTCGAACAGCGTCAAGTTATTGGCCGTTCTTAATGAACAGTGCGAAAGAGTTTTCTGATTGAGACTGAGGATTGGAGATCAACCCTGATGATGTCGCAGGCGCGACCCGCGTCGGTGTAACGGCCGGTGCCTCGACTCCGGAGTGGTTGATCCAGAAAATCGTAAAGCACCTCGAAGATTTAGGCATTTGATCCGAATGACCCTGACTCTTTCCTTCCTGACAAGATGCCTTATCAGTGCAAAAACACGCGCGTCAAGGATCTTCCTCACCGCGCGTCGCTTGAACTTATCCTCATAGTCCAATTCTATCCAGACTTTCGTTTCCGCGAAAATTAGACCACCTCAAACTTCGATCGCTTCATTTCCGGCCTCCTTTCGTATCAAACCAACAGGCCGGAAACTCCATTTATTGAGTGGTTTATTCTAGGGGATGCATACAACTCAATGGGGTCGTTCACGATTTTCAGAAATCGGATTCTCCCTAAGACAGCTCTGGGCGCCACTCGGGTCTGAAAACCCTATAAAGCGAAAAGATCTGAACCACCGCAAGGACTAAGATAAGCGAAAAATTTATCACGTCCATTAGAAATGAAACCTGAAGAGTGGTTGTTACTGTTTGAGGGTTCTCGAAAAGAAGACTCTTTTCCAAATAAACTAGGCGGTAAGAAAAGAGGAGGGCAATCAAACAACAAATGCATATAATATTGGATGCAACTACTTTCTTAAATTTCCTCGCAACAATGAGCAGGGCCAGCCAAAAACAGATCGCGAAATAACATCGAGCCAGGAAGCTATAAACGGTCTCGCTAATGTTCACTATTTTCGTTTCGTTCAGGATGCCGAGATCATACCGCACGTACATCAACGCTAGCAGCAAGCTAAGACACAAGGCCGCGACATTAACAAATGTAGTTAACTTTTTCGTCATTGAGAAGTCCCCGGAGACGTACAGTTGTTCAGAATATTGTCATAGTGGTCATAGCCAGTAAGATCATGTCCATAAAAAGGAAACGGGTAGCTCAACCACGAATAATGTAGACCCACATTCGACCTATGAATGGTCTCATGAACCATGGTTTCGTCAAACGGATATTGAGGGTTGGGCCAAAAATTAAAGAATGTATAGATCGGTCCAGTAGAAGGAATGGTGCTGAACGCGTCACTCCCTAATCTTCTTTTTGCCACCAGTAATCGCCTGTCTGCCTCATTTATTTCGAGTCTTGTATTATTCGTCGAGCTAAGTAGTAAGCTGGACGAGGCGAGGATAAGGCCGCGGTCTCTAATCACTTCTGCCGGCGTCGAAATCTGGGCGTCTCGGAACGCTTTAACACAATTGGGATTGAGTATCATGTAGATGAGTTGGCTCGTGACGTCAGATTGCTGACTTTCGGTCAAACCTACGACCTTCACGTTCTTCGCCACTAGCCCACTTATGCGAAAAATGAATCCGATCCACTCGAGAAAGCCTCCATCAGCGGGCGGATCGACCGAGAAGTTATCTTCATCAAATATGAATGGATTCTTTTTCCTCGCTTCGTCAGCCCTTCTCTTCGCCGCAGCTGCCTTTTTCCTGGAACGTTGTTTAAGAGTGGGGGGCTTTTTCTTCGTTTTATCTTGGAGCACAGCGAATCCTTGGGCAAAGGAATACGGAGATGTAAACTTCTCGTTTCCGTGCCTGTCAACCACGACTCTCGGCCCACAATTATTATTGGGACATTGCACACCAGTTCCGTTTCCGAGAACTTGGTTGCAACTTCCCGGCCCCGACTGTAAGAAGCCATCTATCACACATCCATATTCCGGATTACTCGTCGAACCGCCCTTGCCGAAATTGTGTGGCGGTTCCTGTATCTCTGGCGGCTGAGTAGGCAGTACCGCTCCCAGCGCTTCCAGCTCAACACGTCCGACATCGTAAGGAGTGATCTCGCCCGATGCTTCGGTTTGCATCTGGCTGCCGGTGATCGGGTCGGTGTGCTTGAACAGAGTTCCAAACCCCGAAGTGTATTCGGCGATGACCGTCGAGCCCATGTGCACATTTATCTTTTTCACCGCACCGGTTTCGTCCAGGTCTATCAGTTTTTGACCGGTGACGGATGAGTAGATGTAGTACTCGGGCACTTCGGACCAGCCCGTCGGAGGCGACCCGAAGATGCGTTGCCGCTTCAAACGCTTCGACGAGCGCCCGTCGCCATCGAATGTGAGTGTCTCGCCCTGGTCCCACTTGGTCGTTCCGACGTACGTCGCAGTCTCCAGCCAATATGTCATCCGCCCGGCAGCGTCGAACTTCCAGTTCGTCGCGTCCGGATAGTGTCTAGCATTTTGCACTACGTTTCCGGCAGCATCA
>JBGTIQ010000056.1:0-5814 GCA_041745575.1 Pyrinomonadaceae bacterium
TTGGTAAAGAGCTTGGCGTGCAGGCGATAATCAATGGGCGCGTGGCGCAGCGGGATGGTCGGACGAGTGTGACATTAGAGGTGGTCGATACGGAGACAGAGGATGTGATATTCAGCACGAAGTACAACAAGCCGCAGTCCGAGCTTGTCACGCTGCAGAGCGACATCGCCCGCGATGTTTCGGGCAAATTAAAAAGCAAGCTTTCGGGAGCCGAAGAAGCAAAGGTAACAAAAACCTATACGGCCGACCCCGAGGCCCTTCGGCTATATCTTCAAGGCCAGTTCTATCGCTACAAAGGCGGCCGTGGCAACACGGTGCGCGCCACCGACTATTTCAATAAAGCTATTGAAAAAGACCCTAATTACGCCCTCGCGTATGCCGGTCTCGCTTTGAATTATAGTTCCTATGACCTTTACAACCTTGTGCCTGACTGGGCGAACGCAAGGGCGGCGGCCAAACGCGCACTCGAGCTTGACGATTCGCTTGCTGAGGCACACCTTGCCGTGGGGGATGTTCGTCGTGCGATCGAATTGAATCCCGATTATGCTGAGGCACATGTCGCCCTCTGTATTAATCTCACGATGACAAAGCGTTTTGATGAAGGAATAACCGAATGCAGTAAAGCTCACGAATTGGACCCCTCATCCGTCGTTGTAACTACGCGTCTGGGGGCGGCGTATTTCTTCGCCCGCCGCCCCGACGAAGCCATCGAGATGTTGACGCGAGCGCATGAAATGGATCCAACCCTGTGGGTACCTTTAGGATACCTCGGTGCCGCCCAAACGCTAAAAGGCCAATACACTGAGGCCGCTGCTACGTTTCGGAAAGCCATCCAAATCAGTGATGGCAGTCCTAATGCCAAGTCCCACTTGGCGTATGCCCTGGCAAAGGCGGGACAGCGTGATGAGGCCCTGAAATTGATCGATGAGCTGAAGCGTCTGGCGGAGCACGAACATATTGGTACTTTCCACTTTGCGGTACCCTACATAGGCCTCGGCAATAAAGATGAAGCCTACTTCTGGTTGGGAAAGGGAATCGATGATGGCAGCATAGGATTTAGTACGCTTGATGTGCACCCCTGGTTTGACGATCTGCGCTCCGACCCTCGATTCAAGGCGCTGCTGATACGAACCAATCCGCCAAAATAAACTTACACTTGAGTGCGTCAAAAGCCAGCCACGTGCCAAGTGGGCGGAGGCTCCAAGCAATTTTGTTAGTTCCCTGCCTTTCAACTACAATCATCCTTTTGCCACAGTATGAAGCAAAACTACATCTCTGATCTAACGGATCACATCGGTGAAGAAGTCACGCTTAAGGGCTGGCTCTACAATACGCGTTCGAGTGGAAAGCTTGTATTTCTGCAACTCCGCGACGGTTCGGGAATCGTGCAGTGCGTTGTCTTTAAAGGCAACGACGAAGCCGTATTCGAGAAGGCGAAATCGCTCGGACAGGAATCTTCGATCATCGTTACCGGATCGGTGAAGGCTGATGAACGATCGTCCCTTGGCGTTGAGATCGACGTCACAGGCCTGGAGGTTCTGCAGAATGTCCACGACTATCCGATCACTCCGAAGGAACACGGAACCGAATTCCTAATGGACAATCGGCATCTTTGGATCCGTTCGAGAAAGCAGCACGCCGTTCTGAAAGTTCGCCACACTGTCATAAAGGCGGTCCGCGATTATTTTGATGACAATGGTTTTACGCTTGCCGATACACCGATCTTTACACCGGCCGCTTGTGAAGGAACGACGACGCTTTTTGAAGTCGATTACTTTGGCGATGACAAAGCGTATCTGACGCAATCGGGACAGCTCTACAACGAAGCGACGGCGGCTGCGTTCGGAAAATCATACGCGTTCGGCCCGACGTTTCGCGCAGAAAAATCAAAGACGCGTCGTCATCTGACGGAGTTCTGGATGGTTGAGCCTGAGGTTGCGTACGCCGGTTACGAAGACATGATGGATCTCGGCGAGGGTTTGATCCTCGCGATCGTCGAGCGGGTCTTGACTGATCGGCCCGAAGAATTGAAGACGCTTGAGCGCGACACGGCCGTTCTCGAAGCGATTGCGGCACCGTTTCCGCGTCTGCATTACGACGACGCAGTGAAGATGCTGCAGGAAGGCTATGATATGGAGCGCCGGCATCCTGCCGGCACCGACGCAGAGGCCGGCAAGATGCCGGCGTTCCAACAACGTTTCGAATGGGGCGGCGATTTTGGCGCACCTGACGAAACGTATCTTTCGAGCCAGTTCGGTAAGCCGGTTTTCGTCCATCACTTCCCCGCCGCAATCAAGGGATTTTATTTCGAAGTCGATAAGGACCGGCCCGAATGCGCGCTTGGTATCGATCTGCTTGCACCCGAAGGATATGGAGAGATCATCGGCGGCGGCGAACGTGCCGCGAACCTCGACTATCTGATCGAGCAGCTTAAGGCCCACGACCTGCCGCAGGACACGTTTGAGTGGTATCTCGATCTTCGACGATACGGAAGCGTTCCGCACGCCGGCTTTGGTATGGGCATCGAACGAACAGTCGCATGGATGTGCGGAATCGAACACGTCCGCGAGACCATTCCGTTTCCGAGAATGTTGTATAGATTAAGGCCTTAGAGATGAAAATAGCGGCTGCACTACTCTCAGTCTTCTTTTCTCTTAGTTCCGCACTGGGACAAGAACCCGGAGCAACATGGGTCGCGGGGATCGACAAAGTTCCTTGTTCGATCTTTCGGAGTACTCTTGACGACTTCCTCGTTGCTCTTTCGCAAGAGCCGGCCACTGTGGGCTATGTTGTGCTGAGCGATGAGGCGAATTATCTTCAGGTCGTCCGCCGACGGCAAATGATCGAGAACCATATTTTCTGGCGCAACTTCGACCCGAAACGAGTGATCTTTGTCAGGCGGCACGGCCTAACCGATCTTGAACTCGAGTTCTGGAAGGTTGATAGAGACTCGAAACTCAATTTTAACTATGTGTCCGACTGGACATATGAGCTGCCCGAGCGGTCGAAGCCTTTTGTGCTGGTCACCGGCGGGTTCGACGCTAGCGAGTGTCCGCCGGCAAGGGACGGCGAACTTGTAGCTCGATTCTTGAAAGCTAATCCGCGATCGAGGATCAATATCGTTATTCGCTGCGGCGGAGGTCATTGCTTCCGCGAGAGCAAGACGAATATTACGGAGGAGCTTGTTGGAAACGGAGTATCGCGGAGTCGCTTGAGATTCTACTACGTGCCGATTGAGACGGGGTATTATACGTACGAGTACTGGATCTTAAACTAATGCCAGACATCATTGTAATCGCCGGACCGAACGGAGCTGGAAAATCCACCCTCGCCCCGGCTCTTTTGCGCGATACGCTACACGTCCTTGAATATGTGAACGCGGACACGATAGCTGAAGGTCTCTCGGCATTTGCACCGGAGAATGCATCGTTCGATGCCGGGCGAGTCATGCTCGGCAGACTGCATGAGCTCGCTGAAGAGAAAAAAAGTTTTGCTTTCGAAACGACACTCGCATCACGGTTTTATGCGGGCTGGCTCAGGGAACTCAAGGAAACTGCTGATTACCGGGTGAGTGTCGTGTTTCTTTGGCTGAGAAGTGTCGATCTCGCTATCGCTCGGGTCGGTGCGAGAGTGAAGCTCGGCGGCCATTCGATTCCTGAAGATACGATCCGACGCAGATTCAATCGCGGCACGAAAAACTTTTTTGAATTGTATCTTCCAGTCGCTGATTCCTGGCGCTTTTTTAACGCTGGCCCTACGCCTGCCGCGGAGATTGCGCGATATACTCAAAAAAACGGCGAGACCGTCTTTGATTCACCAATATGGAACGAGATACGAAGCTAGGATCCGAAGAGAGTCTCTTTGACCGTTACAGCGAAGAGATCAACAGGGCTTACGAACGAGCCGTGCGTGAGGCGCTTCTCATGCACAAACGCGCTGGCAATCCAGTTCCGATCGAGCGGGACGGAAAGTTGGTCTGGCTCCGGCCTGATGAGATCGAGGTTTAAGAATGTCCACATACACCGCAAAGATCATCTGGAAGTCCGATTCTCCCGATACGTTCACGAAAAACCGTTACACGCGTGGGCACACGTGGTCGTTTGACGGTGGGGTGACGGTTTCCGCTTCATCCTCGCCGCATGCCGTTAGAGTTCCTTTTTCAATCGAGGAAGCGGTCGATCCCGAAGAGGCTCTGGTCGCTGCCACGGCGTCTTGTCATATGTTGACGTTTCTTTGGGTTGCTGCGAAGAAGGGTTTTGTGATCGACGCTTATGAAGATAACGCCGTCGGCGAAATGACGTCGACCGAAGACGGCAAGCAGTGGATCTCAAAGATAACCCTCGATCCGAAGATCCAATGGTCGGCCGAGACCCGACCAACCACACAGGAGATCGCCGAGCTCCACCACGCCGCCCACGATGGCTGTTACATAGCAAATTCGATCAAGTCGGAAGTGGTCGTAACCGGTTTTGGAACCAGTATCCAGTAGTCGTCACCAGATTCCAGAAGAGCAGCTTGGCTACTGGCGACTCTAAACTGGTTACTGGAATTACACTTTCCGTGAGTTGATTTAGGATCGAAACGCAGCGTCATTATAACCGCCCATTGCGATAACGCATTACCGACCGCGGCCAGAAAAAAAGGGCTGAGGTTTAACGCTCAGCCCGAAATAAAACAAATGAAATTCCAAGTCTAGTGGACGATCCAGGCTGCAACTGCAAAGTCGCCGGATTGTCCCCACTGGAATTGTTGAAGCGCACCGTCGCTCGAACGTCTGACGTAGAACCGGCTCTCACCTGCGGTTGCACTCGGTCGCCAGATAGCAATGTCGGTTTTGCCGTCGCCGTCATAATCGCCCGGTGTGCGAACATCGCCCGCGATGCCCCACCGAATCGGACTGATGCCCGTGCCGCCGCCGTCGCGTTCGAGAATGTAATACGAACGTCCCGGATTGCCGCCGATGGTTTCCGTTCTCGAAACGCAGAAGTCGTACTTGCCATCGCCGTCATAGTCGCCCGGCACGATGAGATCGCTGTTGCGTCCCCAGTTAATATATTCGATTCCACCGCCCGATTTGAGCAAAACGAATTGTCCGGCTCCCGCAGAGAAGGGATCGGTTCTCTGGATACAGAAATCGAATTTTCCGTCACCGTCAAAATCGCCCGGATTAACGAAAAAGTCGAACTGTTCACCAAATCCCCACGGCACATAGGTAATGTTTCCGCTTGGATTGTTCATACTTCCTTTATAGAAGAAGAAACATTGACCGTCGCCCGCACCAAGCGCGGGACAGCGATATGATGCGAGATCGGCAATGCCGTCACCGTCATAATCGCCGGTGATCGCCGTGTCATCGCCCGTCTGCCCGAACAGCTCTTCACGGATCGTAAAATCGGTTGCATTCAAAATATAAAATGCGGCAACGCCCGGTGCACCCGGTCGCCAGACCGCTAAATCGTCTCTACCGTTGACATTGTAGTCGTTCGGCACGTGAAAATCAGTCGCGGCTGTTCCGAAACCTTGAACTCTGGGTGTTCCCGATTGGCTTTGGTGAATATACCACGAGATACTCGTGCCGTGATTTTCAGGTACTGCCGAATCGGACATTTCAGCTTGAAGTCTCAGTTTTTCACGAACCGTGTCGGCTCTGAAAAACTCATTGTTAAATGTTCCAATCGCCGGCGGCGGTGTATTATCACGCGCTGTTACATAGTCCGATTTGCCGTCGCCGTCAAAGTCAACATTGGCTTCGGCTGGAACGGTAACGCCGCCGGTAATATTTAAAGTCGCGGCTGAGATCGAACCCGAATCTCC